>PBVO01000126.1 GCA_002729015.1 Candidatus Poribacteria bacterium
GGGGACAAGCAAAATGCCATCATATAGCCTAGTTTCTGGCCGCTCAATAGAAGGTTGTGTTTAAGGCAGGTAGAAGTAGCAGGCGAGTAAATATGGCCACGATATCATCATTAAGATCGTGCCCCGGAATAAGAACACAAAACCATCAATAAGTTATAGTGGGTAAGCATATGAAGACACCCAGATATAGATAGGAAATGTTGAGTTAAGATGAAATATATCTTAGGCTGAAAAAGCTGTGTCATCTTGGTTACGGCTTTCTAGCTGTTACCAAGGAATAGTATCCAAATACCGACGTAACTTTAAAATCGCTGAAACCAACTGCTGTCAATATGCTTGAAAGTTCTGTCGAAGTATACTGCTTACCTCGCTCATGCAAAATCATAGCAATAGACATACAAGCTGTGACTAATGGTCCATCTTTAGATTCGTTCAATAGCATCTCGTGTAGGCAAACCCAACCACCTGGTCTGAGTGCGTCAAAACTCTTTTTTGCCAATTGATAACATGTATCCAAATCCCAATCATGAAAAATATTACCAAACAGAATACCATCAACATTGGGTGGCCATCGATCTCTAAATATATCGGTCGCTATCGTATCAATTTGGTTTGATAAGTTATATTGCCGAATATTTCGATCTGCAATTTCGCAAACTGAGGACAAATCAAGAATAGTACAGTGAATTTTTGGGTTAAAACTGGCAATGGCAAGACTAAGAGAGCCAGAACCTCCACCTACATCTAGTAAATTTTCTATTCGGGCAAAGATAGGTTGTTGTGCTAACTTACTACCTGTAGGAAGTGTCATCTTGTGCATTCGATCGATGAAATTTTCGACTTGTACTAATGGTAAATTAGCCATTTCGACCGCAAACGGTTCTAGAGGCTCATCATCAGTTTGAAGAAAAGCTTCTCTTAACTGGCAAAGCAGAGTATCAGTTTTTGGTACTACTAGGCCTTGGTAAAAAACACTTTCCGGTAACAAATAAGTCCGAGTCAGATCAGTCAGACGAAAATGTAGATCGGGTTCAGTCGATAAGAAACCTGATGCTGCAATTACAGCAACCATAGCCTCTGCAGCCCGAGAAGATAAATTTAACCGATCCGCAACCTGATTGATCGTGAAAGTACCGTTAGCAAAAGTAGAAAAGAAATCAAGTTCTTGAGCTAAAGCCACTGTAGACAATGCTCTTCGGCTGGCAATCAGTTCTTCCAGTGCTTGTTTATCAACGATTGGTATTGGAAAGTTCAACATATCTTGTTGCCTATTTTGCTACGAGGAAGATTATCTGTGAAAGGAGATATTTGAATAACGACTGTTGAAATGAAAATAACGATTACAGTAGAAGAATCCATCTAAATAGCAAATTTATGTTGTGAATATTACAGTCAGTATAAGTCATCAATGTTAATATCTTATATATGTTCCTCATTAGGCTCAAATCAATCGTAATTCTTTTCCCTTGTGAATTGTTAAATCAGTGTTAGGATTGACTCCTATGTAAAGTTAAGTTCGGCATTATTTTATCCTTGCTCGAACTGAATTCTCAATCCATAAATTATGGGAGTAACCAATTGAAACCAGTCAATTTTATTATCGGTACAATTGCTATAGTTGCAGCGGCATCAATTTCAGCAGATCAACTCACTTTGAACACACAAAGGCAAATTGTAAAACCAGATGATCCTCTTCGATTTATAACTAAAAGAGAAAAAATTGAATGGGATGCAAAAAAAACAGCAATTGTCGTCTGTGATATGTGGAGTAAGCATTGGTGTGATAGTGCTACTCTGCGTGTCATGGAAATGGCACCTCATATGAACAGAGTGATCCAAATAGCGCGAAATAAAGGCGCCCTGATCATTCATTGCCCCAGTGGTGGGTTAGAATTTTATGCGAATACACCCATGCGAAAGCTAGCAAAACAGGCGCCTGCTGTTTCTACAAAAATTAGACTTCAAGACTGGTGTAATCTAGACCGGGAGCGTGAGCCTGAATTACCAATTGATGACTCTGACGGTGGATGTGACTGCCAACCTAAGTGCGACGCTAACAAAAATCAAATGAACCTTCAGCAGATCGAAGATATTGAAATCCATGATCAAGATGCAATTACCGATAGTGCCGAAGCATACTACTTAATGAGCCAAAAGGGAATTACTAACGTAATTGTAATGGGTGTTCATACTAACATGTGTGTTTTAGGGCGCCCGTTCTCCATTCGTCAAATGGTTTATCAAGGCCAAAATGTATTACTTATGCGCGATCTAACAGATACCATGTACAATCCCAAACAACGACCTTTTGTCAGCCATTTTCGAGGTACAGACTTAATAGTCGATCACATTGAGCGGTATTGGTGTCCGACAATTACCAGTTCGGATTTTCTGGCCGAGGCCCCATTCGTTTTTAGGGAAGACAAAGAATAAGATCACATAAACGAGAAATATCCTAGACACTTCTTTTGGTAAATATCACTAACAGAGTTACTTTTTTCTAATAGCTTAACTCACAAATTTGGTCTAGATGGCTATTTTTCTACGTTCGATCAGTCGGTATTTTTCAACTTCAGATTCGAAACGGCGCTTATGGTCCCTATCTTTTTTAGTGAAGATAACCAATTTTATTTTCTAAATTATGGAAAATTAGACTTGGAGTCGTAAACTTTTACTTAATAACCTTACCCATCAACGGAATAATTTCCACATCGATTCGATTGACGTAAAAATTACTATCAGATCTCTATTTTATATATCTTTGCACTTATTATTTTCCAATTTTTATCAATTGGTAATCAGGAACCTTTTCCCAACAGTTTTAACAGTAAGCTACTGGCTGATTTTAGAGCATCATCGGGTACTGGCACGCTGTTACACAAACTAAATCGCCAATAGGCCCAGTTGGCTGCGTACTGTGATTGTAGAACATAACGGGTTCGATTTGAGTTGTTTGGAGCCCCCCGATGCCAACATTGCGGATCTTGTAAGTATATATCTCCAGCACGACAGAAAATTGAGATTGGTTCATTATCCTCAAAATTAGGATTATCCTGATTTTCCGGATGACGTCCAGAATAATGACTCTGGGGCACATATTGGGTCGGCCCATGTTCTATCAAATCAATGTCGCTCAGTGCCATCTGGACAGTGAACCACATTACTGGCATTCGTAGACGTTTGTCATGATGTCTCATCCCGTCAGCTACCGGAAAATGAACACTTCCATCAACATGCCAATTATCGATCGAGAGGCCAGGCTGGTTACGCAAAACATTCTGCCCACAAAATTTACAATCTTCACCGACTATCCTCTGAGCTAAGCCAAAGATGGGTTCTCGTAGTAGAATGTCACGAAACATTTGGTCTAATTCAATGGTATTTCGCAAAATAAATGGTAGTTCCTGATTAGTCTTTTTATGTCTTGCTAATTGGACGTATCTGGGGTCAGCTAAATTAGGGTTATAACGTTGCTGTATTACCGGATCATCTAGTAATTGGTCAGTTCGATCTCGCAATGCTACTACCTCAGATTGGGAAAGTACATTTGGGATATGAACGAATCCATTATTAAAAAATTGGTCGGTAATTTGTTTTTGTTTCTCAACACTAAAAGCGTTACCTGGCAGAATTGGGCTTTCCATACATTTACTCACCTGTTTATTTTTCAGTTTATTATCACTGCCTTACCGATTTGATCGCAACATTGATCTACTCTAACGTGTTGACCCACGTAGCAAAAAAACGGTGCAGACAATCTACCGAATGACATTTGGGTTTAGATTTCAAGTGATACGCTTGTTGACTTTTATTGAGTTTAATACATAAGCTATCCAGTGGTAAACCCATGTTCTTCATTGCTACTTATCTACCGTTTTTGATGTCTTCAATATTTTCTGATTTGGAAAAGATAATAATCAGTTAAGAAAGGCTTTTTCAAACAAAGACTTACTTGGTGTGATGAAGCAGGTAACAACTCGATTATGTTATCACAGAATGGATCTGCCCAAATATTTTTTTGAATTCCTTGTTTTTTTCTTCATCTTTAAATGGTAGGCTGGACAGTTCTTCTAAGATCGACTCTGGACGATGTTTCTTCAATAACTTAGCAAGATTCTTTTTTAGTTCTTCTTGATTATTTATTTTGAAAAAAGCTCCAGTTAAAAGAAACATCGTCATCAAGTCGGGATTTAGAATTTTGCTTAAAAGTGAAATTACACTAACATGGTTGTCTTCCAAAAACTCAATTAACCCTTCTAAGTAAAATTGCTGGTCTGAACCATATGGGTTTAACACTTTAACCTCTTCGATTAGCTCTTTAGCTGAAGCCAAATTTGATGAGTAAATGCAGAACATAGAGAGGTTCAAAGTCAGATGGACATCGCTGGGACTCATTTGATGAGATTTTCGAAAGTGAGATTCTGCACTTTCGAAATCCGCTTCATAAACAAGTTTCATATACCCCATTATCCTGTTAGCTTCCGCATCATTTGGGTCAAGTTGGATAGCTTGATTGATATGATAGTAAGCTTTATCCATCCAATTTTCAACGAGCAGTGGAGATGAAGGCCAATCTGATAGATTTGATAAACTACAGGTACTCCATGCATGTGCCCGAGCATATTTAGGGTCTACCTCAACAGCTTTCTGAAAAAAAGTAAATGCTTGTTCTGCATTTTCCTGGCATGTTCCACTCATTCGATGGTAGTGAAGCCCTTTTAAAACATAGTCATGAGCTGTAAAATCAACAAGGTTTTTGCTCTTCAATTTCTCAGTTTCATCTGCCTGAACAGATCCAACTATGGCATTTGAGGTTGATTTTACAATTACTTCTTCAATATCAAAAATCTCCTCGAAAGTACATGTCTGTCTATCATTCCAAATACTCACATTGTCTTCAGAACTGGACAATTCAATGTTGATTCTCAAACGCGAACCCAGTTTCCGAATGCTTCCGGATAAAACATAATTTGCTCCGATATTCTTTGCATAATTATCAGGAGATACATCTGAATCTATGTATGCAAAACTAGCATTTCTGGACAAAACCTTTATTCCTTTAAACAAGGATAGTTCGCTAATAATCTCTTCGCAGAGACCTTCACATATATAGTCTAATTCTTCATCGCTACTTGAGTTTTTTAGTGGTAGTACCAACACACTATTTTTGATCAAATCTTTTTTAGGAATGGATTCAAGGTCTTGGCTTCGAACGGTAAAACGGTCACTCCCTTTATATTCCGAGATAACAAATACTGGAATCTCTTGAGAAATATTTTTGGCTGAAATCTGACCTCTTTGCTCAAAACTGTATCGTAATTTCCGGTGAACCATATCAAATACTTGTCTTGAAATTAAAACATTACCCGGATCACACGACTGTTCAATTCGAGCAGCTAAATTGACGGTATCTCCTAAAAGGTTATCTTGCTCAACAATCACCTCCCCTACATTAACACCAATCCGATAGACTAAATTAAACGCAGGGTCTTGAAGATTTTTTTCTTCTATCAGCTTTTGCCATTCAACAGCACACTCGACAGCTTGCGCAGGGCTAACGAAATCGACCAAGATGCTATCACCTGCAGTGTGAAAAACACGTCCTTGATGTTGCTCAACAAGCTGATCAATGCTGATTCGTAACTCCTTTATTTTTCGTATTGTTCCGTCTTCATCTAATTCCATCATGGATGAAAAACCAACGATATCAGAAGCAAGAATCGCACATATTTTTTTATCCAGATTCATTAATATCTCCAAAGATTTAATCTGACCATAGTTTTATTTTATATTTCGGAAGGCCTTAAATTTTATGTCGTACTAGTAACTTTGTAAAGTAACTATGCAATTTTCCTAAAAATACTCTCAACTCTACGTAGCCAAGGCATATAAAAATCTTCCTTGACAAGCAAGACAATACAATATGGTTTGTCATACACCCAAATGCTATGTTATAACGTATAAGCAAATGGCAACCATTACCGAAAGAGACCGCCACTTCTACGGACAAAATTCCGGTTATGGTTAACAGTTTTGAGTTATTATTTGGCTGACGCAAGTGTAGACGCCCGTGTGCCAATCTGATCTAATATTCTCTGAGAGGAAAAAGTAATGTTAAAGAAAGGAATTTTACTGATTGCAACAGCAATTTTAGTTATCGGTTCTGCTTTTGCAGCAATTAAAAGTACTGAGAAAGCACCATCTTGTGACATTGATGTTACATCATGCGGTTGCAATTACTGATTCAACAAATTTGATAAGACACGAACCTATTAGTTTCTAAGTTTTTAGTAATTCTGTCCCTTTTCTCATTTTTTTAACGCACCTATCTAATAACTGCCGCAGGACAATGCTCTGAGCGGGTTGTTAGATGGGTGCGTTTTGCTTGTGAAAAGCTCTACGATATCAAATTTTCTATCAAGTTAGATAAAAAGTCTTAAGGCTGCGGTTAAGCTTGATAAATAATGAGAGTTATTAGACGTTTTAATTCTCTGTTGTGGGGTTCTCGCACGTTGGAGATCTACAATTTTTTGAAATTCACTGTCATTGTAAGAGCCCANAGATTTTTTAGCTAGTTGCCCGCCAAAATTGGGTGTATAGGGTGGTNCCATGGTCCGCCAGCAACCATCTCATCAGCCGCGCCTGCCGCATCACCTCGGCCTGTGAAAAAGACATAATCAGGAATATAGATAATAGCAAAGGCACGACGTGGCTGATTCGATTTGTTTGCGCCAGCGTAATGAAACGTACATCCGTGATGAAATGTAACTCCACCCGCTGGCATTTCCATTGATACTGAATCCGCTATCTCGAACTCTTTTTCTTCCATCTTTTTGATGACACTCTCACCTTCTTTGCCTAAAGCAATGGGTTCTAGTTTACCGAATTTGTGGGATTTGGGAATAAAGTGTAGGCAACCATTTTCTGTTGTCACATCGTCAATTGCGACCCAAGCAGAAAGAGACCCAATCGGTTCCATCGGCCAATAAGGAGAATCTTGATGCCAGTTGGTTTCCTTACTGATTTCACCAGCAGGCTTTATCATCGCATGATCATGATAAATCCGAACGTGTGAACCTTCCGAAAGACGTCGTGCNGACTCAGCTAAACGTTCATGGAATGAATAAGGTTTTACCGAAGGGTAATCACACCACAAGTTTACCATTTGATTAAAGACTCTCTCGTAATCTTCAGAACCACGCCCACCATTTTCCGCTCCTAGGATCCGATCACGTTTACAGGTGATAGCATCATCAATCGCATCACCAAGATCTTTTATCTCNTCCTTGGTGAAGAAATTCGGATATTGTATAAAACCATTTTCCCTGTAAAATTCAATATCTTCTGTACTAGTTGGGCAATTTTTTGTGTCCACTCTATTTNCCTGCTTAATCATTTTATGTCACCATATAATCCCATGACGATTTTGACAAGAAAATTTTCTACCTTATAATAACAAAAAAGGATAAATTGATTCCAAGAGGGATTTTATGCATAGTTTGTTATCTATTCAACAACGCCAAGCATTCGAAGCTCAAGGCTATCTATTGATTCGGCAAGTACTCAATGCTCAAGTTTTTGATCCACTTCGATCAGTCACGATGTCCGCTATCGACAAATATGCCAANTCATTATANGATCAAGGTCAAATATCGGATCTGCATAAAAACCTGTCCTTTTACAAGCGACTAACGCAAATTTCCCGCCAATCTCAAACCGGCCCACTTTTGCACTGGAATTGGAATCAGCAGGTTTTCAGCCACGAGATTTATCAACTTATCACTCATTCTGCAATCCTAGACATTGTGGCTTCACTCTTAGGACCTGAAATTACCGCCAATGGCGATTACTGGCTTCGTTTTAAAATGCCGACCGGGGACGATTCTGTGTTTCCATGGCACCAAGATAGTATCTACTATAATGGTAACGCTAACCCAGATCAGTCCGTGGTTCTATCAGAACGTAGCCAGATTTTGACAGTATGGATACCTATGGTGGATGTCGATGAGAAAAACGGTTGTCTACAAATAATTCCCGGTAGCCATAAACGTGGGTTGCGACCGGCCCATAGAGATGAAAACGGCCGACAAGTACCTATGGAGGATGTTGAAAGCTGGGCAGATGTAAAAAACATTAAAATNAAAGTTGGTGATGTCTGTGTGTTTGGCAACCTCACTTTTCATCGATCTCTAGCCAACATAAGTGATGAGATTAGGTGGAGTATTGACTTACGCTATAGTCCGACTGGTAGTCCNCTAGAATGGCTTCATCACAAATGGCCTGGTTTTATCGCACAGAGCCAGCAGAGACCTGANTCTGTTGAGAGTTGGGAAACGTGGCAAGCAAAGAGAATCGTATCTAACTAATATTGAACAAACAGATAGGTAAAATGTCTAGCTATTGACTGAACCAACATGTCAGGAGTCGAATTTTGTCTCTGCTATTACTTCAGCTTGGGTTAGAATTTGTTGACGTATTTTTCTATTTGTTTCGTAAGTAGCTGTTCTTATATTCCAAGAGTTGAATTAGACTGGTTCTATCTGATCAGCTTCTGGTACGTTCGTATAAAAAACCTGTTTTATGTTTTGTNTGAAATCTGGGGGATGTAATATAATGGGTTGTTGCTTTAATTATTTTTATGCAGTGAGTAACTGATGCAAAGACAATTTCTACCGACGACAAACGGTGATGACCAACCCGTTGTACCCATGAGTGAAGAGCAAAAGTATCTCTTTGATTTGAAAGGCTGGATTACTTTACCCGGATTACTAGATTCTAAAACAGTTGATCGAGTAAGACAGCACCAAATGGATTTTTTATATCAAAGAGACTCTCTACCACCGGAGGAAAGAGATAACCACGGTGGTGATTCTCAGATTCTGCTTGACCATCCAGTGGTCGTAGGCATTCTGAATGAGATCATTTCTCATCAAGCATTAGCTTCTGAAGATTGCTATGGGTTTCGATTTGATCATACTTATACTAGTCACCGTAAGGCCGGTCACGATAATTTTAATCCACATGGTGGTGGTGGGCTTTTCAATTTCAGTGGTAATTCACACATATATCAAATGCAAAAAGGACAGATTCATGCCGGTTTGATCCGGGTGGTATGGGAACTGAATGAAGTGGAATTGGGAGATGGTGGCACACTCTTTTTTGTCTGGTAGTCATAAGGCAGCTTTCCCGAGACCGGAAAGCTTGAGCAATCGTGAAAGTTCTCTATGGGAGACCTATGCCTGCCCCGCAGGGTCAGCTGTTATTTTCACCGAAGCTTTATGTCATACTGGTACTAGGTGGACCAATNCGGATCNCGATCGTCTTTCATTGTTCACCTGCTACAACACAGTGAATGCCAAATGGGGTAAAGGTTGTCCACCTTCAGAAGTGATTCAGTCGCTCNCACCTAAACGACAAACACTATTTCGAGGCGTTTGGCATGGTATGACAGAAGTACCGCAAATTAACAAATATTACGACGAATCCAATACCGGTCGTTTNTCGACAACTGGTTGATTTTCACCTAAATAATTTAGTAAACCTGTACTGTGAGATCTGTCAGCTGAAGGCTAAGATACAAAGATCCAGACTAGAAGAAATGTATACTGGCTAGACTTTTGAGAAAAATTTATAAGACCAATATCAAAAGTAATTGAAAAAGAGGAGGCCGATCATCTACATTTTCAAATTTAGTTGGTTATTTCCAAAAAGTTTAATCTGGTCTTTGATCTTTGTTATGTTTTTTCTCTCGAATATGTCTCAAGCTCAACAATTGGCTTTCCCAAGTGCTGAAGGATACGGTCGATTTGCACTCGGAGGACGTGGTGGTAAAGTCTTATTTGTTACTAATCTCAGCGACAGTGGACAAGGTAGTCTTCGGACTGCAGTGGAAGCAAATTTTCCCAGAATCATTATTTTCAAAGTCTCAGGAACAATCAAATTATTATCAAAATTGCGTATTACTCATTCATATATTACTATCGCCGGACAAACAGCACCGGGCGATGGGATCTGTTTGAGAGATTATCCGTTGCTTGTTTCTGCAAATCATGTCATNGTTCGATATATTCGCGTTCGTATTGGAGATGAAGCTGGGAAAAAGTTCGATGGTATTGAAGTTCGAAACGCAGAGGATGTCATCATTGACCATTGCTCAGTCAGTTGGACACTAGATGAAGGTGTTAACACGTATCACGGATCCAGAAATCTTACCATCCAATGGTGTCTAATTTCAGAGTCTTTGCATAATTCTAAGTTAAGGAGTGGCCATGGGTTTGCAGCATCACTGGGTGGGGTAAATACTTCTTACCACCACAATCTATTAGCAAACCATGCAGGGCGTAATCCCAGTATTGCTGGTGGAGATCTGANAGATCCAACTATCCATCTTGATTTTCGAAACAATGTTATTTTTAACTGGGAGTATCGTGTATTAGATGGACGACCCCATAGTATCAATGTTGTAAACAATTTCTACAAATCTGGTCCTGCGTCTAGAAAAACATCAAAAATCATAAAGATTCAGTCTTTACAAGATGGTNCTTTTGGTAGATGGTACGTAATAGGTAATATTTTGGAAAATATGTCAGGTGTCAGAAAAGAAAAGGGCTTAGTGTCTATTGATGATGCGAATGTATCGATAGAGTCTGTCTTGATAAACGAGCCATCCCCTTTTTCATATGTTTTTACACAACCGGCTAACAAAGCATTTGATGATGTACTTCTGAAAGTCGGGGCAATAAGACCCCGCCGAGATTCCCACGATTTGCGCATCATACGTGAAGTACGAAGCGGACAAACAACCTTTGGTGATGGCATCATTTCGAGCCAAAGTGATGTGGGGGGGTGGCCAAAACTCCGATCCACTCCACATCAATTAGATGAAGATTCTGACGGAATGCCAGACGAATGGGAACTCAGATTTAATCCTAAAAAAGACCTGTCATTTCGGAGTAACGAAGACTTAGACGTAGACGGTTATACAAATATAGAAGAGTATTTAAATCAGACTAATCCTGCAACAAGAAATAACAGNACGGTTGATACTATCGATAAGAGAATTAGAAACTAATTCGGATAAGTATTGATATCTGAAACATTCAATTGTTGGCAACGCAACCCATCTCATTCTTTCGGCTGTTCTAGGGATGGATAAAGCAAAAACCGAAAATTGAAAAATTAGTTAAACTAGTCGAAAAATGAATTCGANCTGTAAATAATATGCTGATTCAGGGGTTTATAAAAAATTGTGCAAATAGTTGGGATGGAGCATGAATATCAAAAGAGTATCAACAATCNAGAATTTTGATTTCACTCCCACACGAAGCAAACTCNTGACTGACCTGTTTCTAGTAAACTATGAATTATTGGGTGCTATTCGTTGGGTTAGTACAGAAACTCTTTGGAAAAAAGTTGACTGTTCTNATGACCCTGAGTGTAATATTTTCCTCTAATCTTCTTTTACCCTATTAAATATACTATGGTTTTAATTCTGTTGTCTTGTTTTTCTATTAGTTGACTTTAGGTTACAAATTCTACGGAATGAGAATAAATGAGTAATGGTAATCCGTTTTAGCTAGTGGAGATCGGTTGATATGTTCACAGAGAATCAGGAAACGATCTCAAACACATTCGTCAATCTAATTTGCCAAAAATCATAGGTGTATCATCCAGTCATGACGTTTTTGAGATTGTTATTCTTATATATGGTTATGTTATTGGCTGTCTTGAAAACCTCTATTGCATCTAAGCCACCGAATATAATCTTTATTCTTGCGGATGATCTCGGCTGGTCCGAGTTAGGCTCTTATGGTAACCGTTTCAACGAAACACCATATCTCGACCAACTGGCTAGGGAGGGACTACGCTTTACTCAGGCGTATGCAGCCGCACCAGTTTGTTCTCCATATCGTGCGGCACTTCTCACCGGTCAATATCCTGCCCGCGTTGGCATACTCGATTATCTTCGGCCTGATTCTGAAAATGGGTTATCCACCCAACACATTACGNTTCCCGAAATACTCAGCCAGAATCAGTATCAAACTGGTATGATCGGCAAGTGGCACCTCTCCGGATACGAATATCATGGAGCACGAAACGAGCTACTCCCAACTGACCACGGATTTACTTGGAATACAGGCAGTGAATTAAAGAGTGTGGGAAATGGAGCTAATTTCTGGCCGTATGTTTTTCGTAACCAGCCAATCCGTTGGATAGACCTTCCAAAAAACAAACTAGGCCAGACTGAATATCTAACTGATCGGCTGAACCATGAAGCCATTGGTTTTATTGAACGTAACCAAGATCAACCATTTTTTCTCTACCTGAGTCACTACGCACCTCATACCATCCTAAATGGTCGACCAGAACTAGTCAATAAGTACCGTAGGAAACATCCGCCAGGAAAAAGCACTCGAGAAGTTTGCTATCTTTGTCAAGACGCGATGCTTAATGGTGATACAGATAACCATTGGGCCGGGGATTATAATCCACACCTAGCAGCTATGCTTGAAAGTATTGATGACGGAGTCGGATTAATTATGAAAAAACTAAGAGAATTAGGATTGGACCAGGATACTATCATNATTTTCTCTAGTGACAACGGTGGCGAAACTAATATTACTTCCAACGCTCCATTACGTGGCGGGAAAAGTCAACTTTACGAGGGAGGAATCCGTGTACCACTAATTGTACGATGGATCGGAAAAATTCCTAGTGGGAAGGTATCCAGCCAACCGACAGTTAATATCGATTTCTATCCAACATTGTTGGAAGTCGCTGAGATTTCACCTTCAAAGAAGCATAGGCTTGATGGAATATCGATATTGAGAAATTGGATAAATCCAACATCTAGGTTAAGTCGTGATGAGATTTATTGGCATTACCCCTTAGAAAAACCACATTTTCTCGGTGGAATTTCAGGAGGAGCAATACTATCAGGCGACTGGAAACTCATAGAATCATTCGACACCAAAAAAGTCGAACTATATAATTTGACCAAGGATATTAGCGAAAAAAATAATCTTGCTGAAACGCACCCAATTTTAGCAAAATCATTACAGGCACGCCTGATCGAGTGGAGAAATACTGTTGGGGCTACCAAAGAACCACCTAAACATTAACTATCATAATCTATAGCCAGCTCATAGGNTGGTTGATCTTTACCTTTATCTTNTTACGATTAATTCTAATAATGGTAACGATCCGACTAATAAACTGGTTCCCGATAAATCTAAACAAATGATTGAGGGCTGTGGAGTCTGTCGTTGATCAATCTAGCTAGTGCTCTTTTTATTTAAGATTTATCCAACANTCCAGAAAAACGATATTGTTATTAAGTAGGATACTTGCATTCAGTAGTTGGTTCCCGACTAATCCTGCAAAAAGTCTGAAAATGCTATGTGGAAAGGATCAGTCTCTGATCNNTTCGGTAGGTTGCGACACTATTATTGCATGCTTCTACTTGTTTCTNGAGAATTGAGACAGCTTGTTCTTAACACATAATTTGTTTAATTTGATCTATGTTTGATTTATTTGTTAAAAGACTTGAACAAAACTAGACACCAATAATCAAAAAATATGTCAAAATTATTTTTAATGAAATTCGATTTTATTCATCTAATACGAGAGGAAACAGATTTCAGGAAGTATTACAAAACAATTCTGATTTTTGCCCTTCTTATTCTTCATATATTGCCTATTTGGCTCTTCACATATTTTCCTTCTCAGGATGGACCAGCCCACATCTATAATGCCTACGTTTTGAAATCTTTTCATAATTTCGAAGAAGGAAAACTCATGAGGCAGTACTACCAATTAAACCTCACTCTTTTCCCCAATTGGTTCACACACGCGTTTTTGGCGTTATGTATGTATGTGGTTTCTCCTTTGTTCGCAGAAAAAATCTTGCTAAGCTTGATTGTTNTTTCTTTTCCATTATCTCTTTTCTATTTTCTTAATGCTGTTCAAAAAGGAAAAGACATGTATGGTTTTCTAGGATTTTTATTTAGCTACCACTATTTACTGCACATGGGATTCTATAGCTTTTCTATGTCTGTTTCTCTATTCTTTTGGGCATTAGGCTATTTTGTGAAGCATAAATCAGAAATGTCCCTCAGAAAAATTGGAATCTTGAACATGTTGTGTCTAGCAACTTACTTTTGCCATATTTTGTCCTATGGACTTCTCATTCTGTCCTTGATCTTAATATACATTATATCTTTTCATAAAAAGCCACTACGTGTGATTGAATTTTTCTTCTATATGCTACCACTTCTTTTTATCATGGCTAACTATCTACTGTCGAACGGTAGCACGGAATCNGATCCAAATTTTAGTTTAATCCAAATATGGGAACGCATTACCAGCCACCACCGTTGGAGTTATCTTCTGAATACTAAATCCCTAGTGTACTTTACAGATTCTCACCTGATTATTACTCGCTTGATGTTGTTCATGTTGGGAACTTTACTGACATATACTNTATACATCCGAATTCGTCAAATGGAAATTTTCAGTGAGGTGAATCTTTTTCTACCAGTTTTTATTATATTTACTGTAATCTACTTCATTATGCCATCAGGCATGATGTCTGGTGGTTGGATCAATGACCGAATAAACTTGTTTATTTTTCCTGTACTTTTGCCTTTTCTTCATCAAGATTTCCATAAATATATTAGACGTATCTTAATTGCTCTCATGGTGATTTTTGCACTCGCGCATTTAGCCATCAGTTGCTATTACTATTACCCATTGAACAATATGATGAAAGAATTTACTTCAGCAACCAAACTGGTACAGAAAAACAAGTCTGTTTTGGGACTCTTTGGAGATCGATCCCCTAATGTTGATAATGTACCAACTATCACTCATGAAGAATTTGTTGAACCCTTCACCCAAATTACCAGTTATTATTGTTTGGAAAATGGTTGTGTTGACTTAGTGAACTATGAAGCTAAATATAACTATTTCCCTGTGAATTGGAAAGAAAAGAGACCAAAGAAAATAGACTATGTTGTNACATGGAGACTTGGTGAATTTCAGCCAATGGAACACGACCTGAAGGGAAATTACGATATAATTNACNCCACAAAGAATCTGAAACTTTATAAGTACCAAGCGGAAAGTCTCATCAAGGAAAAAGACATTGATTAATTTTATTTTCTTCCAATTTCAGTCGTTACCACTTACCAATTATTGTTGTCTTTGCCTGGATAAGAAAATCAAAATTTCCCCCACGACTTGAAAAATAATTGATATTAACCTCGATTGTACAAGTAGACAGAAAGAGCTTATTAACTTGTTTTTACTGGTACTTTACCTGATACATCCTCTATAGCTCACGAAATTTTGTTCGGAACGTGGATGTTTTATCAAAATATTTTCAATCACTGAACCCAAATAATCTATTCCACGATTCTAAATGAGTAAGGCATGTCAATCTAATAAATACTCCTCAATTTACTTAGGTTGTTCAAATTTATCACAGACAACCACTGTAACTAGATCCCCTACCGAATACCAATTTCCTTAGAAAAATTAATAGATCCAGCGAAAAATCTCTGGTTGATTTTCTGGATAATAACTAGACANGTTTTATCACCGATCAAGCATACTCTCTGTTTAATAATCAACTTANTTAAGTTATGGATAGCGCAAAAAATTGTTTATGTTTTTTAATTGCTACTTGAGTTTCTCTTGTCTATAAATGTCCGATTAAGGCGTTTATTACACTGACAAAATGTGAAGTTAACTTGTTAACACTATTTAGATCTATGACCTCTTACCGATAAACAAAGTCAGAAACCATGAATTTTGCTACGTGGGAAAGATTCTTTTGCCTAAAGCAGTGAATTCAGCCCCCTCTTTTACATTTATGGTATGATTGTGCATGCCAAATTGTTTTTAGTACTAGTAAAGAGATTAATCTATTCGAATTCTGAATACAGAAGATTCAGGCAACAGATCAAGACGATTTTTGATTAGGTAGTTCAGAGTGAAAAAAACATTATGCTATTAAATCTTTTCTTAATAATGCTGGCGTTGGGAATATTACTGAAAACTATGAAAGAGATGAACGTAGAAATTAAAAAGAAAAAACGGTAATAGTAATGTCTGAGTNAAACTCGAATTAACTTNAATTTCCCAAATCTAAATTATACATTTAGAGGGTCTCTAGGAGAATTTGGCAGTTAACAACCCCTTAGCACAGATCTTACTGCCAACTATAAGCAAACTTGGAAAGCATGACACACAAAATGCTCCAGATAAAANATTTTCACAACTCGCTTATTTTCTCTTTGTCCGTGCCAGCGGAATTACCGGAGGAATCTATTGACTGCTTTACATAAAGCCAAAAAAGTTAGGCGAAAAAAGAAAAGGCCCCCAAACCGCGAGTATCCTACTACCAACTTCTATCCGATGTACGACTTTGATCGCGATCAAGTCAATCCGGTTAGCAGCATCCGTTCCATAAAGCTACAACGCGTCATACCAAGATACGAGTTGTCCACCTCTGATACCAGAGATGAAGGGGTTGGCCCAGTTTACGAAATCAACCCAGCCGCATCCGGCCGAATCAACCCATCTTCGACGTCTGCACACACTAGAAAGGTTAAAGCTAAAAAAGTAGATAATAATGTACAATATCAACGACAACGCAATGGAATTTTTGAATTCGTCTGTGAAATAACGCCTGTAAAAATAATAGATCGAAGAATTTAATCCTACTCGAACTGGATATTGGATATATTCAGTTTTTGCCTTGTACTAGTGACTATCAAACCAGATATGTTTTTATGGTTTCTAAAGTAACCATGACACTGTGCTTCACAGCGATAGCCCTTCATGTTCGCTTTCACTACATGCCTATTTCGGTCCTACCTGAAGTTGATTGAGAACTGGTAAATAAGCTGGAATTTTTTATTCTATCTTCAAAAAAATGTCAATCTTTCGAGTTACCCCCTTTCTGTTGTGCTTATAGAAAATAAGTATGCCACCGTTGTCTTCAGTACATAGGCCCAGGTTTTTCTCATAAAAATCTAATATTCTTTCATTAAACACGTGCCCTACTTCTTCCAGATTATTGCATGAAGTGTCTTTCTCACTGATTTCCTGTTTGATGAACTATCCACTCACAAAAAATAGCAAAGTGAATATAAAAAAGGCTGTTAGAAATCTGTATTTATCTAATATCTGGACGCAGCCGAAAATCTGGCAAATCAGGTTGGACAGACGAAAAAAGTCATATTGTTTGATCATAGATGTTCTTTCATTTCTCACATATCTGCTATGTTCATCCACACACCCAAATCATGCTTAAAATCTGAACTATACTNGCTGTAAAAAAAGAAATCACATAAAAGCATTAATTACTTTAATCAAAATAGTAAAATTCGACCTACTTTAATTGAAGGAGAGAGATGTCACTACTTACGAAATGATATCTGTACTAGCCAGTTTTGCTACAAGGGGAATAACGAAGTAAGATTCATTATCGAAGTAATCAGCTGCCTAAGTAATCTGAATTTACGAACGGTTCATAATTTTAGCTCTTGTTTGCTAAATGTGCGTTGTTTATATAATCATACGGGGGACAGAACCTTTAATCTTATTACCAGTTCCAGTTCAATGAGAAAAAGACAGAATGATTTTTGAAGATATAGGTAATTGACTCTATCTATCTAAAATATTTAGCTGAAGAATTAAGAAATGAATTTTAGCCTGTTATGGATTCTGTAAAGTAGCTGTGCCTAAAATTAGGCCAAAAGAACAACTACTCAATACCAGGTAATAGATCATAACATAGCCATTTATTAATAAAATTAATATTACTCCTANTCTAAGCGTCCTAATTTCATTAATAAATGGCCAATTTCAGATTCATCTCATCTGCGATTTTAGCTTGACGTGTACAGTTTGAATAGAACAACATTACTTCGGTAAATGCTCTCATGCAGTCCTGCTATTAATCATTTACCGAAGTAATGTTGCACCTTTTTGAACAAAAAGTAGATGATGGGAAGAGGAATGATAAAAAAATTCTCTATGTNTGTTCATTCATACCCATCGTTAGTTAATCGTCAGTTAGTCTAAAGCANAGAGCAGATTGGTATGGTTTTGAACTAATTTCTACAGAAATTGTGGCACACTAAATCTTCTAGATAATAAAAAAATTGATAGTCAATCTATAAGAAGTTCGTCCNAAAATTCTGCATATATTTTGTCTGTTTGTACAGAAGTTAAGGAGCTGAATATGACCAAAAAGAAAAACGTAATTATTACCGGCGCCGCGGGTTTAGTCGGTACGACTTTACGTCAGTACTGGGCCGATCGCTACTCTCTACGCCTAGCTGATATACAAAGAGTCGAAAACCTTCAAGTACATGAAGATTTCACACAGTTAGATATCACCGATCTCGAAGCATTTACTACTGCATGTCAAGGTATGGATGTCCTCGTACACTTAGCAGCCGATCGTAGCCCAACAGCCGATTTTTATGAATCTTTGTTAAATCTTAATATCATCGGTGGTTACAACGGTTTTGAAGCCGCAAGACGTGCTGGTTGCCATCGAATCGTATTTGCCAGTAGTATAAATTCGGTACTGGGTTATCAGGGGACCAAATCCGTTTCTTGGGATGTGCCCATCTTTCCACAGAATGTATACGGTGCCACCAAATGTTTTGGCGAAGCCCTAGGCCGAGTTTACGCTGACCAGCATGGTTTATCATGTATTAGTGTACGACTTGGTAGCCCGAACTTTGACCAAGGAGGAGATTGGGACCCGGAAAATCCATCTCATCAGATCAGCCCACGCGACATGGCACAACTATTTTCTCGCTGCGTAGATGTTGAGAAGGTCAACGTGGCTATCGTACCAGGTATATCACGCCACAAAAAGAGCTGGCAGGATGTAGAAGATGCTTGCCGCATTCTAGGCTATAAGCCACAGGATGGTACGGCTTTTCCACGTACAATTTGTTAACCTTTTGTATCTCTGGTCATTTACTTATTGGCTCGATGCTGGGAAACAGTCAAAGGTTACAACAAATGACAACATGGGTTTACTAATAAAATTATTTGGAGAGGACCTTACTTATTTCTTTCTTTGAAACATGATTCCAATTGTCTTTGTTTTTTCCATCCGAAAGTCTAGGGATTGAGGGCATAATTATGACCTCAATTCTGACACTTCTCGTTTCGTGTGATGTTTTATAATGTGGTTCGGATATTCGAGACAGGATTATAAGAAATTTTATCTATGACCTTATATACCNAAAAGACCTTTTGTTGGGTTGGAAAGAAGACAACAGTTTGCGGTACAAAATTAGGGAATTATTTCATGGAACACTTNGGTTTATATTCTCATCATTCTGGTNGGTATTTTGATTCGTTCCCNTCATCNCAGTGGTAATGTTTACTTTCACTGTCTTATCATTTTTTAGCTCAGTTCCTATTCAACTGCCAAAAAACATGTGTTTATGAAAATAAGTACAAAAAACCCAATAATCTCTGCAATTTTATTGGCATCTATTTTTCTATTGTCTTGCAGTGATCATATAGAAAAGAAACTCATTGGTGAGTGGTCAGATAATCGTAAAAACGAAACTTTAATTTTCAATCAGGATGGCTCGTCTGTCTCTATTTTTCAAGTTCTAGACAATGAAAAAGAAATTGATAAAGTGAATCAATCTAAATGGAAAGTTGATAGTAGTAAAAATCCAATCCATCTAGATATTGTATATTCTTACAAAGATGAAGAATCAAAAGAAGAATTAGAAGATATCCTTCCATGTATCATTCGCTTTTTGAGTAAGAATAAAATACAAATTGTCAAACCTCGCCTTAGGCTTGATTTTAATACTGGAGAAAAGCCTATGCAACTTCCTTATGTAAGACCAACGGGTTTCTTTGAGGAGGGGGATNAATTTAGTGGTCCAAGAATGACCTTGGACAGACAATGAATAAAAAAGAGAGGATTACATACAGTACTAGACACACATCATAAACGATTACACACCAGCAAGTTTAATGGTACAGAAATGTAATACGCTTATTGTAAAGTTGAAATGGTTTCAAATGGTAACTGTCTATTGGGATTTAAATAAAAATTTAAAATAAAAATGATCAGACAGGTAAGAATTAGGGAATATCGGGAAATGTTGTACTAATATGTGCTGACAAAGATTTGGGTAAAGTACCAACTACCGTCTCTGGATCTTGCTATGCCAACTCCGGTTAAATTGTAATCACCTTCCATGTTTTTTTTGTGGCCTTCACTATTTATCCAGCCTCGAACGGCTACTTGAGCAGCTAGGGGGGCATTGTTCATTGCTACATTCTCAGACGTCCTCTTAAACATGATTTTGGTCTTGATTTCATCTGTTCTTTTTTGAAATTCTTCGTGCCCGAATGAAACCACTTTATCAGCCATATTTTGACTATGCTGCCGTGCGACATCTGATATTTCGTGCTTCAACGATAATGCACGAAGCCCCACCTGCTGACGATATTGATTTACCAGTTGATGTACTTTTTCTTCTTGCCAAGTATGGTATGGTAATTTGGTGTCATTTTTCTGTCTTAGATTATCAGCNTGATAAACTAGTTTTTCCATTCTTTTTTTCTGTCTAGCGATTTGTGCTTGATATAATGCCTTACAACCAGAAAAAGGAAAAAATAGCAGTATTAAAATCAAAAAGATCTGTAAGTAATTTTTCATTAGCCTCGTTCTTCCCAAATCACTGTATTTTCGATTTTATACATTTAAAGTAACCTTTGGGAATTCAGTCTGTGTTAAAACTCAATTTTGATAAATTATATAAAAACCCTCAATTTGCAAATACTGAAAGCTGAGTAAAAATTAGGAATTTAANAAAGTCCGATGTAAACTGATAGCCAACTTTATTGAAATTTAACNTTGNCCTTCAAGACAGTAGATCATATCTAAATTATCCTATTCGNTCTAATTCATATCAAGGCAATTCAAGACCAAGGTNTACTTTCGGTAAAAATAACTAATCAACTTTCTTATTTTTAATACGACTTAAATCATTTTCTCGTCTTAATTTAATTCACACAAAAAATTGAACCAAAGATTTATAATCTGCAATACGGGAGGATATTTGGGAAGATCATCAGTTTTAGAAAGCTAAGACATTCGATAAAGATTTGATGGATTCCGAAGAAACTTATCTGAGTCAGTATGGAAGAAATCAATTCTTCTATACTCAGGAATAACTGACCTTCAAGATTAGGACTGAAATACCTTTAATTTTTTTCCAAAATCAAACGCCCTATACTGNTAACTCAATATCCATATTCAACTTTTATGGAGTTAATNATTTCTCCACTGTTGTTAATCAATTCTCCACGGAGAATGTTGTTTGGGTGCTGACGATAATTAGACCAAAATTAATATCAGTATAAGTCGGACCAATTCTCAATGGCCCGTTTTCTTCCCCAGGGAACTTTGAAACATTGAGGTGACTGGAAGTGAGTTCGTGAATTTTATTTCCGGTTTTTGTTATAAACTGATAGATTTGTATGTTTGNGCTTTAATCATAATTCATTTATAAAAATTCCTTCAATAAACAAATCATAGAACAGGATTGAAATTTAAATACGAAAGGTTGTGATCTATTTACGAAACTAGTAATTACTTGTAACAAGCAGACGATTAGATACTGACAACATCAAATGATCCTAAATTCGAGTAGACTAATTCAGTTTTCTGTTAAACCCAATATTGTCTCGGTCTTATATTTACTCATCTGTACTAAATTATCAATCAAATGGATGGGGTGATTACATCATATAATAATCTAAAATATTGGTTTGGTTTTCTGATTTATTATTTATTGGCCAGAAGTCTAAATTGATTTCGGAAGGGAAATTTATTGTGAGACACACCAAAAATTCAAAGCCAGAAATAGGTAATTAGAAAACAGGACACCTCGTATGATGTTGGTACCGCGGTGAGACCAAAACAGCGCATTTGAANAGGGCAACGTCAGCTGATCCCCACTTAGTTATAAAACCTGAACCTTGCAAAGTCTCGATAGAAATTATTTGGAAGTATGAAGNAATCTTCTGCTTCGATGATTATCTATGAGTGTTCAGATAGGTGAGGGAAGAAACAGCAAATTCGAGAGCTTGGTTATTGTATGTATTGGTTATCCGGCAAATCATCGAAAGATNTCTGTTCTTTATCAGGTTCTGTTTGTTTATTTTCTATATTGTCAAATACTTACACTAAATCTAATCAGTTTAATTGGTACCATTTATAAGTGTACCTTCTTTTATTTATTGGTAATAAAAAACCGGCGNNGCTCAACGAACAGAAGAGCAACGCCGAAGTAAGTAAATTGTCGCTATTACTGATTCTTTAAAATAGACCAAGTAGTTGCAATTTTTCCATTAGAGTCTACGGCTAATCCGCCAAACCCCTTCTTCTGAATTTCTCGGTCTTTCTTAGTTGGTTCACGAACATTGGCACCTGCAGGATCTTTGGCCTTGACATTGCTAGTGATAAATAAGGCGTCCAACATGGTTGCATCCTCTCGAACTGCAATCCGTAAAACTGTTTCTCCATCCGTTTTGATATCCCACTCTCGCTCCGGTGTACCTCCGTCCAACCATGCATTAACACGATCCCAGTGCCATTCAGGCCCTTGCTGGACAGCCCATCGAAATTTTGTGTTTTGGGTAGCTTGAGCATCTTCATCCGGATCAGCAGGTTTCCATGTAACCCAAAAGGAGTCACTATTGCCATCCCAGGCCAGAACGCGCCCCCAAATGGCGTACTTGCCCTTTTTTTGGATGGGAATATCAAATTCAGCCCATCCTTTACCTCCTCCTCCAACAGCAGGCTTGCCTTCCATCCAGATAAATTTACCATTGGATGCACCTTTACCTTTATTACTGTCATCGATTTTCATTGGCTCTTCTATTCTCTGGGCCAATTCAGCTTCCAATGCAATCTCTATGTCTTTTGCCTCAACAATGAAGCCTNTACAAAATAGTAGTCCAAGTATTAACAATTTCTTTTTCAAGATAGGTCTCCTCACTTTTTAATGTCAATTTACAAAAAACGAACTGGAGTAATCACTA
The DNA here is from genome assembly GCA_002729015.1 of Candidatus Poribacteria bacterium. Next base: position 23,113 of record PBVO01000126.1, read on the forward strand.
GTGGTGATTACTCCAATTTCTCCCCCGCCAGTCAAGGAATTAATCATCTATTGCCGCTTAANGTGAGCCCAAGTAGTAGCTATTTTCCAATTGGGATTGACAGCTGTTGATCCTGTTACCTGTAGCTCGCGGTCTGCGGCCGTAGGCAATCTGAGATTGACATCCGCCGGGTCATTTGCTTCGACATTAGTAGTAATAAACAGAGCATCTAGCATAGTAGCATCTTCCCTCACTGCGATGCGAAGAGTAGTTTTTCCTAGTTGATCTATATTCCAAGTCCGCTCTGGGGTGCCACCATCTAGCCANGCGTTGATACGATCCCAATGCCATTCGTTGCCTTGATCCACCGCCCATCGAAATTTTGTGTTTTGAGTTTCCTGAGCATCTTCATCTGGATCAGTTGGTTTCCATGTGACCCAAAAGGAGTCGCTATTACCATCCCAAGCCAATACACGTCCCCAAATAGCATATTCACCTTTCTCGGACAAGTTAATATCAAACTCGGCCCAACCTTCACCACCACCTCCGACAGCCGGTTCACCTTCCATCCAAATGAACTTTCCGCCTGATGCACCCTTACCTTTATCACTATCATCAATCTTCATCGGCGCTTCTATTCTCTGAGCTAATTCGGCCTCGAGTGCGATCCCAGTTCCCTTGATTCCTGCCTGAGCTAAACTAGCAATCACTAAAAGTAATCCTAGTAGGTNAATAGATCTTTGCACATTACTCATTTNACTCATTCTCCTTTTTGATCTGTCCCCATAACTGGGGTAATTGACTTTGTTGTACCACCGGTACAACGGGTTTCAACTGACCTTTTTGCCACCGAGGCTGTATTGACCAACCATGATCATTATCAACTATTAAGTGCTGATGCCTGCTTTCTACCTCAATACTTTTAATCGTCCAACGCCCATTTTTTTCGTGTTGGAAAACAATTGTTCTAGAGTCTTCTGACCAGTCAGGACAAGCGTCATCTGTATCATTATCNGTTAGTTGNANTTTGTACTGNCCNGACTCNGCATCCATAATAAAAANCTCAAAATCAAAATTNAGGTTGTCNCTTCGCATAGAAGCATAAGCAATTTGNNGNCCACTGGGTGACCAAACCGGATACATATCNGGCAGCCGTTGAGTTGTCAAACGCTTTTCCTGCTTTGACTCNACTTCTACCACATATATATCCCAGTTATNTTGNCGATACGATTGAAAAGCAATCTTCGAACCATCACTNGACCAAGCNGGNACTTCATCATCTGCGNAATGCTCAGTTACAGGATTTACTGATAGATCGGACAACCTAAGTAGATAAATGTCGAAATTGCCACGGCGATTTGAACTAAAAGCCAGAAAACGTCCATCTGGGGACCAACAAGGTGCTTTATCCACCGCTGGATGATTGGTTAGGCGGCGAAGATTTTGCCCTTCAGATTCCATCAGGTAAAGTTCCTCGTTGCCGTCTCGCGATGAAAAAAAGGCAATCTGATTTCCATCAGGAGACCATGACGGGTAAGCGTCCAAATCTGGATGTTGGGTTAGGTTAATANTNTTCAACCCATCTTTACTCAACCGATAAATCTCCCAATTCCCACTTGAATCAGCTGTATAACACAGCTGATAATCCTTATCCACAGGTAAATGCTGATCTGGCAAACACCATAGAAGGTGATACAGCAAGAGAATTTGCACGACTTACTGGCCTCATTTTGATATCCTGGTTAAGAAGATCATACCCCGTAATGATTCGACCTGATTTGCTCAAGTCAAGAGTGTAACAAAAAAAACTGGTGGTGTAAAATTATTTGTATTTCAATTTTGTGAAGTGAACATCGGTAGTCATAGTAGGAAGGATAAGTATCAGAAAAATACTCGGCGTCCTATTTTTCATAGCCAGTTAGCTGATATNTCCATATTCACCCTAATTGCTTGAATACTGATTTACCTGAATGGCGTTTAATTCCAACATANTACCTGATATAAATAAGCAGTGTCTGAAAATGAGGGAATGCCGGAAAAAGCTGACAGCTAATACCCGCCTGATTAGTGATTAAATAAGTTTCTTTTTCGTAAATACTAATTGTTAATCGACTTAGTGATCTGTTTTGTTACTTTTTTTTAGTAAAGATTGAATCTTTTCGTAATGTTTTTCCTCCCACTCATGCAAGGAGGTTGAGGCATCTGATTCTGCTCTTAATTTTGTTTTGATGTAAATTTCTTGTCTTTGATTATTTGGTATAACAGCTATACCCTCTTCATCAGCGACAACAATATCGTTAGGAGAAACATCTATTCCTCCGCAGTTTACCTTGATATTTAGCGGACTTTTTTTATTTTTTTGACCCGGAATTGGCATTACCCCACGAGCAAACACTGGAAATTGAGCCTCTCTAATTTCTGCTAGATCTCGAATTACTCCATCTATTACCAATCCACATATTCCCTTTTTTTGTGCGATGGCACAGACATTCCCTCCAGCAACGGCAAAATCTGTGTCCCCAGCTTCAACCACAATGACTGAACCTGGTGGAGCTTGATAAATTGCCGCATGAAGCATCAAGTTGTCAGAAGGAGCTAATTTGACAGTAAAAGCAGCACCTGAGATTCTAGGAATTGGAGACCAAAGAGGCTTGATTTGAAAATCCATAAACTGGCTGCGTGGTAGAGCTTCGGCATAATCAGTTGGAGAATAAAGGCAATAATTTTGGTCGGGCTTCATGAATACTCCTTTTTCATTACTATTTCGATGGTGAATTCAATGAGATTAATCGTTTTTGGCTTTTATTTGATTGCAATACCTTTTCCCCTGGCTAGAAATAAAAGTTGATCAGCTTGATATATTAGTTGAAAACCCTTTTATAGTAGTAGATTTTTTTAAACTTCTATATCTTTTCAAAAGCACATTTTTCTAGTACTAGTTTAAGAAGATAATCTATCTAGTATTGATTACTAAAGATTATAGAAGATCGATCCTAGGTTAACCAACAGAACTATCAAAGTTAATGCAACACTCACTGTATGTAGTCTTTTGAAATTCAAGTCATTGCCAGCATCTCTTGCTCGATTAGTGGCTGGTACTATTATGTAGCACGTCCCCATTAAGATAATTGTCAGAGTAGAAACAGTTAGTTGAATAATGGAGTAGCTTTTTAGCAAAAAAGTTTGCACCAGACTCAGGCCACCAAGAATCAGGATTGAAAGGAAGAGTTTGGGAAAAACTGATCTTAGAAATCGACTGGCATCTATTCCATCAAGAAATCTGAATACAACAGGGGCAACAATAGCGGTTTGAAATAGTATCATTCCAGAAATTATACCCGACATAAGAATCGACAATTTATTTGAAAATACTGACATTGGTTCCTTGAAGTTTGTTAGGGTAGATTTGGGTTTAATCCTTATTTTATGTATATTTTTTTATTTATTTGGATGAATCGTTTCTTAACAACTTTAAATTTTTCTTTTGCCCACACCATATAATTCGATAAACAATTCTAATTCGTCTTCTGAATATAACTAACTAATTAAAATGAGCTTAAACAAGATTTTAGAAAACTCCTTTAACACAAATTAGCATAATTTGTTACTAAGAATATTTTGGGACACACTAGTATTGTCGAAATGTCAAATAATAAAACTCTTTAGAAAGTCGAAGTGTCATTGATGTTAAGAGATATCAATGCTGTTATCGAAAATCAACACTCACACTAAATGAGCAAACCGAAAGCTATTTTATTAACTAAATCTACAAGGTTATAAATCATTTTAAGTAAACCTTAATTTTCTTCAGTCATAACATAGGTAAACAGTTTGATCGATAGCCCAGTCAACTAGTAAAAACAATTTTAAGTACTTGAAGGATTTTTGAACGGTGGAATTACCACTACTGTTATCTACGAAAAATTAAGTAAACAACGCTAGCTCAACCTTTCACTCCCTAATATATCTAGTTTCACCAAAGTATTCTCCTAATAACATTACTAGGGACGAAACAAGGAATTACCCAAATAGCAAGAATCTAACATGTTCTACATTAGAACTATTTTTTGGAGAGGTTTAGTTATGCTTGATATTTGTAATGCTATCTAAATTGAGACCGATTGTCTAATTGTAGCTACTATATAGTTTATACCTGATAGGTGTTGTTTAATTTTAAATCGTTTTCGTCAAGTATTGTTTTTGAAGTTACATAAATACTGTATGGTATTGTCTTTCAATTCAAAAATTTCTCAGAAGAAATACATATGAAAACGCATGGTAACACCAAAATGATAGAGCAATAAAGAGAGGCTAAAACGCTATCAGTCAATATTGTTGGCGCAAATTCAGAGTAGGGTTGACTTGTTCTTTCTAAAAATAATATCGAATCAGATTTTACAGTACAGGGATCGGTGGCCCAATGATTCTCAAGATTTTTTGTTAGTTTGATACGACAAGGTTTTTGGGTACAAACAGTCCCCTTGAGAGTCAGGTGAATTTCGTTGTTTTTATATTATTTTCCGAATTTTTCTATTTCTTTTAATCTTAATAGTATTTATACTCTGTTGCACATCGGAAGTATCTAGGAGAATGTCATGGCAAACAAAAAGGTTCGTATTGGTGTAATTGGTACAGGTAGCTGGGCTAATTCTGGACACATGGCTGTATACCAGCAACACCCTCAAGTCAAATTGGTTGGCGTTTGCGATATTGATCCTCTACGGGCAGAAAAATCCGCCAAGACATTCGGAGCCCAATTTGCGACAACAGACTTCACAAAACTCGTTGAACGAAACGACATTGATGCTGTTGATATTGTAACGCCCAATGTAACCCATGCTCCAATCGCACTTGCAGTAATGAAGTCAGGTAAGCACGTCATCTGTGAAAAACCTTTAGCTATGAGCTATCACCAAGCAAAAGATATGGCACAAGTAGCACAAGAGACTGGCGTCAAAAATGGGATCAACTTTGTCTATCGCCATCACCCAGCAGCCCAATATGCTCGACATCTCATCAAGAAAGGATATATCGGACGGATTTTCCAAATCAATGCTGCTTATATGCAAGGCTTTCTGATAGATCCCGCAGTTCCTCTAGTTTGGCGATTACAAAAGGATATGACTGGCACCGGTGTCCTAGGTGATTTGGGATCGCACATCATCGATCTGGTGGAGTGGTTAACTGATCAACAGATCGTCTCCCTAGTATCCGACATGCAGACATTTATTCATCAGCGCCCTCTAGTTGATGGTTCTGGTGTAGGACAAGTAGACGTAGACGATGGCACTACTTTCTTAACCCGATTTAATGGTGGAGCAATGGGTACTTTTGTCAGCAGTCGTTATGCCACGGCTCGTGGTAACTACCAGCGAATCGAAATTTATGGAGACCAAGGAGCGCTAGTTTATAGGTGGGAAGATACGGATCATCTCAAAGCCTCAATAGGACCTGCTTTTGTAAATGAAGCGCAGTGGGCTTCCATACCTATTCCCGATCGGTTTAAGGCAATTAGCGGAGAGAAGTCATCTAAATACAACTTCACCCAAAACCTGAAAAATTTCATTCAATCTATTATCGACGATCGAGAAATGCAACCCAACTTTCAGGATGGACTACGAAACCAAGAAATACTAGAAGCCGTTGAAATATCGGCTCGCGACCGTAGATGGATTGATTTGCCCCTAGACACTTAAAACTACAGCGGAATATTTTATCTCTGATACTTGCTATTATTGCACTTACTTTGTGATTGACGGGTTTGTATTAACCAGCGGATTGGCGACGACGTCATCATTAGTTAAAGTTTTTTTAATTACATTTAAAATTTTAAATTTTGTCAAATGTGATTGTTAAAATAGGAATCTATTGGTATTTCAAATAACAGGACTATCAAGGGAAATAGATGAGTAGATTACATTGCGCCTTAAATACAAATAACTTTGAGGCTTCGGTAGATTTTTACACTAAGCTCTTCGGCCTGTTGCCAGTGAGACTAGAAGATGGTTATGCCAAATTTTCTTCTAATGACCCATCTATTAACTTGACCCTCAATTATGTATCGGATCCTATCACTCATAATGCTATCAATCACATGGGTATTGAAGTCGATGATAGTCAAGCAGTCTATGCAGCACAGAAAAGACTTGAGAGTCTAGGAATAACAACGAAACTGGAGAAGGACATTGATTGTTGTTATTCTATCCAAGATAAAATATGGGTATCTGACCCGAATGGACATAACTGGGAATTCTTTTTTGTAAAAGATCAAGAGATTATTGGAAATAGGGACAATGTTTCAGAAGATCGTTGTCCAACGGAATGTTGCGAATAATATATTTTGATTATCGCTCCAAATCTCAGTCATCCATGATAACCAAGCAGATGTCATCAGAAATAATCGTTTTCTTTTTTCATATTACTTTCTACCACTAACGGTTAGCATCAGAACAGCCTTCAGGCTAATGTAAGCCGTATATAACACAAAAAAGTATTTCAATCAGGAGAATCAATATGAAACGCTATCCGTTCTTTTTATGCTTGTTCGTGTTTTGCTCACTTATTATAGTCGATCAACCCCTTGCTGAACATCATAAACCAGAAAATTCTCAGAAAGATAAGGAGAGAAAAATTCCATCTCACAAAGTAAAAGACACAAAAACAAAACATAAGGAGGGCACTCCCAGAAAAAATCGGTTAAAGCACCATGATCCGAACCAGTTATACCAGATGGAACTGGAAAGGGAATTTCATCAAAGACAAATGGATTTCCAACTACAACTAGCCCAGCGAGAACAAGAATGGGACCAGGAGCGTGAACGTCGGGAGACTGAACATCACTTGAGAATGGAGACCATGCGGATACAGCACGATCGTGAAATAGAAATGAGGGAGCGTGAGTCCCGCGGAATGGGGCACCAACTTTTCCATCTTGATGTCGGTTTAGACCTAGATATGGAAAGGCTTCATGAAATTTTAAATATAGAGAATCGAGAAAAAGTAGAATTATTACAGCTCAGATTAGAGCAAGAACAAATTAAGATAATGGCTGAAATCCGAATTCAAGAAATAGAAATCCATATTGCCTTACGGAAGGCTTTTTTTGGATCGGAAAAAGTTGACCAGCAAGAAATAGCTGATCAGGTCAGCGCTATAGCTAAATCTCATGGAGACTTGAAATTCTTAGAGCTGAAAACTATGCTTCAAATTAAAGATTTACTTAGCGAAAAGCAAATTCAGCAACTCAGACACAAGGAAGAAGATCATAACGATGAGTGATTATAATCAATAAGTTAAATAAAGATTATTTCTATTAATAGAAGCCAAGCTACGATTAAAAAATCCGATTTATTCAATAAGCCTGAAATTTAGCTCCCGGTAGATCTTTGACTAGAAGACTAGACGGGTAACAGCGCTAGTTTTTACTTTTTTGCGTTTATCTGAGTAAGGTCCCCATATTTCGGCACACAAGTGCCCAATATGTCTTTGAATAGATACAAATTTATTTTATGAGTGTTGGACTAGTCTATGACGTTAACCATTAACAAAATTCCGATGTTAGAGACTAACTCATAGCAAAAATGTAAAGGAGCAAAACGATGTTTAGCCAAAAAGAAATAGATAAATTTCATCAAGATGGCTTTATTATCGCTAGAAACGTAATCCAAGGCCAAGAGCTAGCCACGCTCCAACAGGCCGCTAGTCGAGTTACTTCTGAAGGAATTGCGGCCAACGACAGAACTAACCACCTCTATTACGACCAATCAGATGGTTCTCGTACCTATTTTCGCAGCGAGCGTATGTGGGATCGAGATCCAATATTTCAAGCTGTAACTGTAAACCCGACGCTCCTATCCATGTATGGACAGCTAATCGGTCATCCGTTTATGCCAATTGTCGATTCTTTCGTCTGCAAACTGCCTTTTGGAAACGTGCCGGTGCGTTGGCACCAAGACCCACCGTTCGGAACACTAACTTGGCCGGACACACACCCAATCCCAAATATTGATGCGGATATTTATTTAGATCATTCTACTATTGAAAATGGATGTGTATGGGCAATTCCTGGCCATCATCTGGTCGGCCACGTGCAGTTAGAGAACTTTACCGATGAAGAGTTATTCACCAAAATGGGAGCAAAGCCAATCGAACTTGGACCTGGTGATGTCAGTTTCCATTGCTTATCGGCTCCACATGGTTCCAGAGGCAACCAGTCTGCGAGTCTCCGTCGCACATTTTACATCCATTTTATTAATCAAATTGTTTTGGATGAATGTTATCGTCACTTACCTTATATCGATGAATTAGAAGTAGAACGCGGCTTATTTGATGAGAGAGCCATATTAGCAAGCCGAAAAATGATTGAATTGCGTGAAAACCTAGGTTATGAAGGGTTAGAAGGGAGTCAGATTCACTTAACCAACGAAGGATTCGAATTCACAGGAGATCCAAGGACCCCGCCTAGGCATTGGAAACAATTAATTGAAATGATGACTCAGGAAGAAATAGAGCAGAAACGTACTCTAACCTATCAAAGGTGAACGTATTCTGACTAAGCCCCAAGATCAGCATATAATTTTTTGAAAATGTCCACTGAGCCAAAGTTCAATGGAAATTGACTGTAGTCTAGCTATTTATTCAAAACATTAGTATGAGCTAAGATCTTTTACTTTAGATTGTATTCCTGCTTCTTGCTCCCTTATTTAGCTGCAGTTAATCGATCTTCATATCATAGCCTAAAGTTTTTTATGTTTTACTTAAAAATGAACAATTTGCTTCCGCCAATGAGCTATATGGGAGACGGGTCGATTTTTTGCCCGATCATAAAACATAATTTCACCGACTCAAGATGGTTATGTTTAAAATAGAAATCTGTATGTTGGTTGTTCCAATATAATTCCCAGCAAGCTCCAAATTGCACCCCCTGTAAACTCTCCTAATATAATCCCCAAGAATAGGGGGATAGCAGACCGATGCCAGCTGATTCCACCATATTTCAGCACAATCCATTTAAGCAACCAGCCGATGAAAATTGACCCTATCATTGGATTGATGGCCCAACTGCCCGAAATTGCGTATCCAACGGGGTGAAGATTCCACCATAAAAATCGTATTCTCAACAATGAGAGTAATATCGTGCCAAAAAATCCAAAGACAGCAAAACCTACAGCTGGTGCATCAGTCTCTGGCATGTTAGTCAACCATCCCTCCAATCGTTGGAAAGCTTCCGTACCGAACCAGGACATAGAACCATTCTGATAAGAAAGGGTTACAAAAGCTACAAATGAGGCTACTGCTCCTAAAAAAGAAGCTAGTAACATCAATAAGGTTAAACGGGCTAATGGGCTACCAACCATCTCCGCAATTTTGAATCCTTCCAATTGGTGTGGCATGGTATGTGATCTATGTGCTCGGTTTAAGACGTAAAGATAAGTGAATCCTACCAGATTGGTTACTCCAATACGTCTAACTCCTAGAATACTGGGCAACATTTCATCTGGCCCAACCCAATGTAGGTCGTGAACCGGTGAACCGAGTTCAGCCCTTAATCTGGTAATAGCTATACCAATAGCAAACCATATAATAAAAAAAGCGATAATAATCCCGATTGACATTCGCATTCTCAGGCAAAATATCACTATGAAGATCATTCCGATTATCAAACCAATGAGAGGAGCCGTATAGGACACTTTTTTCTGATCCACAGAGGACGTTGGATTGAAGGTTTGTTCCAGAACCTTCTTAAGGTGGTGTCTACTCATCCATAGAGCGAATACACACAGGCCTAAATAAGCCCCATGTGACTGCTCTGGCTCATAAGGAAAACGTGGCCAACTTTTCATCCCCAGGATTGCTCCGAGTAGCCGTTCTAGTCGCCAAATGATCCAAAAAACCCAGCAAGAGAAAGACAAATCCAATGGAATAAAGAAAGAAAGTCCAACGCCAAAAGGGAAGACTGCTAGAGGACTCCAGCCAATAGCATTCCAAGGACGCTCAGTTAGTAGTAGCTGTAGATCATACAATTTTCCCCCTAGGCTGGGTAAATGTGGAAACAAAAAATTGAGGCCGTTGATCATATTGATGGTAATGCCTAGAGTAAAGCCCAACCACATTAAGGGAGATCTGAAGAAATGGCCCTTACTCTGGGTCATTTCCACTGGTAGTTGAATTATGGGATAACTCAGTCGTTCTGACTCAACCCACTGTTTACGCAGAATGGAATTGAGGCACAACATCATCAGGTGAAGGACAAGCAGTAATAGGCTCCACCAGAGAATGATAGGCAACCAAGCAAACAAATTGGGTCGTTTGTAAAAAGTCGAAAATCCTTGATAATAATCTTTTAGGACATACTTATCGCTGATGGATAGCCAAGTTGGTATGTAATGGTGAAATAGATTAACCCAGTCGTTTTCGGGCGTTGCGAACCAATTGGCATGCCCGATTAATGGGACCATTACCATCATTCGGTCGACCCCGGCTAAACTTGAACCAACCGAGATACAAGTGTAAATAGTCAAGAGTTCGATACGGTTGAAAATAGGTTGATTTCGTTGTCCTGAACCAAAGAGTTGGTTTATCAGAATCAAAACCAAGATGGAAAAAATAGCGTTAAAATAGAGTGAAACTTGGGTCGGGCTAACACCGCCATTGAATAGTGTTGCCGCTATCCACCAGCAATTAATTGGAACGAGTACTGTTATTAATACGACTGTTAACCATCGAATACGGGAATGATGCATCTTCTTCGGGTTAAATTTACTGTAAAAACTCAGGACAAATCTGATTAGAAGGGGGTGAGAAGCAAACTAAAGTGTAACAAGAAATTAGTATCTACATACACATGGATTGCGTAAGATTACATTGATTTGTAAACAGATCTACTCCAGCAGTTTCCCAAATTTTTACGGAAAAACTAGGGAGGCCTTACTAGCTTGGTCCTTCTGTTTGGCAGGTCCGTGCACTCTTATCTCACAATTTCCTGATTCCGTCAAGACACAAAACTTTTTTCGCTGCTCCTGAGTTTGTTATTTAAAATGAAGTTATATCTTTTACTTGAGGTTGGTCAACTCGACCAATGGTTAAAAATTATCCATATGATTATGAGTCTGGTTGATAGAAATAACAATTTTTCGCACTGATAATGAATCCATACTTGTGTACAATTTAACTCATCTCATTTTGTCAACAAAAAAGTAGTCTTTGCCTTCAGTTCTAATAGAGTGCTCTCCCTTCTGCTGAAGAATTGATAATTTCTATCAACCAATCTCTTGGTGCTCTGTAGTTCTTCTAAAGCCTTTTTGAGCTAACTAATCTTTTCCTGTGCGTAAAACCTTCACCTTTGACTATTATTTTTTTATTGTATATTATCTATTGGATATTCAGAATTTAACAATCTGTAAACGAACGGAACTCCACAAAACCACAACAAGTTTTGCCCAATTTATCATAAAAAACACCTCGTTGTATTTTGTGTATATGCCATTCAATACTTATTAAGTGAGGATAAATATTTTTATGTATACTTTTTTTCGAAACCATATTTCTCAATTGTTCATTTTCTTTTTTACAATTTTTTTATTTTCAGCTGAAGCCATCGGATTTAATGTTGACATTGATGGTGCCTTGGATGAGGCTGCTTACAAAAAAGTACCACCACTTAATAGCGCAACAAATATTGGTGTACTCTACCTTGTCCCTATGAAGGATGAATTATATATCGGAGCAGAAGTCAAAGACGCCAAGATCAATGTAGTCAATCCACAGAAATTCTGGGAAGGTAGCGGTATCGAAATTTGGTTTGATTGGGGAAATGAAGGAAACGCAACATTTGACAAGAACGATCAGCAATTCTGGTTTGTTCCAGTCAAAGGAAAAGGAAAAGAAGGTTATGCTGGTCAATGGCATCGAGCACAAGACAATATTAAAGCTACTATTTATGATTATGCTAATGAAGGCGATTTAGTCGACATGGCATTTGTTGTCGATAAAGGCCAGGGATATACTATCGAAGCTAGAATTGCAAAGAAAGCTATAGCTGGCTATAACCCCAATGCAACAATTGGTTTCACCTATTCTGTGGATAAAGGGGGGGCGAAGTTTCAGTGGGACAAAAAGAATTGTGCTAATGGTTTTTGGGAAAATCCCAGTATGTGGCCAGATTTGGAACTTTCTGAAATTCTCTCAGTTGATGTCGCGAATAAATTGCCCATTCGTTGGGGAAATCTAAAGTTGGGGTTACAGTAAAAATCCCAATTAGAATCTAAATGTCTAAGTATGTCAATTCTGTCTGGAAATTGCACAAAGGCATGGGATTTGTTTATCCGGTAATAATCTATTGCGTGTCTGGTTGAAAAATTCGAACCAGATAACTTGTCTCTGAATGACATCTTGTCGCAAGTTGTAAGAAATATAATTGAAAAGAAAAAAGTAACCTTGATTGAGTTAAAATATATAAAAGAGGCCTAGGGTTGGGTGCACTAGAAGAGTTGGCCCCTTTCTTTTTTCGCATGTAGATCATAGTGAGAATCTACATGTTAAATTGAGAACGTTATATAAGAACGGTTTAAGAAAAAATTAAGGTTATTTCTGATTATCTAAGGAGCTGAAAAGATAGGAATTCTCTAGTTTAGGTTTCTAATCAGATTTTTTTATTTGTTGCAATCACCATCTTTACTATTCTCTGTCGGTGCTCAATTTCACCTCAAATTATGAACAATAGAACAGGCCTAAAAACAAATCTCTTTTCAGCTGGTGCATCCTATTGACGAGTCCTACTAGCGTTAAACTAGTTCTAAGCCTTTAATTGATGGGTTCAAATTTGGATATTCGCCTGAGAGAAGAAATCAAACTTTGGAAGGATAGAAGGATAGTGTGCTCAGGTCTATGGCGTCTTAGAATCGGTACGATAATCTTCCGATAATTCGTAGTCCCTGATAGATAGACGGGGCCTTCAAGAGCATCAGACTTCAATCCATTTCAGTTACAAAATCACCTGCCCTTCTTTGACACTACTAATCATTACAAACATCATATCACAACGGCCGTGGACTGTTCCGAATGAAGAGTTCATATGTATTCGACGACCGAACTCAGTCATAACTACTATGCTGGCAAACTTGATGGTCTATTCTTTGACATTCTGTGGACAAATGGAACTATCGATTATCAATACATAAGCAAGAACGGTTCAGTGAATCAAGTGGATGTCATTTGGTTGACAGTCACAATTTTTAGCTTATAAGGAAAATTTATGTATCAGAAAGAAGTAGAGGAAACTCGTTGTTTGTGGAACAAACTGGCTGACGACTGGTTGATTCAAGTTGGGGATGAAGGAGACCGTAATCGTATCCTAAATTCTGATCCAGTTTTATGGGAATTTGCAGGGATGGTAGATGGATTAAAAGTAATCGATGCTGGATGCGGTACAGGCTATTTGGCTAATAAGCTACACCAACTGGGAGCAAAAGTCATTGGTGTTGATTTTTCTATCCGAATGCTGGAGATTGCGGGAAGTCGTTATCCAAATATTGATTTCCGACTAGATGATTGTTGCCAACTTAGTACAGTGAGTGATGAAGAATTCGATTTGTTGATTTCTAACTATGTACTGATGGACATGCCTGATTTAGATGGGGAAGTTGACTCATTTTACCGAGTGTTGAAACCAAAAGGGGTTGCTATTATAGTCTTTTCACATCCTTGCTTCGATGTTGGGAATTCAGAAAGTCTGGAAGGAGGTACCCGTCGTACTTTCACGTGGGAACATCCCTACTTTGAGATTGGAAGGCGTGTTGACAAACCTTGGTCCCATTTTACGGACGAGTTCATCTGGTTTCACCGACCACTCTCAGACTACTTTAAATCCTTTAAGAGGGCTGGTTTTTTAATAGAAGATTTTGAAGAACCCAGGATCCAGGAAGACAAATATCACTTGGTAAAAGATGAGAGAAAATTAAGCCAATTAAGTAGTTGGCCTTATTCAGTCGTCTTCAAATTGAACAAAACATAAGACCTGAAATCCAAATCTATAAAATTCGAACTAGTTTTTTACTGAACTTGTGAAACTTGGTTGAAAGGCAGCTAATACAAATAGGATGGACATTATTAACAGCTCAAACTCTCCTTCTTCCCCCTAGTATTTCAAATTCCAATAATATATACTCGTTGGCCAGGCCATAAAATTTCTGTTATCGCCAATTTTAATTTGGGGGCAATAAATAATTTTATTCAAGCCTTGGATACCTACGCAGCAACACGATTAAAACCCACTGATCTGGGTAGTCATTATGGCTTACTGCTATTTTTTAGAAGTCTCTTCAATTCGTTTCTATGATAACAAATCGATGGGTCGACTCCTGCCAAGACGAACGAAAATGAAGAACAGAGAAGAATCTATGAGCTACGAACCTCACAAGACATCGGCAACACGAACAATAGACGATAATTTAGATTATGTGGACTGGCAACTTGTCTATACCATTTCTGATCCGGTTAATCGCCAAATTATTTTGGATGCCTTAGAAGGTGCTAACGTCCGGACAATTTTGAAATCCCACGATAACGATGCTTATGGTGGGATTCTTGACCACAGATTTGCGCCAGGTTGCGGACAGATTCTAGTCGCACGTCAAGAAATCGAATTGGCCTCCGAAATCATAGCCGAGCTACTCGGCTCGTTATCATTGACTAATTCTTACCTTGATGAGTAATCGGCGATGGATCTCGACTTGGTAATTGTTTAATAACGATATAGGTAAGGCAAGCCAAGACTCCACGGGCAAGAATTATCGGCTTGTAACGTTAACATGAAACGACAGACCTCAGGCTCCGGTTTAACGATACGAGCCTTACTGTTAGCGATGGTCGCCACCACTATAATCGCATTTTGGACTCAACACAGTGATCGGACCTATCGAAAACTGTTGCCATTTTTCTTAGGACTCATTCTTGGCGATTTCTTCATGGGTGGGTTCTGGGGAGTAGTGGGCTGGTTCTCAGACCGACCAGGTTATATCTTCTTTCCATAATTTGTACAAATGATAGACAGAAAATGGTTGCAAGACCGTTTCAAACTTGACTCGTACTGTAACCCATTATATGATGCCACCACTGGGCTACTAGTCACATGGAGGAATTCATTGGATGGCTCGAGTAGAACTAAGAAAAAATTGGTTTTTGGCTTTGGGATTGGTTCTTGTCTTTGACTATAGTTCACTTTCTGCCATCGCTTTTGAATGGGTCGTTACTCCACTTGGAGGCAAAGATAAGCGCTCAAGTCCTTATGAACCAGGCGATGTCCATTTTTTGGACAATGGCTTTATGACCTGAGCTACAGGTGGTGACATCTGGGGAGATAAGTTAGGTTGTACCCTATGTTCACCTTAAAAAGCCAATCAGCGGCAACTTTACCATCGTTTATACTATTGAAGAACATACGATTGTCCCTCCTACTGCTTGGAGTAAATGTGGGGTAATGGTGGCTCAGGAACTAGATATGGCAACAAGAATCTTGGGTAAATTTGCATGACTAAGCTAACCACAAAAGACCACAATGAGAGAAGGGTCATTTATGGGTGATAAACTGAATATCCTATTCCTTTTCGCTGATCAAATGCACGCGTTTGCAATGGGCTGTATGGGAAACCCAGAGATTCATACTCCANATCTGGATTGTATGGCAGACGAAGGCGTTCTGTTTAGGAATACCTATTCGAACGCGCCGGTATGTACTCCTTTTCGAGCAACTCTTGTCACTGGACGGTATGGGACACAAACCGATACGTTGAAAAATGGTAGCTACTTTCCACAAGAAACTCGCACAGTTGCCACGGCTTTAAACAATGGAGGATATCGAACCGGCTGGGTAGGTAAATGGCATCTCGGAGGTACTGGAAACGCTTGGATCCCACCGAACCTGCGAGCTGGTTTTTCTGAGTTTATTGGTTACCAATGCTACAATGATTTTTTACACAGCGTAAAGTTCTATGACGAGGAAGGCAAGGAATACTGGTATGATAAGCACCGAACAGAAGCCACGACTGATATTGCGATTGAACGACTAGAAGGGATGAAGAAGGGACCGTTTGCACTATTTGTATCTTATCAGAACCCCCACTANCCAGAACAGCCATCATATGAATATGATCAAATGTATAAGGGTATCTCTTTGACTAGACGGCCCAATTGCCAAAGCGTTGACCCTTATACTCCAACTTACAGCCCACCGAGTCCCAAACCAAAGGAAAATGATCCTCTGTACCAAAAGTATGGAAATAATTTGGGGGAGTATCATCGACAGTATTATGCTATGGTTTCACAGTTGGATGCCAACGTAGGTCGCATTCGCCAAGCGCTTGATCGGCTAGGTCTTGCGAACAATACAGTGGTAATATTTACATCTGATCACGGAGATATGCAAGGAAGCCATGGCCTAACTAATAAAGGCACTTTTTGGGAAGAGTCAAGCCGGATTCCGCTAATTGTGTACGTACCAAATGGCGCACAAGGATTGATTTCTGAGGATCTAGTATCAGGTGTAGATTTCTTTCCTACCTGTTTAGACTATGCTGGGTTACCTCCGGAGCCTTCGGTGGAGGGTGATAGCTTTGCCCCACAAACTCGTGGAGTACATCAGGTTCTTGAGCGACCAATTTTTTCTGAGATGAGGCAGTGGTGTATGGTACGAAAGGACAATCTTAAACTAGTTGCAACTAAGAAGCCATTGGAAACCACCCACCTATTTGATCTGGGAGTGGATGAATATGAAATGAACAATTTGATAGGTCATCCTAACTACGCCAGAAGTGAAGAAAATCTNATGTCCATTCTAAAGGATTGGTACAAACGAGTTGGGTTAGTAGAGAATCANNCTGACTAGTTGATACCAATAGTCTACCGTTGATTAAATCGGATCAGCTAGAAGGCATTTNAAAATTGTACCANGACCGAAATATGTTTTGTTAATTTGACTGAGATTTCTGACCTGATGAACTATAAATGGTATGGGTTCGAAACAATGGTGTAATATTACAATCCATGATCATCTGTCGAATTAAACGCATAAGATACTCCAAGCAGGTACTGCTGTTTGCTTTCCAAAGAATCAAATGTAGGAATTTAGCCAATGATCGATTTTACGGTCTTTGATGTTGACTTTCCGCTAGAAGCCAAGCAGCGTGTTGTCGTCAACACAGATGCTAAAAATGAGGCAGACGATCAATATGCAATTGTCCACGCTGTACTAACCGGCATCATTCCTACCCATTTTGGAACACGTAAATCAGTCACAAGTAGCAGGACAGCTACGACGAGACCATGGTTACTCCTACGTCTAATGGACCTCGAACAGAAGATAAGAGTCGAAGNCGGCGCAACGCAAGCCATGCCAGACGAATCGACGCCTATTGATTCCTAATCATCGAAGAGGCAATGAAAGAGGATAAAAGACCACTTCACATCGCCTCCTACGGCCCACTTACTGACATGGCATCCGCAATCTTACTTGAACCCGAGATTCAGAATCGAGGTGTCCGTGTACTTCTGGATTGGAGGGCACACATGGCCAATTGGAGGTAAGGAGTATAATCTCTCAAACGGCGTCCACGTCGCGAATATGGTAATGAAGTCAAATATTGAAATGTGGCAAATGCCGAGAAATACTTACNGGTCAATGAGTATTTCTTACGCCGAGCTAATCGAGAAGNTATACCCCTTAGGTGAAATCGGGAAATACCTAGTCGAGCAACTTCTGGAACACAACGCCAAAAGGAGTCCTATTATAGAATGCCGTTCTCTGGGTGATTCTCCTTGCATTGGCATTATTATTGATCCTGAGTGCGGCCAGTGGTCCTGGCGTCCGGCTCCAACATTCGACGAGTAGATGCACTATATTCACACTGGACAATACCGATCTATTCTTGTTTACGATGATGTAAACACCCGTTTTATCCACGAGGATTTTTTCGCCAAACTAGCACAATTTATCCGACGTGGGTCAAAAATCTAAAAGCATCAAATTCTTTCACTGTTATACCGTTGGGAGCTTGAAAGCTCCGATTAGCCTCAATCTACAGTACTAAATAATCGAAATCACGCTAGATGGTACCGGTACCGCCTAGATTTCGTTCTTTTATGGGACTACCCTTTATAAAATAGTGGGAGTGAATTTCATGCAAATCTTTCACCCTTATATACCAATAAAACTCAAACTCACTGCTCGTATATGGGTATTCATCAGTTTGCTGTTGATTCTTCAAAGCCATGCCAATTCAATCAATTGGGGAAAACCCGTCCTAAAACAACAGCCAGAATGGTATGCTTCTGCCGCAGCAAAAGCCATCGCAGATAATGTGCTGTTCTATCAATCCAAATTTGGCGCTTGGCCCAAAAATTGGGACTTAACAGCCACAATCACTGTTGAAGCTTTGGAGAAGTTGAATAAAGGAGGTAAAGCTAATACAATTGATAATGGTGCTACTGTAACGCCGATGCGTTTCCTTGCGTTGGTCTATCAATCCAACCCCGATGATAAATACCGTACTGCTTTTAATTTTGGTGTGAATTATCTTCTCGATAGTCAGTATTCTAACGGCGGATTCCCCCAATACTTTCCTCTACGTGGTGATAAATACTATTCCCGTGTTACTTATAATGATGATGCAATGATTAATGCTCTCAAAATAATCCGCGACGTAGCTAAAAGTCAAGCGCCCTACGATTTGGCAGATGATAAGCTTCGCGCCAAGGCCGTTACCTCGGTGGCAAGTGGCATCAGTTGTATACTGAGAACACAAATCAAACTCGATGGCAAACTAACTGCTTGGTGTGCACAGTACGACGAAAAAATATTGGAACCAGCATGGGCACGCTCCTATGAACCACCTTCACTTTCGGGAGCTGAAAGCGTTGGTATTGTACGCTTTCTAATGTCGATAGAAGAGCCAACTCCGGAGATCATCTCGGCTGTTAATGGTGCTATTTTCTGGTTCAAGGATGTCGCCATTNATGGTATTCATGTTGAAGAGTTCATCGATGCTAGCGGAAAGAAAGATAGACGCGTGGTAGCTAGTTCTGACGCCAATCCGATCTGGGCACGTTTCTATGAAATTGGGAGTAACCGACCAATCTTTGTTGACCGTGATTCGGTGATTCGCTACTCGTTCGCCGAACTCGGACAAGAACGTCGTAATGGTTACAGCTACTATGGTCGATGGGCAACTAAACTGGTGTCGGATGAGTATCAGAAATGGAGCGAAAAGCACAATCTATCGAATGAATGACTGGAACTCGTTTCTCAGGCTCTCATTATGATGATAATGGACATAACACCCTAAACTAAGAGGAACTACAGATGAAAATAACCACAAAATATTCGACAGTTCTCTGGATATTTTTTGCAACTTCGATTGGGTATAGTGGCACTTTTTTCGATGACTTTAGCGATATTGATAAAAGTAAAGAGATTTGGGAAGTAGTTCATCGAGATTGGAAGATCACAGACGGNTTTTATTGGGCNCCNGGGAAAGCCGNNTTAAAAACGGTTGCCTTGAGNTTACTACCGATTAANGCTGAAGACGGAATGGTGATTGAAGCACAATGTAGTGATATGGGAGANGGANAATGGCANAATTTTGCNATNGTCTTTTCCTATGAANANGAAGATGAAGTTTATACAGCTGGAGCNGGNGTAGGAAATAAGANGTGGCGATTTTTCCGACTNACCCCAAAGACTGCAGCTAANGGAGGTANCTGGGGGNNCGANGTTNTTGANGGNTTACCAACCAAAACGCCTTTAGCTGTCAAGGAATGGTATAACATCCGGATTGAAATTAAAGGAAATGATGTATTCCTATTTGGCGACTCTAAACCAAAGGGAGTAAAATTGAAAGAAAAACATGTATTTAGGAAAAAAACAGCTCCCAAAGGTCGTCTGGGTCTTGCCGCGGCAGGTGCGTCACCAATGTATAACCATATCAAAGTTACCGGGCCAAATGTGGAAGACCTGTTTCCTGTTTCGCTTAGAGGCAGACTAAGTACTATTTGGGCGCAAATTAAGCGGAAGAACTCCCCTGAGAGATAAAGACAATGACAAAACCGTTTGGATGATCAGTCATGAAGTGAAGGGAAACAACTAGGGAGATATACTGTTATTGAAGAAACAAATAGTGATTCATTCTTGTTTAACTTGGAATTGTAGCAAACAATATCAATATATAGTCAAAAGATCTCCTTGGATGCTGCTTGCCATCTGTTCCTGAAGAATTTAGTAATCGTCTACAACGTGGGGATCAATTCCGGGCATGGTGTCAAGTTTCCATATGTCCACCGACACGTCGTTGGCCTGTGGCAAACCAGGGGTACTTCGCCCATTGGAAACCTGTTTCCTCAGCAAATCCAATAAATCCCGGACTTTGTCTGGATTTTTCATATACAGATTATGCTTCTCTTCAGGGTCATCTTGCATATCATAGAGCTGAACTAAGGGAAAGCCCGCATTGGCAGCTTCAGCATCATTATAAGTCCATCCACCGGAGCCGGGACACAATACCAGTTTCCATCGACCACCTCGGATTGCGAACTTACCAGAAATGGAGTGATGCACTAAGTCCTCTCTTCTACCTGAAGAACTATCCTGATTCAATAAAGGTAGCATACTGATACTGTCTTCGCCAGCACTATCAGGAAGTGTATCACCCAACATCTCTGCACAGGTAGCTAGCAAGTCAGATAGGCAGATCAGTTGGTCGCATTCAGTTCCGGGTTCGACGACACCTGACCATCGTGCGAAGAACGGAACCCTATGGCCTCCATCCCAGGCATCAGACTTATAACCTCGATATGGACCGCTCGGATAATGCCCCTGCGGCTCCATCGCTTTTTCGTAATTACCTTGACCATCTTCTGACACCCCGACATAGGGAGCACACCCGTTGTCGCTGGTAAAGATAACCAAGGTCTTGTCGGCCATATCATATTTATTCAGTGAGGTTAGGACTTGTCCGAATATGTCGTCAGTCTCTAACACCAGATCGGCATACAAATTATTCAATCCACTTTTTCCAATCCAAGGCTTATTGACCGATAGTGGAGTGTGGGGAGAAGTCATGGGAAGGTAGAGGAAAAATGGTTGATCTGAAGCCGCCCGTTGCTGAATATAGTGGTCAGCCTGCTTGGCCCAGATTGGCAGCAATTGCTCGAAGTTCCAATAGGGCATGGCTGGACCTGAGAAGCTAGCCAAGTTATCACCAACCAGACGAGAGGGTAGGAATTCGGATGGTATTCCCACTGTACGATCGTTCTCGATAAAGCAGTAAGGAGGCCAGTTGGGAACATCCACACCGAAATAGTAGTCGAAGCCACGAGTGGTTGGCCCACCGGTAGTCGGTCTGGAAAAAGCTTCATGCCAGCGTTGTTGTTGTTCAAAACTGGCTTGCTCTCCATCATCTGGTACCGTAAGGCCGGAGACGTAGTTGCTACGAGGATAAAAATCTTTCTCGTTGAATTCAAAGTCCCAACCTTGTCCTAGGTGCCACTTACCGATACAAGCAGTGTGATAGCCGTGCTGACGTAGGAAAGCAGGTACAGTCAGTCGATCCGTCGAGATCAGAGGTGGCCCATAAGGGCCGACAATTCCTTTTTGCAGAGGTGACCGCCAGTTGTAACGGCCAGTTAGTAGGCTATAGCGCGAGGGGGAACAGACCGCAGAACTGGAGTGTGCATCAGTGAACGTCATTCCTTCTCGAGCGAAACGATCAATGTTTGGTGTGTGGATCTTGCCGTTTGGGTTTAAGCAGGAGGCGTCTCCATACCCCATATCATCGACAAAAAAATAAACAACGTTGGGTTTAACCGGTTTAGTAATCATCATTTTTTATTAGAAGTAGCAGGCAGGAATCTGATCAACGAAACAATGCTAGTTTTCCTTTTATTCACTTGCAGAAATTGCCGACCGGACAACTTTTACACCCTATCTTTCGCCTTGATTAATTAACCATTTGTAGACTCATGTTCTACACGAAATCCAGTGAACATATCGTTGAAATGCACCAAATCATGGATATTATTCAATTTAGTGACATGGGCCTTCACCGTTTTTCCTTTAACTAAATTAATTTGGCTTCTTTATTTCTATAGATTTTACTAAAATTGAAGAATTCTGTATACTATCTTCTATTGGTCCCTGATTGTAGGTAATCGCGCAGACTATGTATTGATAATGAATAGTAAGCAATCAAAAGCCGACCCAAAAATGAAAAACTTACCCATCGTCTGGTTGGCAAATAGAATGATTAGTCAATGCGAATACGAAATAATATATCTCCATTTATCGAATCAACTCAGCCTAACTCAACAAAGAAATCAGCACTTATGGTTAGCCAGGCTAACTCTATTTTCTGGAGCATCTTTGACAATTGCAGCTATCATATAATTCATTTCCTCTAACTGGAAAAGATTAGCATACGGATACAAAATCGAATTGATCGGTGGAGCAACACTAAATAACATACGTTTTGGCCACTTCGTCCTGCCTACTGAAAGATTACTTCCGGTTTTCCGGTTGTATCACAAAAAATATAGTTGCTGTGCATACGAATTAACTAAGTGTGTATCGATAGTAGTTGTTAGCTATGTGATCGCGTTGAACCCGTCCTGAATTTTGGCTTCCATAAGAAATCCCCGACCAATCTAATTAGAAAATTGATATCTAAAAACTAGATATTACCTAGATAAATTCTGATTGTCAGCCCCTCATGTATTACGTGTCACTTAAGTTTGGCATGCGAAATGCTCATCTGTTCCTAGTGATTTTAATAGTTCAAGGAAAAAATTAATATGAGTAGTTTGATTATGGCTTCACTGTTTTCATCTTCTCGATCTAAAAAAAGAAGAGTGCGCTCAAGGGAAAAAATGGCTGAAATCAACTCTTCAATTGCCACATTTACAAAATTAAAAGAGAAAGGATTGATCTCAGAGCCAGAGTTTGAATTGCTAAAAAATAAATACCTCAATAGATATCAGACGTACCTTGATCGATCACGATTTGGTATTTAGAAAGCCAGTGAAGATAGCTGAAAAACTAAACAGTTGTGTACAACGAAGACCGTATACGTCTATTATTTTATATAAAGTGTTAACCTGAAGAAAATTTCTGAATAACCGAAGGTCTATCTGTGGCTAGCTTTCGTATGAAAGTTGATGGTAATTCAATTGAGTCTTTACTACCAAGCAATCCACATCCCAATTCGCACCCACCTCAAGCCTAAATTTGGCATCTTTTCGTTTGCCTCAAATACTATGGCAGCTCCATTTTTCGCATCTACCCCAAAATTGGATTGAAGTCGTCTCATTTGTCATCTGGTTATCCCTTAATGTCGAATTGTATAATCGCTTTGTCTACCTGAAGTATAGTTAATCTTTTAGGTGTCTCCTTTTTTTGTAGTTACGTTACTATTTATTTGTTTTCAGAAACTAACTGAGTTCATTTGGTAATAAAGGTAAGACATTATTTACCTAAATTAAGAAAGATTTTTCTCAGGAAAAATTTGAAATTGGACTCTATACAAAAGACAATAATGGCTTAAGCACAAAATAGGTTGGGTTAAAAATTGAAAACAAGAGAGAACAGTACAAGAAATATATCCATTATTGGTACAGGTTTAAGTGCGATATTTGCAGCGAGAATAATCCAAGAAAGGTCAGATAGAAAAGTTATTCTTTTTGATAAGGCAAGGGGCGTTGGAGGACGATTGGCGACAAGAAGGTCCGAAAATGGTAAATTCGATCACGGACTCCAATACTTTGATATTGAATCCATATCAGGTATACCAGAAATTCAAGAATTAATTGAAAAAGAAATAATTACTTCGATTTCAGGGTCTAACCGTTTTTTTGCTCCTGGAGGTATGACTAATATTGCAAAATATCTACTACAAAATTATCAAATCAATAAAGAACACAAACTGACTTCAATTTCTTCTAGAGACAAAGGTTTTCAAATCAGTTTTGAAAACGGTAAACATTATGTCTGCGATGATATGATCTTGTCTTCTCCAATTCCACAAACTTTAGAAATACTAGAGAATAGCCAAGTAGTGATTAGCCCAGATACTTTGGGTTGCTTGAAGAAATTAGCTTATGACATGTGTCTAGTAGTAATGGTAGAAGCAAATAACAAGCTTGAAAAAAAGAAAAATGAGCTTGGCTTAAAAGTGGGAAATGCCAAAATTTCGTGGATTGGAGATAACCATGTGAAAAATGTTTCTGACACTGTCAATTTTTATACAATTCACTGTTCTCCAGAGTTTAGTTTGGATAATTTTGACAAAAGTGATGACAAGATAAACGAAGCTTTAGATATTGAATTACAATCATATTTCCACGAAGGATATAGAATCTTATCCAATCACAAATGGCGATATTCGATACCAAAATCCTTTTATCAACTCGATACATCCTTGGTTCTCGAGTCCGATGGATTTTTGGGATTGTGTGGAGATATTTTTACCAATGGCAGATTTGATGGGGCAATACAATCGGGAATATCAATCGCTAAAAAGTATTTAACATATGATTTTTAGATCAACTTAAAAAACCTAAGCAACTATTTGACCACCGTTGGATTAGTTCACAACTAAACTTGTTGATTATGTCTGTATTGGATCAAACTGATTGCTACTGAAATTCTCTAAAGTTTGGTCTTCTTAATAGAGTAGCTCTAAAATCTTGAACGGGCCAGTAAGCGTAATTCCCAAGGTGTGTCAATCACATCGAGCAAACGTCAGTAGTATGGACTTTCTCTAAATTAACCGCTCATCTGGAAATCTATTGTACTCCATCGGTATAGCATCACCAGAATAATTGGGGATAACTTCCAAAATTTCATGAAGCGCAGATTCTGGCCATTTTCCATGTTTCGTATGGAATTGCTGATGGATCCAACTTTTTGTCCTTGGATGAAGGTCATCGAAATGCGGGTGATACCAGATGGTAATTACGGTTCGGCGTTCATCTGATTGGTTCTCGTGTGTTGCATGAAACATACGTGCATCTCCAATCACTACATCTCCAGCATACATAGGTAGATTCTTTTCTCCCTCGTAATCCAAAAATCTAGGATCGTTGAGGTTTTTCATGTCGTTAATTTCTGATGTGTGGGCCTCACCCATTTCGTGCAGTATATGCCTCTTTCGATGAGTCCCTGGTAAAATTCTTAAGCACCCATTTTCTCTACTAGTGTCTTCCATGTAGTACATTAAAAAGATCATTGGGGCAATTTCACCGTATGACCTTGGGTCATCCCACATTAGGCAATCCTGATGCCAATATAGACGAGGACCTCTTGGTGGCTTACTGATTATAACGGCTTTCCAGAAAGCACAATCATTCAACCCCATCTGATTTAATGCTTGTAAGACCACAGGGTTACCGACTATTCCAGAAAGTTCCGGATAGTCATCCGAGTCCACCATCAAACCAGGAGACTGATTTTTATTTGACTGTAAGTCAGCGTGCTTGGCAATCGCTTCATATACACAGTTCCTTGTGCGACTGAGTAGCTCACTACTTACTACATTCTTCAGGATACAATAACCTTCGCTTTGTAACTGTTCGCGACTGGAAGACAACATCTGCTTTTTTCTATAATCCATTAGTCGAATCCCTAATCAAGAAGAAATACTAAGTACAAGAATCAGGATTACTATTTTAGTCTGAATAAAATTTAAGGACAACGTAATATGTTGGCTATACAAGCACTTTTGTAGAGGAGGTCACAACTTCAATATCTAATTTGATTATTAGGGGTTATTTGTCCCTCTTAACATACTTATCACATTTATTAGAACAAAAAAATATTCATACATTTAGTGGCGCATCGTCAACTTTGTAATTATGTAAGGCCAGATTGGTTTCAGAAAATGCAAGCTGGACGCGAGTTTATTGGGTTATGAAGTTCTTAATTATTTACTTTTCTTTTTGATACAAAATATCATGTGTAATTGAAAAAATATTGTCAACCAAGTAACAGGGGTCATCCAAAAAATCAAACGAGTAATTTCCCCTGAAGGTATTTCTTGAATAGAGATTTCAGGTCTTTTACATTTAGTTATATTTAGAAAATGAGACTATCAGTTGATTTTTAACAATAATTCGAGATTCATTAAGTTGATAGTTCAACAGTTGCACATATTAAATTTCCTTTTTATAACTAAACTTAAAAGTAGGGGAAATTTGCTCACCTATAGTAAGTTGACCAATTTGGGAAGCTATGATAAGTTCTGGGCTAAGATTTATATGGTAGGAACCAAATGGGAAAAAATTATCAATCTCTATCTGAGGTTAGAAAAGAACTACGTGTCGATTGGTATAGGTGTCCTATAGAATCCTCAAAATTGCGTGAATTATCAAAAAGGAGTGATTTGCAAGGTTGGTTTCAAGCTGGTGGGCACCTTGCTTTATTCATATTTACTGCAACGTTATCTTACTACTTCTGGCAACTCAAAAACTGGCCTATTGTAGTAATTACACTTTTTGTACATGGAACCATTGGAAGTTTTTTTAGTGGTGTTGCACCACATGAATTAGGACACGGTACTGTTTTTAAAACTAAGTGGTTGAATAAGTTTTTTATGTATCTTTTCAGCCTTCTAAGTTGGTGGGACCCTTTTGACTATGCTACTAGCCATACTTATCATCATAGATACACACAATATGTAGATGGTGATCGCGAAAACGTGTTTCCTCTCGAACCAAATTTGGGAATTGGTTTTTTGTTTCAAATTTTCACTATAAATATCTTTTCTAGACCTGGTCGGTCATTTGGAAAGGGAGGCTTAATTTACACAATTTACTTAACTTTTAGATCTGCGATGGGCAAAGTTGGATCGGTCCAAATTCCTAGCCAAGAATGGTTACAAGCTTTACATAATGATCAACCCAGACAACATCGAAAATCAGTTTGGTGGTCAAGGATACAACTTATATTTCATGGATCTGTTTTGGTCTATTCAATTTTGACGAAGCAGTGGATATTCTTATTTTTGCTAAATTTTTTCTCGTTCACAGCTAATTGGTTAGGATATTTTGTCGGCATGACACAACATTGTGGGTTACAAGGTAATGTTTCAGACTTTCGTAAATGTGTTCGTTCTATTAGAATCAACCCTTTTACATCTTTCTTATACTGGCGGATGAACTGGCACACCGAGCATCATATGTATGCGGGGGTTCCTTGTTATAATTTGAAAAAATTATCCCAGATTATTGCCGACGATATGCCTCAACCGAGAACATTATTAGATGCATGGCGTGAAATGTTAGAAATTCAGAAAAAGCAAATGGAAGATCCGACTTATCAATTTGATACCCCTTTGCCAGCATCAGCAAATCAAAAGTCAATAAAAAATTCGGATGAGCTAGTTGACTCAATTGGCGAGTTAGCACCCGCAGGTCTGGAGTAGATCGATCCGATTGAAAATGATTAGCTAAATCAAAATTTTTATCAGTTCCAATAGTTGTTCATCAGTTGATTCTCTGCCCCAGCAAACCTCAACTCTTACCTGCATAAAAGGATTCAGATAATTTGTTGATGGGGATCCATCTCATGACTATAATTGTCAGAGATTTGATTGAAGGTGTCTTCATCTTTCCGTTTCACTTATCTACAGTAGAAGTGCGTATGAGTTCGGTTATGCTGAGTTAAATTGAAAAAACGTTGCATCACAATGTCTATCTGGAAGTATATAAAAGTAGTCAGGTCTTCGGTAAATCTGTCTGGGAAATAATTTTCACGTTTTCCACTTTTGCATCTTGGCCGAACCCAACGCACGGAAGTAGGTGGAAATAATTTATTTGAAAGATAAATATCAGGATTTAGAAGTAAAGTAGATGTCTGTTTATATTGCCGATTCTCGTCGATATGGGACAATGCAGTACCGTCGATGTGGTCGAAGTGGCATCAAGTTACCTTTGATTTCGATAGGTTTATGGAAGAATTTGGGGGGGATGATCCTATTGAAACTAGCCGATCGATTTTGCATAGAGCTTTTGATTTGGGAATTACCCATTTCGATCTCGCGAACAATTACGGCCCGCCTTACGGTTCTGCCGAAGCAAATTTCGGTAAGATCCTGAATGATGACTTTTTGGTCTACAGAGATGAAATGATTATTTCAACTAAAGCGGGTTTTGATATGTGGCCCGGTCCCTATGGTAATTGGGGATCTCGTAAATACTTAGTGGCAAGTTTGGATCAAAGTTTACAAAGGATGGGACTCGATTATGTTGATATTTTCTATCACCACCGGCCTGATCCTGAAACTCCTCTAGAAGAGACCATGTCTGCCTTAGATAGCATAGTGCGGTCAGGTAAAGCATTATACGTGGGTATTTCAAATTACTATTCTACTGAATTGACCCAAAAGGCGAACCAAATCCTGAAGTATATTGGAACACCGTGCCTGATTCACCAACCACGCTATAATCTAATGGACCGACGAATTGAAAATAGTTTGTTAAAAACTTTAGAAAGTGAGGGGGTTGGTTGTATCCCTTTTTCAGTTCTCAATCAAGGGATTTTGAGCAATAAGTATCTGGGGCAAATCCCTGAAGGATCCAGAATAGCTAAAGCCCATACACCGATGGAGAAAAGTAACTTAACAGATCATCTAACGCAAAAAATAGGCCACTTGAACAAGATAGTACTTGAACGGGGATAATCCTTAGCTCAAATGGCGCTGGCCTGAGTACTACGAAATGAGTCAGTAACGACTGCTCTATGTGGGGTCAGCCAGCCGAAATAAATTGAAGACAATGTTAAAGCTCTCAATTATCTAGAATTTGGTTCTGATGAGTTAGCAGAAATTGATCAAATTGTATCTTAAATGAGCTGATCATCGGTCCTTAGGAAAATACCTCTTGCATGAATCCGATAGAAAATAGAGAAGATATTTCACCTAGTATGGCAATAATATGAAGTGGAATTTCCGTGTGTGAGTATGAAAAAATAAAATAGATCAACAAACCATTATATGCTTTTTATAAAATTACAATTGACATATTTAACTGATTCTTAAATTAAAATCCCAATTCAGAGACAGATTGATGTCTTAAAATGGAGCGAGGAAAAAGCTGTTTATTACTTTAATACTTCTAAACTTCTTTTCTTTTTGTTACACCTAATATTTGTTTGCAATCGCCTAATCCAGAGCATACATTTCTGCTGTTGTCCGTGTTATGCAACAAAAGGTGCATTGTTTGTGTGAGGCAATGCACCTTCATCAGCAGTAATTACTTAGTCGGTATTCGGTTAGATGTGTGCCCACCCAAACGAGTTAAAACCTGTATAGAAAAATGAGGCACTCCCATTATATGACACAATCTTTGGGCTCATACCAGTAGTGCACGACCTATGTACTACTACAGAATCTTCTACATTCATTGGATACAAAAGTACGAATCACAAGTGTATCCTATTCAAGAAAAGAACTCATAAAGTTTGACGGCTGTCCTATTTGACCCCTAGGGAGCCTAGTTTCGGGGCCAATATGAGTCTCGCGGACAATTTCTAAGGCTCAAACGTTTCATTTCGCTCTAAATTAGAGCCCAATAAAAGCTAGTTGATTACACGTTGACTTCATAACTAAGCTTAATCTCATCACCGTGCATACCACGGAATCCCCAATTCGAAGCTGGACTTTCACTAATACAAATTTCTAAATCCATATGGCTGATGCCAACTTGTGCTTGAATCCTATCAAAAAGGAGGCGTATCAATCTCTTTTTGGTTTCACTTGTCCTACCTTCTATCATGGAAATTTCGATTATGGTGTAAGAATCCGTTCTGCCTTTGGGCATGAAGAAATTTTCTTTCTCTACAGGAATGAATCTCTGGGCACGCTTATCTTCAGGCATTCCTAGCGCATCCATAACACATGAATGCACTGTCGAAGACAATTTTTCTCTTATTGATATTAACTTGTTGCTGACACCAAAGATTTTAATTTGAGGCATGTATTTTCGCTCCCTATTTGTATTAAGGCTGACTAGTCTATCTCAGATCGTAATCACGCTCTTTGAGTTTAATAAAACCATAGCACCTAATTTTTCATTGGCCATCTCCACCCCCTAACTCCGGAAAGATAAAATAGAAAAATAACATCTGTTAAATGAAAAGCTGAATTTGGTTAAGTTCAGTTTCAATCGTTTGCTTCCTCAGCTAGCTTTTCTTTGCTACTGTTAGCATATTCACCGTTTCCTGCTCTGACAATTTTGAACCGTTCAATTCGTACTGACCCAAGACTTCAAATCCATTCCTAATCAATATTCTTCTTAGCTCTCTTGCTGTATAAATTTGTAGAGTAAATTTATCCTTGAGAACTTTCGGCTCATTACATTCTTTTTCTATAGTAAAACAATCATAAGATGTGAGACGTCCATTTTCTCTATCTATCTCAGAATTTTGACTATGGTAGATTTTAGTATCACCTGTTATTACCTTCACGTCCATTGCTAGGTTCTTTATTGCATCATCAGTCATTGCGTTCAAATTAAATATATCAAATACATATACTCCTCCAATTACTAGATTTTCATGTATATTTCTGATTCCTTTCTCAAAATCAGTTTTGGTAAGATGCCCTATAGCATTGAATATAGTTATAGCCGCATCAAAACTACCCACCTGCGTTTCACGAACATCGCCTTCTATCAGTTCTACACCTAACTTTTTTTGCTGAGATTTTTCTCTTGCTATCTTCAACAAGAAAGGGCTGAGATCGACTCCCGTCACTTGGTAGCCCAATGTTGTAAGCCCGAACAATTGAGCGCCAGTGCCACAAGTAAAGTCTAACACTGTCTTTACTTTATGTTGGCTAAGTATCCTATCAATAAAATAATTTTTCCGATCTATCTCATCTTGACTCGCACTTAGTAAGTCGTAGTACTTGTACAATTTGCTATATGTAAGCGGAAATCCTAATTGATTTTTACCCATTATGGTTCTAAATTTTTCAACTTAAGGGAATGTAATTAAACATACGATAGCTATTTAGAGCAGAGAATAAGATCTGACATAGTCCTTTTCCTGAGATTTACTGACAGGCAAATCCATTTCATATGTGTCCTGTAGCATATAACGGACACCCCATATCTACAATGGTTGAATTACCTAATAGTTCCCACCCTACTTCTTTGTCTCCAGAACACCGACGTATCACCCGTATTGTATGTAGACATTAAAGGCCCAGTTTGGCCACTAGACCACATACAATACAATAAGTTCAGCTTATAGCTTTGGCTGAAAAAATATTTAGCCTAAATTTCATCCAGAATGGCGTGATCTTCAATAGAGATTAAGCCGGCAACCGTACCTTCTGGGTGTTGATACCAACCTGGATCCCGGTAATTAGTCAAATCTGACCTTACTTTAAGCAGAGTAAACATGCCACCCATGGTGATATAGTCAAAAGGTCCATCGCCACCAACCATAGGCAACGAGTTATCTGGGACAGGCATTCCTCCCTTTTCAATATGTATACCCATTTCCCCCATCCCGTCTTCACCCATTGGCATGTAGTCGGGTAGTAATCGACTAATTTGGTCTGCCGCTGTCGCTTTTTTCATGCCGATGACATTTCGAAAATCATGCCCCATCTGATTCATTACATGATGTGTCATATGACAATGTAAAGGCCAATCACCATTTTCACTAGCGATAAATTCAATATCACGGGTACTACCAACCGGTACCAAAACGGTCGTTTCTGGCCATTGGGCAGATACTGGGAGCCGTCCACCATCCGTGGCTACGACCTTGAAATAATGGCCATGTAAGTGAATCGAATGATGATCCATAGCGCTTAAATTACCTAATCGAATACGAATCCTATCTCCGAGCTTGGCTACTAACGGAGCCGTACCAGGAAAGCAACGAGCATTCATGGTCAAAACATTAAAGTCTTTCATTTCATTAGGATTAGGTCGGAATGTACCAGGATCTAATCTCCACTCACTTAGCATGATAGCAAAATCACGATCTACCTGATATTCAGGTGATTGATGGCGCGGATGAAAAATCATCATACCCATCATGCCCATCGCCATCTGAGTCATCTCGTCATGATGTGAGTGATACATAAAAGTTCCCGATTGTCTGACGGTCCATTCGTACTTAAATGTCTGACCTGGCTTTATGGCGGGTTGGGTTAGCCCACCTACGCCATCCATTCCATTAGGCAAGAAAACGCCGTGCCAATGGACTGTGGTTGGCGCAATCAAGTTATTGGTGACATAAATCCTTATCCTATCACCTTCAACGGCCTCAATAGTTGGTCCATGCACCTGTCCGTTGTAACCCCAACATTTACCTTTCATACCAGGTGCGAATTCATGCCATATTTCTTCGGCCACTAGGTGATAAACTTTAACTCCATTTACGATTTTCCAAGGTAAAAAAGTCCCGTTAGGCGTTTCAACCGGCTGATAATCTTGAACCGGTTGTCCAGGCGATAGAATAGGTTCGTTTGGGTTTCCAGCGTAAGATTTCTCCCACTGTTGAGTTTGGCTTGCCTGAGCTAGGCCTAAAGCTTTACCCCCACCAGCTAATACACCAGTTTTTAACAAGTCTCGTCTTTGCATATTAATGGGCTCCATCAGAATATTCAATTTCAATTTTTTTATTATGGGTTGGTTGTTGGTCTTCTTCACTTGGTAGTCGGCCATTCAACAATTGTCTCAGTTGTGAAGCCTTAATTAGGTAATTGTAACCGGCTTGAAAATAGTCTAACTGGTGTTTAGCGAGTTGTTGCCTGGCTTCCAGTAGACGGATGGTTCCAATTTGCATCGCATTATATTGCAGTTGTTGTTGTTCCAAAATTTGATTTTGTCCAGGTAAAACTTGATTTTGATAAAAGTCAACCACCCTTTTTGCACTGATTAGTTCTGCCTTGAGAATTCTAGCTCTGGATCGAACTTCGACAGCGGTTTGGTAATAAGAGTGCTCTAAGTTTTTTTCCCTAGATTCAAGCATTGATTTTTGGGCCTGTCCACGATTAAAAATAGGCAATGCTAAACCAATTAGTGGCCCAATCTTTTTTTCTGTCTGGCCTGAAGCGGTTTCCATACCTATTTCAAAATGAGGCAACAATCCACGCCTCTGCTCTAAGCTAATCTGTTTCCGAATTAGATTGATTTCCTGTTTCTGAATTTTGAGATTGATATTAGCTTCAACAGCCTGATTTTCAATCTGACTCAGATTGTTTGATTTAATACTGGTTTCTATGAGAGGTAAAGGTAAATCTGATGGTTGGATCTGCCAGTTAATGTCTTTGCCCCATAACCCCATCAGTTGGTTAAGTCGCTCACGACTACGACGATAATCATCCTCAACTGTTAATAGACTTAGTTTAGCTTGTTGATAGATGGAAGTTTGTTGTAGGAAATCCAAACGAGTAAGGTTACCAGCCTGAAATAGACCAGTGGCAAAATCTGTGGCAGCTTCGTTGGCGAGCACAATTTGGCGATGGACTTCCATACGATACCAATCAGTTACCAATTGGTGGTATGCTTGCTCAGTTTGACTAATCAAGTCGATTACTTCAGCTCTAATTTGATGAGCTGTCATTTTTACGTAGTACTTTTGTATTGCCTGTTGTTTAGGGTTAAATAACAGATCAGCTATATCCATACTGATAACCATCTCTGACTCTGCTGAATGTGCATGTTCATTTGGCCAATTTGTGTGCAGAGAAAAGTGAAGCGACGGGTTTGACCAAATCCCTGAAGCAACCCACTCTGCCTGATCGATGCCTAGCCGTTGGAAACTAGCCTGAAGGGATCTATTATTAAGCAAAGCCATTTGGACTGTCCGTTGCAGATCAAGTGGCTGAGACAACATTTCTTCCCGTTTAGCTGAAGATAACGCACCCATTTTAAGCTGATGACTAGTCTGTTGTTTAGTAACGGTGCTAATTTCCGAAAAAGTTTGTTGTACAGAGAAATTAGCACAGCCAGTTGCTATAAGCCCAATTACCCACGAGACGAGCAATATTAGAAACAATGTCTTGAATCTCCACCAATTTTCAATGATTGTTTTCTTTCTATTGGTCATTACTTTCTCCTTGAGTCATTAGTGAACTAGTTTCTAGCTTAAATGCCTGACTATAGCATTTTAGCATCGTTGCACCAAAATAAGGGTTTCTCACCTCGGCCACCGATTGTAACCAGACTCCTTTTTGTGGTACGTGTGGGGCCATACCACACACAAATCCGTAAACTTTCACAGGAAGAGCTAATTTATGTAGCCAATCCAATAAGCTATGGCTTAAAAAACCGTAATGCTTACGAGCATCTTGTATGGAGCTAGAAGAGGATAATTGATGACCATACTGATGGATTTTTTCTAGAATCTGAATTATCTTAAGGTCTTCTTGGTTCGTTACACTTTTTAGCTGATCTAAGGCAGATAAAAATGTGTGGGATTGAGAGGGAATCGTATCGTATTTGTCCTTAGCTAGCCGATTACCAACGGCAAAGTAAGCTTCTAACATATTTTGTAAGTATTTAATTGCTTCGTTGGATAAGGCTAAGGTTGAACCTTTCGGCATTTTAGCCCTTTCGCTTTGCCGAATTAGCAGAGTATTTTTTGATTGATCTAGATTAGTTGAATCTATTTTTGCCGATGTGGGGTGAGCAGGATGGATATTCGAACTATTGGGTGCAGAGTGATGACTACAACCAAAGATGAACGCAAATACAAGGGCCGTAATGATCGAAATTAACATATGAATTAGTCGAATGAGGTTTCTCATAACAATCTCCTATCTTAACCATAAATTATCCAAGTCTTAGATGGTTCAATTGATGATTTGGTGACTAAAAAGCACTGGGACTGGGGTCAGGTCCTCCCCAGTAAATGGGGGCCTCAGACCAAGTAATAAAAAATAAACCGGATTCTAATTTCTAAGACAGATACGAAAATGGCGGAGAGCGAGGCGAACAAAAATTTAGGAAAGAATCTAAAAGGCTTAGTGTGGAATGATGTCCGAACCATAAGTGAGAAACTGGCTCTACCGAAACCGGATAGGTAATACTAACTAGATCTATTACATGGTAGTAGGTATGTGAGTGTGGCGTTTTATTTTTACTTTGGTTAATTACTGATTTAATAGAACAACAATTGGTTTTGGTGCTCTTCGGTTCTGAATCAGGTCGAGCTGTTTGATAGCAACAGAAAGAAATTTGATGAAATTTGGCAGTTTTGGAGAGATGGTCTTCGATTTGGTTGCAACTATCTAGACCACCCCAAGCACACACCACCCAGCAGGAAAAGTATACTGGCAAGGCAATAAGCGCCAGAATTGTTTTTCTTCTACGCTCTGTCATATTTTCTATACTAACCTAATCCCAATATAAAAAACAAATATACTCAAAATAGTCATGGCCAGCCTTTAGTTGAAAAAACAAACTTTACTCCACATCTTTTCATTGATCACCAATTTTTGAATGCATACATAGGTTGTCCAGTGATTAAGCTCAGTATGCTCCAGAAACTACCCAAAACAAACTCACCCAAAATTAGTCCAATGAAAAATGGTAATGCCGTTCGATAAACACGTATCCCTCCTAATTTCAGCATTAATAGTTTTAGAGCCCAACCACATAAAACTGAAGACCAGATCCAGTTCATAGCATAATCATCGGCTAAGGTGTAACCAAGCGGGTGGATCTGCCACCATATCAATCTCGATCGAACTATTAGCATTATTAAAGTTAAGCAGAAACCGAGAGCAACTGCAATCAATGCCGGAATATCTGGCGGGTCAGGATAGGTCAACCAACCTTCTAACAGTGTATAAGGTTCTCTACCAAAGGCAGAAACCGCGTAGCTGGCAATTCCTCGGGATCCACCTTCCAAGTAAAAAGCATCTAATAATTTCCACCAGACAGTGATAGCACCAATGGCTGAGCCAACAATTAGAGCGAAAAATATGCGACGACTCGAAAATTTCTGGACTTGTGCTAATTTTAAACTTTCTAGCTGTACTGGCATCGGATGGCATCGATAAGCTCGATTAAACCAAGAGAAGATCGACAAAAGTGTCAGATTTTGATTACCAACTAACTGAGTACCTGTAGCAAAAACGACCAATCTCTGTGGCCCCATGAAATGTAGGTCATGAACTGGAGCACCTAGTTCCGCACGAATCCGAGATAATCCAATTGACAAGGTGAAATAAAGCGAAAAGAAAGCCAAGGCAATCCATACTGACATACCAGCATAAATAGAAAATCCGATGAGAAAAAGGCTACCTACAGACACGTAGATAAAAGCATAACGCATCGAAATAGGTCCCTCACTATCCGTATTAGTAGACCGATAAGCTTCAAGTAAGGCATTAATAAAATGGTGTCGACCTGCAAATAGGACAAAAGCAAAAATACCCATATAGGCACCAAATGACTGGTGACGAGAATAGGGAAATTGAGGTAATGTACGCCAGCCGAAAGCAGATCCCATCACTTTCAGCCCCTTCATCAACCAATAGAAAAACCAGCAGGAAAAAGAGAGTTCATGAGGTATTAAAAAAGCCATTGAAACAACAAAAGGAAAAATTCTAACTGGAGTAGGGCCAATCGATTTCCAAGGCGAATCAGTGACAACAGACCTTAGGTCCAAGCTCCAGATTAGTATCGGTAGATGGGGGAACAGGTAGGCTAGTCCATTGTATAGCGTAATGATAGCTGTTACAATAAAACCAACCCAGAACGGGTATAAGCGTAGGATTTGGTTTTTTGAATCCAATAAGGAAAGTGGTAACTGAGTAATGGGATAAGTTAATCGTTCATGCTCTACCCATTGGCGACGCAAAATGGCAGATAAACCTGCTGTTACAAAGATAATAGCCATCAAAAAACTTGTCCAAGCACCAATAACAGGTAGCCAATGTATCAAGTACGCTCCAAATCGATCCTCTCCTTTATAAAAACCATTTAGAATACTACGATCATGAATGACCCACCAATCAGGCAAATAGCTCAGAAACAATTTATCCCATTCATTTTCTGGTGTAGCAAACCAAGTTGGGTAAGCTGTAATAGGAACGAGTACCTGTAGCATGTCTACACCTGCTACAGCAGTTCCAATCGTCATAATTGCGTAAATAATAGATAATTCGGTGGTACTTAGGAAGTAGGGTTTCCAAGATTGAGGTAATGATTTCTGCAGAACAACCAAAACAAATAGCAATGCTACGACGTGGAAGAATATGGACATGGCCGTCGGGTACGATGCTCCACCAACAGCTGTTCCACCTCCCTGCGTAGAACCACCGCTCAGCATTTCCATCTTTAACATCCAAATAACGGAAATAGGAACTAGTACATACCCAATTAGCTGTGCACGTATCCTTGTGTCTTGGTTTTTCAATAACATTTGATTTTGAATATAAGGCTCCCTTGGTCTGGTGTCTCAAATGATATGAAATCGGAGGGACTTAGTAGTTTACCCAAATTGGAATCCCTATTTATCAACATTTTTCTTGAAAATTGTTATTGTGGTCTCAGCCCAAAAGTCTTACGTTATTCCGAATTGACTTAGTGGTATTGACTAAGCTCTGAGAGCAAATTAGAATAGAACCAGATCTAACAGGTTTTGAGAATTTATCGATGATATTGGCAGTAAATTCTAATTTATTATGCTAGACTTTTCTTTCAGACATGCATTTTAATATTAGTCTTTATCTTATTTAGTTTGGTAACGAATAAAATGTTTTCCAGCATCAACAATTGTTTCAAAATATCCAGTAGCAACAGATGCAGATAGAGCTGCACCCACAGCAGCTTCCTCTGTGTGTATTGGTATCGACATAGAAGTCGAAAACTTACTTTCAATCGATTTTTGTAAGACTCTATTACGCCGAATACCATTACCTGCCCCTACGAGCTTGGTTCGTTCAGACAAACCGGACCTCTTCATTTGTTGATGGAAAACGTCAAATTCATTGGCTATGCCTTCTAGAAGGGAACGTGCAAAATGACCGATTGTGAAGTTAGTTTCACTGATGCCTGACCAAATACCTCTTCGATCCGGTTGCTTCCGAGAACCACCGAATATAGGCTCACACCTTAACCCTTCTGATTCGCCAGGGATACAGTCAGCCAGTTGGTTCAAAATCAAGTAAAGATCACTTGTATTCTGATTTGGTTCTATACCGAAGACCGATTGGCCAATTTGTTGAACGAAATGCTTGAGCGAACGATAAGACCTGCCACCACATAAGCCGGCGCCAACTAATAGATAACCATCTGACAGAAAGGGTCGAATGTCTAAAGATTCATTTTGATGCAGATTCGGTACAAAAGCAGAAATTTGGCCACCAGTTCCAACGTTGACCAGAATACTATTTTTAGGATCATCCACACTTCCGGCAAAACTGGCTTGATTGTCCCCACAAGCCACTGAAACTGGAACTCCATCTAACGAGTCTAGTTTTTTGACCATACCAGCCACACTACAATTTTCTGAAACAAAAGGGAAATGGGTTGTGGGTAAATTCAACGACTTGAGAAAGTCTGTGTTCCAGGAGTTATTCGTGATATTGAAACAGCCAGAACTAGCAGCATTGGTTCGATCAGTCGTAGGTGTACTTTGGCACAATTGACTAACAAGATAATCTGGAGCGAAACAGGCTTGCGTGTTAGCTGGCAGACGACCATTTTCTGAAAGCCAAAATAAAGTCGTTCCCATATATCCAGTTGAAGGTAAAGAATTAGACTGAGTCGAATTAGCTACTGATCGCATTCGCTGAACATATGTTAAATTGCCAGAATGAATCTGACTCCCACGTTTATCTTGCCAACCGATAAAGTTTGAGCATGGTTGGTAGTTTTTGTCCAGTAAAGCCATGCCGTGCATCTGTCCAGTCACACCAATTCCTCTAATCTCTCGATTTGGTATTCCAGTTGTTATGTTGACCAGTAGATTTAAAGCTAAACTAATCATTCGGTCCAAATCCCATTCTGAATAATTCGGTTGGCCTGATATATCTATCTGACTGTCA
Source organism: Candidatus Poribacteria bacterium (assembly GCA_002729015.1). The sequence goes on from PBVO01000126.1 coordinate 62,148, forward strand.
TTATCTATGCTCAATTGCCGAAGAACAGGACTACGGTTAGGAAAGTTCACCACATTCAGATCAATTAGGACAGTACTGATAGAAGTCGTCCCAAGATCAATTCCAACAAATTTAGACATATCACCGCTCAAATAGTTGATTAACAATTCGATCCATAAGATTGCAAAGAGAGCCGCTCATTATAGGTCAGTCGAGTTTATTGGTCAAACCACAGGTAATTTATTATAGATAACACGTACCAGAAATTAGGTCGACTGATAATCACCCTGACCATTATGGTAATCTTTTAAGAATACTTGAAAGGATCAATTATGAGTTCGATCATCCAAACAAATAAGAACATTACGACTAAACTCAACCTCTTTCTCTTATCCTTTTATTTTATCTTCTTTTTAGCGACGATCAATCTTGAAGCTGGAGATCTGGTTCTACATCTAACTTTCGATAAGTTCTCCGGGCCTGTTGTGAAAGACCAATCAGGTTTTGGTCATAACGCAACTTTTAATGTTCAGCCTAGAGAAACTAAAGGCCCATTGGGTAATCAGGCCGCAAAACTGGATGGTGTCAGTTGGGCAGAAATTGAAGATAGCGACGATCTTGATTTGATGACAGCTTTGACCATCGAGGCTTGGGTGTTTATTAGTTCTGATGAGAAACAAATCGTGGTGGAGAAAGGTGCTACTTGGAAAAGAGATGGCGAATACAGTCTATTATTTTACGAAAAGCGAAGACCCGTAATTCAGGCACAAGACCTTGCTGATAATTGTGATGATGAAGCGGTAGGCGATGAAATACCACGTGATACTTGGACACATATAGCCGGTACCTGGGATAGTAAAGCCTTCAAATTATATATCAATGGTGAATTGAATCTAGAACTTGAGTGTGCCGGAAAATTATTAAAAAGCCAGGAATCTTTGTATATTGGTAGTCGAGGAGGAGGCCTCCGTTTTCTCAAAGGATCTATTGACGATTTACGGATTTATAACTATGCATTAGAAAATAAGCAAATTCGAATGGACATGGAAAATAAGCTATTGATCTCGAAAAAAGAGAAGATCGCAACCACTTGGGGAAGAGTCAAGGCAGTCAGGTAGATAACCACGTCTATCACTTATTCCGTAATTATTTGAACTTAACTAACCCGTGACGGCCTACGCTTTTATGATAGGAGATAACGTTCGATGAATTCTGTTCCAACCAAATTTACTCGTTTAGATATGAATCGATTAATCACCTTTACACAACAAGCATTCCAAAAGGTCGGTACGAACGAAAAGGATGCGTCTCTTATGGCCAAACTATTGGTCGAAACTGATCTTCGTGGTGTCTTTAGCCATGGTACCCGTCAGCTTGATGGTTATATTCAAATGATGATAGACCAAAAGGTTAATCCTAGACCAAATATTCAAAATGAAGTGAGTAGTCAGACTACTGCTATCTTTGATGGTGATGGTGGGATGGGCCATTTACCATCCTACCAAGCTGCACAATTCGTCGTAGAGGCGGCTAAATCGTTTGGTATCGCTGGCGCGGTAACTCGAAACCATTTCCACTTTGGAGCAGCTGGAACATACTCACGTCTAGCTTTAGAACAAGACTGCATTGGGTTCTCGACTTCAGCTCACCGATTTAGGCCTAGCAAGGATCATTCGATCCTCTCCGCATCTGGCGCATCCCCCATTAGTTTTGCTATTCCTGCAGGTAAACAGCCTCCAATAGTCATTGATATGGGTGCCTACCTTGGTGGTTCGGGCGAGTTGTCCCAAGATCAGCTATTCAAATATATTCCAGCCACGTTTTTTAAATTTATTGGTCTAGGAGCAGCTGCACATATGATGGGTGGGTTTATGGCTGGCATTTGGATGTCTGACCCAGAAGTCGATCAGAATGCATGGGAGGGGGCCAACCAAGGAGCCTTTATTTGTGCCATTGACATTTCACGGTTTCGCGATTTGGAACATTTCAAACAAGAAGTTGATCGACATCAAAAAGATATTCAACAAATGATACCTGCACCTGGATACGACCACGCTAATCTCCCTGGCACTTTAGAATACCAAAGAGAAAAAGAATGGGCACAAATAGGAATTCCGATTGGTATCGATCACCAATCAATACTCAATGTAGTTGCCAACAAAATAGGCTTGGAACCACTGTTTAGTAATTAATTGATTTCATAGTGATGGATTAAGCGAATTGAAATTTTCTTGGTTGAAAAGGAATAATCAAGGAAAAACTGAATTCTATTCTTTGGAATAACCCAAACCATGTCTGTTATTTCTGTTCTGTTATACAAATTCGATTGAGAATTGCCATATTAAAACCAAATTTTAACGAGATTTTTTATTGTGGTTTGTTTATTTTCGGCATCAGAAATAATTGAGAAATTCTTAGAAGGATTCGAGCGTTGTAGGAAGATTTAGTTAATTGGCATAAACACATCTTTCTACCTTTGAATCCAATAAAAATGGATATGATATTGAGAACTCGACCCGAAGCAGATTAACACACTTTGGTTCTGGTGCAATCACGGTTTCGGAACTCATAGAAAAATATCCTGAATTGGTACATCCAAATCTTGAGCTGACTAAAGGAGAAGTAGTTTAGTTTTGTCAATATGAGATAGCTAGAACGGTTGATGACGTGCTTGCAAGACGGTCTCGATCTCTGATAACCAATGCGAAGGCTGCTTCAGAAGCCGCAGAGGCTGTCGAAAAAACAATGTCCAAAATACTGAAAAATGATGCCTCTTGAGTGGAGCAGCAAATCCTTATCTTCCAGAGTTTAGCCAGAAAATATATTAGCACCTAGTCTAAGTTCTTAGGTAGGAAAAATTGAAAAATTAAAGATCAAGCTGGACTAGATAATTTTCTTTAAAATTCGTTTTCTATCTAAAGTCTTTGGTTCTAAATGCTTCTTTTTTGGTTGACATATGTCCCAATGTTTTCTACCGTATCAACCCATATATCTCCCTTCTTCAGAAATTGGCACAACTTTTCTAAAACAGAAATATTGACGGTTTGTTTACCTTGATGGCTAATCTCGTGCCCAAGAAATATTAGCCAAGAATTATTCTTTCGTGCGTAATCTAAATATAGCTGCACCGTTTCAAAAGTCACATCATCCATATCAAGTGCGGTTACCTGTGCTAGATCCGTGAAGGTTGGATCGTTGGGTACTTCATTGAAGGCATCACGACCAACAAGGAAATATTCTGCTACCAATGGCACGTAACTCTTGACATCTTTGGATCTTCCAACGAACTTTTGTCCACAAGGGTAGGCAAATGTCTTCGGCTGTATGCCTAGTTCTTGTTCGATGCAGGAGTTTGCTTTTAAGATCTCATCTCTCATTTGTTCTAGGTTGTATTCTTCTAGGGGCTTGTGTCTGGCAAAAGAAAAATTGCCACTACATGGGTGATTGAATGTATGATTACCAACCTCATGCCCATTTTTGATCGCCTGTTCCCACTCAGTTTTTCTACTTCGCATCGGCTGAATTGAAACATAAAATGTTGCGTGAATATCATAGCTATCAAGTAATGGAAGACCATAATCAACTTGACTGGGTCTAGCGTCATCAAACGTTAGGCTAAGTGCAGCCACTTTACCTTCTGGCCAAAATCCAATTGACATAATTCAGTTTCCTAGTTTTGAATAAATCCAATCTTTATCTATAATGGCTACATGTAAATCGAAGACATCAGGATTTTCCCATCCACTCCGACCGTTGTCACATGTACGATTTGGTCCATAAACACAGTAGCTTATTATTGCCTTCTCATCGTTTAGCCAGTCGCATCCAATATTAGTAAAGTTATACTCTTGATGACTAGCTAGATCGCCAACTTTATGCCAAGTACTACCCTGATCCTTTGAAAGAGCAATACTCAACGGTGAGCGCAATCCATAATGATGATGGACGGGGTCGTACCAGCTGTCATTCCAAAGCAAAATTAGATCTTCAGTGTTAGGAATCGTCCTCAAACAAGTAGATGATTCTGGAGCCTTCAATCCTGTTGTCTGGGCGAGTTGCCAATTTTCTCCTTCATCATTAGACCTAGACAAAAATACTGATCCTAGCTGAGTTCTCAGCGACATCACTAATTCGCCATTTGGCAACTCCGCCACGGAAGATTCCATCGCACCTCGCATGGGAAGATCAAGGGGCTGAGCGTTTCGATTCCAAGTTTGTCCATCGTCATCACTGTAATAGCAGTGAACAACATTATGTTGCGAAGCTTGGTGGCCTTCCCCACCATGGAATGGTAGCAGAATTCGTCCTGATTGAAGTTGCAACAAACTGGTAGAACCACCTTGTAGCCACTGACCAGGACTTTTTTGCCAAATTGGGTTTTGCTGATGAAAGGAATATCCACCATCAACTGATCTCAGCACATCCATGGTACTACTTTCACCACCTGTGTGCCCACGCAAACAAACCAGCAAAATATCACCATTCCTAAGTTTGCGTAGGGCAGGTGCCTGCACATTATTATCAGACGGGTTACAAGCGACTATTCTTTCCTCGTCTTGCCAAGTCAATCCTCCATCATGAGACCATTTAGCTGCTATATCGCACTTGCCAAAATCACTACTCCCTCTACTACTGTTACGGTACTTGTGCCATACAGCCAATAGTGAATCATCATCTAGCTGAGCGATAGAGGCGGTATCATTGCGCGGAGTCATTTCACCCGACACACCCACAACACTGTATGCGACTTCTGATTGTCTAGTATACAGGCTTAATCTTTTGTCCATTAATTAACTCCTACTCATCGTTTGTTCATATCTTTTGGCCATTTCAGTCCTCTGTTGTTGAAGATAAATTTGTTCCAACTCTCGAGCATTATCTTCACATGGGACTCTGGGTACTTCAATTATTGCCGTAGTAATCTGATCGTTTCCCCATTTGTAGGCGACAATTTCTCCATGGCTAATAATCAAGTTCATACCTACGTTGGCTTCAACTATTGGCACTCCATTTTCTCTGGCTCGAGCCAAGACCGTTTGGTTTTGTGCTTTACTCTTAGAACCATATGATGGAATCAAAATCAAGTTAGCGCCATCTAACACTAATGTTCGGATGATAAGTGGATTCCACCGGTCATTGCAAATAGCAATCCCAACTCGCCCTAGAGGAGTGTCAAAAGCACGTAACACCTGTCCAACTCGATTGAAGTTCCAGGATGGATGAGTACCTTCCGCTAATTGTGTTTTATGATATTTGCCAGAAATTTGCCCGTCATAATCGATAAAAATAGCTGCATTGAAAATCTCGTTTCCAATCCGCTCTGCAAAGCCGAAACTGATACAAGTATTCAGGCTGTTTGCCAAGCGTTGAAACCGCCGGATATAAGATCCATTGATCGGTTCTGCTAAATCAAGCATTTCCTCTGGAGTTCGAATTTGGTTGATCACATCCATTATGACGTAACCTTCTAGGACGCCTTCAGTAGTGACAATGAGATCTGGTTTATCTTTGGCTGCTTCAACAAAGAAAGACTCCATTTTATCAGCGTTAGTATCTTTATCCCATTTAACAGGTCGAAGCGAAATCGCAGAAACTTTGAATGCGTCAAACATATGGCTTGTACTACCAAATCGGGGTAATTTAGTGTTAGTTTCTTATTCTAGACAAAAAAAACATTATTAGCAAGAAACCGGGCCAAAAATGGACATTTTCCCGTATAGAGGAATAAAATCAAGTCCCGCCCCAAATTACAAAATAGCTGTTGTTTCTCTAAAAAAATTATCGCTCAATTTAAATACTTAAATATTTAAATACAGAAAGCGGAAAATAACGAGAAATAAAAATCTAGCTAGCCCATACATAGTTCTTAAGATACATCAACCGATTGACAGTCTTCATTTTAGCTATTTTTATATTTCTATTGGAGGTAATCCCCAATCAATAATAGAAATATAATTTTGGGTGTTGTACAATAGCTCCCTACTTGCGTAGGAATTTACCATGACACCTGAATAACGTTGCCTACTTGATGTATCAGGATATCTGCATTTGAAAAGCGTATTAATCGGTAAAGAACTTGAGCAATGCCAAAAGAGTGTAGAACAGTGTATTCGTACACCTGTTGATCAACTTCCATCAGGAATGAGTAGTTCTTACCCTGGTACAGATACGAGTATCGGTGGAATTGGTAGTGGGTTTTCATACAATAAATCATTGGAGCAGTTGCTTTTCCATCCGGACACTTGGCCTATTGTCAAAGAACTAACCGATAACAAACCTCGGTTCGATAGAGGTACCTTAGCGGTTAATACACATCTTACTACTCAAATGACCCCACTTCACTGCGCTAGAGAGGACTTTGGCTGGCAAAGTACTCGATATGGGTATAGGAACGGACGCATATTCTGTGATACTTTTGTCATCTTCTTTTACTTCACTGATGTTTATCCAGGCGATGGTGGATTAATTGTTGTGCCGGTTTCACATAGGGTTGAGGCTCAACGCCCTGCAAATTACTTTTTTCCTGATCTCAAGAACCCGAAAATTGATAATTTACCACAGATTACAAACATAACTCCTAAGGCTGGAGACGTCATTGTGATCTCAGAACTTCTAACCCACGGAGCATTGATATGGAAACCGGCAGACCGAGAAAGAAGATTTCTAATCCTGTGCTACAACCCACAATATTTTTATTATCAGAATGGTATTCGTGATGAAGTGATACCTAGACTTTCACCAGAAACAAAAGAATTGATCGCTTTTGCCTCTTTTACAGAAACCAAGGATATTTGCAACCGAGAAGTAATTGAGTTATCGTAATTCCACACTAGCTCAAATAGCATTTAGGTTGCGTATTACAACTCAGCTTCCAACTCTTTATCCTAAGATCCAGATAGCAATATCCGACTTCATTTGTATTGAATCAAAAAATCACCTACATTTACCTGAGATGCGTACTGAATAACTGTACTAATCTACGGCCCCCAACTTCGCTCCGGAAATTTTACGATATCGTTTGCAATTACTTAATCACAGCCGAGCTATCAAGAGGGAAGAACTAAAATTTTTCGTAGGGCATGAATGGAAATAAATGGAAATAAACGCTTCAAAACTAAAATTGATTGGTGGTTGGCTGCCTTATTGTGCGTATCGCCCCTCATTTCTCTTCTTACGCTGTTAGGTTTCTACTTACTTGGTATTTCCTATGCATGGCTAAGCTGGATTGGGGTTCTAATTGTTGGTTTAATCTACGCTGGGCTGATTTTCCCGTTGTATTATGAACTCGAAGAAAAAACTTTGTTGATACGATTCGGGTGTATTCGTTCCAGAATACCTTACCAACGTATCAACAAAGTTATTCCGACTCGCAGTACAAGTTCCAGCCCAGCCTTATCCTTAGATAGACTCTACATAGATACAGGGGATAATTTAGCCGTTAATATATCCCCAGCCAATAAAATTCGTTTCTTACAAGCTCTGGAAGAAAAAGCCAATCATCTTGTATTGATCGACAATCAGTTAGTAATAAAAAATGAGTTATAAGAAGTTGGGTTTTTGTACAAATTTTTTATCCGACATCAATACAAACTATAAAATTGGTGGTCTCTGTTTACCTGACAAGATAAGAGGAGACTATAAACAATGTCATGCTGCAGATTTGAGTAACGATTATTCTAATCTAAATAATGTGTTAGCATATACACGGTAAGTCGATAGAAAAGATAGATTTGACTCTTGTTAAAAAGTAGGGGGTATAATTTTAGCTGTCGATACAAACTAGGAAAACAGAACTTGGATATATTGTCAAAGTTTTTAGACTTGAACTTACAAACAAATCATATAAAGAGATTGACATTCTCTAAGTGCAAAAGCAAGTATAATACCTATTTGAGGGAACAAAATAATGTTGCAGGTTAATAAATGGTACTACCGGTTTCTAATAACGTTGTCTATTATTTTTCTGGTTAGCTGTCAGAGTAAGGAAACACCCAAAGAATTAACAAATACATCCATCCAGAGTCAACCCTCCAGTAATACTTCTCAGGTCCAAAAAGATACTAATTTGAATTACACCGCGGCCAGTGGTTGGATACGACAACAACCATCTTCATCAATGAGACACGATCAATATGAATTACCTGGTCCTAAAGGTGTTGAAGCTGCAACCTTAGCAATCTTTAAGGGGATTGGTGGATCAATCAGTAGCAATATCGACCGATGGAAAAAGCAATTCGTACTGCCTCCAAATGGTTCAGATCCTGACTCGGTTAGGAAAGAATCCAAGGTTATCAATCAAATACCAGTACATATTGTTGCTGTACAAGGGACTTACCTTAAGCCTAGAATGCCAATGATGATGGATGGTCCCAAAGTGGAACTCAAAAATTATGCTCTACTGGCAGCAATAGCTGAAACTAAGGATGGATTATGGTTTTTCAAAATAACTGGACCTGAAAAAACTGTTATGATGTGGCAAAACGATTTTGACAATTTCATCGGTACATTTAGATTAAATTGATTAATTCTATGTTTTTCGCACTGCATCTAAATCAATTCTTGTTTAAGATAAGGTCTAATAATTTTTTTGTTTTAGCTAGCTCAAATCATACACTAAATCAACTGAGTAAGTAACCCTATGGTCGAGTTGACAAATAAACAAAGAGATAGTTTCTTTCGGACTGGTTTTTTCATCGTGCCAGGTGTCTTTGATTCAGATGAAATTAAGGAGATGAAGAATAGCTTTCAAGCACTGCAAAAGACGGCTTTTTCCCTTGCTAATCTGCACCTGGAACAATTAAAACAAGAGAAAGAGACCTATATAATGCACCGGGGAGCACAATTTGTCTTAGGTCAAGTACAGAGAGGTACTCACTCAGGGCAACCTGCTATTCGCCGGATTTCATGGTGTGGTGCAGCAGAACCAACGTTGTCAAGATATGGAAAAGATCCTCGACTATTGTCTGTGGCCAGCCAATTACTGGGGGCTAAAAAGATGAATCAGCTAATCAATCAGGCTCATTTTAAATTGCCCGGGGACGAAGTATTTTTTGAATGGCATCAAGATAGTACCCATCGCGGTTATGGTGGGAAATATTGGCAAGATATCAACGGGCAAGGAAGTTATGTGCAAACCCTGATAGCACTGGATGAGATTACTAGTACTAATGGCCCCGTTTGCTTCATTCCTAATTCTGTTAAATTGGGGCATCTGGATCTACCCCAAAATCTGAATAACTGTTTAGCAACAGGAAAAATCAGATTAGAAGATGCCATTCCTATTGAAATGCAGGAGGGAAGTTTAGCAGTTTTTCACCCTTATGTTATTCATGGTAGCGAGCCTAACCGCTCAAAAGAAACACGCCGAGCATTCATCAATGGATATGCTTACCCGGGGGCTAACGCTAGAAAATATCCTGGAGAAGGCGCTGGCCGAATTGTTGTCAGCAAACCGTCGCTAAACTAACCATTATAGTTGAGATGGAGATTAATAAAGCAGCTTTGCAGCTTACTTTTTTCATCTCCATCTCAACTAATCTGCTAGCACTAGAGCATATAGACAAAAAGCGAGTACTCGCAGTAGAAATATTGTCTTTTAGCTTTGGAGGTTTCTTGGGATATTACGGAACCCAAGTAGGTAATGGTAAATATGAAATTGGATTAGGTTTGGGTTATTTTGAGCCTAATGGTGAAAATGTAAATGCAATTGGTTTTTATCCATCCATACGGGCTTTTCACTTTGGTCGCCCGAAAGGTGTGTTTTATGAAGCTGGATTTGGTCTGGGAAGATTCAACTGGGATTACAAAGAATCATCTCAACCAATAAAAAAAATATTGTTGTTTCCTTCACTCTACCTTGGATACAGAGTAGTATCATCAAAATTAGGGTTAACTTTTACATCCTACCTTGGAACAAATTATATTTCTAGTTCATTGCAAGCACCAGATGGAAAGGTTGCAAAATTTGGAGACATTAGGCTAAATCGTGGCTTATCACCAGCGTTAGGTATGGAGATAGGGTATTTATTTTGATATCAATCTTTTTTAAGGAAGATTAATAATCAACTTTCAGAACCTGAATTAAAAAAGTGAGGGAATAACATGACCGAAGAGCAGAAATATCTATTTGATCTTCAAGGGTATATTGTACTGAAGGATGTTGTACCATCATCTGTTATAGCGAGATGTAATCAATCACTAGATCGACTTGAGGATATGCGTCCCCAAGATTTCCCTCCACCTCTTTGCTTAGGAACACAAAAAACAGAAAAAGAACTCTATATTTCTAATATTCTGGAATCTGATACTGCTTTCAATTTTTTGATTGATATTCCTGAAGTTTTATCAATAATTGATGGTGTGACCTATGGTTCATATCGACTTAATCACACCTATACTATCTATCGGTGGGCAGACGGTTATTCAGGCTTACATGGGCACAATACCCCAATCAGTTATAAATGCCAGTATCATTTCCGCGATGGTGAAATGATTTCAACCTTAACCAAGGCCGTCTTTCCATTAATTGATTGTAGGGTTGAGGATGGTTGTTTTGCTGCTATTCCAGGGTCACATAAAAGTAATTTTAATCGGCCTTGGGGGAACCATCCTGATGAAAACCCAGTTTTGATGCCAATCCTAGCGGATGTTGGAGACGCTATCATTTTCACTGAAGCGTTAACACATGGTTCTGTGGTCAATACTTCAGGTCGCCCACGACGAACTCTTTATTACTGTTACAGCGTTGGCTACATGCCAGACTGGGGCGGACAAGGATTAACCTTTAGTGATCACGTTATGGAAGGTTTGACAGAAGCTCAAAAAGAAATCATCCGCCTAAAATAAGTATTTTGCCTTGAACAGGTAGTATCTGTAATAAGCATTCAAGTAATTGTAAATTTCGTTTTGAGGAATATATTAAAATTAAGAAAAAATTCGGTATTTCTAATCATTCTGGCTTATCTAACGAGCATCGTTAATGCCGAAGAGTCAGTAAATGATGTTTTAACAAGGGATACTATATTTCCATCTGATCGAGTTTTAGACGTTAAAATTACCATCGACCCCGAAGATTGGAATACTATTTGCCATCAAAGTCGAGACTTTCGGACTGCATTAGCCGATAGGCGACAATACCATCCCATTGCCCATCCTTATACATACGTCGAAGCCATGGTTTCCATTGATGGAATTGGATTTGATCGTGTAGGCATTCGCAAAAAAGGATTTATTGGTTCTCAAAATCTAACCCGACCATCACTCAAAATAAAGCTAAATCACCTAGATAAACAGGGCCAGATTGATGGGGTAACGAATTTGACTTTTAACAATAATCAACAAGATACTAGTCTGATTAGTCAATTTATGGGCTATGGATTGTTTAATGCGGCTGGTTTGCCTGCCCCACGTTGTGCTTATGCACACTTGAGTGTCAATGGTCAGAGTTTAGGTATTTATTCACATGTAGAAAGAATACATCGATCTTTTCTGAAGCGAAATTTTGGTGCTGATGACGGAGTCTTATATGAGGGAACCGTAGTAGATTTTTTTGAAGATTGGTCAGGAAGTTTTGAAAAAAAACTAGGCAAAGACAAAATAGGTCGTCCGAGAATTAAACAGCTAATTCGTGCGCTACAGCTCGATAATCATGAAATTGAAAGTGCGATGAACGATTTGATTGATCTAAACTCTTTTTATCTGTTTTGGGCAATGGAAGGATTACTAGGTGCTTGGGATGGTTACTCAGGAAATAGTAATAATTTTTTTGTTTATTTAAATTCAGACACAAATAAATTTCACTTTATTCCTTGGGGAGCAGACAGTTTATTTGAGCGATTCAGTCACATCAAGGACGATAGGAAAGATCCTATTTCTGTCAAGACCAAAGGGTTGGTAGCACACAGGCTATACCAATTAACATCAGGTCGCCGGCGCTATGAACATGCATTAAGAGAAATTTTAGAAAAGCATTGGAGCGAAAAAGATCTTATATCAGAAACAGAAAGATTAGAGGAGTTACTCAAACCCCATCTGTTAATTTATCAAAAATCCAGAATCAGCTTTCAAACTCAGAATAAAGCCAAAAGTAAACGGAACGAGAGAGATTTCGATCAATCGTTAGAACAATTTATCGAATCGATAAAAAAGAAAAAGAAATTTATTCGTAAACGACGAACTGAAATTATGAGGGAAATTTCCGGAGGAATGCCAGAGTGGGATACTGATCCGGAATTACCATTTCTCATTAGTGGTATGGAGAAAGCTATGTCATTTTTCGCTGGTTGTATAGGTGGAGGGTGTATTGGGTTTTCTGCAGCAATACTGGTTGGTTGGCTGATCGATCTTTAGTCTCAGGATAAGATTTATCTCTATCTGAGTAATTAACATGTCAAATCATAGATTGACTACAAGACAATAATTAATTATCCTAGAAATAGCTCGAACTAATTTGTTTCTTCACTATTACTTTTAGTTTCACCATCTTTTATAAACTGTGATTACGTGATTTTATGCTCAACTTGCGACAGCTCCTTTTTCAATTAATTCGATTTCCGGTTGTTTTAGTAATTCTTGGCATCTTTGTGTTAATCATAGGTCACGGTTGTGTGAAAGAAGACCCAGCTGAAAAATTACCCACTTCCGATAGAGGTTCAACTCTTATTTCAAAAGTTGATAGAAAAGACACTGTAATTTTTGATCTTGGTGGTAATGTTATTCCTGATCCACATAATCTCAATCCATTGGTCCCCTCACCAACAGGACCTGGTATGCATCAGTGTGTGTGGGAACCTTTGTTTATTTTGAATTATGAGACAGCAGAAATTGAGTCCTGGATTGGAGAATCCTTTATATCTAATCAAGAACTTGATGTTTGGACGCTAACGATTCGACCTGATGTTAAGTGGTCGGACGGTGAAGCCTTTACGGCAGACGATATTATTTTCACCATTAATACCCTACTTGCTGATGACACTCAATCTCTTGGAGATTCCGCTAGTATGCAACAGTGGGTCGAACGAGTTGAAAAGGTTGGACTTCTGAAGGTCATATTTTATCTGAAGAGCCCCAACCCTCGTTTCAAATTAGATTATTTTTCGGTGCGAGTTGGTGGTAGCATGGTCATCTTACCAGAACACATATGGAGTGATAAAGATCCTTCTACTTTCAAGTTTTACGATCCCAAAAAAGGGTGGCCAATTGGTACAGGCGCCTACCGCTTGGTCAGTACTAGTATGAACGAGGTTGTTTTTGATCGTCGAGACGACTGGTGGGGAGCCAAGTCAGGCTTCCAACCCTTGCCCGAGCCTAAACGTTTGATTTGGTTAATTACGGGCGTAGAAGAGAATCGGGCTTTACTGGCGGCGAATAGCGAACTCGATAGTCTTACTGATATAACATTGGGTGCGTTCGAGAGTATTCGTGCCCAAAATTCTAATATAGTAGCCTGGAAAGATGAGATGCCTTATGCATGGCTGGACCCTTGCCCAAGGCAGCTATCGGTCAATCATACAATTCCTCCTTGGGATAACCCAAAAATGAGGAAGGCTATTAGCTTGATTATTGATCGACAGCAGATTGTTAAAATCGCTTATGAGGATACCTCATTTCCTTCCAAAACAATTTTCGTTGAGTATCCAGCAATGAAGCCATATATAGATGCTATTCAGGACCTTTGGATCGACCCAAAAAGTAACGTTTCAGCCGGGCGGCAACTAATTGAAGCTGAAGGTTGGCAACTCGGAAGCAACGGATATTACCAAAAGTCAGGTGAAGAACTTTCTCTGAACATACAAACACATGCAGCGGCAATTGAGCTACGACGAGTAGGAGATGTGATTGTCGAACAACTAAGATCGGCAGGGATTTTGGCTACTAATCGTGCTATTACTGGAGCAACTTGGCAGGAGAATAAAGCTTTTGGTAAATTTGAGGCCGTGGTAGATTGGGATGCTTGTGGATCGGTTAATGAACCTTGGTTGTCGATGAATCGGTACACTAACCGATTTCTACGTCCCGTTAACCAAAGGTCTCCTAGTGGTAATAACCATGTACGCTGGAGTGGTAGCCGAGCAGATAAATACAGTGAAATTGTGGCAAAAATCGGGGTTATGCCACTTGGGGATCCGAAAATTGAGGCTATGGTAATCGAGGCCATGAAACTCTTTATGGATGATCAAGTAGTAATTCCAATAACTCAGGCCCGGAAACTAGTCCCGTTTATTACCACTTATTGGGAAGGTTGGCCAACAGCTAAAAACAATTATTTTCATCCACCAACTTGGTGGATGAGTACACATCGGATCATTCAGGGCCTAAGAAGGACTGGAAACAACCCTAATAGAAAATAAATGCTGTCTGACCTTATATCCTACTTGTACTAACAACAACTATTTGCTAGACACCCTTGGCGCTTAACCGACCAAAATTTCCTTTTTCACGGGCTTTCTATCTTAAAATTGAGATTCTCTAACATTTTGCCAGGCTTTTAACTTTCCATACTAATTGTGTAAGATTAATCTATGATATGAAATCCATTTCTCACTGATCCTCTAGAGACTTTGATGAGGTTTTTATAATTTTATTATCTTCCCTGATTCTTACTGACCTATCTATATAGAACAGATTCTCTTATTTCGCTCTTCAATTAGTGTTTCTCAAGAGCAGAAAGGCTAAACTCGTACGTAGCCGAAGACTCAGCTATTTAGCAACCCAAAAATCAAGATCAATAGACTCCTTTGTCTTATCAGTAGTCATTTTTTAAACTTGGTAACCTTGAACTCTTGTTGGTAGGATTATTTCTACATCGTATTTTCCCGAGCTAATTCTATTTTATTACGATAACTCCGTATGAGTCTTTGATAAAATCCGTCTATTTTTGACCATTCTGTCGCATTCATACTTTGATATTGATGTTTTTTCTTTTCTGCAACTACGTTTCTGATGAGTTCTTTATAGTGTGTGACATCATGCTGCTTGCTAGTATTTATCATAGTAAATCTCCTTAAATTTCTAGTTTTGTTTTCTTGAGTCTGTAGACAATTTGAGTCAGGTTAGAAGACTTTTAGCCCATAAGCTTGTTACCGCTTGATTTTTCAAAAAACACCACTCCCGAGGATTAATGTTAGGAATACTATTTGTGTTTTATACTGGTCGAGTGATTTGTTCGCTAGCCCGACGGTACGTAGCAAATAATTTCAAATTGCATAGTATTCACCCCTTAGGTCCACTGGTCTCCTCTCATATAATTCAGTCAGCAAAGAAAATAATCTAATTATCTGAATCCTTCAATTTATTAATAGAAGAGACGAAGGTGAAAAAAGTGAAATAAAAACTGGTTTTATTATTTGCATTTTCACCAATGGAAAAAGGCATAGAAAATTCAAACTTATTCCACCACACCAATTTCATTTTTTGAAACCAATATATCTTCTAATTGATTTGTTTACAGTGTTTCATGCTCTGTCGTCTCTAAACGAGAACCGTAGAGATTTGGCCTTAGAACCTCTACATTACGTGTTCAGAGTAAAAAGCCAATCGAAGAGAAAATGCATCACTGACCTATTATGAATCTAAACTTAGAGCTCAAACAGTGATAGTGGTAAGTAGGAAAATAGAAGCTGGTTATTTTTCTGTTTTTATTGTGATAGGCAAGACTCCTATAATTTACGATTATTTCCTTATCGGTGATTGTTGGTATAATGTTTAGTAATAAACACTGTCTTGAATGATGCCGAAGATTTTATCGAGAATTTCAACATACTCATTTCACTAGAGATCATAGAAGTTTAGTAAGAACAGATGAGATTAATAATATTTTTACGTGCCTTGATATTTACAAACAGTTAAATTATTGCAGTTAAATTATTGGACCTGACGGATATAAGAAATTTTTTCAATCCAACCTAGACATACTGTTTAGCTTTCTATTGAACAGAGGAGTAGCAACTACAGAATTAATTTTCAAAACATCTTTTGGTGATCATTACAGAAGTGAGACTAGAAATAGAAGAATAAAATTTGGAGAATTATGAGAAAAATATTGCTAGTAATAGTTTTTTCCCTATCCTATTTGCCGGTACATATCGTTTCTGCTCAAAGTAATGAAAAAACAAGTCAGAGACAAATCAATACGAAGCACTCAATAGTACGTCGTATTTTTACTAATGGTAGGGTTGGTATGGGAGTAGGGTTGCCATATGGGTCACCGTTTTTAGGTTTGGGGATGCAATTTGATATTAGTAATCGTTTGGCTTTGCTTGTTGGCAGTACCAAGCTCGCAGGTTGGATGGGAGCGGTAGGAATTCGGTACTATCCAGGGACAACTAAACAACGTCTACGGCCACACCTGTCGGCACATGCATGGCCGTATGGGGGGGCAGTCTATGTCGGTTCCGATTATGACGCTGGTCAGAAAGGGGGGGTTGTTGCTACTTGTGGTTTAGGAGGATTCGGAAATATAAAAACAAGTGATGGATTGATAGACGGATTGAGCTTATTACTTGGCTTTGGTTATGGTTTTTAAAATCCTATTTCTTTGTGGTAGCGGATAGAATTAACTGTCAAAGAGTTTTTCAGTTGATGTGTGAAGTTCAAAAAATCATAAACAAAAAGGTAACAAGCTCTCGTACATTTCCTTGGCGGCATCTTCAGTGGGGAGATTCCACAATCTTTGGCTAAACATTTCAATCGAGAAGTCCCCACAATAGCCATGTAATTCCAATCGATTTAAGATAGAGCTTAAGTCCAAGCATCCTTGGCCAGGAAGGACTCGATCTCGATTATGGTCACAAAATTCAGCGGGTATGTCTTTCATATCATTGATGTGTACATGCTTAATCAGAGAAACATTTTCAATGCTAAGCTGATCAAACTTGGTGGGTGTACAGTAATAGTGTGCCGTATCAAACAATACGCCTACATTTAACATACCGGATCCACGAGCAATTTCAGCTGCCGTACGTAATGACTTAACAAACGGTGACCAATTAAACTCTATACAGATGGTAACACCAGTATCTTCAATTTTATGCGCCACTTCAGCCACGATTTCTGACATTTGCTTTAGCGGGTCGCTTATTTTCTTACTCGGACCATCAGTCCCAACCACCAGAATAGAACCACCCAACTCGGCAACCATATTCGCATTTTGTATAATTTGTTGATTATGAAATATCCGTTGTCTGGATTCATCAAAACAAGAAATGGTACTTTCAAAACCGCCAATGCAGGTTAAGCCTGACTGACGTAGCATTTTTTTTATTTGTTCTAAGCTGAAGCCTAATGCCATTTTATTTTTTATTTGTGACAGAGAAAACTCCACCTTTTCAAATCCCGCTCTTCGGTAATCGTGCAAACGTATTTCTAAATCAACATCTTGGGTCGAAATAGAGTTAATTGCCAACTGAGAACGCCTCATTGAACACCCCTTGAGTACCAGTCTTCTGTTTTCCGTACTTAAGACTGTAACTACTACACAATTGAATTTTATTATAATAAGTTTAGGCCTAATTCAACTCAGTATTGGATGGAATTAGTCTTTAACAGGTGTGGATTAATTGGAAAAACTAACCTTGGTTGTTATGGTTTTCCGTGTTAGTCATAAAAATAAACATAATTTTTACTATAATCCAAAACTAAACAAGGATTGATAATAGTTCATCCCACCAGAAACTGGAAATTCAACGACTAAAAATTTTATATTTGAGGAGTTCTCGGTATTGGCGTTTGTGGCGATACTATCCTTCGACGTTCAGGTGTTAACCTATCCAGCAACTCGGGTGAAGGATGATAACCATGTCGAAAATTACCCCAAGATGGGCCATATCGGTAAACAATAACGCGACGTTGCCCTTCGTTAGTTCTATTGGCTGAACCATGAGTACAGCAATCAACAAAGAGTAATGCATCCCCGGCTTGCATGTGTATTTCAGTAGCAGCTCTCATCATAGACGGACACTCACCTTTTGCTCCCATGCTGAATTGACTAAAATCAGGATTGGCAAAATTACTTTTATGACTACCAGGTACAATGACTGTTCCTCCATCGCCTGGGCCAATATCTGTTAAAGCGATCAAGATATTTATTTGATTGCAATGAAATTTACCATTGATATAACGAAATTGGCACCGACTGATTCCAAGTTGTCCACCGTTATGTAACCCGATACCTTGTCCTGGTTGTCGAAAATTGAGTAAATTTTCATCAATAAACATTGGCCCATGCATTTCGTCGAACGAGCCTTCTCCTCCAATAAAAAACCTTGCTCGATCGAACCAAGATGGATGGTCGATCAATTTTTCGAATGGCTCCCCAGCTTCGTAAATCTGTTGATAGTTTAAACCGTCGTTGTCTCCATAGGTATGTCCATGGATATAACCATACCACTGGCCAGGATTCAATGACGGAATACTATCTGCACACGAATTGAGTTCATCTATTTCACTCTCCGTTAAAGCGCCCTCAATATGTATGTATCCTTGTAAGTCAAAGAGGTAAATATCCATATCAGTGATCATATATTCTCCACCTTCCTGATGTGTCTAATAATTAAATAAATTAGAATAGTTGACAGAATTAAGCTAAATAATTTAAGCGACTAAATTTAAATTAATCTGGTCCAATTTAATATCTTTTCGCTGGCGATCAAGAAAAATGGATACCTGTTGGTAGCCGACCTGTGCCAGTATTTTCAGTCCTTTTTCAAACTGATCTCCGACTCTAGTCGGATCATGAGCATCAGCCCCGATTACAACTGGGATCTGTCGCTTTTTCATCTCTTCGAGCATAAACAATCCAGGATTCATTTCCGGTATCGATTTATACAAGCCCGAGGTATTGAGTTCCATAGCAGTTTCAGTTTTAGCGATTCTGTCTAGGACGGAGAGAATATGATCTTTCAATGGTTCTAAATCCCAATCATTTGGCGCTACATTTTTAACTAAGTCAGGGTGAGATAAGGTGTCAAACAAACCAGTTTCGGCAGCTAATGCCAGATGATGAAAATATGTCTTCTGGAAATCTCTTATGTTACCTGTAAAATAACGATCTTGATACTCCACTAGGTGAGGGTGGACCGAACCAAGCACATGATGTAACTCCGCTCGGTCGTGTAGATCTTCCAACCAAGACTCCATACCCGGAGCATAATCACTTTCCAATCCTAGACGGATGTCAATTCGACCTTCCCACTCTCTTCGAGCTAAGTCCACCATATCAATATAGTCTTCAAATTGTTGGATAGTCATACGGACATTTGGTCCCCAATTTTCAACAGGATTGTGACAAGTAACTATGATACCTTTCAATCCTCGTTTTTCTGCTACCGCTGCATATTCTTGTGGTAAACCACGTGCATGCTGACAGAGAGGTGTATGCATGTGAGATTCGTATAGAATGGGTTTTGTTTTCAATATTTATTCTCTCTGATACTTCTAAATTTTACGCTTAGCTCTGACTGCTTCTGATATCTTAGTCATTTCAACCTCAATAGTCTGGACCAATTTGTTCTAAGAGTCAATAGGAACAACTACATAAATTGAATAATGTATACTGACCTATCTGGATCTGCAAGAAAAAGTAAATTTCACCTCAAAACGAGTGAAAATCTAGTGAATAGGGTCAAATGCTGTAATTTTTGAGGTGAAAAGGCTACGAACTATGCTAGTCATTGAAAAATTACTGGACTGTATTTCATATCTTCTAAATGTGAAATGTAATAATTATTAGTACTCCGAATTGGATCGGCTCGTTCATCACGAAGGTGAACAGCAAAACTCCATCTTGATTTATCCGAAATATTTTCTTGACTGCCGTGGTATGTCAAACAATTATGAAGACTGACACTACCCATCGGTAAAGGAACAGAAGTTTCTTCCCACTTTTCTTCTACTACTGTTTGTATACTTGTCCGAAGTGTGTCCTGGTCAGAACTAAAAAAATCTCCCTTTCCTAAGAAACCCCATTTGTGAGAGCCAGGCACGAATTGAAGCGGTCCGGATTCTTCACTGACATCACTTAATGCAATCCAAGCAGTGAAGAGTCCTTCACTTTTCTGCCAAAATTGCCAGTATTGACGATCTTGATGCCAGCCAACACGACCTGAACTTCCTGATCTAGGTGGTTTAATGAGTAATTGGCTAGCCCACACTTGTACCATTTTAGATCCTGTTATATTGGCAATACTTTCGCCAAGTTTAGAATCAACGAGCATCGTATAAAGAGCGTGGTTGGCTAAGTGAGCATCGTTAATTTTGCACAACTTGGTATGATCGAAACCAGGGTGAGAGGAAGGTTGAGACCCAGTGTCGAAGATTCCATCTCTTACAGCCAACATACCTTTTCGTGCGTCCTCGATAAATTTCCGGCCGATGGCTGAACCCGGCAACACACAAAAACCCCGTTTAGCATATTGTTCAGTTAAAGTCATAGTATCGAATTAGAAATCATGTACCTTTCTAACTTGTGGTATATCAGTCTAAGCAATTTACTCCATTTTTCTGACCCTATACTATATCAAATTGAATAATTTTGCTAATTAGCTTAGAATGCTAGATGATAGGTAGTACTATTCCATCTCTGTAAAAATACGTGTTAGTAATGGCGAGCAATTCATGATTAAGCCTTTCTTCATTGGTCTAGCTGGTGGGAGTGGGAGTGGTAAGAGTACATTAGCTAAGTCTTTGAATTCCCATTTGGGCACTAACCAAACCAGTATGTTTTGTCTAGACTGGTATTACCATGACATCTGTAAACAACCAAAATTGGATGATGGATCAATTAACTTTGATCATCCCTCTGCACTAGACCAATATTTATTGATTAATCATCTACAGCAGTTGAAAAAAGGGCGAAATGTGAATGCACCTATCTACAATTTGGCAACTCATCGCCGGTCAAAATCAACCAGAAAAATCGTAAATAGGCCAACGATTTTCATCGAGGGGTTACATACGCTCGTTTTGAGTGAAGTTCGCCAGATGCTCGACTTGAAGATTTTTATCGATTTATCAGATGATATTCGTTTTATACGTCGTTTATTACGAGATAAATCTGAACGAAAACGGAGCCTACAAACCGTGATCAATCAGTACCTTGCTACAACGCGACCAATGTACATAGAATGGGTCTTACCTAGTCGTCGATTCGCTGATGTGGTCCTTTCAGCAGAAAATTCGGTCTCAGAAATGAAGCAAACGGTGCTGAGCCAAATACAAGCTACAAGCAAGACTAGAAACTAAAATAAGAGTAGTTCATTAAGGTATTTGAATATTTATAACAGTCATTTTTTGAGTCAATCTATTACTATTGACTCGGTATTCATTATTGAAGAGTTTACATTGGCTGTTGTGTTATGTGATGCAGCATTTCATTCAAATAATATCGATTCTCATTTCAACTTGTATCTGGCTAACTTACGATCTCTCTTTGGTATCTATAAGATACTGAAATTTAGCCCAATGGCCATATTGTTTTAGTTAATAACCTCAGTTATACCATTAACACGCACATCTGGTAGTAGGCATTTTACGTATCGACCATTGTCATTAAAATCTATTGGGATTTTTGTTCGACAAAGATCGGTTTCCCGACTACATCGACCGACATACTTACAACCTCCACTTTGTATGCTATCAGTATCAATAGATTCGAGACGGATCAGTTCATTCCACTTTTTATCAGGATCTGGAGTGGGAATAGATTGTTTCAGATTTTGTGTATATGGATGTTGGGGATCGCCTAATACTTGCTCAACAGAACCAGATTCTATAATCCATCCGGATAGCATAACGGCAATTCGGTCTGCGGCATAGTAAGCTGTCGCTAAATCGTGCGTGATATACAAAATGGTAACACCTTTTTTATCCCGAAGTTCTCTAAATAGATTAACAATCGACATTCGCAGTGAAGCGTCAACCATAGAAACAGGTTCATCGGCTACTAATAATGTAGGGTTAGTAATCAATGCTCTAGCAATCGATACCCGTTGAGCTTGGCCGCCTGATAACTCGTTTGGATATCTCCCGCTAATTTCTGCTAAGGAGAGACCAACAGAATTGAGGACTTCACTAACGTAGGAATGTAGTCGAATCTTGTCAACTATATGATAGTTCAGAGCTGTTTCAAATAGATAAGTTTCTATCTTTTTTAGGGGACTAAAAGTCGCGAAAGGGTTCTGAAAAATAGGCTGGACTTGCCTGAAATACCAAGACTTTTTCTCCCGTTGGCTTAACTTAGTAATGTCTCGTCCTTGATAAAGAATTGTTCCGCTGGTAGGCTCTACTAATCCTAAAATCATACGAGCGATAGTAGTTTTCCCACTACCGCTCTCACCAGCTAGAACAAAAATTTCTGGTTTGTCGGATCGAATTGAAAAATTAGCCCCATCAACGGCTGTTAATTCAACGCTAGAAAGCCCTTGCTGGATTTTGAAAATCTTAGTTAATTTGTCAACCGATAATAATATTGAAGACTTCGAGTGGCTATCGTTGAGAGTCATATTGGATTTTGTCTTCCGCTAAGAAACAAGCTACCTCTTGCCCATTTCCCATCGCAATTAAAGGTGGGACCTCTTCCTTACATTTATCCTGAACGTGGGGGCAACGGGGATGGAATCGACAACCAGTAGGAGGTTGGTCAAGTGCCGGTGGCCTGCCAGGAATACTGATCCTCTCCGACCTATCACCGAGCCGAGGTAAGGATTCTATCAAGTATTGGGTATAAGGATGTTTGGGTTTTTTGAAAACAGATTTGGCATCGCCAATTTCAACGAGCTTTCCAGCATACAAAATGGCAATTCGGTCTGCTAAATTAGCATGTACCCCCATGTCGTGAGAAACCAACACTAGCGTGTTCCCCTCACGTTGTTGTATTTCTTTTAATAATTGGACCACACCACGTTGGACCAGAACATCTAATGCGGTGGTTGGTTCGTCGGCGAATACCAGTTTGGGTGAAAGTACGGTGGCCAAAGCAATGGTTACTCTTTGCCTCATTCCTCCTGATAATTGATGCGGGTAAACGTTCATGATGTCCGACGATAACCCCAACTGATTTAGATAATCTTGGGCGAGCCTCTTAGTGGCGTTCTTATTGATTTTTTTGTGGGTAGATATGAAATCGTGAAATGTATCGACGATTTTTCGTACAGGGTTTAGAACTTGCATTGACCCTTGCGGGATATAAGATATTAGGGACCAGCGAATTTTTCTCAAATTGTCAGCAGACGTCGAAGACAGATCGAATTTTTGCTGTGAAAAATTGTATTGTATATTTCCTTCGATAATACGCAGTGGCGGCTCAACTGAACCCAGAAGGGTTTTTAGTAGAGTTGATTTTCCGCAGCCAGATTCGCCAGCAATGCTTAGAATTTCTCCCTCTTTTATCTGAAGACTAATACCATCAACAGCTTTAACTGTTCGTTGGACCCCGTATGATTGAGTAATATAGTGGGCCTGAAGATCCTTGGCTTCTATTAAAACTGACATTAATATCCCTTGTTAATTTACTCCTAGTCGCTTGAGTCGTGTCCGGGGATCTAGATATTCGCTTAGGCTCTCTGAAATTAAATAAAAGGCAACGACGATAAATATTGAACTGATGACTGGGGCCGCCAATACCCATAGTCTCTGAGATAATAGCGCTTGATAGTAGTTGCCCCAATAAATCATGGTTCCAATGGTAGGCCTAGTTAGGTCACACAAACCGAGGATCGCTAAGGTAATTTCCATTCCGATAGCCCACAGGAAACCACTAACGGCATCAGCCAACAGATAGGGAATGAAAAAAGGAAAGTGTTCTTTCAATATAACAGAAAAAGTGTTCATACCTGAAAAGACAGCTGTGTGAGTAAACTCCCGTTCACGCAAAGTCAATATTTGAGATCGATACCTCTTGGACGGCCAAAAAATATCCAGAAAGCCAAGAAGAATAGCTAAACCCCACACCCCTAGTCCTCCCTTTATGATTACAGAGATTAAAATTAGTAGCGGCAAACGAGGAATCACAATAAAACTGTCAACGATAGACTGTAATACCCTATCGATAACACCACCCAAATAACCAGATAATGAGCCAATTAGAACCGCCATAGATCTGCCAATCAAGACGGCTAAGCCCGCAATAATAAGCGAATTGCGAATAGAAAAGGTTAGTAACCAGAAAACATCCTGACCCAAAGCAGTAGTTCCCAAGAGATGCTCGAGCGAAGGTGCAAGATTTTTTGGCGTCACACGACGCTCACTAGCTTCATAAGGTGAAACAAAAGACAGTAAAACTAGCAACAGGATGCCAATTAAAATTGTAATGCCAATACGGAATGCAAGATGAAATTTAAAAAGCTCAGTGATTATTTTCATTTGGTATATGAGGTTGAGTAACTATTTGTAACGAACCCTTGGATCTAAAAAAGGATAACTCAAGTCAACCAGTAGAGCTGCAGTAGCAATACCAACAATTGAAAAAATAGTTATACCTAGAATTAAATTAAAATCTGCTTGAAAGACTCCCATATACAGGGAATATCCAATCCCAGGGTAACTAAAAACAATCTCGATGATCAATGCACCACCAAAGACAGATCCCAGAGAAAGCCCTAAATCAGTTATCTGAGGTAGCATGGTATTCCTTGTGATGTAAAAAAGGACGATTCTCCACTTTTCCAAACCTGCAGTTTCGGCGTATTTGACGTAATCGCTGCCAATAACGGTAGTGGTTAAGGCCTTAGCCATGATAAATCGAAATGCAGTTGAGAGGAAAATCAATGAAGTAGCAGGTAATAGACTGTGCTCAAAAATACTGCTGATATATGCCCAACTTAATGCGGGTTTTCCTGAGGCTCCACCTACTAGTGGAAAAATAGGAAAATAGTAAGAAAAAATCATTACTAAAATCAGGGCTAGTATGTAATGCGGAATAGGATAAATTGAGATAAATACCTTGTCAATAATTTGCCACTTTACACTTGACGGAGAGTAACCAGCCAAAGTACCAAGAATTACACCAAGTAACCAAGAGATCAAAGTAGAAGTCGTCAGTAATCCCACTGTCCACGGTAATCCTTTAGCAATAATTTCAGTAACTGGTGTAGGAAAAGAACTTAGCGATGGGCCAAGGTCTCCTCTTACTAACCGTTTCCAAAAGTTGATATACTGGTCTAGTTGGGTTCCACCTAAACCGTATAGATCAGCTAAAACTTCCTTTAGATTTTCTACAGCTCTAGGATCTAGTGTCTGCAAACTACCCAAAGAACTAAGAGTCCTTTCAACTGGATCACCAGGAATCATTCTGGGAATAATGAAAGTAACAGTGATACCAATGAAGATTGTAATACCCCATTGACTAATTCGAGGTATCAAATAACTCTTGAACATATTTGCAGGCTATTCACTTGCCGTTTCAGGATCGATTGGTGTGAGGTGTTGTAAGGTAAATCTCCCACCACCAAACCAATAAAGCGGTTGAGTAAACGGATTTTCACTAGTTGGAAAGCCAGTCCAGTAATGCTCGTCAATAGTTACGAATTTCTTAAAGCTTATGGTGACGATTGAGTACATATTCGCAAGCCACAATTTCATAAATGATTGACCCAGTTCTATCGAGCGAGGATCTTCAGGGTGGAGTTGATCTAATTCATCTATGATATGGTCCATTTGTTTTGATTTTATTCGTAAAATATTACTACTACCGTTACCGGCTGTGGATTTGCCGACCGGGGTATAAAAACGAGAGTGTAGGCCAAAAATCGCCTGCCATTTATCACCTGTTACATCTCCAGCACTGGCATTGCCCCAACTGGAAGTAGATTCGAATTCACCCATGTATTCGCGTGTGCTGTATGGATCGCGCTGTAACGTTTCTAACTCCAACTTGAGGCCAAATTCAGCCCATTGGTCTTGGGCACCAATAGCTAATCGATAAATGTCTACTTCATCTGGAGCTACGATCATGCTGACCGTCCACAATTTACCGTCTGGTTTTAGCCATTGACCATCAGAGTTACGAGCAAAGCCATTTTTCAGTAATAACCTTTCCGCCACTTTTGGATCATGCTTCCACCAACCGGTACCAAACATTAATCTTAATTCTTTAGCGTCAGTAGGTACAGTATAGCCTTGTTTCCTAGCCCATTTAGCAATTTGTTCTGGGATGGTGTCATCATATGGATGATATAACTCTCCGTCCTCAATCTCAATCTGGAATGATTTTAACCAACTTTCCATGGGATCATGATACAAATCCATCAGTTTGGGGGTAGCTGGCTGAGGAAGTGCTGTCACACGAGCAACACCACCGATATATTCCGTTTGTAGATCTACGATATCTAATGCTAAGGTCAAGGCCCATCGAACCTCCTTATTTTCTAGTATAGTCTCTTGACCTAAATTGAAACCAAAATACCTACAGGTCAATTCGTTTGGGTACGCCCAAGGAAAGGATTTGTACCAAGAACGAGCTTTAGGAGTCTTTCGAAGAACGGATTGAAAAGCCTCATAGTCAACATTCATAAAAAGATCTAGCTCGTGTCGGCCCATCGCCATAGCCTTACGTTCACTACCACCGTAAAAAATACTCATAATGTAGGGAGGGCCGGATTTTCCTGTCAATATTCCCGCAGTAGTTCTTTTCCAGTCCTCGCGACGTTTAAATAACTCCCAGTATCCGGAGGGATCGGAATCAGCATATTCATAGGCTCCCAGAGAAACCAATGGATTATTAAACCTAAATGTCATTGGATCTTCAACGTTTTGCCAAATATGCTTGGGTTGCATCCATATTGCGTTATACCTAACTTCAAAATAGTAGTGAAAGCGGGGATTGGGAATCTTTAACTCGAAGACAGCAGTATATTTATCTAATTTGTTAGCTTTCTCAACGAACAAATCTAGCTCTGTGGACCAATTCATACCCAAGTTCGATTTTAAATTGTTAACGGTAAAAACTAAGTCTTCCGCACTAAACTCTACACCATCGCTCCAATATACACCGGGACGTAGCTTGACAGTCATTTTTCGAAAATCTTCACTGTAAATCGGAGGTTCGATTGCTAAAGCATTAATTTGTTCTCCTGTTTCTTGGTCAATATACCAGAGTGTGTCCATAATCAGACCTTGTCTGGTTGGGCTCGGTGGTCCTGGCATCCACAAATTAAAGTTCTCGACTACGCTGTAACGAAAAATTTGGTCTAGGACAAAAACTTCTTGACGTGGAATATCAATAGGAAGTTGTGATTTCGGGTTTGCTTTTGGCTTCTTGTTTTGATTGTCATTAGTGTTTCCACAGCCTAAATAAAATATGGTTGTAAAAATAAAAATTATTGTCCCGAATACAACATTTAATCGATTATTCACTTGGTACTCCAATCTCTCTATGATTTCATCGCTTAGTGTGAAATTACGTCTCTTCCTTATATTATATTAATATGACACAATCATAATTGTGTCATACCTAATCAAACTATCGGGACGGTATCAGGTTTGAACATCCCTACAGATTACTTACCTGTAATCTCTTTTAGGCAATTAGATATAAATCTTTTATAATCAAACAACAACCGATTTCAGTATGATGTTTGTCACTGATAAAGCAAATCAAGTAACATACAATAGAGTAATCAGTTACTCTTGAATAAGGAATTCTCTTTCTGCAGATGAAATGTAATCTTTATTCAATTTAGCTCTGAGTACTTTGTTGGTAACAAACTGGCCTATGCAAGCTTAACCTCAGTATCCTATTACAATAAAGCGAATTATACAAGGGAGCAAATATTAAAAAGCAGCGTTGACGCACTCAAAAAAACGGCGTACAATCACCGGAACCAATAGTTCAAGAATAGGTTTATTTGTGCAAAAAGAAAAAGTACTTAGCGAAGAGCAACTGTGTTTCTGGGAAGAAAATGGATATGTAGTGGTAAAGAATGCAGTTCCAGAAGAAAATTTAACTGCTGTAATTGAAGCCATCTGGTCTTTCTTGGAAATTGATCCCAGTGATCAAGAAAATTGGTACGCCAAAACGCCACGTAGTTCGCAATATCCGGATTCTCCTATTTCTCAAGCTGGAATGGTCGAAATTTACCAGCACCAGTCGCTCTGGGACAATCGCCAATACCCACGTATTCATCAAGCTTTCGCTCAGATTTGGCAAACTGAAAAACTCTGGGTTTCACTAGATCGTGCTAACATGAAACCACCTACTCGTTCACAAAATCCAGAATGGAACAATTACGGTATGATACATTGGGATGTCGATACCTCTCAGAAACCAATTCCGTTTGGTGTGCAGGGCGTTCTTTACTTGACTGATACAGCCGAAAATCAAGGTGGATTTCAGTGCGTTCCCGGATTTCATCATACTTTCTATGATTGGGTCAAGAGTCAACCAGTTGACCGTAACCCAAGAGTTCCTGACCTGAATGGATTGGATGTCAAATCAATTGCAGGACAAGCTGGTGATTTGCTAATTTGGCATCGTTTACTAGCCCACGGTAACGGTCATAATACAGCGACGCAACCACGTTTAGCACAATACATTACTATGTCACCGATTAATAAAAATACACCTTTGTTCCAACAAAGGTGTGTAGAGCGTATTGAAGCCTGGCGTCAGCGTCGACCGACCTCAGGTTGGCCAGGAGACCCTAGAGATTGGGAGCACCACAATTGTCAAACGGCTCAATTAACTTCCTTAGGACGAAAGTTGTTAGGGGTAGATATATGGGAATAAATAAGATAAATTTTCTAAATATTTCATCAGGTCTCCTAAGAAGTCGAAAGGTAATACCTGTTTATTCATTGAGTATTTTAAATATTTGTCTAGATTGAGCCCCAGAGACCTGCATCTAGCAAGTCAATTTTGCGAAGATCCTGATACTAGGAATAAATAAAATTGTACCAAATGTGTTTGCCTGCCTGACCGTGACAATGTTTATAAATTGAGAGTAAGAGACATGAAAAATCGAATTTGTCAGTTAGTGATCATTAATATTCTTTTGTTACCTTTCTGTTTGAGTTTCTCGGCGGTAATTGATTTGGGTACGGTAGAAGTATCATATCTTTTTGAAGAAGGAAGAGGTAAGTTAGCAAAGGATGCATCTCCTAACAAGAGAAATGGCTCCTTGGAAGGTGGTGTTAAGTACGGACCTGGAAAGTTTGGACAAGGTTTGATTTACGATGGCAAGGACGATAACTTGATAGTCAGAAATTATCACGGTATTAGTGGGAAAAATCCGAGAACCATTTTGTATTGGTTCAAGAGTGCTAGTACACGAGAACATTCTTGGGTTAAGTGGGGAGTAGTCGAACCAACCAGAAAGTATTATGTGAGGGCCCATGTGGCTGGTGGAATATGCTGGCTTCGAGTAGAAAACGCCGGTGGCAATAATTGGGGGGGAGATGACGTTTGCGATGGCAACTGGCATCACCATGCTATTGTTTTTCCCAAAGGATCTAAAGACGTTCAAGACCACCAAATCTACGTTGATGGAAAATTAAATGGGAAGAACGGCGCAGCTAATCCTATGGATACCGATGGTGAAGGGCAGGAAGTTGTAATGGGCGATTTTTTGGCGCACCATGCTTTCATGCATGGCTCATTCGATGAAGTTGCCATCTTTAGCATTGCACTAACGAAAAAGCAGATTGAATTGGTTATGAACAACGGACTAGCATCGGTTTTAGCAATCGATCACAAGGATAAACTTTCCACTAACTGGGGCTTGATTAAGTCTACTTATTAAATTTTTTGGATCGCAATACAGCGAAAAATGAATCGAGGCGCTAAAGCTTTCTCTTTATTTGTTAATACAAGAATAAAAACGTTCAATTGGAAATAAGTTAGATGGTTTAGCTTATTCTAGTTGTTGATCTAGTTTATTTAAATCCGTATTTCTTAAGCTAAGATTGGCTTTATATTGATAATAAGTGTTGAGTACTTTTCCAACGTAACGCTCGGTCTCACGAATCAGAGGGATATCATGTTTGACCCGTCCAGGTCCAGCATTGTAGGCCGCTAACGCTAAGGCGTAATTACCATCATACCGATTTAGCATTTGGCGTAAGTACTTCGCACTGGCCTCTAGATTTCTTCTAGCATCGAACCGTTGATCTACTTTAGGGTCAATGGTTGGGGATAAAGGATCGTTGTACTCAGGCACTATCAAACCAAGATCTCTTGCTGTGGGTGCCATTAGTTGTCCCAACCCGACCGCACCACTTTTGGAAATGGCACTTGGTTGAAAGCTCGATTCCATTTTAATTAGAGCCATCAGATATTCTACTGGGATTTGGAACTCCGTTGCTATCCGTTCTGTCCTAGATGAAGTTTGTGTGAGCATTACCTCATTTTGGGTTAACTCATCGTTTTTTTTGTCATTTCGAGGTGCAAGCCGATCGGTGTTTGATATCCGAAACTCTCTCTTGTTTGTTGATTTTTCTGTTTTTGTGATTACATTCCGATGTATGAACTGGCCTATGGCGAAATTGAGCGACAGATAATGCCTAAAGTCTTGTTCGTCATACTGATAGGCATAATGTAAGGCTGTATCGAATTGTTCGATTGAAGCACCAATTCTCCAACTTAAACGAGGTTGAGGTGTAATCGATGTTCCCAATAATTGTAGAGCAAATCCGCTTCTGATCCATAAACCATACTGGCCAATCTCAGCACCTAAGCGGCATTGCCAATCGTTAGCGATATTGGTACGGATATCTAAACCACTCCTAATATTCACTTGCAATCCATCTTTGGGTTGGCGCGTATACCAAAAGGTATCAATTTGGAGATTACTACTCCCATCAACGGACTGACCAACTCTTAGTGGTACCTGACTATCAATCAATAGTTCGTTCTTAACATTAGGATTATCGTATACTGAACTGAGGCCAAGATAATGATAAACCAACCCTACCGATACTTTAGGATTGGGTCGTAAAATCAATCCAATATCGTAAGGATAGACAAAGGAACGTGCAATGGATCGGTCAGGTTTTAGATGAAGGTGTTGGCGAATGCCGAAATTAGCGCCGATTTGAACTTTGGCCCCTACAGATCGGGCTATTGTCAACATAAGTTGATTATCGCCCCACATCTGCATACCGATAGGATTCTTACGACTAGAAGAAAAAAAACGGTCATAAGCCAATAAATCTGTTAGCCCAATACCCACTGTGGCAAGAGAAAATGGTCTCTGGCCTTCAATTTGTATAGGAGATGTAAAAGCAAGTGCAGTTTGAGAGAAATCATAACTAAAATCGGACTGGCCCAGTAAAGCTACAGTAGCAGGATTGTTAAATAGGCCACTGGCTCCGTATGAGCTACTAGCTAATTGTCCACCTAAACCAATTGAACGCGCATCTAACGAGACTTCAGCTGATACTTGACCGAATAGAAGTATACAACAGGCAGTAATGACAAGGAAAATGCTCGTCAAATAGTTTTCATTTTGGTTTGGTCTCATCCTAATTCTCTGGTAGTCTAAATAATTTAGGAACCCAGTTTTATATAACGACGTGGGTCGACGCTCTTATTGTAACGCCGAATTTCAAAATGCAAATGTGGACCTGTAGAATAACCACTATTACCCGTTAGTGCTAGAACATGTCCTTTTTTGACCTTTTGCCCAACTTTTACGTAGATAATTGAAAGATGTCCGTAGGCCGTTTTATAGCCACCTGAATGTTCAACAACCACAATGTTTCCATAACCCGGATCCCAACCAGCTCTTACTACTTTTCCATCTCTACAAGCATAGGTACGGGTACCTTTTCTGGCTCGAAAGTCTATTCCATGGTGAAACTTACGCATTCGAGAAATAGGGTGCTTTCGGTAACCATACTTAGAAGTCACTACCAGAGGAATCTTCATCGGGTTACGAAAATGAATGTTAGATTGATCCGGAATCAGGATTTTTTGACCTGCTGGCAGATGGTCAGCAGATTGTAAATTATTAGCCAAAACTAGTTTGCCTACCGTCGTTTTATGACTGACTGCGATCTCGGATACAGTATCACCTCGTCTAACTTGATACCAGAGACCGTCGGTTTTTAGAATAGGATTGGCATTAGGAATAAATATCTTTTTGTCGATATAGAGTCGTCGGTCATTACGAATCCGGTTGGCATTAATGATTGACTCTTGAGAAACTCGATATTTTTGAGCAATATGACTAATAGTGTCACCACTACGTACTCGATACCAAGCGCCTCTACTATGAACTTGCCCTACGATTAAAAATAATATCGTAGCACACGCCAAATGCGGCCAATGTTTCGATAAGCGAAGGTTCAATATTCTAGAAAATAGATCAGGTCGGCACATATTCCACCTTATTGATACAAATAGCAACTAGCTATCAATTAAACTCCAGTAACAGTCAACAAAACTGTCTTAGTTTCGGTTAAAATTTGTGTTCTAGCATCTAAACCATCATCAGAAACAGCACGCTTGATGCCAGTTACTACAACATGAATTACCTCTATGCTCTCTAGAGAATTGAGCCCTTTAGGGGCTGCCCACGAAACATTCGGAAGGTCGTTTTCTTCTCCTAGTTTCCCATATCCAGTAACATTGATCCAAGCAATTCGTACCTGTGTATTAGCCGGTGGATCAAATTTAACTGCTAGATCAATAGTCTCACCGGGTGAAATAGTAGTGTGATCGGTCTCAATTTTCACATTCAATCCACCACTAATTTCTTCTTCTTGACTGCCAACGGTATTACCTACACTACTACCACCACACCCAGACCACACTGACAACAAGAACAATAAGCACCAGATGGGTAATCTGTTCATTTCCCATTTTGTCACTTGATTACACAAAAACTGCAAATATGCGGTCATTTGCTTCCTCCAGAAGGATAAAAATTATTTCAAACATTGTATTGAGCTTCGTAGACCCAAATTTTTGTCGTTCGGCCTTCGAAGGTTATTGGGTATCTATAGCGAACAGTATGGAAGCCTGCATCGGCTAAGCAAGCAGGAAAGTTCTTCGCATTGGTACGACCAGGCTCGGAAAAAAATGCTCGACCACCATCTGCTAAATGTAACTTGATAAAAGATATAATCGGTTGCCAACTGT
The DNA here is from genome assembly GCA_002729015.1 of Candidatus Poribacteria bacterium. The sequence goes on from PBVO01000126.1 coordinate 95,197, forward strand.
CTGTCTCATACAGAATATCCGCCGCGAGAATAACCGAGAATTTCCTCGGCAAAAAGCAAGAAGATGACCAGTCCATTTGAACGTAAGTCCCGTCGTAACCGTTTCTTAAAGTGTTGTATTGAGCAAACAATAAAGACTCTGATACCCAGTCAGCAAAAACGAGTCTAGCTCCCTGCTGACAGGCGATTATCCCAGCAAGACCCATGCCACATCCAAGATCCAACACTGACGCATCACTGATATTATCGTAAGTTGCCAAATGGTAAGCTAATCCTAAACTCGAGCTCCAAATTGTTGCCCAATAAGGGAATGTAGAAATCTGGTCTGTTTTGAAATTTTCCAACAGTTGAGCAGGTTCTTCGACCACCATCATTTTAAGTCCACCTGCTGGGGTATTAATTTTTTGGTCTGCCACTTGATATTTCTGCAAAATTTTGCGTCTTAATTCACTTTTTAAATCGATATTGAGGTTCAAATGTTTAGCAGACAACTATGGGCTCCTGAATTCTTCAGGTGAAAATATTTAGTTAATGCAATGATCCAAACGATCTGCTATAATATCACGAACTCAAAGAGACGGGCAATAACAGGCAATACCGTCGCTGATCTTAATCAGAGGAAGGCATGAACAATCAGGCTCACAATTATGTTAGTGGATTCAGTCGACCCACTATGAACCGCCAATATTGGACCCATAAAATCTGGCCTCATACAACTTGGTTAGTTTGCACTCTTTTTACATTTCTCCTAGTATCTTGTGGTGGTCAACAACAGAGTAATTCAGATGGAAATTCAAATGGAGGAGTACTGACGAAACTTCCTAAACTGATTCGAAAAGATGAAGTTTCTGGCCAGTGGGTAGTGGCAAGTAGAAAAAATGCCGAGATGGTACTAGTCCCAGCGGGTACGTTTTTAATGGGCACATCAAAGAGCATGTCTGATCGTATAGCCAGTGGGTATTCGATGAATTTTTGGGATGAAATGCCTCAACACAAAGTTACTGTTCGGGATTTCTATATCGATCGCCACGAAGTGACTAATGAGGCCTATAATAAGTATCTGAAAGAGCAAGGTGGCACTAGCCCACGTTTTTGGAGGGACCCAAAGTTTAATCATCCTAGACAACCGATCGTTGGTGTTAGTTGGGATGATGCAACTGACTATGCACGTTGGCTTGGCAAACGACTCCCGACCGAAGCTGAGTGGGAAAAAGCTGCTTGCTGGGATTGGGAACGGGCCGAAGAATTGAATATCCCTACGGATGCCACGTTATGGGATGAGGCTATTTTGCGAGATGCTGTCAAGTGTGTGCAAATTTATCCTTGGGGTAATGCGGTGCTTGAAAACCGCCTTAATTTCAAGCGAACCAACGACCGACCTACTATTGTTGGTTTATATGGGCCAGGTCCAAATGATGGATCTAGTCCGTATGAAGCTTATGATATGGCTGGAAATGCCTCAGAATGGGTAGCAGATCTCTATGATGTTGGTTACTACTCCAAAGCACCGGTCAATAACCCAACGAAAACTAGTGCTGGTAGCCGGTTTACACCTGACGGTCGAGTTACCTACACTGGTGGCATTGAACACCGAGTACATAGGGGGGGAATGTGGAATGAATGGCGGATGAAAGAGCTAGATGTCCGATCTGCTCGACGTTTGCACGCTCCACCTGAAACTCGTTCGCCTGGAATTGGTTTTCGATGTGCAATTGACGTTGATCAAGTAAGAACAGATTTAGGATTGTAGATTACAAAAGACTCCGGCCCATGGCTGTCAAAAAAAAATATTTTCGCTATCGGAATCTTGACGAACTTCGTCGAGAAATTGCAGATTTGGGGCTAGATATTCGCTTGGCTGATCAGGTAGATCAGTTATTTCAGCCGGTTCGAGTTGGTCATAAAACTGTTGGTAACGCTTTCGGTATTCATCCGATGGAAGGCTGCGACGCCACCTTAGATGGAAAACCTAGCGAATTAACCATTCGTCGCTGGTTGCGTTTCGGTTCTGGTGGTGCCAAGCTGATTTGGGGAGAGGCAACGTCAATCTTACCAGAAGCCAAAGCTAATAGTCGTCAATTAGAGATAAATACCCATACTGCTGATGCAATTGGGAAAATGCTGACAATGACCCGGGATAGTCACCGTGAAATTTTCGGAGCTAACGAAGAAATCTTCGCTGGTTTGCAATTGACTCATTCTGGCCGGTACAGCTACAAACGGCCTTTGATCGCGTTTCGACATCCGGTAGTAGATAAAGTAACCTTGATTGATAAAAAGAGAAAGGTTCCGATTCCTGAAGACTATCCAGTATTATCAGATGATGAATTAGAGAAACTTGAAGACTGTTACGTAGAAGCAGCTAAATTAGCTCATCAAATTGGTTTTGATTTTATTGATCTTAAGCAATGTCACACATACCTTCTGAATGAGCTTTTGGCGGCTAAGACTCGGACAGGTAGATATGGTGGTAGTTTTGAAAACCGAACTCGCTTCATCCGTAATATTATTGGCAAAATTCAGTCTGAGATTGGGCCAGAATTAATCTTGTCTAGTCGACTTAACGTCTATGATGGTGTGGCGTACATGCCCAACCAAGATACCAATATTGGTATACCAAGAGAAGCTATGGCACCTTATCCTTACGGGTTTGGTGTAGACGAAGAAAATCCGCCATCCCCTGATCTTGAAGAACCAATCAAACTCATTAGCTTGATGAAAGAATGGGGGGTTAGCTTGGTCAATGTATCGATGGGTAGTCCTTATTACAATCCACATATTGGTCGTCCTTTTGAACGACCTCCCGTAGACGGCTACGAGACGCCTGAGCATCCATTAGTTGGTGTTGATCGCCATTTCCAGTTGACTGCTCAAATACAGCAGTCCTGCCCGGATTTACCAATCGTTGGTACTGGATATAGTTGGTTACAAAACTACGTTGCCAATGCAGGTGAAGCGAATGCTCAAGATGGAAAAGTAACTTTCGTAGCGGTAGGTCGTGGTTCAATGGCCTATCCTGACTATGTAAAAGATCTAATGGAGTCAGGACAAATGGCCAAGAAAAAATCTTGCGTCGCCATTAGTTACTGTACAGCCTTAATGCGAGCTAAAGAGCATCCACTACACCAGTTCCCTTCCGGTTGTGTTCCTCGAGACCGATTCTATACCCAAATCTACAAAGATGCTATGAAGACACTCACTAAATCTTAGTCTGGACAGATTTTTTCGAGTGTGCAAATTTAAATATTATATGCGCCCGTAGATGTTACAACTAGTAGTGATTCAAGTTTTTGGGCTGACGTTGAGCCAGTTGCTGTATTTTGATCATTGTTGTGATCTGCTCGGATTCGAAACACTTGATTTTAAATTTTGACTAACTTGGATCGATTGGAGCCTTGCCTATCCTTCTAGTCTGTTTAACACAATTCTTCGCAGGTCCATTACCTGAGAACCGGTCACTTCGAGAGCTCGAAGCGTCAGCCTTCCGTGGCCAGCTGGAAGTTCAATTTTTCCCAAGCTTAATGGCTTAAAATCTTTGACGTAAGATTCACCACGACGTGGATAACGATCGTTTTTTTCACCTATCAAAGGCGGATCATGAGCTATCATCACTTGGCCTTTTAGGCTTTGTTTTTCAAAAGTTATTTCTATAGTAGATCCAACATCAACCTCTGAGCATGTGTAATATAGTATGGCTTCATAACTCCCACTGGTACCAACCTGAATATCCCAAGTCATTGCATCATCGATAGACACCCAATTAGAGAAATATGAGCAATTAGGAGCATTAGCACTTCGCTGAATATTTCCATGTGGTATACCATCTCGTGCAGGAAGCGATGTTGATTGCCAATAACCAACTGTAAACGGTCGACTATCTTTGATCGGTAAAAGTTCTGCTCGCCAGTCTGCCACCGCCTGATTCAATTCGGATTTAACTTCCGGAAATACATTTGAAACATCATTGATTTGGCTAGGGTCATCGGTCATATCATATAATTGACCATTTTGTGCTAGACGAAATCGTTGATTTCGTACACTGATCTGTTCTCGATGGTGTGTGAAAATTAGCCGTTCTGGCCAATCTGTATCTTGGCCATAAAGCAGTGGTTTCAAACTTCGACCATCTAAGGGTTTATGACCAATCAGATTAATGCTAGTTAAATCTGTGAGTGTCGGCAACAAATCAATTCCACTAGATATTTGTTGAATCTGCGTCCCTGCAGGAATTTCACTTGGCCAACGCATTAAACCTGGGACTCTTACTCCCCCTTCATCAGTTGATCCTTTAACCCCTTTCATTTGTCCGTTCCATCTGGCACCATTGGGACCGTTATCCCCAAAGTAAAAAATGATAGTGTCATCGGTAATACCAAGTCTATCGAGTTGTTCAAGTAATCGTCCTACGTTCCAATCAATATTTTCACAAAGTGCTAGTGCAGCCCTCGTTCTATCAACATTTTCTTGAGAGGGGTCAGTAGCCATCATACCAATCGTCCGATTTTTGAATTTTTCATAGAATTGATCAGGAACTTGAAACGGAGTATGAGGAATATTGAAGGCGAGATAACAAAAAAAAGGCTGCGTTGTTTGGCTATAGGTGTTAAAAAAATCGATTGCTCGATTGGTAATTTCGTCCGGTAGGTAGCCTTGCCCGGTAGTAAATTGACCGTTGTGTTCAACTTCTGCATCAAAATATTCACCCCAGTGGCCAGAGCAAAACCCAAAGAATTCATCAAACCCACGAGCATTTGGGTGATAAGGGTGCTGTGTACCATTATGCCATTTACCAAAAGCAGCAGTTGCATAACCGGATGACTTGAAGGTATCAGCAATCGTAACTTCATCAAGGTTAAGCCTTTCTGCTCCCGTACTTACTCCGTGTACACCCGTCCTTAGATGATACCGACCTGTCAAAAATTCGGCTCTGGTAGGTGCACAGACTGGACAAACATAAAACCGATCAAATATAGCCCCATCCCTAGCTAGCGAATCAACGTTTGGTGTTTTCAAATTGGTGTTACCATGAACACTTAAATCTCCCCATCCTTGATCGTCAGTTAGGATAACAAGTACGTTTGGTCGTTTCATTTATTGTCTCCATGGAATATAACAGCAGCCGTAGGCTAACGGATCTTTGGTCTTGCAATCTACCGATAATACGGTATCATAGCTAACATTCTCCAGTATGCAATCAATCTATCCGACTCTATAAAAAAATGCAAGTTAATAAATAGTTGAGGGAAATAAATATGCGTATGTATTCACCCATCAAAACACCGATCCGCATCGGCTTGATCGGTTGTGGTGGTATTGTACAGCAAGCTCATCTACCAGCGCTCAGAATACTTTCGGATATGGCATTAGTTCACGTTACAGCACTGGCCGATCCTATGATTTCTAACTTGAATGCTATTGACAATCAGATTAGTGTCCCACAGAAACATCATTATACCGATTACCGACAGATGCTAGATAGAAGCGATTTAGATTTGGTTATCATTGCTACACCCCACCATCTTCATGCCCAACAATCAATCGAGGCCTTATCAGCTCAAGTTTCAGTAATATGTGAAAAACCAATGGCAACCAATTTAGACGATGCTGATCAAATTTTGAGTATAGCAGACAAAAACGGACTTCCTTACACCGTCGTACACAATTTTCTATTTTCGTCCGTCTCTCGTCGGGCAATGCGATTACTGGAAGAAGATTTTGAAGACCGGGTATTTGGCCGATCTAAGTCTTTATTTGCTAAGCCAGCTAGTGCAACGGATACGGCCTTCTGGAGAAATCAATACTCAGCAGGTGGGGGGGCCCTTGCCGATACCTGTTACCACGAAATTTACTTGTTGGAAAATATGATAGGTAGCCCCGTTCGCTACGTGGAAGGACGTGTTAAAACTGCTTTTTTCAATTTCGATGTTGATGATATTGCACTCCTACTGTTGGAACATGAAAATGGTGCCGTTTCTACGGTGATGACTTCTTGGGGGGCATCTAGCGGGCAAGGGGACGCAACCAATATGTGCGAGGTTCACACGCAAGGAGATGGATTAAGAATCGTTTCTCGTGGCCAATCACTACACCGTTTTTGCCGTTCTGATCATCAATGGAAAGAAGTTCAAGTTCCTGACTTACCGTATCTGACCAAATCATCAAGATCGTTTGAAGGGCATACTGGTTACTTTGTAGAGACCATTCAGGCACTGGTCAACGGGAACGGTTTGCCAATTACTGGACAAAAAGCCCGACAAAATCTGGCTATTATAGAAGGAGTTAGGAAAGCTAGTAGTGAGAGAAAATGTGTTGATCTCCAGAGAGTGTGATGTTATCGAAAGTCTAAAAAAATAATGAAGGAATAATTATTGTGGTACGAACAGCGGACATCGAAAGAAATACTAACGAAACAAAGATAAGGCTCAACCTTAGCTTGGACGGAACTGGTCGTTCATCTATACAGACTGGAGTCGGTTTCCTAGATCATATGCTAGAATCACTAGCGAAACACGGTTTTTTTGACTTGGATATTACTGCTGAGGGTGATCTACATATTGACGACCACCATACGGTTGAGGATGTTGGAATCTGTTTGGGCTTGGCATTTCAGAAAGCTACTGGAGACAAGTCAGGTATACGAAGATTTGGTAGTTTCAATGTCCCGATGTATGAATCTTTAGCTCAGGTTGATCTCGATCTGTGCGGCCGATCGTATCTACACTACCAAACTCCGTTACTAGGTGGTAAAGTGGGTACATTTGACGTGGAATTGGCAGAGGAATTTTTTCATGGCTTTGCTAACTCAAGTGGTACAACCTTACATATAAATGTGCCTTATGGGAAAAACCAGCATCATATTATCGAAGGTATATTTAAAGCTTTTGCTAAAAGTCTAGATCTTGCAACCTCGATTGATCAGCGGCTGAATGGTGTTCTTTCAACAAAGGGGAGTTTGTAAATTTCAGGTCTAATTTTGTGTCCACAGAACAGAGAAAACAGGTAATAACAGTATCCGACCGATTAATTTCGATTGCTCACTTTTGTCCCAGAGGGTCTAAGGTCGTCGATGTTGGTTCTGGACATGGAAAGCTTGCCCTATACCTACGTCAAACTAAAATTGCCGATTATGTAATTGCAGTGGAACTTAACCAGGATCCACTCAATCGTATTGAGCAACTAATTAATTCTAGAAATCCCCAACAAATTAATATAGATGTTCGTTCAGGAGATGGACTACAACCTGTTCAAGCTGATGAGATGGAAATCATTTGCTTGGCCGGCTTAAGTTCTTCTACTATTGTTAAAATTCTAGAAGCAGCTAAAAACAAGTTAAACCAAACTAAGCGACTCATATTACAACCAATAGCAAAGCCTGAAGAATTACGATATTGGCTGATAACCAATGGATGGGAATTAATTGATGAGCAGATAGTTGCAGGCCAATCGCTTCGCTTGTCTAAAATTCATACCATTTTGGTTGCTGAGCCCGGAAAGTCTTTGTGTGTGTATAAGGAGGCCAACCTAGAACATGATGACCTAGTTTATGTCGGCCCAATTTTGTGGAAACGCCGCGAACCTCTTCTACATTACAAATTGCGACAAGAACAACAACACTGGAAAGAAGCCTTAGAGACCATTCTGAAAGCTGACCTGAATCATCCTACAAGACGAGACCAAATCATTAGCCGAATCGAATGGCTGGAATTCCTAATTAACAAGTGGTAGGTCATCAAATGAAACTAGTAGATTGTACAGAAAGAGAAAATTGAAGATTCATATTGCTCTTGGCATCATGATACAAAATGCAGAAATTTATTAAAAATACATCGATTAAGTATCGACTGCCATCGCTAAATAATATAGTAGCCGGCAATTAATCGGAACTGGTAGTATTTTTTCAATGTGAGTGAGTGGTTAAACCCAAGACTAGTACTTTTTAAAATAGAGTTTCTTAAGCAGGAAAGATCAAAAAGATTGAAAGAATTGGAGGCATGTAAGGCCGTCAGAAAAATCAGTGTAGCGCTGGAGTCATATTTTTTCGGACGTTTTGGCCGACGACACATCGAATAACTATGTTGAATATCGCAGAATTGAAATCATTCGAATTGAACGGATATCATGTTATTGATAATTTACTGAGTAGGAATCTTTTGGAGCAAACACGTGAAACTTTCGATCGGCTAGAAAGCTACCGTAACCTGCTCGATTTAGATGGTTTTTTTTTGCAGATAGCAAACCATCCAGACTTATATTCGGCCATTGCTTCTATTCTCAATTCTCCTCCCCAATTACTCCAATTTGATGGCATTAACCGACAACAGGGACAGGGAGATCAAACGTGGCATGCAGATTTCTTTTTTCATTGTGACCGCCCATTAATGCTCAACGTCGGGATTTATTTAGATGATTTAGAGCTAAATAACGGACCATTGTATGTAGTTCCTGAATCACACCATTTTGGCAAAACTCCTCCATCAAACAGCGATCACTTGCCTAACCAATTAAGCCTTACCGTTTCAGCTGGCAGTGCAGTAATTTTCGATTGTGCTTTATGGCATAGAGGTGGAGGTAATGTTTCTGATCAACCACGACGTGCTATTTTTCCCACTTACGGTCATTATTGGATGAAGCGATTTGAGTCTTGGATGCCAGAACCAACTTCTATGCGTTTTCCTAATGCTGATACAGCAGAATTGAGAACCTTACTCGGCATCAGCTTGGAGGAACCAAGTGCTTACTCTGGTTATGACGAAAAATTAATGGTTAGAAAAGACTCAGACGGTAACTGGATTTAGTAGATAAATAGTCAAATTCCATTTACATTTACTTACGATGGAGTGCGATATGTCTTCAGAAAGTATCTGTACTATCTTAGGTGTGGTAAACAATTTGGTGTTGCTTGTCCCAAGACTCGTAATTTTTGGCCATTTGTAAACCCTTCAGGTCTATTGTGAAGTTGGTTGGCTAGAATGGTTCGCCAGCGCTTTATTTCATTTTGATGGCACGATTCAGTGGCTAAATTTATCGTTTCATTGGGATCATTAATTAGATCAAAATAATGTTCCTCACCGGTTCCAGGATACCAGATATATTTGGTTTGCCCATCGGTTAAATATTGTTGACCGCTGTTGAGTGTCGGTACTTGGGCGCATTCACCGTGTACATATTCTCGCCAATTAGCGCTTTGGTTTTGAATGATTGTAAGAAGGCTTATACCATCCACACTTTGGGGTATTTTTACACCTGCTAAATCTAAACAAGTCGGCATAATATCCATTAGCTCTACTGGATGATTTAAGACTTGCTCCTGTGGGAATTTAAAACTCTGAGGGAACTGCATAAAAAACGGTACACGGGCAGAAGACTCGAAGGCATTCCTTTTTCGAATCCACTGATGATCGCCCAACATTTCTCCGTGATCGGAAACAAAAATAATCACGGTTTCTTTGGGTAGAATCTCCAAAATCCGTCCAACTTGGTCATCAATATGGTTAATACAACCGTAATATCCAGCTTGCATCTGCTTTTGGACTGTGTCATCTAGGCACACACGCCAAGAATTGACAGGTAAACCCTTTTGTGGCTGGTCGAAAATTTTGGCCCAACTACCAACTACTGGTTTGGGTAAGTTCATTTGTATATATCGATTAAAATAGACAGATGGTGGAGTCAGTGGTTGATGTGGTTGATGGAAACTGACTTTCAGAAAGAACGGTACTGTCGGGTCCCGACGTTCTAGGAAATTAATAGCACGATCGGCACACCAATTAGTGAAGTGAAACCTTTCTTCTAAGTGAAATGGTCGGGCCGTGTACCCATTCTGACTGGTTCCATGAGCAAGACCGGACCTTGGCTGATTGAGACCGTTTTGGATTAGAAATCTTTCATAATCATCAAAGACTGGATGTGGTCTCGGGCTATCAGCCCAATCAGATGAGCAAAAACCGTACAATTTACGTGGTGGGCTGAGGTGTAATTTCCCTACTAAATGAGTTTGATAACCAACTTTAGATAGTTCGCCAGGAAGTGTCGGTCCGGAGAGTGGAGCGTGATGATTCATGAAGACCCCGTGTGAGCTAGCCTTTTGACCGGTCATTAACGTACGTCGAGCCGCTACGCAGACGGGACAGGCACTATACCCTCTTCGAAATCGAATGCCACGACTAGCAATTTGATCCAAGTAGGGCGTTTGTAAGACAGAGTGTCCATCGACCCCCAAACAATCTCCCCTTTGCTGATCAGTGACTAACAATAAGATATTAGGTTTTTTCGTCATCTTTTTTTATTGGATAGTTAGTCAATCGGCTGGATACGACAGCCATACCAACTCCAAGTTCTTCCTTTTGAATATACAATTTGGGTTAGTTGTTTTTCCGTGATTGTTATATTGTAGTTCTGTTCAATAATATCATCACTGGTTCTTCTTTGATTTTTTTGGGAAATTCCGTTGGCGATTACACCAATCGATCGTCTATCAGTCTGAAAAAAGTTAGTCACGTTATATCTCCCATTCGGCAACGCTACTCTAAATACGCCATCTGTCTTGGCGGTCCCAGAAATCGAGTCAGCCAACAAGGGTGTTACAAACTGCCTATTACTAACAGTTGCAGTCAATTTACCTTCCGTGATCCAGCCATAACAATGTTCGTAGTTTTCATAACGGCTGATAGGAGAAATTTCAACCGAACCGTCTAGCGAAACCGATTGGTCTGGTTGAAAATCAAAGATCAATGGTCTATTGTCTGATTGATTATGCCACCACCAGTGGATATTAGGGATAGGTTCTTTTAGCTGATATAACGTATAGCGTGGAGCAACATGAAGACAATTGTAAGAGTTCCTAAGTACTACCCGTTCTAAATTATCAATACCCTCTTTAGTCATTCTCCAAGCCAACACATAATCGGCTGGACGAGGATACGAGGTTTTTGGTCCAGAGTATGGGCGACTACTCATCTGATAACGATAGTTAACCGGAAAATAATCGAATGCAGCTTCGTAGTTTCTCAGTAAAGCTACTTGGTTATTTAAGCAATAGTAGCTACCGACATGAATAAAAGGCTTAACATATTCAATCACCCCAAGCGATTCTGAAAATTTCTGGCCTGGTTTATCTAAGTAAAGTACAACTGTCTTGTTTTCTTCAATTAATCCAACACTTTTGGTCATTTCGGCAATTTCTCGGTCTAGAGCCAAATTATCATGAATAGTATAAGATAAATGCCATAAGGAAAGGCCTAATAAAATAACCATTACGATATTTTTTAAATAACGATGAAGAGTAACAGTTAGAAATGGTAATAACAACAGAACAAGATAAATATGGACACGGTCGTTAATCCAGCCACCACCAGATTGAATATTATTAGGTGAAATATAGTAGATAATGGTGAATAGAATAAATATGAAAAAAAATGAGTCAGTTAATTGTAGGCTGAACCTTGATTGCTCTAAAAAATGTTTGGCAATACTTTTTACTCTTTGCCATAAAGTAAGAAAAAATAAGAAAAATAGCAGCCCGAAGAGTAGCCTACCGATCCAAATGTGGTCCTCCCGAAAATATACCAATGATTTCAAGTTAAAAAAGTATTCGTTTAGCCAAGCTAATTTCCGGTAATTCTTACCATATCCACTCGTTTTTGTTAGGTAGTAGGTCAGGGAAACTACATAAAACGGTAATATGTAGCCGACAAATCGCAATAAAGTTAATAGACGTTCAAAAATGAGTGCTGACCATCTTTCCGGCCAGAGTAGAGATCGTAGACCAGCCAAAACTGAAATAGAAATTACGAGTAGTAAAAAGGACTGAAAATGGCTGAAATACGTCAGCATCAACAGTATGTAAAAGATCAATAATCGTTTGAAAGTCAATTTAGAAAAATGTTTCCACCAATATCCAAGTGTAGAAAAAAAAATAGGTATACTGAGCGAAAAATTATAAAAACCCATCATTAGTAGATAGTGGTAGGAGTAAACTAAACCGACAAGCGCAAAAAGTATTTTTCGTTTGTCAATTGAGTGTAGGAAATAGAGTAGAGATAGTGGCAGACCAAGTACACACAGACTCAAAATAATTTTCTCACAAATTAGTGGTGGAAAAACGTACATTAGTAAAGCCATCAGGAGGTGTCCACTCCAGTTTGGGAAAGGGCTCCAATTTAACTGGTAAACATCTCGAATACGAAAATTATGGTGGTGGTGATATGTTTTGAATACTTGTGCATTATAAATGTGGCTAGGACCATCCTGACTTGGAAAATATGTAACCATCCAGACAGGTAACAAATGAACCGCTAGTAGACTCACAGCAAATAGATATTTGATCGACTGACTTGGCTGTTGGTTCACACGCATTATGTTAATCGATTTTTTTAAGAGCTTGGCGGTCTTCCTCGATCCACCTTTGCCATAATTCAGATTCGGGAATCGTAGCATCAACCTGACGAGAAAAGATCAGATCGTCAATACCGAACATGCGCATTAATCGACGATCATTATTAACTTGAGCCATCCGGAGAATTTTTTTCGTATTGGGACCACTATGATGATCTCGATGGGGTAAGTAGCTTTTATTGTAGAATCGACTCAGAAAATAACGGGGATCTGTACTGAAATTTGGTGAAGCAGCATGAATCAAAGCGGAATGGATTATAACAACATCACCTATTTGAGGGTAAATTAGTTGTTCTTTTGTTTGAGCGTGAAACTGTTTTTGTACTAGGTCAAGATTTCGGTGTGAATTTGGTAAAACTCGAAGTGGTCCTACATCCTGATCTACATTTTGAAAATAAGTTAGAACATTACAAGCATGAGGAGGTTGATATGATTTTGTTTGACCTACCGATAAAGCCCACATATCCCGATGCCAATTTCGCGTTTCGACTTTCACTTGTTTTTTTTCAGCTGGTTCGGTTAGGTTAATTCGTAGGCTTTCCAATTGGATGAAGGGACCCATAAGAATTTCTAGAAGGCTTAAAATGGAAGCGTTTGTGACTGCCGGCAGCATGACTTCAGGTGCATGCTCCACTAAATTATCTAATACGATTTGTCTACCCAGCCCATACTGGGCTGGTCGGTGAATTGGTTCAATTTTCTGAATTAACTGGTGAAAAGTATTCTTCCAAATCTCTACTTCATTCCGACCAATTAAGTCTTCAACTATTACATATCCATCCTCACAGAACTGCTGGTAATATTCGTTATTGATTGTTGTCATTTCCAGCATAATTGATCCAGTAATCTCTTGGTGTTGTCTTCTAACACTTTCTATCATAAGAGAGGCCTCATAACGAGTCAACACAAAATGGAAAGTGATAATAACCCAAGTACTCATAAAACTCATTTAACTAAGCATTATATTTGTATTTCAAGGTAAGAAACTGGTTGTCAAGTTACCAGAAACAAATAATAGATTTATTACTGTTTATTATTTTTACTCCTAGCTAGCCGGTTGTAGTCATTTTTATCAAAACCTAACTTGGACGAGATTCAGTTGCAACTCAAACTTGTCTAATATGCTTTGCTAGTTGTGTTTTTTTATTTACAATTATGACTCTTTTTTTTATAATCTCCCATATATGGCTTGAAATCACAGGAGAATAATTCAAATGTTTGAATCTAGGTCAATTGGTGCCTTTATTGGGTACCTATCTATTATTTTGATGGTTACTAGTACCTCTTTGGCATCTGTCCAAGGAACAGTACTTTTCCGAGCCGATTTTGAAAATGATAAGGGAGATAACACGCTGGCTAAGTGGAAACCAGACAGCGATGGGCAAATTTGGGAAATTGCTGATTTTCCTGGTAGTGGTAAAGGATTACTTAATGCGAAAGAAGGTTGTGGTGTTTCAGGTAATACACCATTACCCGGTACCGAAAATTTTAGCGACGGTATTATCCAGCTAGACATGTCTTGGCAAGATGATGATAGTTGGGGCATTATCTTCAGAAAGTCAGAAGAAAAAAAAGGTTATTTGGTTACCTTCGGTTACAATGAAACACCAGCGGTTATTGTTGCTCTTCTAGATGAAGGTTGTGGAGAGACTGGGAAGTGTAACGATCAGACCCAATGTGAGAACAATCCCGATAAAACCTTGGGCCAGAAACCACATGGTTTGTTTGAAATCAAAGACGATGGAAAGGGTACTGGAACTCAAGACTTGAGTGTTGTTTACACTGGTGTTATAGAAGCCAAAGGGGATAGTATCAAGGTTTGGTATCATGAACGAGGTAAACCAAAGGGAGACCCAGTGATTGATATCAAGGATAACACCCACAAAAAGGGACAAGTTGGCGTCTGGCATGAAAGCCAAGGTAATTGTATGATTGATAATGTTGTAGTACGAACTTTCGATGCCGGGACATCAGTCGACGCTGAAAGTAAGCTTGCGACTTCTTGGGCTAGGATCCGTTCGGCATACTAGTTTACATACTTCTGTTGTTAATACCGGACTTAGGGAAAACAAAGGCCAGCAACTTAGAGTCGCTGGCCTTTGTTTAATCCCATAAATTCTGACGGAATAATGGCTAGCCTATAATTTACGTTTAAATAAATTCAATCAGACAGGAGATTAGTTTTGAAGAAGCAATTTTATATGCTGTTAGTTGCATTAACTTTAGGTTCAATTTTTTCTTCCTATGCTCAAGTAGTCTTTTTTGCTGATTTTGAGTCGCAAAACAAACCCATCAATAAGGCAGGAAACTACAAAGGACCCGCCGGAACTAAATGGGAAAATTCTGATTTTTTGGCTGCTGGTGGTGGGAAAAAGGGATTGAAGCAAGCTGCAGAAGGATGTGGTATTTCTGGTAATACCAAACTACCTGGAGTTACTAAATTTACTGATGGGGTCATCCAATGCATTTTCTCATTTGGAGATGATGATGGTTTTGGTGTCACTTTTCGTAAGAAGGGTGATGATAAAGGCTACTTGGTTGCTTTTGGTTATAACGAGACAACGCAGGTAATTATTGGTGATTATGCTAACGGTTGTTGTCCTGACCTCCAGTGCTTGGATCAATGCGGGTGTGAAAATGGTGGTAAAGAGTTGCTCGGTGTAGATCACGGTCTTGGTGGAGGTCTTCCACAAGATAATAAAACTGCGATGCTTGGTCGAGTTGAAGTACAAGGTCAAAAAATCCGAGTATGGTATAAAAAACTTGCGGATGTTAAAGGTTTTAAAGTAGATATGCCCTCTAATAAATTAGGTAAGCCTGTTGCAGAATACAACAAAGCTAACTACCAATCGGCAGGTTCAGTTGGTATTTGGCATGAAAGCTGGGGACAAGGAATTGTCGATAGCATCTTAGTCACAGGTCCAGGGTTCTTTTCCGTGGATCCCGAGGAAAAGCTAACTACTAGTTGGGGTTTTGTCAAAGCCGCATACTAATCCAGATATTTTTCCAACAAAGGCTAAAGGGTTTAAGATTTTTTTATTCTTAAGCCCTTTTTTCAGTTTGGTGGTACAAATTTATTTAATAGAAAAAAGCTTGCGGAAATTTTGGCTGCTAGTTTGTCCAACTGATTCGATAGTCACTTGCCGTAACTCGGCAATTTTTGTGGCGATTTCGGTAATATAAGCAGGTTCGTTTCTCTTGCCACGTCGAAGTTGAGGTGCAAGCCAAGGGCAGTCAGTTTCGATTAAAAATGAATCTGCTGGCATAACTTTCACGACTTGTTTGAGATCTTGCGATTTTTTGTAAGTAACGGGTCCACCGATTCCAATATGAAACCCAACATCAATGACTCTGTCCATCGACTTTGTGTTTTCCGAAAAACAGTGTAAAACACCACCAGTTAGCTGGGGGCGATTTTCTAAGATAGATAGGATATCATCAAAAGCATTTCGGTTGTGGACGACTATCGGTAAGTCTAATTGTGTTGCTAAATCTAATTGCTCTTCAAAAACTCTTTTCTGCACTGATTTTGGTGAAAGATTTCTATGATAGTCAAGACCCATTTCGCCTAAAGCTACAACTTTAGGATGTTCTGCCAATAGGGCAATTTCCCTTAAGGTCTGAGGGGTAAATCTTTTTGCATCATGTGGATGAAGACCAACGGTAGCATAAATGTGGTCGTATCTATCAGCTAATTCCACGGCTAAATGGCTGGTTGAGATATCAAAGCCGACAACTAAAATGATACTTACTTGTGAATTCTTAGCTCGTTCAATTACCACAGAACGATCGGAATCAAAACGATCAAGCTGTATATGTGCGTGCGAATCAATGAACATCCGGATTAGGTACTGTTAGGACTACCCAGGATGGCTGTTTTTATTCCTTGACTTTTCTTCACCTGTTCAATAGCCTCTAATCCTTCTGAAATAGGGAAACGATTTGATAGAATTGGTTCTAGTTTAATTTTCTGATCACTGATCATTTCATGTGCTTGATCTAAGCTCCAACGCGAAAATGCCCAAGAAGCCATGATTTTATGCCCCATGAAGTGAAGTTGCTCCAAATTGAGCTTGAGATACTGATCGTGTGCAGAAAGACCAAAAAAGTTTAGACATCCTCCTCGACGGACTATTTGAAATGATAGGCCGATAGCGGTTTGGTTGTTATTGGTCGCCGATATTACTGTATCTGCACCCCCATTTGTTTGTTCTAAGATTTCTTCAGTTTGTTTGGGGGTAAAGGTTGCGACCGCACCTAACCTCTCTGCCATTTCCCTCCGTTCGGTAATCGGGTCTACGACTATTGCTTGCAGACCAAGTTGATCAACCAGTTGAGTAAAAATTAGACCAATCTGCCCGGCCCCCAAAATAACTACGGATTGATTAAATATTGTTTCCCGCATGGCATTAATACAACAACCAAGTGGTTCCAGAAACATCAGATCAGTAGTTGATACGTTATCGGAAACAGTAATTAGTTTACTTGTCTGAATTGCGTGCCGTGGGAATTTAAAATACTCAGCATAACCCCCATCAATATCATGTCCAATACCAACTATTTCTTGACAGTACTTATCTAAGTCTGCTCGACAATATTGGCAGTCGCCGCAGGTAATCATCGGATTCACAGAAACTTTTTGCCCGACCTTGACTGACGGATGCTTAGTTTCCACAACTCGACCCGCAACTTCATGGCCAAGAACTACTGGTGGAGAATAATCAGTCACTTCGCCTCGAATTGCGGCCAAGTCAGAAGCACAAACCCCACACAAGTCTACCTGAATCAGAATATCGCCGTCCTCCAGTTTAGGGATCGGTTTTTCCTGAATCGAAACCCGATTAGGGCCTTCAAAAACGATTGCTTTCATGAGCTATTACTACCACCTAACTGACTGAAAAGTCCAATCAGGAACGATTTTTTGCATCTCAACTGCATCGTTACGCTCAGTTAATCCGCAATCCAGATATTGCTGATGCAATTGAGCTAAGGCCTTCCGATCCAGTTCTATCCCTAACCCTGGTGAATTAGGAATAGTCAAGGCGCCATCTTCAATAGGTAACCGACCACCAATAATAACCTCTTCCGATTGCCAAGGATAATGCGTATCGCATGCGTAGGTTAGGTTAGGTATTGCAGCAGCAAGATGACCCATGGCCATCAATGAAATACCGACATGGCTGTTAGAATGCATGGAAAGCCCAAGACCGAAAGTTTGACAAATACGCCCTAGTTCAACTGAAGCACGTAATCCACCCCAGAAGTGATGGTCACTAAGTATAATATCTTCAGATCTCAGCTTAATACTACTCGGAATCGCCTCAAATGAGGTGGTACACATATTGGTTGCCAAAGGAATTTGGACAGCTTTTCTAACCATAGCCATGTTATCTTGGCCTCGTACAGGATCTTCGTAGTATTCCAGCAAACCTTCCATCTCTCGCCCCCACTTTATGGCTGTATCAACAGCCCAAATGGCGTTAGGATCCAACCGAAGAGGCATTGCATCTCCAAAAGCTTGTCGCAAAGCCTTAATCGACTCAACTTCTATTTCTGGCTCAAAAGCACCCCCCTTGAGCTTGATAGAATCAAACCCAAATTCCTGACACATGACTTCAGCTTGCTTGACGATTCCTTTTGGATCTACTGCCTCTGCTTGTCGAGCTTTGGCCCAACCAGTGGCATTGGGGTCAATATCGAAAGCTAAGTCCCCACCAGCACCTTCATATTTGTAAAATAAGTAAGCCGAAAATGGTACCTGGTCTCTGACTCGACCACCAAGCAAATCAACAACAGGTCGACCTGTAACTTTTCCCATAACATCGAAGCAAGCAACCTCAATTGCACTGAACACATGGACTAATCGTCTTTGATCCCAAGGAGTTTCACCACGATTTTCACTTCCTTCTGGTCCAAAATAATCGACCAGCGAAGATTGAATATCGTTAAGTTGAAATGGATCTTTACCAATGACTACCTGCCGAGCTGACTCCAGTGCTTTCAAAGTTTTATTGTTTCCTGGAACCTCACCAAGCCCATAAATTTGATCTTCTGTAATTAATTCCAGAACGATCCGTAACGCATAAGGAGCATGAAGACCTGCGGCGTTCAGCAGAGGGGGGTCAGCTACTGCAATTGGTGTGACTTTCATATCGGTGATCAACACATCTAAACTCCCTAGTATTTAAACTTCTTAATTAAGTAGGCCTGAATGAATTTTTAAGATTATGTCCCCGTACAATTTTAGCAGCCACTGCCCAACTGTAGTCGGGGTCTTCGGTTATTGCATCACGATAGGTGGGAATCCAAACCCAACGTTCTCTCTCACAAATGTGTGGATAGCTAGCATGAAGGGTTAAGTCGTGAAAAAAGACTGCATCGCCGCGAGAGAGTTCAGCTACTACCGCATCTGATTCATCAATAGCGGACGGTCGCACTCTGTGGCCAAAACCGTAATCATCGTCCACGACTCCGTCATGAACATTGACCTTTCGGTGCGATCCCGGAATTAACTTTAAGCAACCAGAATCGATATCTACATCGTCCAATGCTACCCATAGAGAAATTTTGTGTTGTCCTCCCCAGTAATGCCAATCTTGGTGCCAAGGGCTAGCAAAGTTGATCATTTCATCTTTGAACACTGCCTTGTCGCTTAAAAATTCAATGTTGGGTGCTAAAATGACTTCTAGTATGTCCAGAATACGAGCGTCTGTTATAACTTTTTGGAAGATCGAGCTGCCGACAGCTAATCCAACGTAAACTCCATGGTTAGCAACCTGTTTAGGTTGTTGACTATTAGATTTAGCTTTTTGAATAATAAACTTGCACTCGTCTTTTAATTTTTTCGCTTCATCTGGCTGGAATAGTGCTTGGACAATAACGAAACCATCCCGTTCAAAATTATGTTGAATTTGTTTAAGATTGGACATCTGAAACTAACTTCCTAGTATCCTAAGCCGTTTCACTTAGCACTAACGTAGTCGATCGATCAAAGATATGAATCTTCTTTGGATCAATTTGTATCCATACTGTTTCACCTGATTTTGGTACAATCGATGGGTGAGTTCTGACTCGAAGCAAGACAAATTTGTCAGCTGATACCTGACCCAGCACAATATCAACAATATTAGCAGATCCAAGCGGTTCTACCAAATGAACTTTAGCCTTCAACCCGGAGGTTATTGAAGTTGTCGATAAAGAAATGTGCTCTGGTCGAATACCGAATACTAGATTTTCACTGATACTAGGTCGGATCAAGTCAAGATGGTTCCGTGTGAGTTTAATTGCGAAATTGGTGTGTTCAATTTTTAACTGCTGGCTAGCTGACTCAAAACTACAAGGAAGTAAATTCATAGCAGGATTACCCATGAATCCAGCAACAAATAGGTTTTTCGGCCAATTATAAACATCGGTTGGCTTACCGATCTGTTGTAGTTGCCCTTTATCCATGATAGCAATTCGGTCTGCCATTGACATTGCTTCCACCTGATCATGCGTCACATAAACAGTAGTTGTTCCGAGCTGTTGCTGAAGGCTTTTGAGTTCAGATCTCATATCTACTCGTAATTTGGCATCCAGATTAGACATCGGTTCGTCCATTAAGAAGGCTTTAGGACGACGTACCATCGACCGGCCAATGGCTACCCGTTGCATTTCACCACCACTCAAAACACTCGGTTTTCGATCTAGAATATGTTCAATACGGAGCATCTGCGCGACATTGATTACTCTTTTCTTAATTTCAGTGGGGTCAACTTTAGCAGCTTTGAGTGGAAAAGCAATATTATTTTGTACACTCAGATGAGGATAAAGAGCGTAAAATTGAAAGACGAAGGCTATATCCCGATCCGCTGGAGCTAGTGTGTTAACACACCTTGATCCTATGAAGATATCACCTTCTTGCGGGTGTTCTAAGCCGGCAATTGAACGTAGAGTTGTTGTCTTCCCGCACCCCGAAGGCCCCAGCATAACCAGAAATTCTTGATCTTCAATCTCAAAGCTAACATTGTTAATAGCAATGACGTTGCCAAATTTTTTAACTACGTTGTCGAGCCGAATTCCCGCCATTTCGATTTACCGTTTGGTATTTTTCCCTCGGCCAAGCAGCGTACTAATACCTCCGACTAGTTTTTCGCCTAAGGTCAAGTTCGGTGAAGTAATAATCAGTGAGTCTTTGTTGGATGAAGATAAGTTATTGTCTGGTATTTCATACTCAGGAATGTTCTCTGGATCATACCGGTTAGTATTGAACTGTTCTAAATTAGTGATAGCTTCCTGACAACTAGGATCAATCTGCAAAGCCCGATTCCAATACTCATTAGCAGTAGAGATATCCCCTTTTTGTTGATAAATATTACCAATTTTAGCGTATGCCTCAACTAATTCTGGGTCATTCTCAGTCGCTTCCTGAAAACATCTCAAGGCATCTTCAATCCGATCTAAATAAAGGTAGGCACTACCCAAATTATGTAGAGTTTCAGACACTTTCGGTGCTTTCTCAACAGCCAACTCCCACAGCTCGATAGCCTCGTTTTTTTTTCCTTTCTGCCAAAGTTGAATGGCTTGATCATTAAAAACAGTCGCTTGCCGAACCTGAGCGTCAGATACTTTTTCCATCTATGTTTTCTACTACTTTTTTTGTTCAGCCAATATGGTCTAGGCCGATGAAACACGCCGAAGATTAACATATTTAGCTAAACGCGTCAATTCAGTGTCGATTAAGGAAATTGAAAGGTTTTTTGATCCGATAGCACCATCAAATCGAAGAAAGTTTCAACATCATTTCGAGTCGGATCTAGTTGCCGGATTCTATCGTGAAGGAAAGACCAACTCCGTGCATTTTGTGGTCCCAAATCAACTAATTCTTGATTATACTGTTCGATCTGGTTTTCATTTTTTGGTGTCCGTTTCATCAGCCATTCTACAATTTGATGGTCAGTGGGCAATTTTTGGAGTTGTTGAGTAAATTCATCGATCGAAATTTCCAGAAAATCTAATATATAACGATCGATAGCAGAATCTTTTCCGTACCAATAACCGCCGAGTGTATTGCTGTTGAAAGCTCGGCCTTTATCGATGAGACGAGCTAAATGAACTAAACCGCCAGCATCGCGATTGTATGGGCTACGGGGTGCTCGTCGAGCTAAATCAAGAATACCAAAACTATTTTGATCATCGTAGTCCATAAGATCGAGCCAGTTCTGAACATATTGGTTGTCAGGTGCGACGATACTCCTACGAGAGTCAAAGTTCTCCCGATTAAAATAATCCAGATAAGATTTGTCTGGTGTCGACTCGATTGCTGGTTGTAAACCAAAATGGAGAGCTTGATGATTCCATGTGGAAATCCGATCAGAGTCAGCAGCCGTATTTAATAGTATCCATTCTCCAAGTTCTAGATCATTCGGATTATCAATTGCTGTTTGTTGAAATTTCTCGTCTTCTATATCTAATAACTCCAGTAAGTACACATCAAAGGGGGAGTACTGGCCATATTTGTAGACTCCATTTTTTTCGCAGCTACTAGCACGTGCTTTGTCTGCCATTCTAGCTATACCAAACAGTCCAGCAACATTTCGGTCATAAGGACTACGAGGCGGACCAACCTGTAAATCAACAGGCCAAAAAGTTCCCCAATCGTCCAATTCTATGGACCCAAAAACTGTTTTGATATCTGTTCGGTCTGGGGCATATTTTTTGACTCGATTCTTTAGCAATTCAATGTGCCAATCATCTTCCGGCATACGATTTGTTTCTAATCGATTGAAAGCCTCTATTTCTCCAAGTGTTTTTTTTGATTGATCGATTACCCAGTGGCCGATTTCACTATCATCTTTTTGATTTACTGCTCGAGTGAAGTCTTGAGCCGAAACACCTAAGAAACGTAGGATTCGTCTATCCAAACCAGAATCTGAGCCGTATAAATATTGGCCGATCATTTCTTCATTATGAGCCCTAGCTTTGTCAATCATACGAGCTACACCGACAATTCCGGCAACGGAAGAATTCGTAGGGCGCCGAGGTGGTTGTTTGGTCAAATCCATATCTATTTTCTTGCCCGGTTAATTATTTTACTTCTTTGATTCTAGGCTAGCTGGTCGCCCACCAGAAGATGGCGGTGACAAAATACGCTTCTGCTGCTCGGTTGGTTCAAAATAGTCATTAGGATCATAGTAACTTTGAGAGTAAGAAATATGCCCTGGACTATACTTGTACAGGAAAGTACGCCTTTCATGGTCAGCGTTCCAAGGCAAAGTACCATGAACTAGGGCCTCAGTAAAAAAAAGAGCGTCTCCAGCTTTAACTACTGGCTGAACCACGTAAGGCTCAGACCTTTTAAAAGTACGAACATCATGCGGAAAATCCGATAAAAAGTTAGATTTATGACTGCCAGGAACACAAGCAAAGCCTCCATCACCCGGACCTGCATCCGCAAAAAAAAAGGTTAGTACTGACAACCCATTACGAATAGTACCATTGTGATGTTTGTAGAATTGACAACCGTTCGCAGTCTCAGGACCTCCATGCAATATACTTTTATCCTCACGACCTCGCTTCATAAAAATACAGTAGTCATGGTCTAAACGAAAAGTCGGTCCCAAAAATTCTCTCAGGTATGGTGTTACACCAGGATGATCTATCAATCTTTGGCAAACCGGATCCCATTTGGAAACCCGACTCGTTCGACGTAAACTTCCCTCTTCTTTCAAGTTTTCCACTTCGTCGTAACTACGAGGAAAGATTCGGTCACACACTTCATTAATTTCAGCAATTTCATCTTCAGTCAGAACATTCTTAATTATGATGTATCCCTGAAGGTCAAACACGAATTTATCTTCTAACGTTACCATTTTGGCCCATCTCACTAGACTTAGGTTTAATATTGACAACATGATAACATTTTGTCCCTTCAATTCAAGGTGCAAAATCAAGGATGACTGCCATATAATAGCCAAGCACAAAAATCGATAATCGATTTTTGTTCTGGTAACAAATCAAAATAAGGAATTGATCATGAAAATTGGACTACGAATCCCCGGTGCTGCTGGACAAATGCCATTCTCAGAATTTTGTGCTTGGTGCAAAAAAAATGGCTTTGAGGCCATCGATATTGGCCAAATTACCAACGAGGTAGTTGAGACGGCCACTGGTGCTGGGTTGACCATCGGTACAGCTGATCTACCCGGTACACGTGACCTTATTAGTCTTAATTCAGCCAAGGTTAAGGCGGGAGCTGAGGCAGCGAAATCCGCGATTTCTGCCGCAGCCGAAAACGGCATCTCAATTATGTTTTGCGTATTCGTCCCAGATGATGCTTCACTAGGACGAGCGAAAAATTACGAAATTTGGAAAGAAAATTTTCCAGCAGTTGCTGAATTTGCTGCTGAAAAAGGCGTTTCAATTGCAGTCGAAGGGTGGCCGGGTGGTGGTCCCGAATATCCAGCGCTTGGTTGTACGCCCGAAATGTGGCGAGCTATGTTTGCCGACTGTCCAAATGGTTTCGGCCTTAATTATGATCCTTCTCACTTAGTACGAATCGGAATCGATCATGAACGAGCCTTGGACGAATTTGCCCATAAAGTCTTACATGTACATGCTAAAGATACAGTTTTCGATCAAGAAGCTCTCTACCTTCACGGCAATCTTGGTCCCGTTTTTCGCAATCCGCGTGGATTTGGCGAAGACTGGTGGCGATACACAATTCCAGGTGATGGTGTAGTAGATTGGCTGAAAGTAGTTCAGCGCCTAGAAGATGAGAGCTTTGATGGTATCGTAAGCGTAGAGCTAGAAGACTATCGATATTGGAAGGACTGGCCGGCTCAGGCTGATGGACTTCGGCGCTCGCAGTCCTTTCTATCTAACATTGTACGCTAACTAAAACATAATAGATCATGCAGTAGGATTCTATCGTTTATTACGTTTTTGTTGGTAGTGGGTTTGAATTGCGTACTTGGTGAGGATTTCAGCTATCTAGACCAAAAAGTAACTGATCTATTTGTTGCCAGACGCGCTCTATTGCTATCCCGTCTGCGCTAAAAGCCAATAAAAGGCTAATGCGCCATGAATTAGTATCAAGATTGGCTTGTGATGTTCAGCTAAGTTGACTTCACAAGCCGACTCTTGACACCTGCTGCCAATAGTGGGATCATAATTTCGTGATGTCCACAAAAAGTGAACCCTTGTCCTCCATCGCTAGTAGGACGACGGACAACATTTTCCTGTGGCCGGTAATGATTCACCATGTCGAAATTGGCCGTTGTGAATTGACGAACCGTGTGACCAAGGTTACGAGCAACCGTCAAGGATTTCAAGAAAACTTCAGGCAAAATAACAGCTGACCCGAAATTCAATACCACCCCACCACTACCCAAGTCGGCGACTATCGATGTTAACAGTCGAAAATCGTCAAAGCTTGCTTTCCCAATTGCTGCTCCATCTGCAGTAGGGTGTTGATGGATAATATCGGTACCAATCGCAACATGAACAGTAATAGGAATGTTGAGCTTTTGAGCTTGTACCATCAGACTAGCCTCGGCATAAGGTGGATTCAAATTCCACAAGGCTTGGGCAAATCCCTTACCCAAACCAGTTCCGTCTCTCACGGCTTGGATACTTGCATGATTCATCAAACGACCTGTTTCTTCGGCCATCCCGAAGTAACCCGTTTGAATATTCAGTTCCACATCTTCAGAAGTTTCACCTATCATACCAATTTCAAAATCATGAATGGCTGTTGAACCGTTAAAAACCAGAGCTGAAATGACACCTATCTGCATCAAGTCTATCAGAATTGGGCTTAACCCGCATTTGACTACGTGTCCACCCAGCATGGCAATTACTGGTTTCTGTTGTCTGTAAGCAAGAATCATCGAATCTATTAAGTCAGTTAAATCTTGCCCCTTTAGGATTTTTGGTAAAGATTCTAGCAGATCGTCAATTAGTAGACTAGAACTAACAGGCGCAGCAAAATCTTGCACTGAAACCTTGTTTGTACGTTCAGATAAAGGGTAGGTCGTAACCTTAGATAAATCGGCAGGCGACCAGTTTTTTCTATTCATTTTATATATTTTAGGCTAATAATTTGTTGTAAACCTGTTCGGTCTTTTGCACCATAGCAGTCTGGCTAAAATATTTTTTTGCGTGACTACGGGCATTTTTGCCTAATGTTTGAAGATAAAATGGGTCTTCTGTTAACTTCAGAATCGCAGAAACTAAAGCAGCATGATCATTAGACGGTACAATGAGACCATTTTCACCATCTTTGACAATTGTTAATCTAGCAGGATCAATCTCTGACGCGGAAATAACGGGTGTACCACAAGCTAGAGACTCAATCATTACCGAACCACCTGATAAGGTAACTAGCACATCTAGAGAGGATAAAATTTCGGGCATATCATTGCGTTTCCCAGTAAAATCGACGACATGTTGCAAGTTGTTTTGTTTTATGTATCGTTGTAATTTTCGAAAGTAAGAGCTAACTCGAATTGACCCAATTAAATAACATGATAACGTAACTCCAGTTCCCAAGACTTTTTTAATAGATTTCAGAAAGTCTAACTGACGTTTTTGCGGCTCTATTCTACCGACTAAACCAATTTTAAATTCTTTTTTAGCAGACGGGTTCAGTTTCGTCTCTATATTCAGAACGTCAATTGGATTAGGCGAAAATCTTTCGACATCCGTGGCATCAGAAATCAGGTGTAGGCGATAGTTCTCAACCCCATTCTCAACCAGAGGTTGGCGATAACGATCACCAATGATAATGGCTGCTGTGGCCTCATGTAGATCTAGGTTCGCTAAATGTTTATTATGTAACCGTGAGCGTACATGAAAAACGGTCGGAATTGACAACGCTTGACTAACTGCTTTTAAATATGGGAAATGACGGTGTTCAGAATGAACTAAATCGACCTGAGTTTTTTTTGCTAGCCGTACTAGTCGTTTAGCCGCCGACCAACGAAATGGAATCGACTGAATCTGCAACCAGCGAGGTAATCGCAAAAAGTGTACCTCTATCCCAGATTCAATCAAGGATTGGCTCAAATCTCCCACTTTGGGGCAAACGACAATTGGTTGGAAATTGTTTCTATCTAATCCTTTAACCAGGTATTCATACTGAATTTCTCCACCACCTACTCTGGAGCCATACAGCAACAAATACAAAATGCGGCGTGGGCGTTCTAGCATTTTGATCTAGGGATAGTACAGATTAACCCATCAATTTATCTACTTCAGTCTGCCATGTACCTTCGATCAGTTGGCCGTATTCACGTTGGCCACCAGTGGCATCTGGACCAGTAATGATGGGTAATTTGTGCATCTGTGTCGCATTATGTGGAATATAGTCTTGTCTGAGAAAATGGTAAGCACATCCACCACGATCATAATCACTAGTATTTGCCTTCGTACAATGAGGAATTCCGTAGTTAAAAAATACGATCCCACCAGCCTTCATTTCTACTGGTAAAGCTCGGCTTTCATCGATCTCACATGTAATGTGGTGGTCACTATTGGGGTCCCGGTCATGATCGTAGTTTTCTAGATGGCCACCTGGTACAATGTGCAGTGTACCATTTTCAACCGATGCATCGTGCAAGGCGATCCACATACCAGTCCCTTTTGTTGGATCACTAATGCGAAAATAACTATTATCGGTGTGCCAACTTGTACCGATTCCGGTCTTGGCAGGTTTGTAGAATATCTGGTCTAAATGGCGAATAAAGGGGTCTCCAACTAGTTGACTCACTACTGACTTAACTTTATGACTGTACGGCAAAGCCCGATATAGGTCGCTAATGTTGTTAAGTGGAATGATTTGATAATTATGACGAATCTCGGAGTGAGTTTTCCCATCCCCTTCAGTTGCTACATTTCGGCCTAAATCTTGGTGGTAGAATCGTATCAATTCTTTTTGCAAAGCTTCTACTTCTCGTGAATCAAAGAAATTGGCTAAAATTAAATAGCCTTCTTTTTGGAAAAGACTAATTTGTTTTTTTGTTAGTTTCATCTTATACCTTTCTGCGTTGCTACGAATATCTTACTTAATACAATTCTTTTCTCTAATCAACTTTCTTATTAGCTCTTAATACGGGAACCTGGTCTCCGATGAGTTGATTATTTTTTTTGAGAATTACACCAGGCACATGATATTGAGGAACAAAACCATGCCTATATTGACATGAACTTGTGTTTGGTCCACTCATATGCAAGAGTAAAGAACTAAAGATGGCTACTTGGCCAGCTTTCATCTCAACGGGAATAGCGGGTTCCAGTTCTTTTGCTTGGCTTGTTTCCGCAGTTAGGCCAGCGTATACCTGATCGTTTTCATCTTCTTGATGATGAGGGAAAACACCATACTGGTGAGATTTGGGCCTAATCCAAATACAACCATTGTCTAAATTGGAGTCGCTAACGGCGGTCCAACATGTAATGTATGCCAAAGGAACTGTTTCGGTGTAACCAGAATCTTGGTGCCAATTGAACGTTTTACCAATTTTAGGTGGCTTGACTGCGGCCTGATTCCAATATAAATCAGCGTCAGCACCAATTAATTTCTGGCAAGCTTCTAGATAAATACCCGATTTGACAAAATCTGCAACAATCTGGCTCTTTTTGTGAACCTCGCCATAAGATCGACGTCCCTCAGCTGCTTTGACGTCATCCAAATTCCCGCTGGATTTGGCTTCCTCTATGCCTTCATGGTACAACCGGTCAAACTCTTGACGAACCGCCAACAAGCGATCTCTTTCGATGACCACATCGGTAATAAAATAACCTAGTTGATCAAATTGTGACACATCAGAATCACTAATCATACCCATAATTTTTCAACCTTTTTCATTTACTCTAACACGAGATAGTGAATAAAGATATGTTACTTTGTATAACAATGTCAAACGGTTTTGCCTTTTTTGTTTGTCTTTGGTAGAATCAGCCAATTCAATCTTGATAATGGAGCACTAACTGCTCCTGTCTCACCAGAAAAGGGTGTTAAAAAAAGAAGATCTTTTGACGAAAATAATTTTTCCTAATAAGCTCTTTTGATAGAGTTTCAAAACATTGTTAGCTTATCCATCTTTCAACTATCGCCTGTGATTAGGATTTACTGGTAAGAGCGAACTGGAATATGGCATAAGATGCAAGATCTATTATTCGTTGTTCGGTTCGGTATGTTTGAAAAATACAGCAAATAACTGTGAATGTAAGAATAGATTTAGAGATAGGAAAGCTGCACTTGGTAAATCCTAAATAAAGCGCCTGAGAAATCAAAAACCTAGATCTAGAAGAAAATTCTCGTTTAGGGGCAATTGTGCCCGATTATGCTAGGCCCATAGTTGAACATTATTCAGATTATTGAAAAATGAACCAATCTTCTTCTAAAAAGTTGGCTGTTCTAACTCTTATGCACGGCGTGGTGGACACCTACGCCACCCTTCTACCGCATATCCTACCACAACTCTTGATTCAAATTGGAGCCGTGAGCGGACAGAATCGGTTAGCTGGTATTTTAATGGCTGCCGGTAACGCTTTTAATTCTTTTAGCCAGCTAATTACAGCTCGATTTGCTGACCAAATTCGTTCAATTCATTTTTTGACGCTAGGAGTAGCCTTACCAGCTATAGGAATATCTTTAC
This sequence comes from Candidatus Poribacteria bacterium, assembly GCA_002729015.1. Next base: position 124,226 of record PBVO01000126.1, read on the forward strand.
TTGGACTGTCTCCTTCTCTACCTTGGTTGATTTCTTTATTGGCTATTGCTGGAATTGGTGGAGCTATTTTCCATCCTGCTGCTACCTCTCAGGCTGGACGACTTTCTGGGAAAAAACGAGGCACAGGCGTTTCTATTTTTATTACCGGTGGAAATATTGGACAAGCTGTTGGCCCATTTCTAATTATTCTGTTTTTAGAAAAGCTTGGTTTAGATATTATCTGGTTGACTATCTTAGTTGTCCCTGGCTTACTAGTATCTGTTTTTGGTGGATTATCGCTAAAAAGCGTAGTCGAAGAATCAATTCAGCCTTCTTCAATAAAGTTGCCTCTATGGCCAGAAATACGGCAACAATGGTTCCCGTTGATATTACTCTATTTAATGTCAATGTTAAAAACGGTAACGGTTATTGGATTTGTTACCTACCTTTCTCTTTTACTGAACAAACTAGGATATTCACATACTAAGCGGTCACTTATTCTGGCGGGATTTACATTTGCGGGTTCAATGGGGATTCTCGCCGGTGGTAAACTGTCTGATATTTTGGGTGGAAACCTTGTGTTATTAATTTCGCTAGCTTTTTCTACTCCACTTCTCTATCTTTCGGCTTCGTCTATATCTGACAGTCCGATTGTGTTTATTCTTTTGTTATTTGCTGGAAATTTTGTCCTAGCTAGTTCTGCATCTGTAAACATTGTTATGGGCCAACAACTCCTGCCCAATCATCAAAGTATAGCTTCTAGTTTTATGATGGGAGCAGCCTGGGGTTTAGCAGGCCTATTCAACATTCCACTAGGTGGATTAGCAGACGAGATAGGTCAGGAGAGCATTCTACGTGGATTGTCGATTATCCCTTTTTTGACGGCTTCCTTGCTTTCCTTTTTAAAAATGCCAAAAATCTAGTTTGGTATAAGTTGTTTAGGAGGCCTAATTGACGTTTTATTTAGCCCGTGCTATAATCGTCGGGTGATCAGAGTGGCTTGATTTGAATGCCAACAGACAAATAGGTAAGGAGATTTTACTATGCCATTAGGCAGAAAAATACGTTATGGAATGGTGGGTGGTGGACCTGGTGCTTTCATTGGTGAAGTTCACCGAAAAGCAGCCGCCCTAGATGGCGAAATTGAATTAGTGGCTGGTGCTTTTTCTTCTGATGCAGAAAAATCCCGACAACAGGGACAACAACTGTTCTTAGATCCGGATCGTGTTTATGATTCCTACCAAGAGATGATTGAAAAGGAAAGTCAGCTACCGGAGGGTGATCGTATCGACTTCGTTTCGATCGTTACACCCAATCATGTGCACCACCCAGTGGCTAAAGCAGCTATTGAGGCTGGGTTTCATGTGGTTTGCGATAAACCGATGACTATGACTGTAGAAGAGGCAGAAGACCTTTGTCATTTAGTCAAGAAGCACGATGTCGTCTTTGCTTTGACTCATAACTATACCGGTTATCCTATGGTAAAGCAAGCACGTGAACTTGTGAAAAATGGTGAATTAGGTGAAATCCGTAAAGTTGTGGTCGAGTATCCTCAGGGATGGTTGGCCGAATTTTTGGAGGATCAAGGGGAGGAAGATGCTAAACAAGCTGTTTGGCGAACTGATCCTAAACGTGCTGGGGTTTCCTCTTGTATTGGGGACATCGGGTCGCATGCTGAAAATTTGGCCAGATATATAACCGGGTTGGAGCTAAGTGAAATTTGTGCTGACTTGACAACTTTTGTGCAAGGTCGTTTGCTCGAAGATGATGGAAACATTTTAGTTGGATTTCAAGGCGGTGCTAGGGGTGTCCTACACGCTTCCCAAATTTCGGTCGGTGAAGAAAATGATCTTAACATTCGTGTCTACGGTACAAAAGCTAGTTTAAGATGGAGACAGGAAGAACCTAACTATTTGCAAGTCAAATATCCTGATGGTCCGGAGCAGTTGTACAAGCGAGGTAATGACTACTTATCTGAGGTGGCTCAGCATTTCACGCGTATCCCGTTTGGCCACCCAGAGGCGTTTATTGAGGCTTTTGCTAACATTTACCTTAATGCAGCTCGAACTATTTCCGCTAAGTTAGCTGGAGAGGAACCAAGCGAATTCGATACCGATTTCCCAACGGTTCAGGATGGTGCTGTTGGTGTTCATTTCATTCACAAAGCAGTCGAAAGCGGACAGGCACGAGCTTGGGTTGATGCTAGCTATACACCACCTGAATAACAGATATTCAATCGAATTTATTTAACAAGAGGAGAATAACTTATGGGAAGACCTGTTACTCTTTTTACTGGACAGTGGGCAGATCTCGATTTTGACACGATATGTCAGAAAGCTAAGAGCTTCGGTTATGATGGTATTGAGTTAGCTTGTTGGGGAGACCATTTTGAAGTCAATCGAGCCTTGTCAGAAGATGGTTATGTACAGAGTCGATGGGACACACTCGACAAACATGGTTTGACAGCATATTCCATCTCTAANCACCTAGTTGGTCAGGCTATCTGTGACAACATCGATGAGCGACACAAAGAGATTTTACCAGATTATGTTTGGGGAGATGGAGAGCCTGAAGGCGTTCGTCAACGGGCAGCGCAGGAAATGATCGATACTGCAAAAGCTTGCCGCTTGTTCATAGATGCCCGTCCTGGTGGTGAGGAATTCCCGGCCGTTGTCAATGGATTCACTGGTTCCAGTATATGGCACTCAATTTATGCTTTCCCGCCAACGACCCAAGAATATTGGGACGAAGGATTCGCGGACTTCGGTCGACGATTTATCCCGATTTTAGATGCGTTTGATGCCGTTAATGTAAATTTTGGCCTAGAGGTTCATCCGACTGAAATTGCTTTTGATATTGCTTCCTCTCAGCGCGCTATTGATGCCGTTGATGGCCACAAAAGATTTGGGTTTAACTATGACCCCTCTCACTTGGGTTATCAAGGGGTTGATTACGTGAAATTCATCCGAAATTTTGCTGATCGTATTTACCATGTTCACATGAAAGATGTTTGGTGGGGACATGGCGATGGGACTGTTGGTGTCTTTGGAGGACATACCAGCTTCGGTGAAGCATCTCGGTATTGGGATTTTCGTTCCCTTGGACACGGTGATATCCAGTTCGAGGATATTATAGTTGCTTTAAANGACATCGGTTACAGTGGACCACTCTCTATCGAATGGGAAGACAGTCGCATGGACCGTGAACACGGCGCCGCAGAGGCTTGCGCTTTTACGAAAAAAGTTGACTTTCCAACTTCGGATATTGCCTTCGACGCTGCTTTCGAAGAATAATCTAATTTTAATTGCTTAATGAAGAGTTGGACAATTATCTTATTGTCCAACTCTTCTCTTTTAGTTATTCACCTTTCAACCTCGTCAATTCATCTTCTAGTTCACTGACTCGGACTTTTAGTTTTTGTATGTCGTTAGTCAACTGATGGATTTGGAAGTTTGGCCCTTTAATGGCCGTTGCGATTCGNCTNGCGTTCAGCTGATATGTAGCAAAAATAGCAATCGATAGTAAGAAAACAGCAGCTAATAGAAAAAATTCCACAGTTCTATTCCTCCCCAGTCCTCTCTGCGTTTAATTTGTTAATTTATCTTATTGAATTTGGTATTNGTTTCCAGCTTCAGCCGAAAATGAAACAGTACAATCGTCGACGACTTGACAGTTGATGATTTCACCGGATCTGTCTTTGACGGTCAAGTGACGATCTGCTCGGATTTGGCAAATTTTAGCCTTTTGAGCCTTAATGAAGGCGTACTCTATAGACCGGTTCGCCCAAGAAAAATCAACCGTAAACCCTCCTCTCGCACGTAAACCGGCAATTCTACCTGTTGGCCAATCCACAGGTAGAGCGGGCAAGAAATGAATAGCATCATTGTGGCTTTGAAGTAACATCTCAGCTAAACCGGCTGTGCCACCGAAATTACCGTCAATTTGGAAGGGAGGATGAGTATCTAATAAATTGGGTAAAGTACAGCGTGTTAATAGGTCGAGGAGATTCTGATAAGCCAATTGACCATCTTCTAATCGAGCAAAAAAATTAACGAGCCAAGCCCGACTCCAACCAGTGTGCCCACCACCGTGTGATAGTCGGTAATNTAGCGATTTACGGGCGGCTTCTGCTAGTTNAGGTGTGTTNCTCAGAGTTATNTGGCAACCTGGNTGTAGCCCATACAAGTGAGACATATGTCGATGACCTGGTTCAGGTTCATCATAATCNTCNATCCATTCNTGAAGNCGNCCAGTTTCGGGGCTAATCTGTAAAGGTGCTAATTTAGATAANGCATCACTCACNTCAGATTGNAATTCNATCTCAAAACTAGCATCGTCNTGCTGAATNTCGGAAATAGCTGATAGNCAATTGGTAAATAGNTCATGAGCAATCTGCAAATCCATTGTAGCACCATANGTAAACTGAGAAATGGTACCATCCTTTTTTCGAAATTGGTTCTCTGGAGAGTGCGAAGGATTAGTAACGAGTTTCCCTGCAACGGCAGTATGATCAGGTGCGGGAACTAAAAAATCAAGCATAAACTCAGTTCCACCCTTAATTAATGGGTAAGCTACTTCTCTCAGAAACTGACGATCTTGACCAAAGATATATTGTTCCCAAGGATGCTGACAAAGCCATGCCCCACCTACTGGCCAGATCCCCCAAATACCATCAGCAGGCACAGTGAACCCCCAGATATCAGATAAATGATGTACGGTCCAACCCTTTGCCCCATAGTGAATTTTTGCTGTTCTCTGACCTTCGTATACTAGGTTTTGCATGTAGTCGAATAGCGGTCGATGGCATTCGGCCAGATTACAGACTTCGGCTGGCCAGTAGTTCATTTGTAAATTAATATTGGTATGAAAATCGCTGTTCCATGGAGCTTTCAGGTGGTTGTTCCAGATTCCCTGTAGATTAGCAGGCAAACTACCAGGCCTAGAACTACCCATCAACAAATACCGACCAAACTGAAAATAAAGAGCGAATAATTGAGGATCATCACCACCATTTTGTAAGATTCTGAGCCGTTCATCAGTCGGCAAACCCGGGTCTTTCCCTAGTTCAATTTCAACTCGACGAAATAGATTCCGATGATCGGCTAAGTGACGTTGACGTAGTCGATTTTCGTCACTACTTGTTAGTTTAGATAGTATTTGTTTGCAAATTTCCGAAGGGTCAGCAGATGTGTCATCCTGATTGATGTAACTAGTCGCAGCAGACACAACTATCGTACACTCAGTAGCTGATTGTATTATCATCCGGCCATCTTTATTAGTACTTATTTCTCCGTTGGTGTTCAGTACGTGCAAATGACTTGAAAATCGTAGTCCCTTAGACCCAATTTGACCAACTAACCCAACCGTTGTATCGTCAATTTCAGTGGCCCGGGCGTCTTGTTCTCTACTGAGCCAAACCTGAAAATTAACCGTAGTATCATTCAAAATATGGATTACTATCACTTGGTCTACTGCCGAAATATATACGTCTCTCTGACAGCCAATATTTCCAAATTGGTAGCGGCTAGTGGCTATACCGGTGTCGAGATCAAGTTCTCGCCTATAATCAATTGTTTCAGCATCTAAATTGGTAAGCTCACTAAATTTTAGGTTAAGGTCACAAAAAGTTTGGTAAGAATCGATACGACATGGATTACCCAACATTGTTTCAGCTGCCAGCTTTGCCGCTTGTTCGTTTTGGTCATCAAATAATAATTGCCTTACCTTTGGTAATGCCTCCAGTGCTTTCGGGTTGTGTCGATCAAACTTACGTCCATCCCAAAGAGTTTCTTCGTTTATCTGAATTTGTTCCTGATCAATTCCACCAAAAACCATTGCTCCCAGTTTACCATTGCCGATCGGTAACGCTTCAACCCAGTTTTTAGCTGGTTGCCGATACCAAAGTTTGAGTTCACTTTTATCCATCACTTTCCGACTCCATTCAGATGTATGATTAGTCAAATCCTTAGAGCAGTCTAATTATCATCTACAAAGTTGAATTACGCAAGAATTACGGGTTGCGAGATCCTTTTCCAGTTGCTAAAATGCCGGAGTGTTGAGCCTTCGATTCAATTTTGTTCATTCAGGTTTTAGATGTGGGTGGTTTTAAACAACATTACATTAGTGGTGTGGTGGTTTACACCACTTTCTTTATTATTTCAATGGCTGTTTCCGTTATGGGCTGGCTACTGTTTGAGTTGCCAATGAACTGGAACCCAACGATTCCCACGGCCATACTACCTGCATTGTTTTGCTTCACAATCTCTTTTTTGTGTAGTTTGTGGCCGGATGTAGATATCAAAAGTAAGAGCCAGCAAATTTTTTATACGCTATTTGTCACAATTAATCTGATTTTGATTTTCAAAGGATTGTATCGGATCTCTGCTTTTTTGGGACTGTTTGCCATGCTACCAATGCTTAGTAAACATCGTGGCTGGACACATTCTCGCCTAACCATGATCATTTTCCCAACCCTGTTTGTTATTATTCCACTTTACTTTGAGTCAGGAGTTAGCAATATGATTGATTTCTGGCAGCAACTCAAGAATTTAGATTGGCTGACTGAAGCTAAAAGAGGTCTACCAGCTTATTTAGCAGGTGTCATTGGCTATGCGACTCATCTCCAAGTTGATGGTATTCTTCATCGGTTGCCGCAAAATCGTGCTTGATTTATCCCCGATCGCTCTCAATATCCAACTACTGCATCAGTTTACGAAATCTCAGAAAGAAAAATTGTATTTAGTTGGTGGATCAGTCCGTGATCTAATACTCAACCGATCAATAACAGACCTTGATTTTGTAGTGGATAGGAATGCCATTGGCTTAGCAAAAAAATTTGCTGGATCAATCAATGGAACTTTTATTCAGTTAGAAACAAACCCGCCTACAGCTCGGATTATTCACAAGCAATCACAATTAGCAACTATATACGATTTAGCTCAGTTTCGTGGTTCTGATTTAGCCACAGATCTAAGTAGGCGAGATTTGACAATCAATGCTATGGCTTATGATTTAGACAGACAAATTATAATTGACCCGTTCGGTGGACAACAAGATTTGAAGGACCAAGTAGTACGTTTCATTAATAGGCAATCAGTTATTGATGATCCGCTCCGGATGCTACGCTTATTCCGCCTATCAGCACAACTTGGTTTTCGAATTCCGACTGATTCAATCGGCTTAGTCACGAGTCTATCGAACCATATAAAGAGATCGGCCATAGAGCGAATACGGGATGAGTTTTTGAAAATGTTAGAAACGCAGTCATCTGCACCGATTCTTGATCAAATGCAGGCTACTGGTTTATTAGAACATTTTTTACCAGTCAATTGCTACAAAGCAATCTCGAAGCGTATTCATGCTTTCGAAGTGAAGCCTATTCCATCTTCACTTGCTAATTATCTAAATCAGATTGATCCGTCAAATAACTACTTTAGTAGAAAAGTCATCGGTAGTTTCAGTCGATCTACACTGACCAAATTGAGCTTGATCGCACCATTAGAACAGCTGAAGCCATTGTATCTAGGCCGGAAAGTTGAAAAAATATTGACAGAATGGTTTTCGCGTGACCAGTTTTTTCCCAAGTTAGGCGAAGAACCGACAGTTTTTTTACGCCAGATCAAAGATGAGTGGTTGGGTGTAGTTGCCCGACGCTTCGCATCTATGACAGGCAAAGTTACCACTCACTTTGATCCCATTGTACTTTCAATTGCTGCATGCTACTATGGAAAGATGAGGCTTATATGGCAAAATGGACCTTTAATGACGGGCAAGCAGCTGATAGAAAATTTTGGGATCCAAGAAGGACCAAAAATTGGGGAAATTTTGGCCTACTTGGAAAACCTTCAATTTTCTGGTTCGATAGAAAGTCCTCAGCAAGCATATGAAGCCGTAACCAAATACTTAGACCATTAGCCAAAACTGTCAGCTAAACACATGTTGATATTATTTTTTGTCCCGTTTATTTCGAAAAATTGTTTAGGAGTAAAGTAATGACTGAATTTGAACTCCATCTCAGAAGTCAGATTCAACCCTTCAAAGGTAGCAATGAATGGCACACTATTAGCCTAGAGTATTCAGTTCCTATACAGCAAACGGCACTGTTATTGTGCGATATTTGGGATAAACATTGGTGCCGGAGCGCAACCTATCGTTGCGGGAAAATTGCGCGACAGGCTAACCTAGTAGCAGAGTCAGCTCGACAAAAAGGAGCACAAATTATTCACGCACCGTCTGATACGATGGAATTTTATGAAGATTTTGAGCAACGTCAGATGATGCAGAATTTGGCTCATTCAGAAATGCCTACACCACTTGATTTGCCGGATCCACCCCAACCTATTGATGCTTCAGACGGTGGGTGCGATGATGATCCACAATGCGAAGCCGGCGGACCTTGGACTCAGCAAGATCCCATTATTGAAATTGGAAAAAGTGATGGAATTTCGGACAATGGTCAGGAGGTTTATAATCTTTTGCGGTTAAAAGGCATTAGCACTTTACTAATTATGGGCGTTCATACCAACATGTGCATTTTGGGTCGGTCATTTTCCATTAAAGCTATGACTCGAATTGGTATCAACTGTATTTTGGTTCGTGATTTAACAGACGCTATGTACAATCCGAAAAAGGCACCATTTGTTAGCCATCAAAAGGGTACTGAGTTAGTAATCGAATATATTGAAAAGTATTGGTGCCCAACTATTCTCAGTCGAGACTTGCTGTTAATGGAATGAGTAGTTAGTTTTTATTGTTTATCTCTAAGCTTAATTCTTCTTCTAAGGTCCGTATTTCAGCTAGTGTATCAGTTCGAGGGTCCAGACTATAGGCCACTTTAAAAGCTTCGAGGGCTGAATCTGGTTCTTCGAGGAAAGAACGGTAAATTTGGCCCATAGAAAGCCATGCGTCAATCTCTTCTGGATCTAAGCTAACGATTTGCTGGTAAACCAGCAAGGCTTGATCGTAAAGTCTCATGTCTCCTTGACCACGTTCTAAAGCGGAGGCTTGCCCATACAAACGCGAAATCAGTTCTTGTTTAGCTTCCACGAAATTTGGACTTAGATCAACAGCTTCAACTAATAGTTGGAGAGCTGAATCAGTCATTTGATTTAGATTTTGGATTTGCCTATCCGTCAGAGTCTGATCAGAGTACTGTAGTTTCTGGCTTTTTCGGGAATAGGTACGGGCCAGCTGTAGTCGAGATAACAGGCCATAAGCAATAGGAGTGTTTGCTGATGACTTTAGGTCTACATCGCTATTGATGGCTTGTTGGTAATGATTGATTGCCAAGTCGAACTGATTGGCACCTTGATAAAGAATACCCAACTGATAATGAGCTTCTGGATTATTATTAGATTGCTGTAAGACTTTTAGAAATGCCTCTACAGCCAATGCTCTTTCGCCCTGATCGATGTATAATTTACCTTTTAGCAAATGAATTATAATATTATCAGGAGCAATATTACTCGCCTTTTCTAGGTGTTGAAACGAGTCTTCCACCCAACCACTTTGAAAATAGATATCAGAAATCCGAACATGAGCATGTAGTAGCCAGCCTCTGGATTCTTTGGATTGGTTTTCCATAGCTTGTACACCTTGCCAGTATTTAAGCAAAGCTAGACTCATATTTTGATTATTGAATGCATCATCAGCTTGAGCGACCAACTCGTTTGGTGGCAACAGCACTGATCTTTTGTCATTACTACTCTTCATGTACCATATAGATAGGCCTAGGAAGGCCAAAAATATACAGGTTTCGCATGTAATCTGAACTAGGAGTACTGGTGATAGATCGATTAGTTTGTTAGAACTCAACTGGTCAGTCATCGTTTATTTTTCCTCGGTTGAGGATTTATACTAGTTCATCTTTGATAGGAGAAAAATAGGCTAAGCCGATAGTTAAGCCAGTAGTGATTAATAGCAAGTCTAAAATAGCTTCGACAAGAGCGATATTGATATACGGATTTCCTTGACCTGAAGTCCAGGTTACTGCCAGCAGAGCTGCCAGTAAGTAGACGTGCTTCGCCCATCTTTGCAACATGAATAACCCTACGTATCCTATAATACTTGAGACTACAACAACAATCATTGAAATGATATCGCGTTGGTTTATATCCAAAAGAACTTCTTCATACTCTTTGTCTAAATTTTCCGATAAAGCAAAGACTGCAAAAGCTAAAACAATCAGCGCCCAATGAGCGGCGATTATCAAGCGAAAGATTTGTTTAAGTTCCACAATATAAATCTCCTAAAACAGTTTGATTGGGAAATTTCACCAAAAGCTAGATTTTTTATGATTTATGAACAGCTGGATTGTGCATCACAGTAAGAAGCCATCTCACAAGTTTGACAAATTTTCTCTGGTCGTTTAGCCATGTCGAAATCTCTAGCTTCAATTTTTTTCACTATTTGATTGAATGGTTCCATATTCAAGTCTTTATCTCGTCTTTGTAGTGTGAGTATGGGATGATCGTTACGTGAAGTCAAATACAGGCTTACTCTTAACACTGATCGTTTTTTATGGTCTTGATTTTCGACTAAATAAGCGTAAATATCTAATTGGTGTCGGTATTGCTCTAGTTTATCCGTATCTAGTTCAAGTTCTTCTTGTCGGCCTGTTCGAAAGTCAATAATCTCTAGCCCATTTTTATAACGCTTAACTAAGTCTACTTTTCCATTGAGAATATATTTCCCTTCCGAACGAGACACATTTAATTCAGACCACTCAATCAACGACCAGCTTTCTTTTTCTCTCTCTACGTAACGAAACACATCTTGCCAAGCCTGATCCAAACTGCGTTCTTGTAGATCAAGTCCTTTTTGATATTGTAGAACAGTGTAATTGTATTCTAATCGATCCCTTAGCCAATCTTCATCAATCGCTGGAATCCGACTGTTTTTTTGTTGCTCTAGGACCTTTTGATGGATATCTTGGATTGTATGGTGAACCAATGTGCCAAATAGCCACGGTTCTTTTTCGTAACGAACGAAATTCAATTCTTGAAAAAAATGATACTGACGAGGGCAACTAGAAAATAAGTTGAAGTGTTCCGAGAAGGTATAGGGTTGTATCACGTCCGATTTTTTCACTGATTTTAGTCGCCGTTTAGGTGCCGGGAGCGTCTGCTTAATGCCACTTGGAACTTGAGATAATAATTTTTCAAGTTCCAAATGTGGTTTTTTTTCCCAGGTCATGACCAGCATGTCTTGAGCTCGAGAAAAAGCAGTGTAAAACAATCTCCAAGCGTCGAAATCGGAAACTTTCCATTCAGGTTCCTTGCCAGATTTTGAAATTTGTTTAATAAATGATTCTAAGCGAGATATTTTAGCCGAATGGCCTAAAGTGTCTAACGATGTCAATACTACAACTGGAAATTCTAGACCTTTGGCTTGATGAATAGTCATAAAAGTAACACAACCACTCGGACAGACAACCAATTCATCTTCATACTCCGACACATCGTTGTACAAAAAGGTCATAAATTTATTGAAAAAATTCTGAACTTGCGTGGCCAAATTGTCACGATTGAAAGAAACTACTCGGTGATGGCGTTGAAATGATTCCAGAATTTCCGACATTTTTGCCAAATTATGAGCTGAACGTCTTTCTAGTTCAGTATCAGTTTTTTTAACATATTGTGCAAACAAATCGAACTGTAGTAACCCATAAAATGACTTAACCAATGTTTGATCGGTATCTTTTTCTAAATTTTGAAAAAAATCGGCTTGCTTTTTACACCACTGGGCCAAGCCATGGTTCTCAGTCTTATCTAACTCTTTTTGAAAAAGAGGTCGACATTGATGATCGTAGTACTCCCAAATTGCGAGCTTCGCCGTTTGATTCCATCGTCTCAGTTGCTCAAAGTCAGCAAAGAGAGAGATTAGTCCACCAATTATTAATTGAATCTCCCGCCGTTGAAAGAACATCCTGGCCCGTGGGGAGTAGACACCAATGCCCTCAGTTTCTAGAGCCTTCTGAAGCCTTTGTACTTCTGGATCTCTAACTGAACGAGATAGAAAAACTACTTGATTCCAATCATTAATGTAACCTTTTGATTTCAACTGTTTTAGGAAATGTGGGATATTTAATTGACTATTAGGAACTTGGAATACGGATGGTTGTTTTCGGTCAAAGTTGTGCTCACTAGATGGAACAATCTCTTTCTCGTGCCGGAAAGTTTGTCCGTTTTCGTTCCAAGCCCCCTTTTTCATCCATTCGTTATAAAATTCGATGATACTAGGATGTGAGCGAAAATTAGTTTCTAAACGGATTTTCTTGCAGACCCCTGGTTTAAAGCGATTGGAAAAATCTAAGATATTTTCAACTCTAGCTGAACGGAATCGGTACAAGCTTTGGTCATCATCACCCACTACGCATATATTCTGATTTTTTCCAGCTATATCGAATAGTAAACGTTCTTGGATAATACTGGTGTCTTGGTATTCATCGACCATAATATACTGAACTTGGCTTTGCAATTCTTCTAAAACAGTTGGATGTAGGCGAAATAGCCGTAGGGTTTCTGCTTGCACACTACTAAAATCGACCACCTTGGATTCAACCAAATGCTGACGGTATAGTTGGTAACAATCAGCTAGACCATGCAGTTCCTGTTTCGATGTGTTTTTCAATGAATTCAGATCTATCATCTCTTCATTGATCCGATTCATCCAATACTTTATATCGGATGCGTAGTTCCAACGCCGAGCTTCTGGAGGTAACGGGTGGCTTGAACGAGATTGACTATCTATCCGGCTATCAGTCTTGGCCCATATGTGTTGAGTGTGTGCAATTCTCTGATATTGGTCAAGACGTTCATATATGAAATACTGTTGATCAAAATCGTCTAATTGTATCACTTGCTTGGCAAATTCAGTTCGGTTGATATACTTACGAAGAATTGATAAACAAATGGAATGAAAGGTCCCTATATACATGTCATCTAAGCGAAAGGCTATCTTAGCATTAGCTAATTGAGTAGAAATCCGTGAGATTAACTCACGGGCAGCTTTATTAGTAAACGTAACAACTAACAAGTTTTCAGGCGCTAACTCTTTCTCACGAACTAAGTGTACGACTCTTTCAACTAGGGTAAAGGTTTTTCCTGAGCCAGGTCCAGCGATGACTAACAGGGGGCCTTCGGTATTAGTGATAGCTTCTCTTTGAGCGGATGTCGGAGTTCGAGAAGCATGAGTTGGAGAAGAATTTACCACATGACGATGTGGTGTAGCTGGCAGCCTACGAGACCGATCGACGGGAATATCTGATTCAGGAAAGAGGTATTGACTTATTTCGTTTGACACCGATTTGAGTACAATTTAATACAAATTTACCTCACTGACCGAATTATAACTTATAAAGTCTACTTAATCTAAGATTGATAAATCTGAGTGAGTCGGAAAAAGATAAAAGAGATCAACTAAAATTTTCAGATCAAAAATCGAATCAACTTTGTCCTGACGATGATTGTTCGATGGTTCTGCTCAGAAAATAATCCAATACGCTACCTGTTATGGTAATACGTTATAGGTTACAAATTTATGATTTCTTGATCTGAAGAGCATCTTTCCCCACAGTCTTACTTGACCAATAAGATCGAGTGCCCATATCTTTTTAAAAAAGTATTTTTCAACTATTCTAGGTTCGAGGCATAATATTTTTGGCAATTCTGATCCTAATACCCTTAGCAGACATTCATTAACTTTGAATCAATATATCATCTTTTCTACATTGGAAAGTCTCAACCAATTTCTTTTTTGCCTTATCTAAATTGCTATTTGCTTTAGAGTGAGAAAAAGATTAGAATGAAAAATTAAGAATCTAATCTACAAAGTAGCCTAGTGTGAGCAAAAAATGAAGAGGGTAAATAAATGAGCGTAGGGAGAATAAATGAACCGGTTAAGGGCTCAAATCGAGGTGAAATCTATTTTGACGATCCACCGATCAATAAGATTCAAAACGAGGATCTGGTTTATCATCAACTTTGTTTAGCAACGGACTTTGATGAAGTAGAAGGTAAACCATTCAGTATTGATGGTACTCACCTGGGTGTGTTCAAATATAAAGATAAATTCTACGCTGTCGATAACCGATGTCCTCATATGGGTTATCCAATGTCGAAAGGCAGTATCCGAGACGGTGTGCTAATTTGTCACTGGCATCATTGGGAATTTGATTTGAAGTCAGGTGGATGTTTCCAAACATTTGGCGATGATTTAAAAGCATTTCCAGTTGAGATTCGAAAAGATGGTTATCTCTATGTTGGTCTTTCTCGTGGTGAACGGGAAGCTACAAAACGTAGAATGATTGACCAAGGGAAACGAGCATTAGAAAGAGGCTTGAAAGACCGAAGCAATTTTTTTATTGCCAAGGCAGTCACAGCTCTACGAAATGCAGGTGCCACTCCAAATGAAATTATTCAACAGGGCTTGTATTATGGAACTAATAAAAGTAGTGATGGATGGTCATCAGGTGTAACCATCCTAGCTCTAGCTGCTAATATGTGGAACGACGTGGATAAAAAAGACCATAATCTGTTTTTGGTCCATGCCTTATCCCAAATCAGCCGCCGTACAACAGGTAGTTCTAGAACCTATCGATCTCCTTTCCCTCAGAATGGCCAAGAACACGATCTACCTACTCTTAAAAGGTGGTTCCGTTACTTTATCGATAAGCGTCATGACGGTGCGGCTGAACGAATTCTGTTAACTCTCAACGACCGAGGCCATTCCAAGTCGACGATTGCTGATTTCGTCTTTACTGCCGCCACTGACTACTACTTTACAGGTGATGGTCATGCTCTTGACTTCGCTAACAAAATGTTTGAATCTTTGGATTACGTGGAATGGGAAGGAGCGCACGAAATACTCCGCCCTATCATCATTGATTTAACTAGTCGGACTAGGCACGAAGAGACTTCCCGCTGGGCAGATGCATTGCCAGTGCTAGAACCTATTTTTGCCCGAATAGATGACATTTGGCAAGATAACCAAGATAATCAATCAGAATTAGATGTTACATCTTTTGCTCAAGTAATGCTGGGGGACGATTTTGTACCCGTATTAGATCAAATTGAGAAGAAACTTAGGTCTGGTGTTACACCTACCGATATTTGTCGAGCGATGACCTATGCTTCTGCTATTCGAATAGCTCGTTTTCATCTGAAAAATGAAGGGGATTGGCATGATGTAGCAAACATTTATTCCTACGCTCATGGTCTCTACTGTGCTTTCCAATATACTTCGACCCCAGAGCTACTACGTGGTATTTTTCACGGAGCTGTATTTCTAACATATCTTCGTTGGCTAAACATGCCATCAGCCCGGATTCCAAGAAATGGTCAGCATCTGACTGAAATTTTCAATAACCCCAAACAGATGCTTGAACGCTTAAAGGAATTTGCTGATTTTCAAAAAGTTTTTGAGGCTGAAATCTTAGTGAATCAATATTTGGAAGAGGGCTATGACATTCAAGAATTGAAATTCACATTGGCACATATACTTCTTAGAGAAGATGCTGAACTTCACATGTTCCAAGTGTTAGAAGTAGCTTATCGACACTATGAAATCACCAAAGACATTGAAGAGAAAAGGATGCATCTGCTCGCAGCTACTCGTTATATTACAGCCCAAAAATTGATGAAAAACATCCTGTGGTCAACGGAAAATGCAGAACGATTGGCACGCGGTGAACTGCTTAGCGAAAGAGATGACGAAGATTAAGTCTCGGCCTGACTTTCTAAGTTATTATCGCTAAAGAGACGACCTAAAGGGGTTTGTTGTAAGACCATGTTGCTCGAAGCTACTAACCCCCCAGAAATCAGAAGTCGCATGGCTGTTTCAGCTTTTATATCAAGTTCGTAAACAACATCAGTGTTACAAAAGAGTAAAACACCAGTTGTGGGGTTTGGGCTAGTGGGAACAAAAACAGTCAGCAGAGGCTGGGAATTACCTTCTTCTTGGATTTCTCCAGTTACAAACCCAATTACCCTAAACGGTGAATCTGGGGTCTTGACGGAAACAACCCGTTGAAACCGGCTTGAATCTTGTGGATTAAGCAAGACGTTAACAAATTCTTTGACCGGAGCGTAAACTTCCCTTACGATCGGGATTCGTGTTAAAACTTGCTCTGCTGTAGATATCAGACGCCGACCGATGATGTTGGAGACAATCAAGCCCGTGAAATAAATTATTAGGAACGTTATGAGTAATCCTAGTATTGTTTGAACTGTCGGCCCAAACAAAAGCGGATAATCACCGGCGGGAAAGAATTGAGACAGAAGGTTCGGCAGCCACCCGCCAATCTTTCTGAAGAGAAAACTAACAACAAAAAAGGTAACACCCAGAGGTACGAGTGTTAGAATGCCAGCAATTAGTGAGCTTCTGAGGTGGTCTTTAAATTTGTCTCCCATCCCCTAAACTCACCCCTTTATGTTTTACAATGATGTCCGCCCCCACCAATATCGTAATGATTATCAATAATATCATCAAGCCAAGTCAGGCGTCAATGGCATTGACATTGACGCGAAAATTGTGGCAAAATCGTCATTGGTATTAGAATTCTTTCTTGCTTATATTCCATTTAAAAATCTATAACAGACAAACCCCACGTCGTACCACATGAAAATTTACACAAAAACTGGTGATCAGGGAACAACAGCCCTTTTTGGTGGCCAGCGCATTAGAAAAGATGCTGATCTAATTCAACTCGTTGGTGAAGTAGATGAGCTGAACGCATGCTTGGGCCTATCAGCTTCAACGACTGAAGATCAATTAATCGGCCAAATTTTGCAACGCCTCCAACACGAGCTCTTTAATCTAGGTGCTGAAATAGCTACGCCTTCAGCCCAACTACACAAGCTAGATAGTTTGATCAATTCAAAACAGGTTGATCTCATAGAATCTGACATAGACGAACTAGAATCTCATCTATCGCCCATCCGCCAATTTATTTTACCTGGAGGTGGGCTAACAGCTTCTACTCTTCATCTAGCTCGTACAGTTTGCCGTCGTTGTGAGCGTAAGGCTGTTTCTTTGAATGGGGAGCAACCAGTTTCACCACTCATCCTTCAATACCTCAATCGTCTGTCAGATCTCCTTTTTATTTTAGCTCGTCGTGCTAATGCAGTCTCTGGTCAACCAGATATCTATTGGCAACAAAGCCTCTCCACAAAACTCTAGAAAATATTTGCGTGTAGAACAAGTTTATATGAGGCTGGAAAATAAAGTTGCGATCATTACAGGAGCTGCAAGAGGAATTGGTCGAGCTACAGCAAAACGGTTTTCAGAAGAAGGTGCCTTTGTAGTAATAGACGATGTGGATGTAGAGAATGGCAGCCAGTTGGCTAGTGAAATTGTAGAAACAGGTGGAAAATCTCTTTTTATTGCCGCTGATATCTCAAAATATTGTAACACTATTCGGCTAGTAAGCCAAACGCTAGACCACTTCGGTAGAATCGACATCTTGGTTAACAATGCTCTGTGTAGTACTGAGAATATACTGGAAAATAATTGGGATCCCATCATCAAAGTAGCCTTGAAGGGTACAGATAATTGTACTCAAGCTGTGATTCCGGCTATGTGTAAGAACGGTGGTGGAAGTATTATTAATATAGCTTCAGTAAATGCTCTAATCGGGCTACAAAATATACACGCATATTCGGCAGTAAAAGGAGCCGTTGTATCTTACACTCGATCTACGGCAGTTAGCTATGGTATAGATAATATCCGCATTAACTGCATTTGCCCTGGAACGGTTGAGACAGAGGTTTGGGCACCAATGATTGAAAAAAATCCTAATATTTTTGATGACTTATTACCTTTCTACCCACTTGGGCGAATCGGTCAGCCTATTGACATTGCAAATGCGGCTCTGTTTTTAGCTTCAGAGGAATCTAGTTTTGTGACTGGTTCGGTTCTTGTGATTGATGGTGGATTGACCGCAGGTTTGCCACAATTTCCGATTTAATAACCAATTTGTGAAAACGAAAACTTCAGAATCTTATATTTCTCTAATATTATTATTTTTTAACTATTGGCTGGCCATTAGCTGGGCTAACCCTGTTGTTACGCCATCAGTTAATGGTTTAACTATTAGTTTTGAGCTAAATAATCTGCAAGTCCAATCTGCTTCTGTCTCGAGCAAAACAGAACAAGATTTAAGTCGGTACAAACAAATTACATATGGGCAACCACCAGCCAATGGCCGATTAAGCGTGGCTGGTAACCCCCAACTACCGGTGTCGAGATTCATTATTGGAGTACCTATTTCTAGCAATCCAACGATCGATGTAACCCAAGTTACTACAAAAAAACAATATGGAATTCAGGTCCTGCCCACGCCACATCGGGAAATTGTCCCCAATCAATCAAATGATTCACTGAAAAGCGAAAAAATTCTGAGCCATTACAGGGAAGATGGATTCGCTTACCAAAGTAACGCTAATTATCCTCGAAAACTTGCCGAAATTGTTTACGATGGTTACATTCGCTCCCAACGGGTTATCTACCTTGAGTTACACCCGATTCAGTATCACCCATCTTCACAAACTCTGCTCACTCATTCTCGTTTGGTGGTTCAGCTTCGTTTTGACCACAGTTTATCAGACCCATCGTCAATACGGTTTGAGAGTACGCCATCTACAATTTTTGACCAAGGACAGTTCGGAACTTTTTCGAGCGTGCTAGAACCAAATGTTTTTGAACGACTATTCGAACATAATTTGATCAATGCTGAGCAAGCCCGGCATTGGCGTCGACAAGAAAAACAGGCTGGCATAGAATCTGAGCCAGAATTAGCCCAGACAAAAAAAAAGAGATACAAAATTTGTGTTAGTCAAACAGGTATATACCAACTGAGGGAAGTAGATCTACGTACCCGTTGGCAAATTGACCTGAGGCAAATTGACCCGCGCTTATTTCAGTTGCATCATAAGGGAAAAAATGGTTTAGAACAAGTACCGATCTATGTGAAAGGAGAACAAGATGGTCGTTTTTCTTCAGATGAATATATTACTTTTTTAGGTAAGAAAACTAAAAACAGATATACTCGTTGGAACGTCTATTGGTTGAGTATTGGCAAGTCAGCTGGACTACGTGTGGCTGAGATTGACGCAAGCCCAACAGACCCAGGGGCTACCCAAATACCTGCATTTCGAGCCAAAAAGTATTTCGAAGAAGACCATCTACATAGTAACCTGCAGCATCTTACCCCAGACTCGGTTGTACCAAGACGATCAGAACAAAATTATTCTAACTCACGTTTGTTGTTAAACCAGTCTTATGGATCGGTAGTCGATACTAGTCAGAAGAATCGGTGGTTCGAATCCGTTGAAAGCTGGTTTTGGACTGGGGTCAGGAATTCTGGAGATTTTAACCAGATCGACTTAAACTTCCCTCTATTTGACCTAGCTAAAAGTTTTGATCAGCCACAAATTGAGGTCGAGTTACAGGGGGGAACACCAACAGATCACCAAGCCCTCGTTTCAGTGAATGATATTCGGATTGATTTTGCTAGCTGGAAAAATCAAGACTCGTTTCGTGTTAGCCGGTCTTTACGTTTATGGAATAACTTAAAGGATGCAGGCAAAGGCGAGATGAATGCTATTACGCTTGCGCGTGTTGATACTACCACTGAGGACAATACAACTCGGTATCCTTATCACATATATATTAACTCTTTTTCAGTCGAGTTCACCCGATTATTCAAAGCCGTAAATGAATTCATTGATTTTTCCACCCCTTCCTCGGATAAATCGTACGAAGTTCGTAGTCGTCGTAAGGTCGAATATCAATTGGAATCCTTCTTGTCACCTAGAATTGAAATTTTTGAGCATGATGGTAGTCGGCTAGTTGCCAAACTTAGCAATGTACATGTGAAGGAAGATCAAATGAATGTCGCTGATCAGAATCGATTGAGACAAATAGAGGCTGTTACTGAATATGGATTAATCGATCAGCAAATACCAGAAATTGATTATACCGCCACCTTCCAAGTTTCTGATGCTCATGATGGTAATTACATGGCTGTTTCCAGTCGCGGAATTAAACATCCTGATCGTATCGAGATTGTCGCACCAAGTGATTTGCTCGATGTAACCAATGGGGCAGATTACATTATCATAGCTCATTCAACTTACATGTCTGAAGCTAAACGATTGGCAAATTGGCGACAAACAAATAGGGGTGGAAACTATAGAGTGAAGGTCGCAGATTTAACGGAAATTTATGACACATTTGGTCAAGGGTTCGTTAGCCCGAAAGCAATCAAATCTTTTCTGAAATACGCCTATCAGAGCTGGCAACCACCAAGTGTATCGTACGTCGTTCTAATGGGTGACGGTACTTGGGATTTCCGAGGTTTTGACACTGAAACTCACGTTGAACCACCTGAGACTGTCGGTTACATTCCGACCCACTATATTTGGACTAGTCAATTCGGTCAAACATCGACTGATCACTGGTATACGACGGTCAGTGGTATTGATGAACTTCCTGATTTTTACTTAGGGCGCCTATCGGTTGAGTCGATTGATCAAGCTCAAGATATTGTAGACAAAATTATCGGTTATGAGTCTAACAGACCCAATGGAAAGTGGAGAAAGCAAATTGTTTCTGTAGCTGATGATGAAGTCAGTAATTCTGGAGACTTTATCTTTCGCCAAAGCCTAAACGAAATAGCCTCTGGGCATACGCTCCTCGGCTACGAAACTACCAAAATATTTCTGGAGGATGTAATCAAGGAAGTTAAATCTGATCCAGCAAAATACAACAATGAGCTACCAAGACGAGTAGCGAAAGACCGAGTGATTGAGGCTTTAGGACAGGGAAGTGTTATCGCCCAGTATGCTGGCCACGGTGGCCGTGTCGTTTGGGCACACGAGGCCATTTTTGATAACACGTCAATTGATCAATTAGCCGAAACTAAGCATCAACCTTTTATGCTGGTACTCAGCTGTTATAATGGTTATTTCGACAAGCCCGGTGAGCCTAGTATGGCGGAGAAACTTTTACGACACAGAAATGGTGGCATCATTTCTATGCTTAGT
The DNA here is from genome assembly GCA_002729015.1 of Candidatus Poribacteria bacterium. Next base: position 145,249 of record PBVO01000126.1, read on the forward strand.
GCTACTCGGCTCACTTATGGTAGTGGAAATGATGCCCTAAACCGAATTATTTTTGACTCCATATTCAAACGAAATGTTCGAAATTTTGGCTCCTTGAGTTATGATTCGAAAGTTGAGCTTTTAGCTACGGAAGGTACAGGACAAATCGACGTGATGCTAGCTTATACACTTTTTGGGGATCCAGCAATGCAACTGGCAATAGCAGACTATGAAACCCAACCACGGCTGGCTAATCGTACCACTGCGCCAGGTGAAATATTGAAAGTTGAAGGTGGACAAATTTTCAGAATTGATTATGATGCAAAAAAAAGACAGAAAAACTATTACCCACTTAAAGATTTTAATGGTCGGTTAGAAGCTCGAGCTGTTTTCCCTGGGACTTACAGAACAGCTCAGACAGAAGATGGTGTCATTGAGGTCTATAACGGCGATATTGTTTCAAAAGCTTCTACGTCCGTGACTGACGGCCGTTACGATTCTTTTCAAATTACTGTACCAACCGATGTTCGAGAAGGTACGGCTCACCTGGAAGTTTACGCGGAGTCTCTTCAGCATATTGCAGTTGGTGGTATTTCGTTTAGCGTCAAAGTGCCTCGCATTGTGGAAATTAAACCCAAACTCGTTTCCGAGACAACGTTTCAAATTTCTGCGTTAATCGCAGACGAACTGACCAGAGGAAAAAAGACAGGTGTGGAGACAGTTACATTGGAATGGAGACATCCAACAACTAGAGACTGGTCTAGTACCAAAATGATTGCAGATGATAGCCAAGGAATAGGTTGGTATAAGACTGAAATTCCTTTACCCTTAGCTAAGAATACGGAACCTATTCGTTACCAAATTGTTGCTACTGATATCGATGGATTGCAAACTACTTCGGATTTACAACAGTATCGTCCTTATACTTTACCTGATTTATCCCCAATTGATGTGAGCTTTGACGTTGGCGCACTGATTTATCAAGTTTATTCTGCTAAAGGTGGGTGGGAATTACGAGCAGACATTCAACAATCAGAAGATTTCCAAATTCAACAAGATATTAAAGTTGTATTTTTTAGCGGAAATCCGGATAGAGATGATGACGGTATGATTGACCAGTCAGCAAAAAAAATTGGGCAAACAGTAATCCCACCAGTTGCTTGGAAAACACGAAAGGAACACACCATAGAAATGGGAGACAGTGTTAACTCTCCATTAGCTATAACCAAGGACCCACTCAATTTGAACCAAATAGCAACCGGCAGTATCCGTTATCAATTACCAATCGGTGAACAAGTTATCTTTGTTTGGGTCAATCCACCAAACGATGAACAGCAAAGTGAAGTTAGTTATAGTAATAATATTGCAGCCAAAAATCTGGAACATAAAGATTTGCAAGTAGGACAAAAAGATATTAATTTCTCACCTCCATGTTACGCATTTAGTTTGAGATTGCCGAGAGCTAGTTTTGGCCATACTTCTATTCTTCGGTTAGATTCTCTACCTACCCTCCCACCTATGCAACCCAGCTTGAAATCAATTCCTCTTGGTGGTGATAATGATTCGGCATTAGCTTATAATTTTCTTCTAGAGAAGCCTGAAACCGGTAGTTCTTCTGCGAATCTAATTTCTCCGGTGATAATTGAACTTTACTTTGACTGGACCGCTTTAAAAGCCGAACAAGAAAAAATGATTGGTCTGGAAGAAGGAGAAATCCCAGACCAGAGTCAGTTAGAAATCATAACGGCTGGCGCCAAACAAGTTGCGGGTCAGTTACGTGTCTATCGGTGGCTGAGTGATATGGGGAAGTGGTTACAACTGGCCGAATCTCCGGGTCAATCAACCGAGGTCACTCAGTTTGAGACATTGGCAACCAACGTTCGGTCAGAAAATAATGGTGATGGCCATATCAAAACAGTCCGACTTGATGCAAATGCCAGTGTACGTGAAGGTAAATGGGTCCTATTTTTTACTGGTAGCGATACTTACCGACTTTATTTGGGCCAAAAAGAAGACGATGAGAAATTCGATTCACTGGAATTAATCGACAACAGTTTAATAATTCCTTCTGATTTGACTGAAAATACGGTATATCGTTATGGTATGGACACGAAAATTATCAAAGGAAATATACCATTCCAATTTGGTGACATCCTCAATTTTGAAGTATTAAAGTATAAGTTGACTGGACAAAATGAGATGCGCCACTATGCTTCTGCCATTCGTCGCAGTAATAACGGAAATGGTGTTTTGCGACTGTTGGCTGGCAAAAAACAGATACCACCTGATAGTTGGATCGTACTTTTCTTAACCGAACAGACTTTTCAAGTGGAAGGAAAATCAAGCGGATTACTAGCCACAAGAGGTCAGCTCGACGAAGTATACCAAGATTCAAATACAGGGCTAAGTTTCGAGATTACTAGCGGTCTCGATATCTTTGATACCGGTGATAGCTTTTCATTTCAAACGAGAGAAATTGGCCGTGTTCAAGCCGAAACCAGTGCTCTAGGCACATTTGCCTTGATGCACAGCTCTGACCGCACTAATCCCGACATCCAATTGACGGTCGGCAGACAAAATTTTGTTAGCGGTGATCCGGTATCTGACACACCATTGATACAGGCGACTATTAGCGATGATAACGGTATTAATCCCGAGTCGATCAAATTAGAAATTGGACAAAATAATCGTAATTTTCGCCAATTGACTGATGTAGAGATAAGCCAACAATATGGGGCTAACCAAGTTTTGGTTAACTATCAGTCAGAAGAACTGAAGCAAGGTGTGTATCAAATTCGGCTATTTGCCAAGGATCTCGATGGTAACAGGTCAGAAACAAAGATTGAGTTTCAAGTTAATAAGGGTCTACAGTTACTAAAAGTGCTGAATTATCCTAACCCGTTTAATTCAGAGACGGATATCACATACGAGCTGCCTAGTTCTGCAGATGAAGTCATCGTTAGTATCTACACAATTTCTGGACGGTTAATTTGGCGCAGAGAAGTCAGTGGAGTAGTTGGTTTTGATTGGGTTCACTGGGACGGTCGAGATAGCGATGGTCGAATGGTTGCTAACGGTGTCTACTATTGCAAGGTAATAGCTCGAAGTGCAGGTGAAGAAGAACGTAGTGAAATTATCAAGTTGATGAAGTTGAGGTAGTCTCTATTGTCTGGTCAGTCAAATTCCCTACTGGCGATTTTGGGGCCGACAGCCAGTGGGAAGACAACAAATGCTGTTCGGTTAGCAAAATCTATTGGGGGCGAGATTATATCGGTAGATTCACGACAAATCTACCGACAAATGGCAATTGGTACGGCTAAACCAACTTTGGAAGAGCAACAGTCAGTTCGACATCACCTGATTGACATTGCCAACGTGGATGAAAAATTTTCTGCAGCAGATTTTCAGAAACTAGCAGACCGAGCGATTCAAGACATTCGTCAAAGAGGAAAAGTAGTTTTGTTGGTTGGTGGTTCGGGGCTATACTTTCGAGCATTAGTTGATGGTTTATTTTCAGGACCAGCTGGCGATGAAAATTTTCGACATCAGCTAAACATACAAGCGAACGTACATGGTCCCCAATATTTACATCAAGAACTTCAGAAGGTCGACCCACGTACAGCCGACAAAATACACCCCAACAACCTCGTACGTGTGATTCGAGCCCTAGAGGTCTACCATTTGTCAGGCCAAAAAATGTCAGATTTTCAACCTGCGTGGGATTCGGAGTCCCGATATAATTTTCGGGCCTACGTTTTAAAATTGGATCGACAATATCTGTACCAACGAATTGAAACCAGAGTGGACAAAATGATCGAGCATGGTTGGGTTCAAGAAGTTCAAGATTTACTAAATGCTGGTTACTCACCTTCAGCTCAACCCTTACGAAGTTTTGGGTACCACGAACTCATCAACTATCTTGATGGTAGAACTAATCTCGATACCGCGGTAGAACAAATTAAACTTAAAACAAGGCGCTATGCCAAGCGCCAATTGACCTGGTTTCGGGCAGATCAGCGACTAAAGTGGGTTGACCCTAAGCAGTTAGAAAACCAAGTACTAACAATCAATTTTTCCCAATGATGAAAAATAAGGAAGTTACAAAATGGATCGAATTCAGGAATATATTTCTCACCTGCAACAAGTTTTGAGTCGATTATCGGTACCCGATGTTCGAGCCTCAATTGATCTTATCATGAAGGCTTATGAAAATGATAAACAGATTTTCATTATTGGAAACGGCGGTAGTGCTTCGACAGCGTCCCACATCAGTTGTGATCTAAATAAGGGTACTGTTACAATACCCGGTGGTGGAGTTTTGCCTGGACTTAAACGATTTCGATCCATCAGTTTAACTGATAATGTTTCAACTATGAGCGCATGGGCTAATGACACGACCTACGATGATATTTTTGTTGAACAGCTAAAAAACTTAGTTTGTCCCAATGATTTACTATTGTGTCTTAGTGTTAGCGGCAATTCAGAAAACATATTGCGGGCCATGAGACTAGCTAAACAAATGGACTGTAATTTGATTGCTTGGACCGGACAAAATGGAGGAAGAATGGCTGAAATTGCTGATGTTACTGTTCGTGTTGAGAGCGATCGGTACGGTCCTGTTGAAGATATTCATCTCATTTTGAATCACATTTTACATGATTGGATTTCAACAGATAACCAAGCCCGTATTGGCTGACAATTGTTTGACACGACTGAATTTGGTCGATATAATTCGGTACAGTTAGGGGGGTTACGAATGCTCATGTTCATCCGACTTTGGCTCTTTTTTCTACTTGCTCTATTCTGTATTCCCATTCAAGCTGCACAGGTCTACATCATCCGAATCCGTTCAGAAATAGGGAATGGACTTCGGGTTTATATCAAGCACGGCATCGAAGCGGCCGAAGCAGGAAACTCAGACGCCATCATTTTCGACATCGACACACCTGGTGGCGCGGTGAACGCCGCTAAAGATATCATCGACGATATACATCAGACAAATATTCCTACCATAGCTTATGTCAATAATGAGGCGATATCAGCGGGTGCGATGATTTCTTTAGCCTGCGACCAAATAGTTATGAGGGGTGGTGGTACAATTGGCGATTCGGCTCCAGTGTCCTTGCAAGGACAGGAAGCTGGTGAAAAGATTGTTTCTTACGTAAGAGGCAAAATAGAAGCTACAGCTGAGCGTCAAGGGCGTAACCCTGATATTGCCAAGGCAATGGTGGACAAGAAATTGTGGTTGGTAAAACTCAAAAACGGTAATATCGTTGCGTTGAGAAGCGACGAATATGAAAAACGAAGGGAAGCTGACGAGATTGAAGAAGTGATTGCGTCTGGCGGCGAAAGCGAAGCTGAACTTTTAACTCTTACCACAGAAGGTGCAATCAAATATCAGTTAGCTGAAGCCGTCGCTGAAAGCTTAGACGCATTACTTGAGATGTATTTGATCGTTGAGGTCAATGGAACTCGCCAAGCTATGACCAGAGAAAATTTTGAATTTATGGATAAAGATTTACCATTTGTAGCCCTGAAAAATGCGAACCAAAACACAGTTGAACTTACCTTAGCTGACCGGATGGTTATTTTTTTGACCAGCCCGATAATTGCGGGCCTACTTTTGTCCCTCGGCACCGCAGGTCTATTTATCGAGATCCGATCACCTGGATTTGGGATCCCTGGATTGCTGGGTCTACTGTGCCTAAGCCTATTTTTTGGCGGTCACTTACTCAGTCATGTTGACGCCGAGTACGCGTTACTGGCTTTTGTCTTTGGGGTTTGCCTTCTACTTTTAGAAGCTTTTGTTATTCCTGGTTTCGGTATAGCAGGCATTTTGGGCCTTGGATGCATTTTATTTAGTATTTTCTTCATCTTTAGTCAAGCCTACGAAACAGAACAAGCTATCACGACTTTGTCAGTTTCAGTCCTAATGACCGTTAGTCTTTGTGTTATTGCGGCTTACTTGTTGCCCAAAACAAGAACATGGAACAACTTCGTTCTTCAGACTGAAATGGTCTCGGAGCAAGGATTCCATTCTGCGCCTCGTGAAGATTTTCAACACTACATTGGCCAGCTTGGTACAGCTCTGACAACACTAAGACCGTCTGGTACCATTCGTATTGGAGAAGACCGACTTGACGCGATTAGTATAGGAAATTTTGTTGATCCTGAATCCACTGTGAAAGTTGTACAAGTTGAAGGTGCAAATGTCTACGTAGAGGAAGTCTTAGTTTAATACAAACAGCTTTCCACGTTGGTAATATAAACAAATCTCAAGGAGTTTAAATTGAGTAAAAGAATTGGTGTCCTAACTGGTGGAGGCGACACCCCTGCACTAAATGCTACACTCAAGGGTATAGCCCTGAAAGCCGAGGAACTCGGTTATGAATTAATCGGGTTCATGGAAGGTTGGGCTGGTGTTTTGACCGGTGGTTCCTACGTACGTCTTAATCCTGATATGGTTGATGAAAATCAAGGTGGGACACTGTTGCAGAGTTCCAGAACCAACTTGCGTGCTTCTAATAAATTAGGTGAAGCCGTCGACAATTTGAAAAAGCTGAAAATTGACGCACTGATCCCAATAGGTGGAGATGACACCTTGAGCGTTGGTTCAGCACTGTCCGAACACTTCACTACAACTTTCGTAACTAAGACAATTGACAACGATGTTGGAATCAACTGCCCAGCAGAAGAGGCACTTGATTACACGAAGATTATTAATTATTTCTGCCCCGGCTTTCCTAGTGCTGCTCACCTCGTCGCAAAATACGTTCGTGATATCCGTACGACAGCCTATTCACACAACCGTGTTATTTTCGTGGAAGCCATGGGTCGCTATGCTGGCTGGCTAACGTTGTCCGCTGCTTATGGTGGTGCAGACTTAATCCTAATTCCCGAGGTAACTTACGATCCTGATAAGATGGCCGAAATAATAGAGAAACAATATCTAGAAAAAGGTCACCTGATTGTAGCTGTTTCAGAAGGGGTTAGTGATGCTAATGGTGATCTAATCACTGAATCAGCAGAACTGGATAGCTTTGGTCACGCAAGACCTGGGGGTTGTTCAGAGGTCATTGCTGATCATATGAAAAATCGAATGCCTAGTTTATCTTCATCAGTATTTCGACACCAGATTCTCGGTTATATGCAGCGCTGTGGTAGCCCAATACCGATCGATCGAGACACCGCTATCAAAGCTGGGAAATTATCAGTTTCCGCTGTTGAGAATGGACAAGTAAACCATGTTTCTACTATCATGAGAACGGATTTGGGTCTGGAACCACGTTTGCTCCATTTAAATCAAGTCCTGAAGCGTGGAGAAGATGGACACGTAATCCGGAGGGACACGGATAGCCGTTTCTACGAAGCTGAGAATTTCAGAATTTCGTCAGCTGGTATTGGGTATTTCCGACCGATTTTTGGCGATATCCCCAGAGATCATACCGCGTCAAGTCTAGACAGAATGACCATAGGATGATAGTCTGACAGACAACAATTCATACCAGATCGCTTTTACTCTGGTTGAATTGGTTTCAACACACGTAAGAAACCGACCACCAAATTGCCTGCCCCCCAAATGAAAGCGATGGCCAAGATAGGAACACTAAGTCTGTTTTCAAATAACTCACGAATTGTCTGCCCCCATTTTGATTGTGGATTCATAGACAGAAACGTAATAGCAGAGGAGAAGGCTAGCCAAATTAAACCTCGTAGTAAATGGGTTTGGCTGCTTTCTCCAAACCCTCTGTCGGGTAACTCTGAATTTCCTCCACTGTAACTGTTCGTCTGCCAATTATTTTCTTCCACCATTCGTTTCACGTGATCTGACAGATCAGTCTGGTCGATCTGAGTAAATATAGGCTGTATTTCCTGGAGTATGGTAGTTTCGCTTTTTCCTTCGTTGATTCTCAAGCTAACTTCTGCTACTAATTGATTATAGAGTTCAAGAAGATAGTTATTATTTTCTGTAGGCCAATCTGGCTGTGCATCGGCACTTTTATCTTGGTTAAAGGTTGCCAAATGATTATCCTATCCTTTTATACCATGAATCAATTCTGTTGCAAATTTTTCGACACTCTCAATTATATTAGTTTCATTTCCAAGGTTCGACTCAATTTGGTCGATAATAGCGCTTCCTACCACCACACCGTCTGCAATATCCGAAATCGATCTAGCTTGCTCAGAGTTAGAAATACCAAACCCGACACATATAGGAGTCTTAGTATGTTTTCTCAATTCGGTAATCATGGGAACTACATCTGTTGAGATCTCTCTTCTAGTACCGGTTACACCTGTTACCGAAACGCAATAAATGAAGCCACCTCCAGATTTAGCGATTTTTGTCATTCGCTCAACAGTACTAGTTGGTGCTACTAAGAAAATAACCTTAATATCATACTGTGCTGCAATTCGTTGAATGGGATCACTCTCTTCGATTGGTAAATCTGGGATAATGATGCCATCTACCCCAACAGAACGAGCTTTAGTAAAAAATTCTTCTAACCCCATTACAAAAATCGGATTATAATATCCCATTAAGACTATCGGTACGTCAGTCTCTGTTCTTAGATCTGCTACTAGTTGTAATAGTTGACTCAGCGTTACTCTGTTCTCTAGTGCACGCTCACTTGCTTTCTGAATGGTTGGTCCATCAGCAATAGGATCTGAAAAAGGAACGCCGAGTTCAATAATATCTGCTCCCGCTTTATCTAGGGTTAAGACTAACTTTCGTGTGATATCAAGGTTAGGATCTCCACCACAAATATAGGGTATAAAAGCTGATTTCTTTTCCTGCTTCAACTTGCGAAACTTAGAATCAATTCTGTTCAAGAGAAACTCCTAAATAGAAATACCAAGAGCCTCAGCAATGGTATATACATCTTTATCACCACGACCAGACAAACACAATACTATAGTTTCATCCACAGACATCTGTGGGGCAACTTTAGTCAGATAAGCTATAGCATGCGAGGTTTCTAGAGCTGGAATAATTCCTTCCTGGTGTGCGAGGAGTTGGAAACCTTCGACCGCCTCCTGATCCGTGATAGATACGTATGTTGCACGTCCACTATCGTGATAAAAGCTGTGCTCAGGGCCAACACCTGGATAATCAAGACCTGCGGAAATCGAGTGTGCAGGGGTAATCTGTCCTTTGTTTTCTTGCAACAGATGACACTTGGCTCCGTGAAATATACCGACACTACCAGCACTCAACGAAGCAGAATGCTCGCCACTGTCAAGACCTCGTCCACCTGCCTCGACCCCAACTAACGACACTTCCTTGTCTTGATAAAAAGGATAGAACATGCCAATTGAATTACTGCCTCCACCAACACAAGCAACAACGAGATCAGGTAGAGCCCCTGTTAATTCCTGAATTTGCTGGCGAGTTTCCTGACCAATAACAGATTGAAAGTCCCTAACGATCATTGGGTAGGGGTGAGCCCCTACAACCGATCCAATCAATAAATGAGTGTTACGGACATTAGTCACCCAATCACGAAACGTAGCATTAATCGCATCCTTCAAAGTTCGAGAACCGGAGGTAACTGGTGTTACTTTGGCTCCCATCGTGCGCATCCGAAATACGTTGAGAGACTGCCTATGAACGTCCTCTTCCCCCATAAAAATCTCGCACTCAAAGTCAAATTTAGCACATACTGTAGCAGTAGCTACTCCATGTTGGCCAGCTCCAGTCTCAGCGATAATTCGTTTTTTACCCATCCGTTTAGCTAGTAATATTTGACCGATGGTATTATTGATCTTATGAGCTCCGGTGTGATTAAGATCTTCCCGTTTTAAGTAGATTTTTGCCCCTCCAAGTGTTTCTGTCAATCTTTCTGCAAAATATAGAGGATTAGGACGACCAACATAAGATTGCAAATAGTGGTGGAGTTCACTTTGGAAGTCATCATCGTCTTTAAAATGGTGATAAGACTCTTCCAACTCTAGTAAAGCAGGCATTAAGGTTTCAGGTACAAATCGGCCGCCAAATTCACCGAATCGGCCTGCATCGTTGGGTAAGGTTGTGATGGAATGTTCCACGTGGTTTAACTCCTTTGTTACTTCTGTCTTATTTGGGCCGAATTTGATCCGATGAAGCGTCGAGTCGTTGAATTTGCTTATGCAAATGCGCATATTGTTGCTTGAGCCGGAACAGATACAGTATCAAAATTAACCAAACGAAAAAATAAGCAGTTATTAGGTATTTAATTCGACGAGATTGACCTTCATTAAGTAGTTCGACGACTTTTACCACGATTCCATAGACTTCAGCCCGGTCATACTTGATCTCGTTTCCTAAAACATCTGAAATAGCAGTTTCGATACGTTCTTCCGGAATTAATGTGTCAGGAGATGGAGTGAGTTGGAATAGAGCTAAAAAAGTAGCGAAAACGAGAAAGATGATGATGAAATCCACTTTCAGCATGGAGTCAAATTTACCGGTCAACTTGCATATTATTTAGCTTATGCAAGATAATTTCTAAGTCAGTTCTCATTTTCAGTAAGACGACATATATCAAAGTTAACGCGAACCAAGAAATTAGCCAAGCTGACCGCATACTTTCAGCTAAATTCGATCGAGTGGTAGTTGGTGGGTGTAGGCTACTTGATTGCCACAATTTCACAGAATAATATACGATTGGTACGTTCAAAAAAGCAACAATACCAAATACAGCAGAAAATCTCTTTTTTTGGGCTGAAGGGGCTGAATTTCTTAAAATGAAGTAACCAGCATAGGTTAACCATAAAATCAGAGTGCTGGTTAAACGTGGTTCCCAATTCCACCATGTGTTCCAAGATGACTTTGCCCAAATAGGTCCAGTTGTTAATACGATAGTGGCAAAAACCAACCCTAATTCGGCTGAATTGGCCGCGATCAAATCTGCCTTGAAATTTCGCTTTACCAAGTAAATTATGCTACATACACAAGTAACAGCGAAAGCTAGAAAGGAAGTGAAAGCCGAGGAAACATGAAAGTAAAAAATTTTCTGAACTTCTAGCATTGTCTTTTCGTAGTCTGCGTATCCGAAGACTAAATAAAGAGACAAGAAAAGTATCACTACTGTTACAAGAGGGAGAAGAGTCTTCATCACTTTGTTACCCTTCAATCACGAACTCAAATAACAAGTAAGAACTTGATAAAAACACTAAACCATAAGTTACTAGGAGAGTAAGCCAAAACCGGTTACCAAAGGTATTAGTGGTCAATATGAAGGTCGTGCATTTGGCCCCCGCCATAATGACAGGAAAAATCAACGGGAACAAGATGACCGTTAGTAAACTTTCACTGCCGAATCGTCCCGACATTGTTGATAAAGTCACTCCGACTGAACAGAAACCAACCGTCCCCAACGATAAAACCGCTATCAACTTCAGGACCGCTAACCCGGAAACTTGGTCCAAGGCTTCTGAAAAGAGTAAAGCCAATGGGGTTATTACCACTTGGACTACAGTTAACCATATGACACTACTAATTACTTTGGCCAGATAAATTAATCCAGCGTCGATCCCAGTAAGACGTATAGCTTCAAGACCACCATGTGTTCTATCAATTTCGACCGAACGATTCAAGGTGATTGTACCCACAAATGCGAAAGCCATCCACAGAATACTAGAAGCTAAACGTCCCTGATTGTCTGGGGATAGTGGCGCAGGACCAAAGGCAAAATTAAAAATCAATACTACCAACAAGCTAAACACAAAGACCTGGGCTAGGAGATTCTTTGATCTAAAATGAAGTAAGAGGTCTTTTCGAACTAGCCAACTGGCTTGGCTAATATAGTTTGAAGATGCGGACATATTGGGTCGGGCACTTGAAAGTTAGAGGATTCGTATACGATACCATACCCAGCTTATTGATTCAAACTAGAGTTGCCCAACGTCAGATATATTTTTCAACAACTGACTGAATTTCGGCTAAACTGTCCCACTCACTACCAGCACTATCGAAAATCAGTGAATAGGGACCGCAAAAGTTGGATTTTCTAGTCAATTCTAAACACTGATCAAAGTCAAACTGTTCCATTTGACCAACTTCAGGGTAATTAGCTTTCGCGTGTACGGAGGTCGCGTAGGGTAAAATTGCTGCTAGCTCTTTGTATTTTTCATCACCACGAAAATTACCAAAATCAACACATAGACCAATATTCTCTTGGCATTGTTCTAAGATAGCCAAAACCGTATCAGCGCGCTTAGTTAATTTGTGAAAATTCTCAGTTATAACGTTCACTGACCTTTGATGAGCATAGATACTGAGTCGATCCAGATTCTGGGCGCTTTGTCGAGTAACTGGATGTTGAACGGGATCTTCGAGGCCAATATCAGTCATACCAGCAATCACCCGAACACAACTGGCCCCACACTTACTAGCAATGTCAATCCAGTTTTCTATGTTTTCTAGTTCTTGTAAACACTGATCATCATCTGGATGTGTAATATCCCAGTCATCAATCAAAATGCTGTATAATTCAACGCCTGCTTGGTCTAAGGAGACACCTAGTTGATGAATGTAGTCGTCATCAATGCGAGGAAAATGGAAGTGACAAATCTCAAGTGTTTTTATCCCTTTTTCAGCAATTCGGTACGGCAAATCGAGCAGAGAAATATCACCAGACTCTGATTCACGGTCATCAAGTTTATGAAAAATAGACCCAAGGGCACGGTGGAGGCTCCAAGAAGAAATAGACAACCTAGATGACATAAAACTCTCCTCTTAACTCTTTTCTGATTAATAAAATTATGGAATTAGCTGAACTTTAATTGAATCGGCACCTTTTTTGACCATTTCGAAAGCACTCTTATAATCCGGTAAGTTAAATTGATGGGTAGCGATCTTACTAACATCAATTAGCCCACGGTCAATGTAATCAATCGCTAAGGGATAACTATGAGGGCCAAGGTGTGCGCCGTGGATATTTAATTCTTTAGTGTCTCCAATAATGGTCCAATCGACAGTGACTGGCTCTTTCATAACACTGAACTCCACAAATGTACCAGCTTTCCGAATCATATGTAAACCTTGTTCTACTGCGCTTGGATGGCCAGTAGCTTCGATGTAGACATCGCAACCGTAACCGTCAGTCATCTCCAAAACCTTTGCTACTACATCAGTTCTCATAGGATTCAGAACGACGTCAGCACCCAAATTTTTAGCGACATTTAGTCGTTGATCGACTAGGTCAATTGAAATAAGCTGTCTCGGATTTTTTAACCGTGCCGCACCAATCATTCCCAGTCCGAGTGTTCCTGCACCAGCAACAACAACAATATCACCAAATTCGATTTCGCCCCTTTTCACAGCGTGGATGGAACAAGACAAGGGCTCGACCAAGGCTGCATGTATCGGTGGTATGCGATCAGGCACTTTGTGAACCAAGGATTGAGCTGGAAATTTCATATACTCTGCCATCCCACCTTGTACTATTTTTTGAAAACCGAAAATGTGATGGACTTGACACAACCAGTATTTCCCAGTTCGGCAATAACGACAATCCCAACACGGAACGATCTGTTCAGCAATTGCAACATCATCAATCTGTAAACTGTGTTTTTCAGCAGCGCCCTCACCCAAGCTAACAACACGACCTATAAATTCATGGCCTGCTACGACCGGTCCATCAACGTACGGTTGTCGGCGTTCGTCCCCCCAAAATAGTGGAGCACCCGTATAACACTTTATGTCACTGGCACAAATGCCACAGGCTTGAACTTGAATAACAACTTCGCCAGGGTTAGGCTTCGGTACAGGTAATTCCTCTAATCTATAATCATAAGGAGCATGACAAACCACTGCCAGCATGCTTTTTGGTAACTCTGGTCCACTCATATCTGTTCTCTCTAGTATCCGCTCATCTATTGTGGGAAGTCAGCTGCATCTTCACAGTCGAGAAGATCAAGGAAAGTAGTCAAATCCATTCGATTAACAGTTCGGCAACGTTGATCGAATATTTGCTGTACTTCAGAATTCCAAGGGCCGCGCAATCTACGATCCTGATTCCATTCAGCTACTTCTTGCTGACTTTTACTAATTCGACTTCGTAACCAAGATATTAAATTTAACCAGTTACTATGCTGAGCTACCCCGTCGAGTAATTCGACTTGGTTGATATCAATAAAATCCATTATTCCAATATCTAAACCAGATGCATTACCAAACTTATAGTTTCCCAGTTTACCAGTCAGAACGCTTTTTGCCTTGCTGATTAATCTTCCAAGGCAACAAATCCCCAAAACAGCTCCGGAATGAGAGCTGATTGGTGGCATAAGTGTTAAATCAGACGGAATTCCAAACTCGTGGGCGTCTTCAGCATCCAGCATGTCAGGTAAGGTTTGGATTTCCGGTTGGCCTACAACCTGGCGACGGAATTCAAAATTTTGACGGTAGGATTCACCCGATGGTTTTTTATTTCGCTCATTAAGATTAAAATCTTTAATTTTTTTCAAGCTGAGATCGGTTTGGGCACGCAACTTACTTGAAACAGAAGAATTATTGATTCGACATCCAGTGAAACTGTTGTGTAAAGCATTTTTAACTATATTCAAAAATTCTTTTTCTGTTAATCCCAAAGCAGATAATGTCCTACAATCACGATTAGAATTCGAACCAAACTTATATTGTCCAATACTATCGCTCAATTGAGCTACGGCTTTATCCGTCATTCGTGCTAAGTTCATCATGCCAAAAATGCCAACGTTATATGGGCTGCGGGGGGCTCGTTTTACCAAATCCATATATTATAAGTATCCATTTACTATAAGCTGTCGAAGATAAACTGAATCGTTAGCTACTAAAGTGCTAGCCGATTGTGAAGAAAAAACCGTCCCTACCACTCAAGAATCCATTTTGTAATAGAACTCAAATTGGTAGAAACGTAAAATAACCATTTTTTCATCTGTCAAGTAGTCTCGTCGTAGGGTTCTAAGATTTACTTTGTACAGGCAACCCCCTAAAAATCCAATTGCTAATTCAGTACATTCTACAGATAGTTTAGAATGACTAAGATCTTATTGAACTCCTACTTGATTAGGGGTACTTACCTAGATTTTTAAACAGGATCTAATATTGACCTCTGGTATATTATCACTGCGATTTTGTATTCTGCTTGTCACTCCGTTCTTTTTTAGCAAAAACTGTAACGTGCCTAAATTTCGCATAGCAATTTTCAACATTTTTGAGGGCGTTGTCTCTCACAATATACTAGCTATCGGTCAGTATCATCTTGCCCCTAATTTCATTAACAGCTTCCAGTAACTTCTCATTTTCGTTTTAGATTCCCGTAATGCTATAATGATTCCTTCAAGCTCCGGCCTGCAAACTACTTAGTTATAGGCGACCCTAATGGGGCTATCCGATGAACTACAGGCAGGTTTGGTCGACAAGAGCAATCAACACTATACACTATAAAAGCCCAAATCCTTAGTGTTTTTGCTAATTCCGACAGAGGCAACCTTTGACATCATTTACAAAAACCGATCAACTCTTACAATTGTGATGAGTCTATTTACATAGCATACGTATGATTCATACTAAAACACAAACCAACAAAAGTCAACATCGCTAGATTGGTTTCGGCTTATCACGGTAAGATTAGCAAAATTTGCTACTTTTTGATACGAAAATCATAAAAGTTGATTTAAATTAAGTAGGTAGTCTTTGAGAAATCTGAGTTCAAAATCTTCAAGGAACGATTACTTGCAATCACCTGTTCTGCCTTTATTCATTTGTTTTTTTATTCTTTAACTTCAGCTGCCAATTTAACATTGTCGGTTATTAAGAGCAGTGTTATAATTCTCCCTTTCCTAGGAGATTAGAACAAAAATGCGGATTTTCCCAGCCATTGATCTTCGCAATGGCAAATGTGTCAACCTTATTCAAGGGCGAGCTGACGCCGAAACAATTTTCTCTGAAGATCCAATTTCAGTGGCCGAATCATGGGCTGATCAAGGGGCTGAGTATTTACACTTAGTTGATTTGGATGGTGCTTTTGAGGGAGATTCAGCTAATCTTTCAATCGTAAAAGAAATTGTACAGCGTATTTCTATACCAACTCAACTGGGAGGTGGTATCCGAGATATGGAGCGGATTGAACATATACTAGGCTTAGGTGTTAGTCGACTAATTTTAGGGACTGCCGCTCTTAGGAATTGGGAATTGGTCCAAGATGCAGCCACCAAGTACCCAAAACAGATCGTAGTTGGAATTGATGCCACCAACGGTCTAGTTGCCACAGAAGGATGGGTAAATATTTCTGAACGACAAGCTACTGAATTCGCTAGGGAAATGACGTCTCTGGGAGTTGAAACAATCATTTACACGGACATTACAAGCGACGGGATGTTGGCAGGACCGAATGTCGAGGCAACAGCCGAAATCATTACATCCTTAGATTCGTCAATTGAGGTAGTTGCATCAGGTGGTGTAACTACGCTTGATGACTTGAAGAACTTGAAAGCTATCGGGTCGGCTGGAGCAATTATTGGGCGTGCTCTATATACTCAACAACTAGACTTACAATTAGCAATCAATACCGTACGTAACTCTATTCGTCTGCCCTAATCCAACTGACCACGTCCATACCTTCGCCAGCCCCTCCCTCAATACCATCACTACCAAGGGACACTAAATCATAGCCATTCGGGTCTCGAAAACCAGGTCTGGCGTAGAAGTATGGGTTACCCCACGGGTCATTAACAATCGGATCGTCCAAATAAGGCCCTTTCCAGTTAATAGGTAAAGGCGCGACCTCAGGGCTCTCCCATAAAGCGACAAGCCCTTGCTCGGTAGAAGGGTAATCTCCGTTATCTTTGGCATAAGAATCCAATGCAATTCCAATTTTCTCGATTTCGTTGCTTGCTTGTGCCTGTAGAGCTTTTCCCGATTGGCCTAGCAAACGAGGAGCAAAAATGACTACGACAATGACACCAACTACTAAAATGGCGACTAGTGCCTGTGTGGAAGATACCCCCGATTGCCGCCTCCAAAAGTTACTCAAACTATGCCCCCCTAATTCATTCTTATAATCAACCAAACCTAACACTCAGACTTGAAAAATCGCTCACCATTTTAGCATAATCACCTTAGTCTGGCAAGCCCCCAACCTCATATTAGTAGAGGATATAAAAAGACATTTGAAGGTTGTATTTTGGGGGTGAAATTGCTATACTCGGCTCTTGTTTATTACAACACTAACAAATTATACAATTTTGAGGTAAGAATATGTCAATGAAAGCACTAGTACTAGAGGAATATAACAAGCTAGTTTACAAAGATGTTCCTATGCCTCAACTTGCATCTGACGAAGTATTGATTTCAGTCAAGGCTTGTGGTATTTGTGGAAGTGATGTTCATGGACTAGATGGTAGCAGTGGTCGAAGAATTCCACCACTTATTATGGGACATGAAGCCTCTGGGCAAATTGCTGAAGTAGGTACAGATGTTAGAGATTGGGACGTAGGGGATCGGGTTACATTCGACTCAACCATCTATCGTTTAGATGATTGGTATACCCGAAAAGGACTTTATAACCTGAGTGATGGACGAGAGGTTGTTGGGGTGTCCCCGGGTGAGTATAGACGAAACGGTGCATTTGCAGAGTATGTGGCCGTTCCTAGTCATGTGTTGTATAAAATACCGGATCAAGTCTCCTATACTCAGGCAGCAATGGTAGAACCAGTTGGTGTTGCCCTACACGCTGTCGAAATTACTCCTATTACCGTTAACGATACCGCGGTTGTGGTAGGAGCTGGTATGATTGGCTCATTTATTGTTCAAGCACTTAAGGTCGCTGGCTGTGGAAAAGTCGTGATTGTTGATTTGGAACAGGATCGCATCGACTTAGCTGTTCGATTGGGTGCAGATTTCGGGTTATTGTCCCACGACAAAGTAACAGAAAATATTCGGAATTTGACCAATGGCCGAGGGGCAGACGTTGTTTTTGAAGCTGTAGGTATTGACCCAACTGTGCAAATTGCAATTGATTGTGTCCGTCGTGGGGGTAATGTCACATTGGTTGGTAATATCGCTTCAGATGTTAATTTACCACTCCAAAAAGTAGTGACACAAGAATTGCGATTGCAAGGTAGCTGTGGTATTTGTGGTGAATATCCAGCGGCATTAGACTTGATTAATAGCGGCAAGATTAACGTTGATGAGATATTGAGTGCGGAAGTAAACCTAAAAAATGGAGCAGATTGGTTTCGTCGGCTATATCAAAAAGAGAAAGGCTTGATGAAAGTAGTACTCAAACCAGAATAGATAAGCATTAAATTTGTTCTTCTAGAATCTGCCTAATTTGCTCAATTCGAACACCATCTTGGATTTTGCTGCCGTCACTTTCAGTGATATAAAAAGTATCGATGACAAAAGTCGGTTGCGTAAAAATCTTTGCTATTCGCAGGTCGATCTCTAACCCAAGTAATACGTCAGTGATAGTAAAAAGCAAGCCCACTCTGTCTCGAGTACGGACTTCCAAAATAGTACATTGATCGGACTCTTCATTGTTGATTTGAATACTAGTCTGATGAAGCCCCGGCTTGCTCCTTTCGGAAACAGGCAACGGTTTAGAGTATGCCTTGTCTAACAATTTATTTACTTCCGATTCTTTACTCCAGATTTGATTGAAGATTTTGGCTAATTCAGTACAACGTTGAGCAGAGACCGATAAGTGTTGCTTACTTTTTGGATCTATCTCGGAAATTGTTAATAAATCAACGACAATGTTATCCTTTCGGGTTTCGAGATCAGCACTAAGTATGTTGATGTTCTCGGCGGTCAAGATGCCCGCAATTCGACGAAATAGTCCTATTGAATCTTGTGTACAAATCCCAATCCGTGTATGCTGTTCGCCCCGTTCTAAACAGACTAGAACAACAGGAAATTCATCCCCTAATTCAGTATATTGTTCAACCAATTCAATTTGATTAGCAATAGCTGTTGGATCGTGACTTGTCAAAGTTTCCATTTGTTCAAAATGTGTTCTGATTTTCTCTATCGGTACTTGATAACTTAACTGCTTATCTACTGACTGCTCTAGCTCAGACAATCCGATTTTTTGGTTATAATTTTTCATGGTTGTCAGTGTCCGTTCATAGAGTTGCCACAGCAAGGTAGCGTGCCAGTCATTCCAAACAACAGAGTTAACAGCCCGAATATCTGCATAAGTCAACAAATACAACATCTTTAGTTTATTAGTATCACCTGTGAAAATATCAGCGAAAGATTGAATCACTTTTTCGTCATCTAGATCACGATGGCGTGAGATATAGCTCATGGTTAAGTGTTGCTCAATTAGGAACAGGACTAGCTGGGATTTGGCTCCTGTAATACCTAAACGGTCTAAGATGATTTTTGACAAATCTACACTCTTTTGATCATGACTCCCTTCATTTTTGAGACCTTTTCCAATATCGTGGAGCAATACTGATAATCGAAGCAATTCAGGCTGTTCCAATTCATTTAAGAGATCGATAAATACTTGACCTCCTTTAACCTCAGCGAGTGTGCTGATTTCTAAGTTTTCAATAGCATAAAAAGTGTGTTCATCAACAGTATATTGATGAAAACCATCGAGCTGAAACTGAGCTCTCAAATGCGAAAATTCGGGCAAATAAGCTTCGAGGATTTTCCAACGGTGCATTCTTCTAAGTGTACGGGCCACATTATTGGGTTTAGCTAAAATCGCCAAAAAATACCCGGCAATTTTCGAAGAACAGCGAAAATGATCATCAATTTGGTCTAAGCTATTGGCAAGACTATAGCGGACCTCTGCACTAACACGACAGTTAGTCTGTTGACGATGCATAAACAGTTTGAAAATACGTTCTGGTTCTTGGCTAAAGTCTGATTTTCCTTTTTCAAATACGATTTCATTACGA
Source organism: Candidatus Poribacteria bacterium (assembly GCA_002729015.1). The sequence goes on from PBVO01000126.1 coordinate 165,106, forward strand.
ACGGTTCGAAACCCATCAGCTAATTTTTGTCTTCGAAATACATCAAAGATTGTAGATAAACTTGGATGTCCATAGCTCACTCGATCAATAATTAGTTTAGCAAACTCGAAGATATTTTCTGCATGCAAAAAATAATCCTGTAGTAATTGTTCTTCAGAAAAACTATTACTTTTATCCTTATAGCCTAGATTTTTTGCGGTAGTCTCTTGCATTTCAAACGATAATATATCATTACACCTTTTGCTAAGCAGATGAAGTTCATTACGTACTCTAAGCATAAAATCGACTGCTGTGATAGTCGGTCTGTAAACAGCGGATGGAATCAATTGTTTACGGTGTAAGTCTTCAATACTTTTTGAACCATATTGAACAGTTGAAATCCAGATAGCTGTGTGAAAATCACGCAGTCCACCAACGCCTTCTTTCAGATTAGGCTCTTGTAAATAAATAGTTGAACCATAGGATTCGTGTCGGTTATTCCAGTCCTGTATTTTCTGTGAAATAAAACGTCCGACTTGACGCTTAAACAATGGTTTGGAAGTGACTCGGAGATAGTGTCGATAAACGTCTTCTTTACCAATAACGAATCTTGCCTCTAGCATTGAGGTCTTTGAAAATAAATCTTCTTGTGTAACTTTGACACAGTCTCTTACTGAACGACAACTGTGACCGACATCAAATCCAGTATCCCACAAAACCGTAACCAACATTGAAGAGAATTTTTCTAATTGACCAAGATCAGAAGAGGAATCATAAACTAACATTATGTCAATATCAGAATGGCGGTTTAGCTCTTCTCGCCCGTACCCACCTACAGCCAAAATTGCCATCGGGAATTCCGGCGGCAGAACTTCCATCTGCTCGGCTTGTCGAACGATACGAAAGATGACATTATCAGCTAAACGAGTGTATTCGGATACAATTTCACGACTACTTACACCAAACCGATGTCTTTCTTGAATACGCTCATATTCTTTTTCGCAAAAAGACTGAATTTCTGAAACCAGATTAGTATTTGAAGTAATCATTGTCGCGTCGTCCAGAAAATAGCGTTAGCTAACATTTGCAAGAAAGACGTAATGTGAAAGTCATCCTGATGACCTAGTGAAGTATAGAAGACTCGGCTAACATTTTCACCAACTTGTCTTTCACGAATCCAAGTAACCGGCTGGCAATGCCCCTGATTAGTTTTAGCTGTCATTAGAGTAGTAGTATCTGCAGCATTGGACGGATTTTTATACAAACTGCCGAAGGCCTCAAAATTAGAAATACCTTCCAAAATCGAATGTCCCATTTGGCTTTCCACAATCTCAACCTGAGAAATTGGCCCGTGTCCAAAGTGGCCTTGGTAACTGCCACCTAGAACGTGAGTATCGAAGTCCAGCCAATTTTCATAAGCATGACTAGCAGTCCTAATACCGACAATCGGTTTTCCCGTTTGGCAATACTTCTGAAGTCGTTCTAAATTTTTACCGCTAATGCGAATCCTTCGAGTGAAAATCATTATTACATCCGTTGATTCCAGTATTCTTAAGGATGGATTATCATCCTCATCCTGATAGATAATCAACTCAGTTTCGATCAAAGGATAATTCTCAGCTAGGTATTTCTGAAAAATCTTTAATGACTTTCTAGAATCATATTCAAAAGACCCTGAAATCATACACACATTCAATTTTTTCATTTCTGGTTAACTATTTTCCTTTTTGGTACAGTTTAAATGTTGTTTTTAAACGATGAGTACTGTGGATATTGATTGCCAAAACGAAAAACATAAAGATAGTCAGATATCTATAAAATCAAATACCTGCCAAAAAAACCTTCTGAAATGGAATTAATCCGTACTAGTGTGGGAACGTCTAGCCTACTTTTTAAGGCAACCATATAACTTTTCGAACTCTTGTAGAACGGCAACAATTTACTTAGATGGCAATCTATTTTCCTATTTTCTGTATAGAATATGTAATAACAAAACGATCAGTTGTCAACTTTCAGATCAAGAACCACGTTGTCAAGTTCGGTTAGTATATACCAAAATACCAAACCATAATAAGCCTTTTCGGATTAGTGAACAAATGCCCATCAGATTTCGACTATACCTATATATAGCATTTAGTCTTTTTTGGTTTTTCTGCGGTTGTGGAAACGAAGATCTGCCTAATGAGAGTAATTATGCACCCAAAATATCTCTTCTTAAGGCGGAAACTGATATTGTTGAACCAGGCCAACAAGTATCGATTTATCTTAAAACTATCGATTTAGAGGGAGATCCTATTTCCTATAGCTGGCAGGCCAATGGAGGTAGCATTCAGGGAGATGAAAATGGTGCTGTCTGGCTTGCTCCCGAAAATGAACGTAAGTACACAATTGAGATTACTGTCAGTGATGGGTTCAAGTCTAACACAAGTTCTATAGATCTTCAGGTCTGGAAGACTCGTCTTGGGAACTACTATCCCTTGTCAGTCGGTAATACCTGGTACTACGAAGACGATCAAGGAAACCAAATTGTATTTGAGATCATTGACACAATCCAAATACAATTACCAGATAATCGAACCGAGAAAAGTTATGTGCTACAAAAGTATGACCCAAATTTACCAGAAGAGGAACGGGTATATAATTTTTCCTACTTAGGTAAAGAAATAGACGAGAATGGTGAAGTCAAAGCTATTATTCAACAAGCACAAAATGTAACTTCTGGGACCGATGGCACGATTATGTTTGTACCGTTTCTCCCTTTGTATAAGTTTCCACTGATTCCAGGTTATCAGTGGCAGAAACAATTTCAGGCTAAGTTAACACCAGAACTATTTCCTATCGGAGGCGGATTAGACAAAAATGAGGTTCTATCGGAGGAAACACTAAATGTACCTGCAGGTCAGTTTGAAAACGTTTTTCAGGTTCAGGAAACATTTAAGTGGCGTTTTTTTGATCGGGATTTAGACGAAACTGTTGTACAGAAGTGGTTAGCACCAGACGTCGGCATTATCAAATTTACACAGGCTCAAACTCGCGCTGACGTTACAGTGGAAGTCGATTTCGAGCTTGTATCCTACGATTTAGTCAATGGAAACGAACTGGAGTCAAACTAGCCGGGCCAATGCAAAAACTAAAGCTGCGCTTATCAGGTGAATTCGGTTTTTCGTTAGCTGTTTATCTGTTGTGAAATGGCACACATGAAACCCGTTACATAGTTGGATGGCAGTATTTAGTTGTTTATAATTTAACTACGGGAGTTATTCGTCAGTAGGCTATTATCCTCTAGACAAGGCATAGAAAAAAGCCTGTGTTAGGTTAGCGATGTCAGCGTTACCTGTTTTGACTTTTTCCACGGCGTTGCGTGCCACTCGTCGAAACACTGGCCCCGCGATTGCAGGATCATCCTCTACAATTTGGGAAAAATCTTGAAAAGTCAGTACCCCGTATTCGGTTGGTGTCATGGTTGTAACATTAGCTGTCCGTATCGCTTCATCAGAAACAAGTGCGTACTCGCCAGTGGCAAATGCGGGTTCTTCAACTACGAAGGTTGTAGGTTCAGACACAGGATCCTCAGCCGGAGCAGGATCAGTAGTTTTTAACCGTACAATAGCTTTTCGAGACTGGCTAAACCCACTCTTCGTTTTAATCATAATTTGGTTGCTGACCTCCACCTCTCCTTGAAAAATCAGCAACAATGTATTTCCTACCTCACCTTCAACTAGTAAGTCTGTATGAGGTTTACTGGTCGTCATTTCTACTTTGCTAGAGATGAGCTTGCATTGTTCTAGGTTAAGATCTTGGAACAAATTAATTCTTTGGACGCGTGTCGGTTGCACACTCATGTAAAGCCATCCTCTTTGTTTTTATTTAACATTGTAGTTTTTACCACTTCTAGTGCGTCTAAATCAACACAATTGCACGATGCGTCTCATCGGTCATGTAATCGTCTCGAGGATTAACCTCGATAAACACTTTTTCATCACTGGTTAAGTCAATACCTTCCCGTTCAAGTTGCTCCTTTATCATATCCAGCACGTACGTATTACCAGCATTTTTCATTTGTTCTTCTAAACTATCCGCTGCTCGAATAATAGCATAACCGACTAATAGCCACGAATTCTCATTTTTGAAATGCTGGAAAATTCGATGATGCTCTGCACCAGCTAAGATTGGTGGAATCTGGTGTACTTGCAGGTCGTTCCGGTTCTGGGGAGAAAAAATGGTCTCAACCATTTGCGGCGATCCTGGGTGGGTAATGTGATAGGCCAACAATTTTGGGGTAAAAGCATCTGAGACAACAATTTCGTCACAGTTAGCTCTTTGAAGGTGGGCGGTCATTTCTGGATTAGTGATATGAGCAATCACACGAAGGTCTTCAGACATTGCCTTAGCTGTATAAACAGCTAAGACCGTGGTCTGCTCATCTGGAGTTTCAAGTTGTGATAAGTGAGCGTAGTCAGGAAGTACAATCATATTCTTTGCACGTTGTATAAAAGCTTTAGAAAGTACCACTTCGTTAGTATAATTACCAAAGACGTGCAAAATGTCTAAATTGTCAAAACCACTTATTGCGCTTTGAATTCTCACATCATCAAGACTAATTTCGTTAACTAACACTATTGGTACTGTCTCTTTTTCTCGGGATAAAACTGACAGAATAGGACCTACCATGTGGTTCCAACCGCTAATGATAGTATGGTCAACGAAGATGCTTTCATCAAAGTCGTCTTTGTCCTCTTTTAATCGTTTGGCAACCAATGCAGAAGCAAGAGAACCTGACAAGACCATTGCCCAAACGAATCCGCCAAGCATGACTACAATGCCAAAAGCTTTACCAACTTCTGACTTGGGAGAAATATCCCCATACCCAACTGATGTAAAAGTCGTTACAGACCACCAGATGGTATGAAGATAGGTACTAACAAAACCAATCTCTCTTCTTTTTTTAGAATGATGATCATCAGATTGAGCTTCCATATCAACCCGGGGATTGCCAGGATTTTGCTTGGCATCATCAATAATAGATAACTGATCTGACACGCTTTCTCGGAAGTGGTCGTACTCTAAAAGGAAGAGAACTGTAGCACCCACCCAAATTAGGGCAAAAGACCAAAAGGTTAAGCGAATAAGTCTATGGTTTTTTTTGAATGTTCGAATTAAACCAAGCCACGATTTGGTTTGGCTTTCGTTGACACTTTTAGTTTTTAGTAGACGGACTGGAGCTGAAATTACACCCTTCATGAAAATTGGTACCGCTTCACCTAAAAATTACACCGTGCCGTTATTGTATTGAGGTGGACTTTTTAGCACAATTCTGTTAGTTTGTCAATCCAAGTCTCGGGCTTTACAAAATGTAACCTAGCACCTTGAGGCCTTGGTGTGCAACCAATTATAAAAGGTTTAATTAATGATGAGTGAGTATTCGGGAATTCAGAAACCAAAATTGCGATATGTACATGAATTTGAGATCGATCAGCTTGATGCTATGTCTAATTGTTTAGCTGTACATGGTTTTGCTGTTATCAAAAATGTTTTAAATGAAAAAATAGTAGAACGTTTGAAAAAATCAGTATTCGAAGGTACTGATCCCACTCGCGATTTACAAGTTGGGCAGAGCCGTACACGGCATGCCTGGATTGAATCTGGACCAGGTGCCTGGCAAATGCTAGCTGATGAAAGGTTTATGTCAATTCATCGGCATCTGATTGGTACCGATCAATTGACAATTCATCGGTCTGCATCTATCATCCGCATGCCTAATTCCAAGCCTGTGGCTTGGCATAGTGACTGGTGTGGCTTTTCAAATGAGCAACCCAAAAATTCTGGCGATGTACTCAATAGGGGTCTTTGGCCATCTGGTAAATGGTTTTACTTAACAGGTTCTCGACCCAAACATGGAGGCTTATGTGTAATAGAGGACTCACACATTGAAGGATGGAATGGCCCAAACGGATTCAAACTAACCGCTGATCGTCGGTCTTTCTACAAAATTGGTGATATTGAACATGCTTATACAGGCTTTGATGTGCCTGGTCTGGTACCGCTATTTACCGAGCCAGGCGATATGATTGTCTTTGCTCATCGAACGTATCACGCGGCTTTTCCAAATCATACTGATGAAATACGTCTTTCTTGTGCTATTGGTTTTCGTAATCGGCAGCAAAGAATTAGGGTTCCTTGGGAAATGCCAAAAGCGGCGAAAAAGTTCTTAAATGACTTACCTGAAGACCTTCACCAGTATACAGATGGTTACACCAGTATTGACAATAATTGGCGTGGTTAACTTAACGGTTATCTTTTGTATATGTGGGTACTACAAAAAATTTTGTAAAAATATAATATAATGTTGCTTTACAAGAGTTATTATTTCCATTCCATACATTGATCAGTTTAATTTACCCAAAATATTTCAGCTAATCTTACTTGCTCAGATGATGAAAATCACTTTGATTAGGTCAGTTATTCAACAATTTTATTATATTTGTAAAACCCGAAAATTTAGTTAAGTTTATTAGAATTAATTGAGCAAGATTTTTCAAAAATCATAGTCAAATTTAGAAATAAGTAGTTTGTTGAATCAGGCAAATTCTTGAACGGAGGGCGAAAAAATACTAGTGGTATTAGTAGGATAATCATCTTGTATGCTAGTTTTTCGTGATTTTGATTCCGCTGGTTATCGTTTTTCACTATCGATTTACTTAAAAATTTAGACCTGTTATAAATTAGTGTTTTGACAGGCTCTTTTATTTAAGCTACAGTATAAATCATATTTCAGCTATAGGTATTACTTAAAGGGTAAGGATCAAATATGTTAAATCCGGAGCGTGTTGCAGCGTTTCACCGGGACGGGTTTGTTCTGGGTGATCAGGTACTAAGCGATGGTGAGGTAGAAGAGTTACGGCAAGAACTTGATCGAGTAATCGACAACTACCAAGATGACACAAAACCGCAGCCGGTCAGAATCGCCAATTTGGGAGGTGATGAACAGGCTCCTGTTTGGCAAATAGTGAATATGTGGCAAGCTAGCCAGCCTTTTCGTTTATTGACCCATCATCCGAAAATCGTAGCAGAGGTTGCACAATTACTATCGGCTCAAGAATTGCGTGTTTGGCATGATCAGGTTCAATATAAACCATCTGGAACTGGTGGGATCACTGGTTGGCACCAAGATTCTCCGGCGTGGCCTAACATCGCACCCAAAACGACACAAATTTCCTCTTGGGTGGCATTAGATGATGTTGATGAATCTAATGGCTGTATGAGTATGGTTGTTGGTTCTCACAAGTGGGGAGTCGTACGGGGGGTTTTCCCTCATGGTCGACACTTCGACCAAATGCCTGATGAATTTGAGGGAATAAAGCTAGAAGTACGGCTATGTCCAGTCAAAAAGGGATACGTACACTACCACCATGCACTTACATGGCACGGCTCACATGCAAATGATAGTGGTCGGAAGAGGCGTGCGATTGCCAACCACTATATGACTGAAAAGACAGTTTATGATGAAACTGGTGGTCATATTATGAAGCCTTTTGTAACAGTTAATCACGGTGAAAAGTTGGTCGGAGAAATCTTTCCACTCGTTTGGCAAAAATCAACCAATCAAACAACCTAAGAAGTACCTGAGGTAAATGGAATTCTGCCCATGATGACGGAAGAAGAAAAATTTATTGTTGATTTAGAAGGCTACCTCATTATCAAGAATGTATTGACTACCGAAGAGGTAAGAGAGCTGAATCAGCTAATTGATGAAAGCGACCGAATTGGACCTCCTAGCACATGGGGGCAACCATTCCAAAATCTGATTGATCACCCCAACATCATGCCATATTTACTGGAGATGATTGGTCCTTATGTGCGAATAGATCATGATTATGCTATTTTTATGTCTGGTAAAGAGAAACGCGGTGGCTTGCATGGTGGTGAAGACGGAGGTCGACCGGGCGGGCACGAAGGGGATCACTGGTACAAATATCGGGATGGTATTATCCGTAATGGACTTTGTGTCATGACTTTTAACTTGGCATCAGTCAGACCAGGAGACGGTGGTTTCGCATGTATACCGGGCAGTCATAAAAGTAACTTTACCACAAGTCTTCCTAAAGAAGTTCGAAGTTTTGAACGACGGCCACATTATGTTTTACAACCGTCTATCGACGCAGGTGATGTGTTATTTTTCACTGAAGCTTTGATTCATGGTACCATGCCGTGGTCTGCCGATCATGAGCGTCGTTCTCTTCTTTATAAGTACAGTCCTGGGCATTCAGCTTGGTCTGGACACTATTACGACCTCAATCATTATGATAAATTAACGGACAGGCAAAAGTTGATGATGATGCCACCATCGATTGGAAACCGATCAACAGTGAGTTAGATTAGTACATGCTTAACGGCTGTCTTGAATCAAGTTGGGCCTTGTGCTATAATCGGGGACGAAGTGTAAAAGGGTTAACTGGCTACAAGATGAGGTTGAAAACAAATGTCTAAAGATGCACTGGGCATGATTGAGACCAAAGGTTTAGTGTGCGCTGTCGAAGCAGCAGATGCGATGTTGAAGGCGGCAAACGTATCCCTAGTCGGATATGAAAAAGTCGGGGGGGGGTTGGTTTCTATCATGGTACGTGGCGATGTTGGAGCTGTCAAAGCAGCAACCGATGCTGGTGCTGAGTCTGCAGCTAGAGTAGGAGAAGTTTTATCGGTACATGTCATACCTCGGCCCCACGGCGAGGTTGAAACTATTCTTTCATCGCTCCTTCCACCAACTCCTAGCCGAACCCTAGACCTGTCATCTGTTCAAGAAAGTTAGACGGTGGGTGTAGTCTGTCAAGCTCCTAGCGTTTTTCGATACTGATTCGATTGGCAGTGCTATTCGTTTCTTCTTTTTCATCGCGCAACTCATTTTTTGTTTGGTCTTTATTGAATTTGATGGCGGTTCCGTTAATGCAGTAACGCAAGCCAGTCGGCCTTGGCCCGTCATTGAACACATGGCCAAGATGGCCGTCACAACGTTTGCACGTAACTTCCGTCCTGACCATACCGTGGGTCAGGTCAATTTTCTCAGTGATTTTTCCTTCCGCTACAACATCGTAGAAACTTGGCCAACCGCAACCTGAATCATATTTAGTACTGGACAAAAACAATTCGTTTCCGCACCCTGCACATTTGAACGTTCCGCTTCCCAAATTTTTCATTTCATTTGAAAATGGACGCTCTGTTCCTTTCTGCCGTAAAATCAGGTATTCCTCTGTTGTGAGTTTTTCTCTCCACTCTTGGTCAGTTAGAATCAACTTGCCATTCTCACTTTCTTTTGGTCCTATAGCATTCAAGTTATCTTGCTTTTGATGAATAGGAAGTTGTTCTTTTTTGACAGTTTTATCTTCAGATGTAACTGATAACTCGGGTGGTTGCTTCTGGCAAGAAGTGCAGATAATCATCCAAAAAGAGAAAACGAGCAAAATTAGTTGAATAGGCATTGCTAAATCTCAATCATTGTTTTTACAATATGTTTAATTATTTATTTTTGCAGTACAAATAGGGCTGTGTCTAAACGATGCAATTTCAATCTCCAGAATGGCACGACCAGTTGACATCAACTAACACTGTACTATGTGATCGTTTCTTACAGGATAACTCCTTACCAGATGGATTTATCTTGGCCACGCATCATCAAACGTCTGGTAGAGGTCGACTTGGCCGAAGCTGGCAGACATCGGATAGTAAAAATTTGACTTTTTCGTTTTTATTGAAGTCAATTAATAATTTCCACCAGATCACAGCATTGCCGATGGCAGTCGCTATTTCCGTTGCCTCTGCTTTAGAGTACCACGGTTTGAATGTTCAGACAAAGTGGCCTAATGACTTATTAATTAGAAAACGGAAAGTTTGCGGTATCCTGGCCGAGCGACCACATCCATCTTCGATTGTGGTCGGCGTGGGGGTGAATATTAATATGACACTAAAGGAAGCAAACTCAATTGACCAACCCGCCACCTCATTTTTTATTGAAACTGGCCGCAAGCTATCCGTCCAAGCTTTTTTGGAGCAGCTACTTCCAATACTAGGTGATTGGATCCGAAAATGGCGAATAGATGGATTCTCAGCACTCCATGCAGCCTGGCTAGATCGTTGTTTCAACTTAGGACAACAGATTGAAATCGGAGACGGAAGCGACCGGAAAATTGGGATTTTAACCGGTTTTGGTTCTGCAGGACAGTTGAAACTCTTGGAAGACAATGGTCAGCAAGTCGAAATTTGGGCCGGAGACCTCAGAATCTAAACTGCTAAGAGATCAATGCTAACGTGTCTCCTGCTGCTACCTGATCACCTGGGGACACCGAAAATTCGGCTAATTTTCCACTTGTAGTAGCGGAAATTGGCATTTCCATCTTCATTGCTTCCAGTACCAGAATGCCATCTCCTTCTGAAACAGTTGCACCCGGGTCCACCAATAGACGAATAACCTTACCAGGCATCTCGGCGGATACCACAGTTGCTTGTTTGTCTACAGCCTCGTTTTGCGACGTTCCATCGCTATTTCTACTAGCACCTAACTCTACTTGGAATGTCTTTCCATTTACGACCGCAGTAGTTCCATCAATTGAAACAGAATAATTTTGACCATTGACTTTAAGATTATAGTTGGCTGGCCCATCAGTTGACGTGGGAGGAGTGGGCTCGTCGGTCTTCTCGACCTTACGCACTCCAATTTCAGCTTCCCCTTGTAAAAAGGCTAGTCCCTTATCCGTACAAGTTGCGACTATAAAAATATTTTCGTCAGTCGGTTCAAGCCCATGCTCTTCGAGCTGTTGCCTAGCTGCTGCTATACCTTTTGTGGGGTCAGCATCGTTCCGTTCTAATGGAGATTGACTGGTTGGCTCAAGTGATAATTGATCTGACGCAATCTTAACAATCTCTGGGTCCGGAGGAACTGGAGTTTTGCCAAAATAACCCAAAACCATTCGACCATAAGTATCTGCAATTCGCTCCCATGGACCGAACATCACATTATTGAACGATTGCTGAAAATAGAATTGCGAAACAGGTGTTACCGAAGTCCCATAGCCACCTCGTTCAACTACTTCCCGCATTGCTTTGATCATGTCAGGATATTTGTCCATGATGCCATTATCTCGCAACATTTGTGTGTTTGCCGTTAAAGCTCCACCCGGCATGGGGCTCCAAGGAATCATAGGTTCAACGGCCACCGCTTCTGGCGGTAGAAAATAATCTGCCATGCACTCTTTGAACACTTCTTCAGCTTCCCTCACCTTATCAATATCAATACCAAGATCAAAATTTGAACCTCGCAAAGCATGCCACATAACCAACAAATCAGGTTGACAGGTTCCTCCAGAACAAGGTGCTAAAGACAAATCAATAGCATCAGCTCCCGCTTCGAGGGCGGCTAAATTAGCGGCTACGCCAATACCCGCGGTTTCATGCGTATGAAAGTGGATGAACGTGCCTTCGGGCAACATTTTTCTGGCCCTTTTGATTGTTTCACCAACTTTAGATGGAACCGCTGTTCCCGAGGCATCCTTGAAACATACTGAATCGTACGGAATCCCCGCATCTAAAATCTGACGCAAGGTTTGTTCATAAAAATCAGCATCATGTGCCCCCTCACATCCCGGTGGTAATTCCATCAAAGTTACACAGACTTGGTGCTCGAGACCAGCATCTACAATGCATTGACCAGAGTAAATTAGGTTGTTGACGTCGTTGAGCGCATCAAAATTACGAATGGTTGTGATACCGTGCTTTTTAAAGAGGTCAGCGTGCAGTTTGATTATCTCACTCGGCTGTGACTCCAAACCAACTACGTTAACTCCTCTGGCGAGAGTTTGTAGATTAGCATCTGGCCCAGTGGTAGAGCGAAATGCGTCCATCATGGCAAAGGCGTCTTCGTTACAATAAAAGTAAAGAGATTGGAACCTAGCACCACCACCTGCTTCAAAATAATCAATACCAGCATCACAGGCGGCCTCGACTGCTGGTAAAAAATCTTGGGTGAAGACACGCGCCCCATATACGGATTGAAATCCGTCCCGAAAGGCTGTGCACATAAAACGAACTTTTTTCTTACTCACTTTATCAGTCCTGTTTTGATTAATCTATGTTACCAATTTTGACCAGAGAAACCCTGCGGCTACAGCTGAGCCTATTACCCCAGAAACATTGGGTGCCATAGCATGCATCAGAAGAAAGTTTTGTGGATCTTCTTTCTGTCCAACCTGTTGAACTACACGAGCTGAATCAGGAACAGCTGATACACCCGCTGCTCCTATTAGAGGATTAATTTTATCTTTCAGAAATAGATTCATAATTTTAGCAGCTAACACCCCACAAGCAGTAGCAACCGCAAAAGATAACGCACCTAAGAAGAAAATTAGCAATGACTGTTTTGTCAAAAAGGTTTGGGCTTGTGTTGAACAGCCAACTGAAAATCCAAGAAGAATAGTCACGATATCAATCATCGAGGTTCGAGCAGTTTCAGCCAGACGTTCGGTTACTCCACTCTCCTTAAGCAGGTTACCAAAGAACAACATTCCAATTAGGACTACTGCACTAGGAGCGATCATAGTACAGATCAAAAAAGCGACTATTGGGAAGATGATTTTTTCTCTTTGAGAGACTTCGCGTGGTGGCTTCATGCGGATTAGCCGCTCATCTCGAGTTGTCAGCAGTCTCATCACTGGTGGCTGAATCACTGGGACTAAGGCCATATAAGAGTAAGCAGCGATAGCAATTGCACCTAGAAGATGAGGAGCTAGTTTAGAAGACAGAAAAATAGCCGTTGGGCCGTCAGCCCCCCCGATTATACCAATGGCCCCAGATTCCATCGGCGTAAATCCCAGATAAAGTGAACCTATAAAAGTTAGGAAAATACCCAATTGTGCAGCAGCTCCCAGTAATACCAACCTAGGGTTAGACAACATCGTTGAAAAGTCAGTCATAGAACCAATGCCGAGAAAAATGAGCGGTGGAAATACGCCCTGACTAACCCCAAAGTATATGTAATTTAGAACACTACCTGAATCGTAGACACCCATCCCTGAAGGAATGTTACCAACTACTACACCAAAACCAATGGGTAGCAACAGGAGTGGCTCATAGTCTCTTCTAATAGCCAAAAAAACGAAAATTATACCAACAAGAATCATAACTAGATTCCCGATGGACAATTTAGCTGTGGTTGTTAGGAACTCCGAAAGAATTGTCATTTTTTTTGCCGAATATGAAGAATATAGCCAACAGCCGCAGCAATTTCGTTTGCAGCGTCCTCACTAGACGTTGGAGTTGGCTTGTTAGAATGAGATTGAACACTAGTTGAGTGTGTATGATGGACGACGGGAGGCAAGAAACGGTTAAGAGTGGGAAGGAGTCGAGGTAAAAGAGCGATGAAGGCACTAACAACCGTCAGTGCAACAAAGACGATAGTCATGCCTGAAAGGGCGGTTTCCCACCCCTGACCTTCCGCTATCTGTTGGAAATCAAAATTAATATCGTTCATTTTACTTATTTTATCATAAGCTTTGCCATTTTCGCAGTCAGAAAGTTGGCATGATTGGCTTAACTACACAAAGAAAAAAAACAACTCGTCTCATTACTTCATTTTCCAAGACTCATGAAAATTCACTTTGGCCAATAGCCTGTTTAATTTGTTCAGGCTGGACCAAGATACGAGACCAATCTGAAAGTATTACTGATATACTTTTGTTATCTTCTATATTATTCCATACCATTTCTTCCAACTCTGATGAAATAAGGGGATGGCGAAAGTATGCTTGAAACCAAATGCTAAATTGTTTGATTCTTTCGGTGTACTTTGTGAAAGCCCAGAAACGAATTTGGCAAAAGTCGAGCCCTTCCTCAATTCTAACAAGGTCAAGGGTAACGATGCTTGGAAACCTAGCCAGCGTACGGATCGATTGGTTCAGTAGATTGCGGTCATCTAGATAAGTAATTTCCGGTAGGATGTCGAAATGGACTTGGTATTGATGAGCATGAATTGATGTTTCGTCTTTATTTGGAACTGTTAGCATTGGTCTAGGTATCGGTTGAGGCGTCGGAGCGCTTCACCGTTATCAATCACAATTTTGGCTTCTTTAATCGATTTTTGAGGGGTTGAGTATACCCCCAACAGATAGTTGATTATACCCGTATTCAAAATGAGTCGGTCGTAAATTTCACCCTTTTGGCCACTCAAGGCTGCAATGCCTGCTTCAGCAAAAGCTTCTGCTGTCACCTGGACAGACCGGGGGTTTGTTCGATAGTGAAACCCATAGTCAGCCGGATTGATATCCATTGAGAAATCGATGCGCTTTCCTCTTATGTAACGAAAACCTTCGGAGTGATTAATGGAGTTTCGCTCCGACGTAGATGATTTTGAAATGCGCATTGCATACTGACATGAGCCTTCCTCTCCCTTAATTGCCAAGGCAGCTGTTACTCCTCTCTCTTCTGCTAGCTGTAACAATTTTTTTTCATAACCACTATGATAATAGCCAATTACCATGGAGTTAGAACGTTTCGCCGAAAATAGACGCTGTATTTTTTCGGTGGCTGACCAAGGAGGCCGTTTTTTGATTTCAGATCGTAAGTATCTCAGGTGATACGCTTTGGGTGCATATTCTCTCTGACTAACATAAGCGAAGCCAATGGACGGGTCTTCTAAGAGATGTTTTGCCTGACTTAACGTATGATTAGTTTTCCCACCTAATGTGTTTAAAATTTGTTCTTCAGTTATTCCATTTTTGGGTGGCATAAAATCAACGCCGTGTAGAACCGTTTGCTGGCCTAGTGCAGATCGAACAGCTGCTACAAAAAGAGCAGGGCGAAAGTGCCGGGTAGCTCCATCAAAAGGCAGCCCGAAATGAGTTAAGTCTGTGAGATTAACTGTTTGGATTTTTTCTTCGTGATACACCGAATCCAGATAAGCAGCCATTTCGTCGGAAGATTCGAGATTCATACGCTGTCCAATAATTACCGCAGCTTTTAACGCTGGATGTACATTATCAGACAAAACCGATTGACAGGTATTAAAAGCTCTATTGTAAGGTAAATGGTGGCCAGCCAAAATGTATTTCAGAGATTCAACCACAATAGCTGTAGCTGAATCAAGTGTATGTATCCCTCTGTTTGGATTCAGCAAGAATTGTAGCTCAGCGGGCGCACATTGATCAAATTCTGGTTCAAATTTGGCCATTGCTTCTTCTTCAGGCACAGACCAGCGTGTTTCGAGCGGAAAATGTCGGCGTATTGTCATTGCGGCACAAAATGCTCCCATTTGTGCCATAGTTGCTCGCTCTGGCAAAGGTAGATGTCCTTTCAGCGACTGCAAAATGATATCTAGGACCAACGAAGGCTGCAGCAAATCGTTTGCCTTTAGGCCCAGTGGACGACTTAAATGTGGGCCAGTACAAACCCTAGCCTGTGCTTCTAGTAGTATCTGATTCACTGCTCGTTATTTTTTACTGTTCATTTTCTAATTTAGTTAAATAAATTCTAAACGGCACTATGCTACCAGAAGAAGTAAAGACATTCAACTATGATACAAACAAAAGAGTAAGTCAAAAAGTAAAAAGGTTAGAATCCATTTCTAAGCTCACAGGCAACCTAAAATTATTTGACAGCTAGCTGTAATTCATGTAGACTCAAGGGTTGGTCCAAACAACATTAGTAGACCTTAGCCGAATTGGACCTGTAAAAAACGAAAACAACTGCGGTTAAACAAGATAAATTAAGACCAGATGGAACTGTATCTTTAGAATTAAAAAAGCCTGTCTGGCAAAAAGAAGATGAAGGAATATACCGATGAAACTGACATTTGCTGAACATCTTAGAGAATTTAGAGCCGAAAAGAAAATGAGTTTAAGGGAATTGGCGGAATTGCTCGGCGTGAGCCATACTCTAATTGGTTTGATTGAAACAAACAAGCGAAAAGCGTCAAATAAGTTTATCCGAAAATTCGCTAAGTATAGTGGGAAGGACCCTAAATTACTTGAATTTATTGCTAATCCGATGCCACTTTCGTATAAACAAAGTATATACGAAAGTGAAGGTGCTCCTAATTTTCTAAAAGAAAATTGGGCCCAAGAAACTATTGATGGTAAAGACCACATAGACGAACTTCTCCTTTCTCTTTTTCGAGAAGTTGAATTCAGAAATATGCCGGAAGACTTAATTTATTACCGTCGTTTAATAAGCTCCTTAGAGAGTATGACTGACCGGCCTATAGTAGAGTGTTGGGGTAAATTCTATAATGCCTTTTTGATGGAAAAAGAAGTTGGGCCAGAATTGTCTCTTCGCGCTTTTCAGGATTTGTACGCTCGCTTGGTGAATGAGCCTTCCCTGCAAGACACCCTCTATCTGCGACTACAGACCTGCTTCAAGATGGGTCAAATGAATCAAAAACTTGAAGCTTTTGAAGAAGCAATTCAATATTTCTTACAGGCAAGAAAAATTAGCGATCAACTGAAAGACAGTGAAAGCCTTGCTATGTCATATTACCTTACTGGCAATGCTTATCAGTCAAATAGAGACCGAGAAACGGCAATTCAAAATTTCTTAGAAGGTCTTTCCATTGATGGACCGCACCAACATCTTCGAGCGAAATTACTACTTTCCTTAGGGGTATTATATCGAGAATTAGGCCGTTTCTCAGAAGCAGTGGATCGGATGAAAGATGCTGTGAAACTTTGGAAATTGAAGGCAGTTAATGACTCCCTCAGTTTGGCTCAAACTCATCAGGAAATGTCTGCAACATACTACCAAGAAGGGATCAATTACGAAGCAGCCCTTGATTATGTACACCGTTCCCTAATTATTTTCACGCGGCTGGAGCAAGAATCAAGCTCTTCGATTGCAAAGATGGGTGTTGTCAAATCCAAACTGTTGAAGTCGGCGATTTTTGTAAATAGTAACCAACTAGAACGAGCTACGCATAATTTGACAGCTATTATTCAAGACTATCACCAACTAACCAGTATTGACTTGAGCGAGGCCAATAACATCATGCGAGAAGCACATGAGTTATTGGGAGTAGTGTATGAAAAAGGTAAACATTGGGTTAAAGCAGAAGAGTCATATAGAAGAATAGTTCACTACCCAAGTACCAGCGAAGGTGGTTCACTACATGGACGACTACGTGTCTTCATCAATCTGCACAATTTATATGAAAAGAAAAACAACAAAGCTGACGCTATCTCAATGCTGATGCAAGCTGATGCACTAGTTGGAAACTTTGATCACTCTAATTTTGCTTTGTTGGCCTCAGTAATTGAACTACGCCTACTTCAAGGAAATGTAGCATTTAGTCAAGGTAGTACTCAAGAAGGTGTAAAGTATCATCTCGAAGCTTGTGAGCTGAGTCGAAATTGTGACACGACACACTTGCTTCGTAAATCTTTGAAGTCAATTAGGGATCAGGTCCAAACTCTTAACACCAACGGTAATGAAATTTTTGCATTAGCTCTATACAACACTACAACTTCTTGGGTAAAGAAGCACGGTCTTGAAAATTTAGCTGTAGATATTCAAAGCTGCAAAGATTTGTTTGACCAGATATAAATCGAATTTACGGAAAATTAGATGATAAAATGTAAATTGCTTAGAAAATAGTCTAATCTCCTGTCCATGCTTTCAGTAGGTAGTACTCAGAAACTTAGAAAGGTGGATGCTCTGGAAAGCCATGCCATCAGGCAACAGACTCGGTTACGAAGTTGACCAGATCCGTCGGAGAAGAGAACGTCGGTTCCAGTTAAAGGTCT
>PBVO01000032.1 GCA_002729015.1 Candidatus Poribacteria bacterium
CATTTGGCCATCACTTGAGTCTAGAAACAAAAAAGGCGAGCCTCTTATTAGCTCACCTTCAATGCTCTTCATTAACTTCTCGTGTAAGGTCAGTGCCTGCAGACACTTCCTCTAGCCAGATAAAATAAACTAAGTCGGTACTTGGATGCAAGGTCTATTAAAACGAGTTTCAATCCCATACTCTACACGAAAATTTTCGAAGGTTTCCAATAACCTGATAAATGAACAAGATTAAAACAACGAAAAAGGAGGATCTGGAAGCATTCAGGAATCAGTTAAAAACAAAGGTAGAAGGAAAATTTGGATATAGAAGCAAAGAAATCCGTCTTGAACAGCCTCATTAAACAATTGAAGGTGGATCAAGACGGATTTCTGGAGATCGACTTTGGTGTCGCTCTCAGTAATACTCCGTACCCGCTCTGTTCCAGAGACGAGTTTAAAAATTTTAGTCGAAAAATGAATTAGAATAATCAACGGTCATTTCAGAATCATCATTTTGGGGGTATTGGNATAGTTTCTTGATTGAATCTGATAGAAATGAGCACGAAGACGTGTTCTCAATATTTTACTTTTTACTGAGTTATTGTGAGGAGTCTCTATAGGTCGTAGGGTTCCATACATTTACCGCTAATCAAAGAGGCCACCCTTAAGGTCGACAATTCTTACTTTTCACAATGCAACTTCTAACCACCTATTTTCACAATGACTGTTTCGTGAATATCTTTAACCGTCAAGATAATTTCGTTACTCGACCACCTGATTTTTGTCTCATGGTTCAACGTCTGTACCCCGATTATCGGCCGATTGAATTTAATTCTAACTTGGTACATTGGCAGGTCTTCAATTAGTGAAGGTAGGATAAAATTGGCATGAGGNCGACCNGGACCGGTNCAGGCTGGTGGAGAAACATAACCGACTAAGTGTATTCGCCACACCAAGTCGCTAGGGTCGTGAGTAACCACACTTTCAACATAGGAAGGAGCNNCAATNGCNACCTCTGGNTTGGGCCGAAGNTAGCGAATCAGGTTNCGAAGTAATAGNCNTGGTTCCACCGTCCGATATTCACTGGCCAAGGCTGCATCNGGAGAACAAGGTAGGTACACCACTTTTCCCCGACCGTAGTTNTTGATTAACATNGCCGGACCAGCAACCTCATCCGGTGACATCGGCAAAGAAAAATCCCCTTCCCCTCTCCGTTGTTTCAATGTCCGATGAGGTCGGTAGAGGTATCCGTANCCNTGCGCAGTGGTGNNTTCAAAAACCGCTGCTGGACCATAGACGAGAAAAGGCCAATCAGGTGGNATCTCAGTACTGATTGGTGGTAGGTTATCAGTCAAAGCAGGCAAAGAAATATGGTTATCTAGATCCGGCAAAGAACTAATAAATTTTCCACCCACCAAATCTTCGATAGTTGATAGCGATGCCCGTTGGCCGGGTCGAGTATATAGACCGGTGAGACCCGTAGCTATCAGACAACCTCCATTCGCTACATAGTCCTGTAACATCTCTATTTCTTGGTTGCTTAAAATGGCCGTATTAGGTAAATAAATCACCGGAAATTTTTCAAGCTTTCGTAGACTAATATTTTCATCTAATAACACTCCCATGGGAATATGAGAATAGGTGAAAGCTCGGTGAGCGCCAATAAATGATCGTTGGTATTTATCAGGCGATTCTCTGCCATACCAATCTCTACTGGCGGCCGAATAGTAGACGCCTACCTCCTGCCAGGGGGGCTGGCCAAAATGGAGACGTTTCTCTTGAGCTTCGGTGAAGACCTTTCCTATCCGCTCATACGTNACCNGGTTAAGCTGGCCGTCATAGGCTGTTTTGTCAACTATGGTTAGCTGGGCACCGTGGGCCAAAAGAGTCAANGCTTCCCAGCGAAGATCCGCTAACGGACGGACAGTAGTNTCATGATACATTCGGGCACCGGTTTGCATAACCATTTGATAAACGGCTTCCGGTTTTGTCGCAGCTAATAACAAGGCACTTAAGCTAGTTTGCAAAGGGCCAAAGGCCCAAGTCCCACACTCGCCAGTCACAAAATCACCAATGTGAGCATGCTGAACGGGTCGTTGTCCTACCTCCCAAGCACAAGGGGGACCACCATGGTAGTTGAAATCGAGGCTTAATTCTGGCCAATGAGATTTAACATGTTGGCTTAACCGCTTTTCAAAATTNGCACTAGTGTTATAACGAAATTCNAGCATCTTTTCCCATNCGGTGTCCCANTCCATTNGGCGAGGCATGGGNTGGCCATAATCGGCTTCAAATAGTGCTTGGCATTTGTCACACCANCAACCGTAAGGTGGGCCAAATCCTTGATCCATCATATCGAAATGGAAGCCTTGGATCTCATATTGACTAATTTCATNTACTACTTGTTTGATATGATACAGATAGTCAGAATTAAAACAGACGCGACCGAGGATCTGCTGTCCATCAATAGAACGCATTAAAAACCGTGGTTGAGTTCTTAACAAATAGGTGGGGTACTGCAATTGGCAATAGGCGATCACCGGCAAACTGAATTCCTTGGCCGCCNTGGTAGTTTCCAATAGAATATCCCTTTCACCTAATCCCAAGGCTTTGGGTACCAGTTGTGAGTTGTAATANGCTAGCTCGTTATCCTTAGCCCAAATAACTAGATATTCGGCTTTGACGGCCACACACTGTTCGACAATCGACTGACCAGAAAAGACATGAGCAAAATCAGCATCTTGAGGATCTAAACCGAATTGTGCACCGGTAGGTCCAACTTCCAGCCCCACTAATTTATTGAGGTACCAAGGGTTTTGGGGTTGTCTTTCAGTCATTCAAAACTCTCCAAAGGGGTAAAACTTAAATGGATCTTGTATCTCGACCTAAGGTGGGATACATACAGGTCGTATTGCCAGTCATTTTTCCAGATGGATTGCTACTTATCCTATCATTTTTGATTTAACCACGAAAAACAAATAAATTAATACTAGTTTCTGAGAGGTTTGATTGAAAAATTAGCTACTCATTTAATGTTGAAGCCTGATCAGTTCAGATCCCTAAAAATTAATCTGCTTCATATTCAGCTATACAAACGGCGGTAATCGCTACCAATAACGTTATCGATAATATGACGGCCACGAAAAAGTGTACGACGCATGGCTGGCATTGACTCGAGGAGATCGGGGTGAGGTTTTAACTGCCTTGCAAATCCACTGTCAACCGGACTGTAAAGATTGAAGATGGCGAGCCGATCATTTTCCGTATTGGTCCAAGGGGTTCCACTATGCGTTAAAGCCTCCGTGAAGAATATTACTGACCCAGCAGGACAACCGTATGTAATCCAAATATCAGAATCTGGATCTTGAATTTCATCCGGAGCGGTGTACACCGATTTGTGACTNCCAGGAACTAACAGNGTTCCTCCATGTCCTTTTTTTACCGGATTCAGTTCCCAGACAACACGCGTATGGGGACTATAGGCTTTACCGGGAAAAGCATCATAATAGTGAACATCGCCCGGCAAACGGTACAGACCATTCCCGTTATGAGGTCCAAACCCACCCATACCAAGGGCTCGATAAAACAGGTGNCTACCCTCCAAGGAGAAACCATAACACTCTTGGCTGGATAAGGGAGGATAAGCTGTAAATTCGTTTAANAGACCAACNACAACCGGATGATCAATNAACTTCTGCACAGGGCCACCAAGCGTAGTTCGTTCATGTTCAGGAATTGATTCCGGTTCATGATGTAAACGATAGCAAAANTTTTGCATTTCTTTCAATTCACTACCACCTAATACCTCCGGGATCAATAACCAGCCACGTGTGTCAAAAGNATATTTCTGTTCAATTGTCANCCCAATAACTGCTTGGCCATCTGCATTCTTACTAGGCAAATCAAAAGCNTCAATTTGTAGAGGAGNACCTAAATTTTTATTAATTATATACGGATCTTGATTGTTATTTACCTTCACACTCATTCTCATATCTCACTGTTGAAACTGGCACTTAAATTATCCCCAAGATACGGTGATGTTCTACCATCAAAATCACCATTAACAACATTTCCTCCAACATAAGGTTCTCTAAATAATGTCTGACGTTTCGCAGGCATAGACTCCAGCAATTTGGGGTGAGGCACCCAAGTATGCCATCTGCTGGCCACTGTATTGTACAAATTAAAAATCGGCACACGATCAACTTTCTGGGTTGTCCATGGAGATCCACTATGCGTAATTGACTCAGTAAAAATAAGCAAGGACCCCGCCGGACACGAATATGTATCCCACAATGAGCAGTTAGTTTCCTGTACCGTTTCGGGCGCAGGATAAGCAGCCTTATGGCTCCCAGTAATAAATTTGGTTCCTCCTTGCCCCTCTTCTACGGGGTTGAGTTCCCAAACAACACGTGTCAATCCACTCCACGCTTTACCTGGTGTGCAACGATAAAAATGCGAATCGCCAGGTAAACGAAATAACCCGTTTCCATTATGAGGATTAAACTTTTTCCATTCCTCCGTTGAACGAAAGAGCAAATGGGTGGTTTCCATCCGAAACCCGTAACAATCCTGACTCATAATAGAAGGATTAGCCAAAAATTCATTCATGAAACCTATCACCACTGGGTGATCAGTCAATTTTTGTAAAGGTCCTCCTATGGTACAACGTTCATGTTCGGGGATACTTTCCGGATCTTGACGCAGCTGATAACAAAAATCTCGCATTTGCTTAATCTCATTATCAGGCAAAATCCCAGGAACCAAAATCCAGCCATTGCGATCAAAATCGTATTTTTGCTTTTGAGTAGGCTCAACTACCGGAAGACCATCGGCATTCGTCTGAGTAAAATCCTGAGAATCCAGAACCATAGCACTACCTAGATTTTTGTTGATAATAAACGGTTTAGAGTTTGCAATTTCCTTATAGGCCATAAGTCAAACACACCTTCAATATAATATAATCCATATCTTGTTTTTTGCTTTGCTCCCAATTACCGACGCTACCACACAATACCACTATAATACAATACCATTATTATAAAATAATCTAACAACTATCAATTCCATATCCATCGAAGACCACCTAATTCTTCCCAAGGAGAATGTCTGGGATTACACTTGGCCACACGACTAATTGCTAACATTTTTGCCAACTCTAAATACTTTTTCTTCTCAAAAAGTTACTAATATTGGGTGCTTAGAGTTCTCGCTTGAATATCACTGATTTTCTAGGTGATATTTGGGGGGTAGAGTGAGAAAAGCTAGAAAAGGTGTTGAGTTTCGAGTTACTCTTAGCGGCTACTTCGGTATGGCTACACTAAGGCGGCGGTAACTCCAAGAGCGGTCGAAACAAAGCTGGTGCAACTCGCATTCTCGACACCTGTACACGTAGTAATGTAAACCGAGCAGGGGAGATCCCAGGCTCGATGGGCTCACCCCCGTTGCGGGTTGCTTTCAATTACATTCATATTTGGCACTACAGCCCCCTGTCGAGTAGTTGGGTTTAAAATTTTGTGCTTATTCACGACTATGAGTTCCAAACTTACAGTCGCCATCGAAAGTGAAGTCTAGGGCCCAATCCTTAAACGTGTCCACTGATGGATAGAGTTCGGTCTTCCAGCGGTAGCTCGACTTTCTCTTCTCCTCGTCGATGCATTTTCTCAGCCCAATCGCAGTCTCCAGTGCTTCCTGACCGAATCCTCCTGAGCAAAGGCACTGACTGCCGTCCTTCAGATTTTTCACTAATCCCTCTTGCTTGCTGCGAGCTTTTGGGCCTTTTTGGATTTGGGAATTGTCGACGTATTGGTTCTCCTGTTATCGAGTATCTAGACCACATCTTAAAATCGGCATGCTCGAAGATTTCTTCTGCTGCACCTGGCGTGGTTGGTTAAGTCAATGAATGAATAATGAAATCCCGCCTGCTCGGTTGTAATTGGAACCGTAAGGCGATTACTGAGTATTGTTTGGTAGACATTTTTAAGAAGTACTGAGCCATGAATAATGGCGGATCACACGAAGGTAGCGTTTGACCGTAAACATCATGAGTATGTGCATAACGACTACAGTATATGACCATACGACTAGGAATACACTGTGGAAAAGGCGCGAAGTAGTTCTCGAAGCACGCTCATTCCTTGATTAATCGATCGATATTAGGGCTTCGAATCCAGTCTCGGCCATAACAACCCAACCAATCCCATAGGTCATGACAGTCGATTAAGACAACATTCAATTTCACCTTACACCGACTCTTTTTTGGCATTTTTATTGAAGGTCAACATATTATAGAACCAATTAAAAATCAACATTCAATAGAATGCCGTGGAGAAACTAAATATCGAATTTATAAGGAAAAAGACTTGTAAAAAAAGGTATCAACTAGTGTAGCCTCCCCCCTAATTACACCATGCACGAGTTATCTTTTGCGCGGGTTTGAATAATTGGCGTTTATTAACCAAAATGCATATGCAGCTCAGGTAATCTGAATGCCCTTTCTTCTTTGTCTATTTCATTGTTGTTGCATATTTAAATATTTGACCAATAAAACCTAAAGATATCAATATCATATTAAATACGTGTAGATAGTAGTTGTTTGAAATGATCAGCATTACTGGAAATACGATTGTCATAACGAACAGTATTGGTATTTCTACCATTTTCGATTCTAAACCAAAGGTCAAACCTTTGACTTGTGGATAAAAAATGTACAACACTAAAACGATTATCCCAATTAAAATTTGTGCTAAATAAAAAAGATCTTTTTGATGAAAGTATACTTCTCTCAAATCGACCGTTGTAACAGTTTCAAGCACACTTGAATTCGGCAATAAAGACTCGATAGCCGTGGCATAGATGAGTGTGATCAAAAACAGTAGCATATACGGTATATACATACCTTCAATATTACTAAAGTAGCCTGGTGAGTTAAACCAAACATGTATAATTTGTGTTGTCGTGGCAAATAACATACTAATTAAAAGAAAATCAAGTTTAACCTGATCTTTCTTTCCTCCTATGAGAGCAATCGTGTTGATAAATCGGCTTAACGAAACGCCAACTACAATGGACAAAACCCATTGCATCATTGAATAATCCAAAACCATGATTCTAATTTCCTCGACTCATTTTTTTGACTAGTTGCAAAGTTATCCACAAGGAAGGATAAAAGCTAATTTACAGGTGATTTGGGGAAGATAATTGTAAGTGGATTATATCAATGATAGATTAAAAAAGAAATAATGGAATGAACCTGAAAATTCAGATTAATTGAAAAGGAATTGAGAAGTGAAGTTAAGAAAAAAAGCCCAATGGTTCTGACACCCAACATCCGTAAATAATTTATCTTTTCGCAATTTTTAGTGAATGGTTTAGTATATTCGTTCATAATCCTGAACATCGCAGTCCTTTAGCCTTGTGGGTTAGTTTCGATGGCATGAAAACTTGGCCGTATCAACGAGTTTTAATTCCTCAATCTGGGGATGGAGCGAAAGGAATGCTTAATTATCCGGATGGTTTTGTCAGTGAAGATAAACGTTGGCTCCACTTCGCTTATGATGACAACCGGCACTGTGCTGTCTACTCCGGCGCTAATTTACCTGAATCTCCCTCCTTATCGATGGAACACAACTAGTTTTGTCTAAAGCCGTACCAACCCTTAACCTTCTATTTTGGATATAATAAGAGTTTGAAGAAAAAGCCGATGGAAACGGAGATCAACATTTTGAGAGTTGCATTTTGAAAAACTAATAATGAAAAACCCTAGACATTCAATTTGGTCAGTTAACAAATAGATACTATAGAAAATAATCCTAATGACTCTTCGACCCGCTTTCAACCTTTTGTTCGCCGTAGTTATGGCTCTTGGGCGGAAAGGAGCACAATTTCATTGAATACTTCTA
>PBVO01000053.1 GCA_002729015.1 Candidatus Poribacteria bacterium
TCATCTAGGGCTAACTGATTGGCGTTGATGTCCGTTATCGCACTCGCTTCAATTACTTCAAAATCACACCTATAATTTCCCCGCTGAGTAGCAACAAGTGGGAGTTCATAACCAGCAATTTGTATCTGTCCGGTTAGATCTAATCGACCATCGCTAGTGATAACAGTGACGGAGACAGTCGTATTGCCTCTTATGTTACCGTGCGATGGTACCAGAACAACTTCAGCAATATTACTGACTACGGATAAATTGATACCTCCTGATTCCCAATTAGCTGAGTTAGCATTTAATTGAACCGAACCGGGTTGGGTTTGCTGGTAAAAAACCTGAACTGAATCCTTCAGTTCAGGAATAGTAACAGTTGTAATTTCCCAACCGTTACTATCAATAAACTTTCCATTAGTTGGCTCGCCAAGAACCATATTATCGGCTGTTAACTGTACGGATACCGGTACAACTGTTTGATACCCGTTATCATTAGTATCCAGTAGTGAAACGACTAGAGGAATCCATTCTCCAACCTGATAGTATGGTTGAGAACGGTTTGAAAAAGCTAATGAATCATGTTTTATCTCCAGACGGCTGGGTTTTGGAACGTTAATCGTAGTTCCTACTTGCTCCATATCTGTCGCCGTAATCTCAACTTTTTGATCGCTTACATAACTAGCAGTTGGGCGAACTACACATCGAAAACCATATTCTGTACTGTGTGTTAATGCTGGTAATGAAATGCGAGCCGAAATAACCAAATCGTCTTCCGTACTATTCCAAGATCCACCACGCGCAACCATTATTCGGTCATTATTAACTTGTTGGTAACCATTGACAGCTGAAGCTATGTCATAGTAACCCGCTACGGGGTTTTTTAATGAACTGAAATGATAGAAATCTTCTTGGTAGGTATCCAAACACCATTCAGCCACATTACCCAACATATCATATAAACCATACCCATTTTCATCTAATTGCCCAACCTTTGCAGTTTCAGTCCAAATATCTCTACCTTCGGTGTTTTGATAATTCGCCTCATCACGAGAAATATCATCACTATTGAGATACTTTTGTCCTACTAATCCGCCTCGAGCTGCATATTCCCATTCGGCTTCTGTTGGCAAACGCTTACCAGCCCACTTTGAATAGGCCATCGCATCTTTCCAACTAACACCAACAACAGGTTGGTCATTTTGATTTAAATTGGCGTAATTCAGCGTGTTCCACAAACTGGGTTCTGCGTAACCTGTATCCTCAATGAAACGCCGATATTGGGCATTAGTCACTTCGTATTTGTCGATATAGAAACCAGAAATTTCAACAGGGTGTACAGCTTGATCGNCGGAATTATTAATGTGGTCTCCCATTTGGAAACCACCAGCCGGTATTTTTATCATTCTGGCTCCGTCCNACGGCCAAATTATTTCTGTCTGTAGTGTAGTAGCTGATGGTTGTTGATTAAGTTTAAGTGCAATGGGAATGATGATAGATNCCAACTTGTCTATTTCGATAATTAGCTTAATCCCATCTAATGGCAATGGTGAAAAGTGTAAATCTAAGNCGGGTGTTANNTTNACNGGTATNTCNAATGATTGGTTGACGGCAATCCGATNGTNCATNGATNGGCTAAANAATTGTTGTNTNTATTTAGANAATTCGANCGAATCTATGCCNGACCAATTAGCATAAATATCCTTGATNTTNAGCATTGTCTGNCCTGTATTTTTTAAGNTTACAGTTTTGACNACTGGTTCTTGTATATTATCCTGGNTCGTATTTAACTCCAAATTAATACTCGATGGTTCCCAATCCACAGTACGAACGAAAGTCAGCTCAACTCGGAAGTGAATTTCATCTGCANTNTCGCCTTGGATATCCTTAGCCCTAACAACTAATTGAGTTGAACCTTCCACAAATTCATTAAAGTCCAGCTTTAACAGNCCATCTGATTTTACAGCTAGTTTGGCTTTGCCNGTGTTTGGATCTACCATAGAATTATTGAATAGTCCACTGCGGGATAGAGTAAGTGTCCCATTCAAATCCCCTGCTAGATATTGGTGATCTAACATAAAAGTTAAACTACTACCATCCTCGAAATTAAATTCAACCGTCTGATTGACAGTTTGGGGACTGACTGTAGCTGAAATTCGGTCTTGTTGATCTTTGGTCTTGATCGTTAATCCAGAATCAATAAAAGTAAAGGTACTAGTCATTAACAAATCATCAAAATGATCAATTCCACCATGTTGGTAGTTTATAGTGTCAGTATCAATCCACTTCAAAGCTGTACCATCATAGAGATAGCTGATTGGCTCAGCTGTTTCCACTTCGAAGGTTAATCTATCACCAACGTTAAAATCTGGGTCAGTAAAATATTGACTCAAATCGATTATTCTATCTTGGTCATAAGGCGAACCAGTAAGATCATCAATTTGAGAAATTGTTTCTGGTTTCTGGTTTTTTAACGTCATGATGTAGCTTAAATGTCTGGCCTCTGATACTAGCATCGAACCAACACGCGTAGTAGGTAAGAATTCCAACCTACTTCCATCAGTAGATGCCAAAGCAATTGTGTCTGCTTGTTCGGATGGGATTTGAATTTCCATCGGTTGTTCATTCAGTTGGGTCACGTCTTGACCAGTCGAATCAGTTATTTTGACTTCTAACATGTGTTCAATGTCGAGTCTTTGCTGAAGTATCGATTTGAGACCNACATTAGGTATNTCTGAAATCTTGGCTTGTCTNGCTATCTTGAACTGCATNACTGCTGCGGTTGGAGGTATAGTCAATAACGCTTGTTGACCGCCCAACTTGATTGACTCAACCTGTGCTTGGCTTGGTGAATCGATAGCTAGTGCAATGTCCCAATTCACAACTAATGTGGACAGATGGTCTTCGGTAATAGTCAACTGTTGACTAGTTAAGACACGACTACCGTTGGTTGAAGTCTGGATTAGAAATCGTTCGATTTGATCATTGAGACGAACCAAGGTATGAGGATGAACCCANGTTAGACGAAATTGCCCGGCTCGATCTATCTTCAAAGGTTCCTCTGCCATTGGAGTTGGGTTTAGTTTAGGGTTGATCAGTCGGTAGCTTAAAGACGACGTCTCCATTTCTGTGATGACTCGACCTGATCGATCTCTCAAGCGACCATGAATTTGTAATATGGGAGACGATTGTGGAATTGAATAAGGAGGTAAGACTTGACCTTCCGTCAACGGCCAATCAACACCACTAACCGTNAGTTTGTTAGCCCCCAAGGTTTCAATAAAAAAAGCGGCTCCACCCTGAACAGGTACAGTATTTAAGTCTGGCTTATTCCATGGATCTCCAGCCACTACTACACTGATCAAATCGTTCGGGATACTCATGGAATTGGGCAAATTCAATAAGTTNTCACTATCCATAATGTCAGGCTTAATTGACAGACCAATCAAATTCCANCCCTGATTTAGAATTATTACCTGACTATTCNCACCATTACTGCTTGACCAATTNCGACCTTCTACCTTTAGTGAAATTGCTTCAACAGNGTTNGGCCTTACGACTAGTAAACCCCTATCAGCAGTTAAATCTAAATTAGATTTTAGATCGTGTGGATAACTTTTCCAGTTTTGGCTAGAAAGATCTTGGGTAACAATAAAACGAACATCTGTAGTCCCGGGTATTGTATTTTCCAGTACATCATATAAATCACTAATCTTGGTTAGTGGTTGATAAGTTCCGTTGATAAACCGAATTTGTAANGGTATGTGTAAGAGGCTTATACCAGCAGGAATTTCGACATCTAAACTCTCAAAATCAATCTCTACATCTAAAGACAGATTGGTTGGATGAGAAATCAATTGTNCACTCGGTGATCCTTGAGTCGACAGATTGAAGGTTAATGGTCTCACCGGAGGTACAATTGAAATGGGGTTGAAGATCAGCTTTATAGTTTGATTTTCTGCTAACTCTTCGATAGGTACGATTATCTCACCATTTTCCTGATCTTCGATTTCGAAAGTCCAATTGCCGACTAATCCTTCGCTAATGACTTGAAAATTGTCNGCTGTGGGGGTTATCCAGTTTCCTGGTTGTTCCAACCTAATTCTTCCACCATTCATCTGGCCNATTGCAGTATAGGTGAGTTCTAAGCTACCAGATTCGCCAGCTTTCAGGATTGTTGAGTCAGTGTTTGCATCCTTGGCTAGGCTAGCCAGATTCCCGGAACCGTCCTCTGCCTGAATCGTCAACAAATCAGTCTTCAGNATTGATTCACTGAAGTTAGAAGATTGATCANTTTGCTGGTATCCNGTGGTCCACAATTTNAAATCGCTACCCAAACGAANTAATTTCGAATCTGAAATTGAAATTGTATTGTTGGCATAAGTCAAATACANGTTTTGACCAGCCGACATCCATCTCAAGAGNAGGTCGATCTGTCGTCCATTGGTCGAAATTGACTGTANCATCTGAGCTGGCTCNGCCACGATAAAACCAGGNCTNTTGGCATCATACGATTGTGGAACNACCCAATCATCAGGTAGTTGTANCCGAATTTGTTCTCCATCCATTATCCCTTCAGCGGTAAAAGTAAACACAAGTTTATTAATTATTGTTTTAGCTGATATAATCTGTCCTAAAGAACTGCCATTAGTTGAGAAAGCCTCTACTGACAATAAACCTGACCCCGCAGTAGCTGTGGTAGTATTAACTTGGATTGTTTCAACTTCGATAGAACTCCCAAATGGCTGATTTTCAGAAGAGAGGCTAAAGGCAAAATGGTGCTTGCCCAAATAATTCGGTACTGTTAATTTGCTGTAATCGATGGTTAGGCTCTTATTTGGGCGTAGTTTTTCAATGTTTAATTCAACAGTTTGAGTTAAATCACTAGTCTCAGTTGGGTGTGTTATGGGAGTAACAATTCTGGCCGTTACATCTCTAGCAGGTGAAACCACCAAGGTTGTTGCTGATTCCGTTGATTCATCTAAATTAGGAATTGGCCAATCAGTTGGGATTTGTAAGTAGAGTTTGGCATTTTTTAAGTCTTCGCCAGCCTGATTGGTATAAGTGAATCTCAAGGATTGATCGGTTGTACCTGCTGGCACACTAGATTTGTCTACAGCAACTGATCCACTACCATCTAGAACCAATTGAAATGGAACCTCTATTTGCCTGTCCCCCATTGAAATTTCGAAATTACTTTGGCTTGGTCTATTATTGGTAGTAGCAGTATAAACAGCTTTGGTTACATTATCACTATTGGGTCTAGGTGGGTTAGCTACCAGAAAAATACTTTCTTTTTCTCCTGTGAGATTACTTTCATCAGAGAGTGAGGCAACCAAATCTTGACTAGCGGACGAAAAAACTATACTTTTACCATTGGGACTAATACGTGCTTGCCTAGCAATAATACCTTCATTTGTACCAGACTCAGATTGACTTACTAGTTGAGTGATGCCTGTTTGACGATCGTGAACAAAAACATTTAATAATTTTTGCTCGGCTGAGGTGGCTAAGTTACTGGCAGTGGACTCGAATACAATAAACCGACCATCTGAACTAACCGAGGGGTTAATACAGTCTTGATTCGCTTGTATCTGGTCGGAAGCAACACTCACCCGATTGATTTGTCCTGTCGACACTTGGTAACAAAAAACATCCTTGTAGCCATTAGTGTCATTCGCTACTAGGTTGGTAGCCGACGACACAAATACAACCCAACTTCCATCTCCGCTGATAGCCGGGGATTCACTATCAGCATTGGCTAAGGTTTGATCAGCTTGTTGGCTAACACAAATAGTGCCACCAATCTCTGTCCATAAATAGATCTGTTCAAAAGATGTTGTTAATGTTTTCCCCTCAATCAAATTCGTAGCTCCAGAAGCAAAGGCGACAGCAGTTCCACTATTACTAATACTAGGATTTCGGCTGTTCCCATTTCCAGCTATCTGACTACTATTTTGACTAATCCGAACTAGTCCTACGCTGTCTGTCCAGAGGTAAATTTGATAAAAGCCAGTACCTTGATCCGGAATTGTATCCAAATCATCCGGTATCAGTGGTGGTGGTAATGGAACTAGGTTGTCTGCTTGGGACTGAAATGCAATGAATTTTCCATCGCTATTTACCACGGGTAACTCGCTGTCTGCATCCCCATAATTCTGGTTAGTGCCTTGACTAATTCGTTTGGTGGTACCACCATTTTGCCATAGATAAATCTGCTGAAAATTATTAGCTGGTTCTAAATCAGCTATCATTGGCCGGATATCGGTGGCATTAGAAACAAAAACAACATAGTTCCCGTCGGTGCTAATACGAGGCTGGATACTCTCAGAATTGGCCGAGCTACCGTTCTCCGCAACACTAACCCGTATGATATTTATCGTTTCTGCACCATTTTGTACTTGTCGATTATAATGATAAATCTCGTTTTGGTTAATCCCAGAAGCAAGCTGGTCCAAATCAGTAGATTTCGAAGCAAAGGCTACGGAAACCGTTTCTGTTTCATTATTAGTAGAAATGTCTGGTAACAGAACATTATCTTCTGCTTGAATAAGTCGCTCAACTGAAATAATACCTCGATAACGACCCAGTCTAAGCTGGCCTTGGTCGAAGTCGCTCTCGACAAGTTCAAGAGGTTGCCATTTTTCGATTTCTCCAGACTGGGTAGGCACAAATAACTTGATGTTTTGGCTATCTATCGGTGACCAATTATCCGGCGGTTGGATGCTAATCCTCTGGTAACGAGTACCAGTAAGATGAATTGTGATCTTAACATCAGTATTGACAGGAAAGACAGAATTACCTTGTATATTCTGAATCAACTGACCTGAGGGGAGTCGGTCTATATAAACCTGGGCATAATAGGTTCTACCTAGAGCCGGAATAACTAATACTAGTACAAAATTACAGTAAATCAGAGTCAAGTAAGCAAGCTTAGGCAATAAACGGTACATACCTACCATACCAAGAATAGAATCCAATTCAGTTGAGACTACTAACTAAGGCAAATCAAAACAATAAACGTGATCTCTACCACGTAGATACAAAAAACCGTTTGCTACCACTGGGGCCGACCAAGCGGGGTATTTTAAGCCAAAAGCCTCTGATAATGTGTGCGAGGCACACAGGTCAAAATGGCTCGAGTTGAGACGAATCAGTAATAGAGTGCCGTATTCACCCAATGCGATAAGATAATCACTCACAGCGGTCAGAGACATCCGCTCGTCAACTCTTTTCGACCAAACTACCGTACCGTTGTTGATGTTTATACAACGTAATTCAGCACCTGTAGTGTGCCGGCCTGAACATCCATATAAAAAACCATCATGATGAATCGCCGTATTCCAGTGTAACATTAAGGATTTCTTCCGCTGTTTTTTCAGGTCTTTCCAAACTACTTGGTATCCTTCATTAGAAACTCGTAACAATGCACTACCTATCTGATAAGATTCGCTAATAAATACTAATTTCGATTCCGGTCTATGGTCAGAAATAATAACCGGGCTTGACGCATTAACTGACTCGAATTTTTCTGCACGCCAATCAAAATTGAAATTGACCACTCCCTTTACTGGATCAAAACCAACTAATCCACTTCTCATAAATGCAAACCCCCAAAACCTAGAACCAATCTGGGTTACCATTGGGCTTGCATAGCTAGATAGTTGGTCTGAAATTTGGTACACCAGATGACCACT
Source organism: Candidatus Poribacteria bacterium (assembly GCA_002729015.1). The sequence goes on from PBVO01000053.1 coordinate 7,680, forward strand.
ATGCTTATCGAAAGCAATAATACCTGATCCATTTCCACTTAGATGATCCTGCACTGAGTAAATATCCGTAGAGGCTGTAGATTGAGAGCCACCAACCGTTACAATTAATAGATCACCAACCAAGATCGGGGATGAACCAACTCCAAAAAAATTTTGAACGACATTGAATCGCTTAGTTGTATTGACGGACCAAACTAGTTGGCCCGAAGAAATATTCAAACAGTGTAACATTCCTTCAGCGCCAAAAATATAAACTCGATCTTGATCAACTGACGGTGAACTACGAGGACCATTGTTATAGCCTAGTAAATCTTGGTAGTCAGTCAAGTAGTCAAATTCCCATATTTTTTCACCGATATCGGCTCTGTAGCAGACTAGGCGAGCTAAATTATCTTCTCGATCAAACAGGAATAAGCGATTTTGAGAAACCGTGGGACTACCGTAACCTTCACCAGTTTTAGCCTGCCAAACTAAATTTAAATCATCTTGCCAATTAGATGGATTCGTGGTCAATGACGACTTTCCATTTCGAGAAGGCCCTAGAAATTGGGGCCAGTCCTGATCTTGATTGGTTTGGTTCGTTACTTCATTCGCTAAAGTTGATATATGATGGGTCAAATAAATTAAGAATATAAGTAATTGTTTTAGCCAATTGTAGGACTTGAAAATTGAAAAGAGTTCTCGCCAAATCATACAACCTATTTTAGTTGTCTCTACCCTAAAAAACAACTAGCTATGCAGCTATCAAACGCTGTGATATAATTAGCGGTCATAATATGATTGGCTAATATTAAGGACTTAGATATGGCAAATATACCAATAGCACTAGAGTTATACTCGGTTCGTAACGAACTAGTAGAAGATACAGCTGGCACCTTGAAAGCTGTAGCCGAAATGGGCTACGTAGGAGTTGAATTCGCAGGGCACCCAAACAATACTGCGCAAGAATTACGCACACTATTAGATGATTTGGGTATTGTTTGTTGTGGTTGGCACACACCAATTGATTTGGTTCAAGATGATAAATTATCTGAAACTATTGAGTTTAACCAGATTTTAGGAAATTCAAACATTATCATCCCTGGAATACCTCAGCATATGAGGGAAACACGGGAAGACTGGCTAAAAATGGCTGAATTTTTTAATCAATTGGCTGAAAAATTAGCATCACATGATATGGCAACTGGTTACCACAATCATCATATTGAGTTTGAAGAGTTAGGTGGCGAGCTNCCTTGGGATACTTTTTTCGGTAATACTAACTCTGAAGTAATAATGCAACTTGATACTGGTAATGCTTTTTACGGTGGAGCCGAATTATTATCGATTTTCGAGCGATATCCCAACCGGGCAATCACAGTTCATCTAAAACCCTATTCCAAAACTGATGGTTTTCGACCCCTGATCGGTGATGATGATGTACCTTGGTTAGATGTATTCAAGGCCTGTGAAACTAATGGTGGTACTGAATGGTACATNGTTGAATATGAAAGTGACCTCTATGAGCCGTTAGAATCAGTTGAACGCTGCTTGAAAAATTTGAAAGCAATGGGAAAATAAAATCGAGAATATGCCACTGGATCAAGTAACTTTTGATAGTGTATTAGATCTTGTTTATCGGGAATGCAGAGAACAAGGAATACCTATGTTGGGTCCAGAGAAGGCTCAGTTTTTGGCCGAGTTAATACGATCAATTCGGCCAAACCTAGTTGTTGAGTGTGGGACAGCTATCGGCTACTCTGGATTGTGGATTGCGAGAGAACTAAAAAAAGCTAACAAAGGAAAGCTCATCACTATTGAGCTTAACCCTGATCGTGCTCAACAAGCAAGGTTAAATTTTGAACAGGCCGGTGTCGGAGATTTAGTTGAGCAGCGAGTAGGTAATGCTGAGTATATTTTAAGNACCCTAGACTCCAGCCTAACAGTTGATTTGATCCACTTTGATAACGAATTTGATAATTATTACTCGTGTTTTAGAGCAGTCGANAGAAACCTAGTCGATGGCTCCATTTTATTGGCAGATAATGTTGGGATTGGCGCCGATCAGATGGAAGATTATCTCAATCTAGTACGTTCGGATTTTGTCTCTCGAACTGAGTGGTTTGAAATTGACTTGCCTTGGGTCAAACAAGATGCCATGGAACTTAGTACCTATCAATCGTGCNTGATCAAAAATTCAGTTTCGCCAAACGATTAATCAACTTAGCAGACAAAGAGCCATGTTGTACAACAACNCTATAGGATAACAACACAGATTCAGTCGCTTCTAATCGGATCGGTTGATAGTAAGTTGGTGAGGGATGAAGCAACCCATAATCAGATCCATTCCTAATCCACCAAATGGTNGGGTAATTCGGGTTTTTGGGTTGGTCAATGATAGTAATACTATAGGTTTGACTATCATTGGTGTGTATCCCAGACCAACCGCACCAATGACTCGATTGGCCAAAAATTTGGTCAGCTTCAGTACGACCATTAGCATCCAATAACTCAGCATGGGTAAGTCGATTGTCGAAGCGTATGGTCAGCCCACTGTAGAAACACCCACCTTGCCCTGGTTCTCCTCTTTGCANGTCTAATATGACAGGGTGTTNTAGTGCCTTCAATTCAAAATCAACATCTATTAACATATAACAATCGGTTGGAGAATAAATCTTCATACTACGCTTCTCGACCAAATGAGATTTATCCTGCCAATCTACCCACAAGTTTGTAGATGAGAAACCACATTGATCNTCAGAAACATACGGGCNGATCAGTTGTTGAACNACCCTGCCAAATCCAGTAGAGTCAGNGTTGGATGCAGGCTCTTCCCAGAAATTAACACCATTGACTTTTTTCCAGGCTAGCCACATTCCTTGATGATGGACGTGATCACTTGGTCGATTAGCCGTCAGTGGTGGAGAATCAGGCAACTGCAACGGATGCCAAAAGCCACGATTTCCATCTTTGGGGTACTGATAGGACACTAGTAGTTTGTTATTCCATCTAAAATCAAGTTGATGACCCATCTGAATGGTAGAAAACATTGACATTCCTTTTGATAATTTAAAGCTGCAAGACCTGACCATCAAAGCTAAGCCCGACACTTTCAGGCAGGTCAAAGCCTTGTTCCAAGCATTGATCATTGAAGTAACGATGATCAATGCGGTGCATCATATGTATTAGGTAAGTATTCTTGGGTTGAATTTTTTCCCATATAGCAATCGCATCCTGNACTGAGAAGTGTGTCGGGTGCCCTGGATTAAAGCTAAGAGCATCAATAATTAGTAGGTCAACACCTTTCAGGAGTTCTAGCGATTGTGGAGGCATTAATTTTACATCTGGAATATAACCAAAATTCTGTATTCGATAACCAAACGTATCAACTGTACCATGTTGAACTGGAATTGGAACGATCTCCAGCCCAAATAAGTTGAATGGGCCAGTTACCGGATTAGGTACTAAATGGGCTACTCCTCCCCCNTGAAAAGTATCTTTGCGAAACATATAATCAAAATTGCGTTGGAGAATGCTCATGGTCTCAGTTGGGCCATAGATCGGCATATCCATGTTTTGTTTTCGACAAGGCATAACTAGGTCATTAGTACCACTGATGTGATCAGCATGACAATGAGTGTAAATAACTGCATCAATTCGATCTATCTGACAGCGATCGATTTGATCGATAAAGTTAGGTCCTACATCAAATTGGATATGCTTAATATTATCAGAAGTAGCAACCTTAATATGGATAGAAGTGCGGGATCTGTAGTTCTTAGAACCATAAACGCGAGCATCTTGACATGTATCACACTGGCATTTGTATTCTGGAATACCAGTTGACGTTCCAGACCCAAGGATCGTTATCTTCACAGTACANTCCTCAGTTGATTAATCATAACCTTGTTGGAAGCGTAGATCGCCAATTGCAGCCATTACTTGTTGACCAATTAGCTTGTACTGTTGACGACGAGGCTCATTAGCAAAATGAGAAAAATCGAGGGGTTGACCGAACGAAACAGTAATTTTAGCTGGTTGAGGCAGAAAGCTATGTCTAGGTAGAAACCTTTCGGCACCGCCGATGAAAGCCGGGATTACTGGAACATCAACTTGTTTAACAATAAAACCTATACCATCCACTGGTTTTCCCAGTTGCCCATCNAGACTTCGTGTACCTTCTGGAAACAACATGACCCGTTTTCCCGAATTTAGCAGACTGATAGTGCGTTTCAAAGCTCTCAGATCTGGGCTACCCCTCTTGACAGGATATCCATTGAAAAAATCTAACATNCTACCGATTACGGGCCAAGAAAGGGCATCGTCTCGCACCATAAAATGAAATTCTTGGTTGGCAGCTGTAGCAATTACGAAGGGATCAACAAAACTGACATGATTGGCTAAAAGCAAAAAGCTACCGTGTTTTGGAAGCCTCTCACGACCAACAGATTCTAGCCCGCCGGTCAAATTGAACAACACACTAACAGCTCGGAAACCACGGCGAAATCGATTACTATCTTGGCAGCTATGAACAAAATTGATAGTCGGTTCGCCCTGAATTGGACTTAAAAAGTTAGCCATAGAAAATCGATCAAAAAATTTAATTCGTCGCGAACTGATCAGTTTTCGTTAACACCATAGAAACGACCTCATCTATGGTCAAATCAGAGGTATCAATTACCATCGCTTCCTGATCTATTTTTAGTGGGCTATTTGATCGAGATTTGTCAGCCAAATCTCGATCTTCGATCTCTTGAGCGATTTGTGAAACAGAGCAATTAAGGCCCTTTCCTTGAAGTTCATTAAACCGTCGGTAGGCGCGCACATCTACTGATGCCGTTATATAAAATTTCAGATCAGCATTCGGCAAAACGACGGTTGTTGTATCGCGTCCCTCTGCGACTACCCCCCCGGAAGATGCAATCCGTCGTTGCTGATGAATCATTTCCTTACGAACTCCTGGCACTTTGGCTACAGCCGCAACTTGAGCATCAATAACGGGAGTTCGAATTTGAGCCGATACGTCAATTCCATCNAGCAAGGTTGTTTGTCCATTATCGACAAATTCAATTTGGCAATTCTGAGCCAACTCAGTTAGAGCAATCTGATTGCTCGGTTCGACTCCTGACTGTACGGATAACAACGTTATAGCTCGATACATCGAACCAGAATTAAGATAAACATAATCCATCCGTTCGGCTATTAGGCGAGCAACTGTACTTTTTCCAGAACCTGCAGGACCATCGATAGCAATCGTGAGAGCTGTCAGTGAACCAGGCATATCAACTGTCATTTTTTTTCTTCCAAAGACTCTAATACTCGCTTGGCAGAGTCTAAATAGAAATGAATGGCATTGGCATCTNTGTTTTCCAGATATGTTTGAAACAGCTGAAGATCATTGATTAAGTCAGAAATCATCGTGATCATGTTAGANCGGTTTTGTAGGAATATACTATTCCATAATTCAGGCGAGCCAGATGCTATCCGAGTAGTATCTCGGAAACCTGTAGCCGCATACTTAGTAGCAGCCTCCCCATTTACCATAACTTTTCCTACTGTTTCGGCCAAAATAGAGGCAACTAAGTGTGGTAAATGACTAGCAGCTGCCAGTAAAGAATCATGNTGATCAGGTGTTAGAATGTAAACAGCTGATCCCACTGANTCCCATAGTTGAGTCACCATTTTTAAGGCTAAAGAAGAGGTATTGTCCGTCGGTGTCAGAAGACACTTGGCTGATTGGTACAGATCAGATCGAGCAGCAGAAACACCTGTTTTTTCTGAGCCGGCCATCGGATGACCACCCACAAATTCAATGTTAGGGCACTCTAATAAAAGCTGATCTATGGTGTGAACAGGTTCTGATTTAACACTTCCAACATCGGTCAAAATTAATGATTTAGAGGAATCTACCGATCTTAACACCCTTTCTATCATGGGTACAATCTGGTCCACGGGGGTGCATATAACAACTAGATCAGTATCAAGTAGTGCCTGACCGAAATCAGTGGTGATTTTGTCCACAGCCTTAAGAGATTGGGCTATCTCTAGTCGTTCGATTTTTCGGCCCAGACCAACAATCTTACCTGAAAAACCATTTTGCTTTAAAGCCAGACCGAGGGAGCCGCCCATTAGGCCAACACCTAGAATAGTAATTTGTTGGATTTGATTCATTCTATATTAGTAATAAATAACAACATCATTGAACTGGTGACATAAAAAAAGCAGGGCCAATAAGCCCTGCTTTGTGGGCCGTAGGAGGTTGGTGTAGCTAGTAGCTACTCTTACCTCCTACGACCGTATCTAATGGACACATACGATCACCTCCTTCTTCAATGGACACGCCAGAAAAATATCATGATTAATATATCATGTCAAGTCAAAAATAAAATGCCAAAGTCAACTGGAATCTTGACTCATGAAATTGTTAGGGGGTATGATAGAAAGGGGTAAAGGTCATGCGATATAGTATGTTATTANTCAGNGTGATGTTTTTTTCCATGCTAGGAACGGTTGTTTTGTTAGCCGGTGGCTGTGGTGGGATTCCACCGGAAATGGTAGCAGAACGAATTCAGGGAGTAAGTACCAAAATCCAAGCGGTATCNAGCCAATCTGAGCCATTAACTGAAGCCGAAGACTATCTCAGGCAGGCTAAAAACGCTCAATTAAACAAGCAGTGGCAACAGGCCTACCAGCTGAGCCAATGGGCTGAACTGCGAGTCAAAGTTGCAATTGCAATCGACGATGCTGAAAAGATAGAGGGACGTGCTAATCAAATTGAGCAACTATTAGTAGCACAAAAAAAGGCCGTCGAGTTAGCTAAAACTAGTTATGAAACAGCCGAAAGCAATCTTTACTTATTACAGAAGGAACGTAATCAATGATCCGTTGTCGCCTAAATTGTTTATTTTTTTTCAGAAGATTAAGTTTACTTGCGGTGATTTTATATGTAGGTTGTGGTACNGCTAAGGTTGATCCATTAGAGTTAGGCCGCCGTTTTCACCAAGCNGAGCAAGCTATAAAGATGGCTCGGCAGCAGAATGTACCAGAGCTNGCTGAATCGGCCTTTTTTCAAGCCGATCAGCTTTTTACTCAAGCAAAGCAAGCACTGGAAGACGGGCAACAAAATTACGGTCTAGAATTGGCAGTGCAAGCTCAATCTGAGGCTGATTATGCGGTTGCAATTGCNAGGAAAATTCAGGGTCAGGAAAAAATTGAGCAGTTAAACAAACAACTTTCAGTGGCCCAGATCGAAGAAAATAGCCTAAAAATAAAGGCTGCTCAAGCTTATCAATCTTTGGCCGAAGAGCGAGCTACCCAAGCNGAAGCTAGAGCCGAAGCTGCTGAACGGAGGGCTAANTCAGCTGAGGNGACTGCGNATCAAGCTAAGCAAAAATCATCTGCTGAAATTCAGCGAGCAAGTATTCAACTACAACTTGACAGAGCTAAAATTTATTTGGAAATCGCTAAAGCCACTGGATCTGGAACTCACGCCCCTACGGACTACCTACAAGCGGAATCAACTATCCGAGAGGGCGAAGAACTTTTGAATAACTANCAATTGGAAGCAGCAAGAGACCTATCGGCCCATGCTGAAGCCTTAGCTAAAGATGTCCAGATGATAACTATGGTAGCAGCAGCGGAAGAACTAACTAATTCATCCCAAGTATTAGCAATGGCTGAACTNACTATTCAACANGTTGAAGATGAAATTCGTCAATCCGTCAAATTCAATGCTNAAAAACATGCGCCAGATACGATCGCAGAAGCAAAAAGGTTATTAGATCAAGCCAAGCTACAAATTACGCAAGAAAGTTATCAACTATCTTATCGATCAGCAAAACAGGCTCTTGTACAATCAGAAAAAGCAACAGCTATTGCTGAAAATTCGGAAAAAGAACTTCAAAAGGCTGAGGCTAAAGCAGAACAAACAGCACAAGCNAAAGATGTAATATTTAAACTGGAGGAACAGCTAAATAACAAAGAAATAGTGGAACGAATTTCTCAGTTGGCAAACAATGATTACCAATCGGTTCTCACTCACTATGAGAAGGCGAAAATNGCGAAGNAACAGGAAAATTACCCTGAGGTTCTCGCTGAGGGACAAATAGGGTTGGCAACACTAAAAAGTGCTATCAANATTGCAAACTTAGTTGAAGAAAAAGAAAAGAAACTAGAGCAACAACTCAGAAAGCAAATGCCAAAAAACGTCCAAATCGAGCGTACAGAAAAAGGCGTCATGGTTCGTTTAGACACTGACATTTTCGAGCCAAACAGCATTACGCTGAACCCGAAACATTACTCAGCTCTTAAACGGTTGGGCTATGTTATCAAATCGAACGCAAGCTACAAAATCAATATTGAGGCACACAGTGATAGTATTGGCTCAGATAAAGCTAACCTAGCCATGTCCCAGAAACGTGCAGACAACTTTTCCTCGTATCTATCTCAAAAATGTGGTGCACCAAAAGAAAGGCTAAAAGCGATTGGTTTGGGTGAAGGATTTCCCGTGGCTAGCAACATAAATAAGAAGGGAAGAGCTAAAAACAGACGAGTAGATACCATATTCTTGACTCGTNAAATGTCTAAATGANGCTAAAAAATTGGCCGGTAGATTTGAGTAAACCTTCGGTTTCATATAGTACGTTCTTGAAAAATTGGAGGAAACGCGTANCACCCAATTTGATTCTCAGAAATAATCTGCCGNTCATACCTTTTCATTATATTTTGGGATTTCAATAGGCAAATCAGGTCGATTACCCCACTCTTGCCAAGAACCGATGTAGTTACTAACTCTCGGATAACCAATTAGCCTGAGGGCCAGATATGAGTGTGCTGATCGATAACCGCCTTGACAGTAACATACAATTTGCTTGTCAGCAGTCACTTTGGCNGATTGATACATTTTTTTTAAGTCAGACACAGATCTAAAGTATCCATCAGGTGTAAGGTTTTGTGTCCACTCCATATGGATAGAATTTGGAATAGAACCAGCTCTTTGGGCGCGAGCTACTCGGCCGTAGTGCTCGTCAGCAGATCGTGTGTCTAACATCAACACATCGTCATCTTCCAAGTGCTGCAAAATTTTGTCGGCACTCCAGTGAGAGCAACTGTTTGGAGAAATGTTCTTTNCTGGAAAGGTTGGAGGCTCAGTCGTTTCTCTCGTTAGGGGGTGCCCATTATTAATCCAGGATTTTACCCCGCCGTCTAGTACCCGGACCGTATAACCAAAATATTCGCAAAACCAGAATCCACGAGCAGATCGCATACCAGAGATATCATCGTAAAACACGATTTCCTTACTAAAATCAACGCCACGTTTACTGAATAAAGCAGCGATAGTCCACATAAATGAAGTAAATGATTCGATTCTAGTATCATTCAAACTTAAATAAAATAAATCGAGAGACAAAGCGTTGGGTAGGTGGCCAGCCGAAAATTGATGAACAGAGCGAGTGTCAATCAGCGAAACTTGGCTCAATCGACCCGCCAGTTCATCGACTGAAATAAGTAATTTTGTTTCCATTAATTTAGCCGATCTATTTTTTATCAAAAACCTAAACAGAGATCATTCTACATCAAGAATGAGTATGAATCAAGATAGGAAAAACATTTGAATCTGACAACCTCGATTTATTGACTAACAAATGTTTTTTAGTTAGATCGTGTTGGGAATAAATATTGCTATAAACATTGCCTTGTTGGAAAGGAGCCAGTAGAGAAATCTGCGAAAAAATCGTGTTTGAGCTTACGAGTAAAAATTTAGTTTTACTCATAAAACCATTGAATAAGAATTTCGCTATGGCATTCCACAATTATATAACGAGAGATTATTTATATAACGAGAGATTATTAATTGAAACAAGAAAATGGGTATGCTGTTTACATTGTTATTTGCACAGTTGAAATTCCGCTGATTTCAACGTTATAATGGACCAAGGATGAGAGGAATAGATACAGGAAAATGCAAGACGCGATTCAAAAAGTAGTGGCTGGGAATCACTTAGAACAAGACGAAATGGTTAAGGTCATGGACAAAATTATGACTGGTGTTGCTACACCGGCACAAATTGCTTGTTTTATTACTGCCCTGCGTTTGAAAGGTGAAACAGTTGATGAAATAACTGGCGCAGCGAAAGTTATGAGGGCAAAAGCAACTCGTATCCGAACTCGTCATTCACTCGTAGTAGATACTTGTGGTACCGGTGGAGACCAATCACATACATTCAATATATCAACCACTGCAGCTTTCGTTGCTGCTGGCTCTGGATTACCTATTGCTAAACACGGTAACCGTTCGGTATCCAGTAAAAGTGGTAGTGCCGAGGTCCTCGCTGAACTGGGCGTCAATCTCGAAATTACGGCNGAAAAAGTCGGTCAATGTATTGATCAAATTGGTATTGGGTTTCTATTTGCTCCAGCCCTACATTCAGCCATGAAGTTTGCNATAGGTCCTAGGCGTGAAATCGGCATTCGGACTATTTTCAACCTCTTGGGACCATTGACTAATCCGGCTGGAGCTAGAGCTCAGTTGGTTGGAGTCTACGCACGAGAACTAACCGAGCCGTTAGCTAATGTACTGAAAAAACTTGGAGCCCAAACAGCCTTCGTTGTGCACGGACATGATGGATTGGATGAAATCAGCACAACAACGAAAACTCAAGTCTCAGCCCTCACTGATGGCAACATAAAAACCTATAACATTTCACCGGAAGATTTCAATTTGAAGGTCGCTAAACCCACAGATTTAGTTGGTGATGATCCTAGCAATAATGCCAAAATTACNCGTCAAATTTTAGATGGACAGATCGGTCCCAAAAGAGATATTGTGCTACTGAACTCAGCAGCTGCCATAGTAGCTGGTGGCAAAGCAAAAAACTTAGAAGATGGGATTACAATTGCAGCCGAAACCATTGACAGTGGAAGGGCTAAACAAAAATTAGAAGAACTTATCTCATTCACTAACCAAAAATGATTTTAGACCAAATTGTTAATAGAAAGAAAGAGGAACTATCATTTGACCAGAGCCAAGAGCCTTTGACTGAATTAAAATCCAAAATTGCAGACCTNCCACCTACGCGCAATTTTGCGGCAGCATTGAGAACAAAGAATGAACGAAAGCCAGGCTCAATATCCTTGATTGCTGAACTAAAAAAGAAATCACCGAGCAAAGGTATAATCCGACAGCAATTCGACTTAGTTGAAATCGNACAGACATATACGAGTAATGGAGCCTCAGCCATCTCAGTATTGACCGATGAGCACTTTTTTGGTGGCCACCTCAATAATCTACAAAAGGTCAGAACAATCACACAACTACCATTGCTAAGGAAAGATTTCACGATTGCACCCTATCACCTCTATCAGGCCCGAGTGGCAGGTGCTGATGCTGTTTTGTTAATTGTCGCCATTTTATCTCCAGCTCAAATTGGCGAATACTTAGATCTGGCTCATCAGCTAGGTTTAGCTGCTTTGGTTGAGGTTCATACAGAGCACGAAATGGAGATTGCGCTAGANGCGAAAGCTGGAATTATTGGTATCAATAATCGTGATTTAAAAATATTCGAAACCGATTTAAACACCACGTTTCGCTTAAAAGAAAAGTGTCCAGAGAACAAGATTATTGTAAGTGAAAGTGGCATTCGAGACCGTAATGATGTATTGAAGCTACAGTCAGCCGGTATTGATGCCATTTTAGTTGGTGAGTCGCTAATGATGAGTAAAGATATAGGGGCAAAAGTAAAAAGTCTACTCGGCAGAAAAAATCCTAATACTACTTAGGTGGCTGCTTGTTAGCTTTTGCTGATTTTTCTAGGTTAATAGACAGTTAATCCGCAACCGAGTTTAGCTTAAAGTCAATTAATGACAATCCAATCAAGCCTTTGATCACTCCACTCGAAAGTTTCCAGTGGTCCAAATTTCAGATTGATAGTCAAACTTTTGGGCGTTGGTGACACATTAAATTGGTTGAAATCCCTCACAACTACGTAAGTGTGCTCCCCATCCTGAATGTTTTGGCAAGCNACAATAAAATCAGNNAGGNTTTTGGTCGGCTTACCGTTGATTTCTAATATTACGATTTTTGAATTTCCACTCCGGTCTCGTCGACCAACTTGTGAAAANCTACTTCCCGCTTCAGAAAAAGACATGTAGATGCCNTCGATATCGACATAGAGTAGGTGACGCAGTTGAGGTGTNATNTNATGAAAAATGGCACCGCCAAATCGAACNAATTTACGAACTTTCTGTTTTTCNAAATCATCAACTAAAACTTCAATCGGTACCAGTTTGCCATTTCTATAAACGTCTAATNTGACTGTTTGATCAACATGTTGNTCTAGTATCTCGTCAAATTGATATAGGTCATCCCGAATGAGTATATCATTAATACGGTAAATTATATCGGAAGCCCGTAGACGATCAACGCCGGTCGATAATGGTATGATTGACTCGATTTGAATAACTCGCGGGGTTCCAGTNGCTGGTCGTCCAATTTCCTTTCGACAAGATTCAGGCAAACGAAAGTGTCGAATAGCCTCACCAATCGAGATGAGTTCTAAATCTACCCCAATTTCNCCNCGCNGAATAGGCTGAATCTGCTGAAGTTTCAATAATGCTGATTNAAGATAGTCAATTGGTAATTCAAAACTAGAGGTGTCAGTACCCCTNGCATGAATAGCAACTACTTCGCCACTAGTATTCCAAACTGGGCTGCCACTAGAGCCTCCAGTACGATCAAAAGTAGTATGTAAATAACTAGAATGTCGGTCGCCTTTGTCGACGTTTAAGTTAGCGACATTCCCGTACTTAATGGAATATTCCTCTTTTTCGTTGTTTCCGATTAATAATAAATCTTCACCAATAGATAAATTACGCCNAGATCCTAGCGAAACTGACTTCATATCGAAAAGTACTGTCTCTGGGTCAATTTGGTAAAATCCAAAATCATGTGTTGGGTCGTAATACAGCAAACGGGCTTGCGTAAAACTACCATCATGAAAATTGATTTTGACGTAAGAAGGGCTACTTCCAGTCACATGTTGGTTAGTAGCAATAATTCCCCTTTCTGAATCAATAATGAATCCAGTTGCAAAACTAATACCCTTAGATTCAAGTCCAAAAACAATTTCTGATGCTGTCTCTATATTGACCACCATTGGTTTGTACTCTTCAATATGATGTGACCAATCGTAAGCAACTAAGTGTAGCTCAAAAAAAAGATTGATTAACAACCCAAGCAACCAAACTTGAGTATGGAATGGGCGATTTCTAAGGTTTATAAACANTTGCTTCTTCCTCTGTACTTATCATAGATTAATATATTCTAATTGTATCTCAGTTAGCACTTCGGTTCGCCTGTAAGTTTCAAATGTAATGTTTAATTCTTACGCAATTCGAAGATGGTAATTTAGTCAGTAAAAACCATTTATAGCAAAAAAAAACGCTAAAAGTAAGTTGTTGAGATGGCATGTCTATTGCTCATACTGCTGTACGCTTAGGTTACTCCTTGAGTGATAGTCAGGGTTTCAGAGATGGTTTTGATCAGTAATCTCTCCTTACTGTTGTTATCCAGCCGTCCTGAAGCCTTGACNTCTTTGCTGTAGAAATTTACCAAATTAGCTAGACGNGAGCAGAATGTGAATTGTNTTTTTACCAATCTTAGACTCGTGATAGTCCGGNNGGTNAACTCATTTCTCCGTGCCTTTTGCTCGAAAAATAGTATTGTGTTTAACAGAGTAGTTTGTTAATATCCATTCGAGGTTAACGATACGTCGTTGAACGGCTAAAGGCATCTCACGAGATTCCCGAATTCATGACCACTTCTTATTCTTACAGAAAAACATTCAGACCACAGAATAATATTTAGTTTTGATTCAATACAGGCTGCGACCGGTGGTAAACCCAATCTGAAAATAACATTTAATCTGGTAAGATTGCTAGTATCACTCCGATTGAGGATAACAATACTACGTTGTAAACCGATCGGAATTTGGGTAGGGATTCTGTNTTCCCGGAATCTGCTTGCTTACCATCAGCTTCTTCAATATTTTAATTCATTTTTGTATAGAATTTGTATAGAAATAATTCAATAATTAAGCCATGCATTCCTCTAATACTTTATTAACTCGAATCGGGTTTGATACCGAAATGAGTACTTCTGTCGTTCCTAAATTGGACATCATNGAATTTATCAATATGCAACTTGATGTCCTTGGTCANCCGATCTTTGGTTGTCGNTCTGAGTACCCGTTATTGCAGGCTAGCCAAACNATNATGGCACGATACCGAGCCAAAGAAAAANTACNAGATAANTTACAATCTCCAGTTGATCAACGTATTCAGATTTGGCTAAATTCTTATCTAGGAGATAAAGCTCCTCAGTTGCCGTCTCAGAATTTTGAATTAAGCCAACATGGTATTGCGCGTAGTTTGTCCCTGCCACCTAATGGCGATGAATTTCACAGTTCCATTATCTCTAGTTACAGAGTTAACAATGGAGTACTTCATAATCCGATCAATGACCGACGAACGACAGCCGGTAGTTTTCACGTAGCTGAAGGTGGATTACCAATCCCTCAAGATAAAAAATCTGTTCCACTGGATACTTTTTCTCGACTCCTGTCAATTGCTTTGCAACCACCCGAAGAGGTTATGGAGTTACCATTAACTGCGAACCAAGACAAGTCAGCATGTGCATGGGTCTCTTTATTATTGAGACCCGTGGTCTGCCCAGAAGTGAACGGATTTGTTCGCGAAAAAAGTATGGAAATTCGCTTTTTTGCTCCAGGTAATCTTGTAAGTAACCTAGATTTTGTAGAAAGTATTTTTGGTAATGCGGGTGATCCATACCTTTTAGAGAACGATGCAGGTCTAGATATTGATCACTGGAGTGGACACACAGGTTGCGTGATCCTAGCACCTCACCTTGATTCAATCACAAAAGAATCAGTAGGATTGCCACACTTTTCATCTGCTTCCCCCAGACAACGCAAAGACGGTATGTGTTGGACCCAAAAAGACGAAAAGTATAACGATGGTTCTCCTTTCAAATTAACGGCTCGGAATTCTGATGGCGTAATTATCACTATAATCTCCNATAATTATTTTGGATACTGTAAAAAAGAAGTCAAAACGCAAATAAGTTTCGCTTGTAACCTGATGGGGTTATCGGAGGAAGAACACGCTGGTGGTACTTTGGCTTTTCCTAGTTATGATTTAGGAGAAGACTTTCGATTAAATTCGAAAATCTTTCCTGAAGCTAATCACAAAATTAAAACAGTAATTGACCATTTAGGTTCGCGTATCAAAGTGCAGAAAGAAGGCCATGCTATCGACCAATACTATCCAGATGTTATTTACGTGCCTGAAAATTCTGTTTTTAGACTCAACAATCGTAGTATTTCCTGGAAAGACCCCGACGACTCATCTATTCAGCAAAAGATTAAGTTGTTAGCAAATAAAGTTTACTTATTACCTTCGGGCTATAAGGTACAGTTGTCAAAATCGGCTAATCAACCACTTGGTTCATGGAAGTTAATTGGTACACGTGCTCAACCCTGTATGGCTCATAAACCATGTACTGTTTCGGGAGGTGGCAAATCAGAGATCTCAAAATCGATTGCTGATGCAATAATCCATGCCCCATTTTATGTGAGTGATTTATCGGACAGTTTGGATGCTGTTGAAAAAGTATTAAACTACAAGTACCAAAACCGATTTAAAAATCAAGACCGAAATCAGGATCAACGTTCACTATTAGATCAAAATCGTTCTCTAGGTTCGGTAATTCAGTTGTTGACACCTTCAGATTCATACACAGATCAGCATAATGCTTTTATTGGGTCAATTCCAACCGAAACGAAAGAATTAGTTCTACTTTTGAAGCGGCTTTACAAACCAAATTGGGAACAGGACTGGAAACAACACTTTGGTGTGACCATGATTAACGGTGTTCCAGGACATGAACTCCGTTATCGAGGAAGATTAGTTGCCACAAATTATCTTAGAGTTGGTTATGAGTCTG
>PBVO01000010.1 GCA_002729015.1 Candidatus Poribacteria bacterium
AAACAGAACAGCTATTACGGTTCGCCTGGAAAGTTTTCAGCGGCTGGAGCAGTTAGTGATGTTTCTCCAGAAAATGCAAAATACCTGTTGGAGACATATCCAGATGACTTTGAAGTCGTATCTGGCGAGTCTCCAGCAGACTCATCCTCTGAAGAAGAGTCCTCGTCATCAGACGAGGATTCTTCCGAAGATAGAAAAGAAATTTTAGACATTCTTTCAGATGGTGCTACTTTAAAGATTACTGAGATAGCCTCAAAGATGGGTGTTGCTTGGCAGTCTATCCGTTCTGAAATTAATGGTTTGATGGATGACGGTAAAATAAGTAGGAATTCAGAAAGTCAGTACCATGTTGTGTAACAATTATGGCTGCTCCAATAATAGTAACAGCATCTGGAAATGGGAACATTTCTTCAGGGAACGTGTTCCCTACCAGTCATGCTAATTACACTAATGACATTGCGTTTTATTTAGAAAATGTAACAATATCTTTTGCCTCTGCAGCTTCTAATCCAGGGGACATACTGGTGACACTTGATAGTGATGAAGGGCCAGGTTATGATGTTGTTCTTGCAAAACTAGACCCTTCCGCTACACCTTCCATACAAGATTTTATATATATACCTGAATCGCCACTATTATGCGTAGCTGGAGACCAGATTGTTGTTACTTATACACAGCAATCTTCTAATAATATAGCTTTCGCAATGAGAATAGTCGGCAGAAGTGCATAGGAGGTTTTAATGCCTATCATCGTTGATGGTAAGAGAATTTCCGAAGCAGCACAAGTGCGTGTTGTTGAGGATGGATTTGTTGGAATCTCACGCACCGAAGAACGTGTTGAGTTTGATGGTACTGGCGATTCTGTAAATATAATTGGTGCTGATTTTGATATACGGGGTGGTAAGTATTTAAAGCTTAGTGATTCTAACAGTTCTGACAGTGTAAGCATCAAAGCTCATGATACTACGACTGCTTATAGTTTAACGTTTCCAGCTGCGCAATCTTCAGCAAATCAGGTATTAATTAATAATGGTTCTGGTGTGCTTACTTGGGTAAACCATCAGGCTGACAATCCAACTTTTACCAACCTCACAGTAACTGGCAATTTAGATGTACAGGGTGCCACCACACAGCTAGACACGACTTCATCTATAGTTAAGGATAAAACTTTGGCTTTAGGTGTACCTGGTGGGATGGTAGAAGCCAGTTGTGTGACTAATGGCACGATAGCAACTATAACTTCTACTGGTCACTCCATTAGCAGTACTCAGTCAGTGTATATTGATGCTGATGCTAATGGTACTATTCCTACAGGTGTTTATATTGCTACTTCCACAGGTGCAGATACTTTTACAATACCAACAACATCTGCTTCTGCATCGTCAAGAGCCATATACCATTCTATTGATGACTCTACTGATGCTACTGCTAATGGTAGTGGCATTGTAATACCTGCCGCTTCAGAGCTTAAATCAATCACATATTCCAGTACTGATGATAAGTTTATAACTAGCGAATCTTTTGAAGCGTCATCTTTCATAAAAACTAGTGGGACTGCTTCTGAATTTTTAAAGGCTGATGGTTCTGTAGATAGTAGCACTTACTTAACAGGTGTTTCACAGGCTGACGTGACTCAACATCAGGCCGCATTAAGTATAACCGAATCCCAAATCAGTGATTTGCAATCATACCTGACTTCAGAGACTTCACATGCTGATGTTCTAGTTGATGGGGATTTTGCATCTCAGGGTTTAATGAAAAGGGGTGGCTCTGCTGGTTCATACAGTATTGTTACAGACAATAGTTCTAATTGGGATACTGCTCATGGATGGGGCAATCATGCTTCAGCTGGTTATTTAACCTCAGAAACTAATGATTTGTCTTCAGTAACAGGTACTCTTGCCATTGTCAATGGAGGTACAGGTGCCACGACTGCAGCTGGTGTTAGGACTAATATAGATTTAGATACTACTGATAATGTTCAATTTACTACATTGGGTCTAGGTACTTCTACGACAACATGGCCTCTGCACATATCATCTGCTTACGATTTGGGGATAGTTGTTGAATCAACTGATTCGCATGCTGGAATAAAGTTTAAAGACAGTGATGATGAGGCAGACCTTTATTATGATGGGAGTCAAGATGCCTTTTATGTCGATGGAGTCACCAAATTAGGTGTTGGATTAGACGATTTATCTGGGCACTATAATAGGATTCAACTTGTTGGTCGTGGAGCTTCTGGCTCAGGAATAACTGCAACGAGAGAAAATACGTCAGGTTATGGTACTTATCATACTTATGGGTTAAAAAAATATACTGCTTCTTATGCTGCTATCGATTCTGTGGCTAATGGGGATGAGTTAAAGGCAATTTATGGTGCGGGTAGTGTAAACAATGCTGGTTTAATGAAGATTGCTTCAGGCATTTACACTTATGTTGATGAACCTGATATTTCCAATTATCCACCATCTCAATACAAGCTTGGTGGAAGATTAGCTTTTTTGGTTACACCTCATGATTCTGGTAACAGTGATTCTAATTCTCATGGGCTTGTAGAGAGGATGACAATTAGAGAGAGTGGCAACGTAGGAATAGGAACTGCTTCACCAGTATCTAATTTGAATGTAGATGACTCAGGTGGTGGCGTTTTATCCCTTACTAGAACATCAGGTTCTACAACTGGCGATTTGGGATATTTGAGATTTGGTAATCTCGATAATGATTCTGAGATAGGTGGAATTAAAATGGTTCAAGATGGTGCGATAAATAATAGTCGCATGGAATTTTTGACCCAAGTTTCCGCCGCAGGTTCCACTACTAAAATGACCATCTTAAATGGTGGCAACGTAGGGATAGGAACTACTAGCCCTAATTCTTTACTGCAGGTTGCTGGAGATGTTAATGTTTTTGATGATGAGTCACCAACTTCAAATGCAAATTTATATGTAAGCCAAGGTGGGGGAACTACTACAGTAAAGCTTGCTTCTTCTGGAGATTCATATATCACTTCTGGCAACGTAGGAATAGGAACTACTGATCCACAAAACCTTTTACATGTCAGGCAAATTGGAACCTCTAGTAATAGCTACTATGAGGGTGCAATTCAGGCTGGAGGTGCATCTTCTTCACTTGGTGGGATATTTGGATATAGTGCTTTAGGGTCAGGTCGTGTCAACATTTCCAATCTTAATAATGCTGGTGGTGCAAATGCCACGATAAAACTTGGGTTTGGTGCTATCACTTCTGGTGAGCCAGCCAGTACTATGATGACTGTGAATCAGTTGGGTAATGTAGGGATTGGAACTACTGATCCAGGCTCTAGGTTGCATGTAAATGGTACTTCTGCTAGTGATAATGGTATCAGGATTTCATATAATAGTTGGGCTGCGAATGGATTTAAGATAGAACAAGATCCTACTACTGCTTACTTGCAGTTTAAGTATATGAGTGGGTCTAGTGTTTCTAAAGAGATTTTATCTATCACTTATAATGAAGGTGATGTGTTACCTGCAAATGATAATACTCAAGATTTAGGGTCATCCTCTAAACGTTGGGCTAATCTACATGTTGGTGATGTCCAGTTAAATAACGAAGGTTCTGGTGGTAATGAGATAGATGGTACTGAAGGCAAGTGGACAATCCAAGAGGGTGAAGATGAACTGTTTATCATTAACCGTAAGAACGGTAAAAAGTATAAGTTTAAACTAGAGGAAGTTGAGTAATGCCAATATATTGTGGCGATCTAACTGTTACGGGTACAGCTACGGGGATTACTTCTAGTGGCAATGTGGCATTCCCTGCTAGTCAATCTGCCAGTGCAGATGCCAATACCTTGGACGATTATGAAGAGGGTTCATGGACACCAATTATTAATAGGTCAAGCAGTTCACCAACTTTAACTTACAGTCATCAGACAGGTTGGTATCGTAAGATTGGTAGTGTTTGCCATGCTGGATTCTCTGTTCAAGTCAATAATATGAGTGCAAGTGGTAGCGGTTCTTGGTTGTTAGGTGGGTTACCATTTGCTTCTTCTTCAACTGGCAAAGGTCATGGGATTATTACAGTAACTGCCAACCATTCGTCATCTAGCTATGGTAGTGACGATGCAGCTCCTTGGGCGTTATGGTTAGATAACAGTTCTTCTGCTGCAGTGTTTAAAGCTTGGGATGCAGACAGTAGTGGTTTACATCGAGGCCAAGTTCAAGATTTAAATAGCATTACGAGTAGCGATTCTTTTCAAGGCCTGATCCATTACTTCACAGCTTAATGGTGTATCATGACAATACATTGTGTTAATATTACTGTTACGGGCGANTCTAGTGGTGTNACTACTAGTGGGAATGTAGCTTTCCCGGCCACACAAGTTAGCAGTGCGACTNCCAATACNTTGGATGATTANGAGGAGGGGTCGTGGACTCCTTCTGTNACTAGGTCTAGTAGTGCTCCATCTATGGATTATTACAGTCAGGTGGGATACTACCGTAANATTGGCAGTTGGTGTTATTGTAGTTTTGCGTTTCAGATTAACAGTATCTCATCTTATGGATCTGGTAATTGGCAGATTGGTGGACTCCCATTTACTGCTTTGACTTGGACGGGTGGAGGAGGTACTGGAATTGGACATGGAGTTATTTCGNTTACTGTCAACCATCCTGCTGGCGATAATGATAGTGATGACGCAGCGCCATGGGGGGTATGGGTAGAGAAGAATACGACTCGAGCTACCTTTAAGGTTTGGAATGCGACTAGCGCAGGTGTCCATCGAGGTCAGATTAAAAGCATAACTGATAGTACTGGCATCACGCATATGGATGCTTTCCAAGGGAGTTTGCAATATGTTACAGCTGATTAAGGGGTTTGTATGTCTGCAGTGATTGAAGAAGTCGAGATTATTGATTCTATTGATTGNCGTCCTGATGGTACAGTAGCTGTCAGGAAAAGCAATTGTTATAAAAGAACTGAATCTGTTGAAGAGGTTNATGCTGATGGTGAACTTGTTACTAATGATGTAATCAGTTATACTCCAATCAGCGTTTGGCGTTGTGTCCTTGAGCCTAATGANGTTGAGCGGGCTGAGGAAGTGTTAGGNAATAAAAAGGATGTTGCAATTACTCATTGGCAATCCTTATAATCTATGAATTAAATGGAGCGTTGATATGAAGATTACTGAGTTTAGAGAAACTTATTTGAGAACTCTTTTGAGNGGTGCGGTTAATAATGCACAAAAGNCTAACGAGTTAAGGGATCAAGTCTATTCGTTACAGCAAGAGATAGGCAAATTGAAAGAGTATGACATAGATGTGGTTGATGGTAAGGTTCAAGGTTGGTTTGATAAGATTAACGCACTAATTGTTGAAATGAAAGCAGAAGCTAATGCTGTTGAAGAGATTGATGGTGCAGCTGAAGTGACTGCTTTGAATAGTATCTCTGGCCCTTCATCATAAGGTAAATCGTTTTGGCTAAAGCAGGTTTCGCAGATCAAGTTGAAGAATGGATAGAGTACGCAAATAAGCCTCGTCAAGATTTTATTGACGCTGCAGAACACGCACACTATCTGTTTACCAACTTATTGGAACGTTGGGTTCCTGGCAGTCAAGAGCAATTAGAGACTGATGGGCATCCTGCCTCTGTAGAGAATGTGATTCAGTCCTTAGTGCTGGACGCTGTCTCTTTATTACTAAAGAACTACCCTATGTTCAGAGTGAAGCCAACTAAGCCTTCTGATTTTGATTTAGTTGATGAGATCAATAAGCATGTCTTGTCGATGTGGAAAGATAGTGGTGCTCAAAGNCATCTCCAGTTATCTCAGTTAGGGGCTTTAATCTCTGGCATGTCAGTCTTGGAAGTTTATCCTGAGTGGAATGCTTTNGATGAGATGGAAATCAAGATCAACTTGGTCCCTCANACTGATATCTGGTTTAATCCTAGGAAGATTGATGCTGATGATGCATGGGTGATCCGTAGGACATGGCATGATCTGCATTCATTGGAACTGAAGTGGGGTGCAGCCACGATAGAACGGGCTTTGTCAGGTGAGACTATGATGGTAGATAGAGCTTTGTTCCCAGAGTTCTGGTCTGCCCAAGACGATATGTATCCGTTATACACCATTTGGGTTCCAGCTTCTGAATACTTGCCTAACAATAGTAAATGGTTTAGCAAGTCTTCCAGAGAAGAAGCNCCGTTTGGTCGAATGATTAAGATGCTTGGCCGTTACGAACTGCAAGATATTGCCAACCCATATGCTATGGTCAACCTGAGTTATGGTGGTAAATTCTTGGGTCACAGAAGTCATCCTTATGTAGTCCATGAATGCAATCGTGTGGTGGACCCGTTTGGTTATTCAGGCTTTTATGATGTCCAAGGTTTGGTNAANCCTTTAGAGTCNACCCAGTGGGAGCTTAATGAGTTGTCGAGGGTCTTGATGCAGATGAGNAGAAGGGTAGCCCAACCNCCTATGATTGTGCCTGAAGGTTCGTTAATAGATCCAACAGGTCANATCTCTTATACAGCAGGGAAGGTGATCCAGTATGATCCTAATGTAACTCCTCAACCTCCAACTCCTGTNCCTTTACCTAACGATACGCAGATGGCCACCTATTTACATGGTTGGCGTATGCAAATGATGAGGGAGCAGAGTGGGATTAGGGAGATGATGACTGGTGCTGGCGGTTCTCCCGGAACTTCTCATACCCCTGTAGGTACAATTACCACGGCACAAGAGGCTTCTTTTACTAGAATGTGGACTATCGTCTCTGCTTTGGATAGATGTATCGAAGGGATTGGTAAGAGATTCTTAGGNTTGATGCAGGAGTTTGTCACCCCCGGCAAATTTAATTACTTGTCAGAGAGTGGTGAACAATGGTATGGTGAGTGGCAAGACTCTCATATTGAGATGGAGTTTAGGCTGGAAGTTGTTTCTGGTATGAGCACTCCATTGAGAGATATGGATCGTGTGCAGACGGCTAGTAATCTTTACCAGTCGATTGCNCCTATTGTCCAGATGGGTCCTATCCCTCAGAACATACCATCACTTCAACTGGCTAAAGCTTTCTTAACTACTATCAATGAGCCAGCAGCTTTCGAGTATTTGAATTTAGTAAACAATATGTTGCAGATGGCCCAAGGNGGTATGCAGCAACAGCAGCAACAACAACCAATGGCAGAGGAAATGCCAGTAGAAGAACAAATTGTAGACGAGGTTTAGAATGGAGAATATTGATAATCAAGAAGACCTTTTTGGTAGCCCTGACTTCTATGATCCTGCAGTTAATCAAACTCCAGAGTTGGATGAAGATNCCACCTACAAAGTAGGTGATAGTGAGATTAGTGGAAAAGACTTAATGGACGCTTTTTCTAAAGCTGATAAGTCTGCTGAAGTTATTGATGGTCTACAAAAGAAACAAGCTGAACTAGAAATGATGTTGTCACAGATGCAGTCTTTCCAAGAAGGACAACAATCTGTACCTCAACAACAACAACAANCGCCTGCACAAGAGTCAGCGCCTCCACCTTCTAAGGTGGTAGAGTTCTTTGAGTCTGTAGGTGAAGANGGTAATGAGNGTTACATTTCAGGTGACCAGTTACGTCAAGTGACTCAGGCTTTAGTAGAAGATTTNACTTCTGCTATGCAGAGTAGCTTGCGAGATCCTGAGATTATGCGTACTGCTATTGACCANAGGTTNCANGAACTNGGCCAAGAAGATCAGGCCAACCAGCAAGAGGCGGGTAAGGTCAATCAGGCATATGAGAATTTCATAGATACTAAGGTTGCCCAGACCAATAAAAGTAAAGAAGTTCTGGACAGTATCTATAAACCAGCACTTGAGCGTGTACATCGAGATCGAACTTACATGCTTGAGGGAAATGATCCAGCCACCGTCTTACGGGGTGCGCTGGACGAAGTTGACAGGGTGATAAANAATTATGACTCTGCTCAGAATCAACCAGTAGAAGAAGTAGCGACAGGCGTTGAACCGCAGTCGTCTAATTCTCTTGACGTAGGACGGAGGTTCCGCACAAGGTTACCTGACGCTCGCAAGAAATACTTCTCCCAAGATGAAGCTCGAGAAGCTTTNAGGAAAGGTGTTCAACGGGCTANTGAACTCCGTGGAACTTTTGGTTAATTAATTTCATAGATCTCTGATAATTGTGGATGCTGAGATTCTATTCAATAGAGGTAATAACCAATGGCGATAACACAGCCAACCTATGAATTTAATGGTTCTGCACCAACTANTTGGNNTCAGGCCATAACTGCTAATATTCCGCAATTAATGGANGGTATTGTTGAGTTAGGTAAATATGCCAAGCCAACAACAGAATGGCTCTGGAGCCAAAAGAAATATGTCAATGTAGGGACTGACGGTAGGTTCCACTTCGATATCAGTTACGGAGCACACGACGTTAATTACACCACTACTGGCCTAACTACATTTGGTAACGAGACAGGTGCTGCAGCTAACGGCGGCAATGTGCAGAGCGGGTTTACTGGGGGTAGTACTACTGACAAGACCTATATGCTTAATCGTGACAGCTTGACTAGGTTAACAGTTGAGCCTGTAGTGATTATGACCAAAGCTTGGATTACAGACTTCGATCTCAAGAAGTATGAAAATTCAACCATGGATCTAATTGAAGAGAAAACCTTCCGTATGGCCAATGGCCTGTCTCATGCTTTGGATTATGAAACGTGGTCTCCACAAGCTGAAGGTGCTAGTGCGACTGTGAATGTTAGTGGCTATTATGGCGCTTCTATCACAGACACAGCCTTGACCTTAACAGGAAATGCTAATGCTGCTGGTATTGCTAAGTCTAGGTTGTTCTCGTTGCCGTCTTTGATTAAAGTTCCTGGCGTTGACTTGAATGATGACACGGCTGAAAATGCTAATAATGATAATCTATTTGCTCAAATCCATGGCCTGAGTACAGTTTTTGACGCCGGTGCTAGTGGTGCGGAAACAAAAGCCAATTTGAATCAAGCTTGGGCGCCACACATTTATGTAGTTGCTGGAGACGGTTCGCCTCATGAGTTGGCTAATAAAGCAGCTACTGAAACTCGTAACGGTGATGTAGGTGCGTTCGCTACTGGTGGTGTTTTTGCTGAAGATAGTAATACAATTGCTGACATTTGCGTCACTGTAGCTGATGATACTGCAGTGATTCCAGAAAACTTAGGTGCTTTGAAGCGAGACTTTGGAGTCTCAACAGCTGGACAATCTGATAAAGACGTAGCCAGGTTGAAGAGCCCTCAGTTATCTGATATCGACTTCATGCTGGAACAGATGCAAGTTGGTAACGGGCTAGAGATCATGGTTGCTGTTTCCCCTGCTGGTTACAACTATATAGCCAGAGATTTCTTTGGAGCTACCTTAGGCCTTTCTGATGGTAGGCCAAGAGTCCAAGGTGATGGCCCCATGAACGATTATGGTGTTAACTTTGGTGCTCAGCATTTCCGTCATTCTGGTTACAATGCTATCTTCTATGCAGATCCATCAATGGCTGGTACATGGGATCACAGCATGTGGTTCTATGACATGGAAGCTATTGAGTGGGTATGTGTTGAAGGGTTTGGTCCTAAGATTTATCCATGGCAACGTATCCCTTACAGTACAGTGGACGGGATGGCTAAGCTTATGTGGTGTCAGCGTATACTGCGTAATCCTTCAGCTACTGGTGTTCTGATTAATTGTAAGTTTAGATAAGATAACTCTCCTATAACCTTCCAATAAAGGGGTGTAGTTTACCTATGCCCCTTTTCTTTTATATCAGAGGACTATGGCTAAGCGACCAGATCCAGCTCTTCTTGCCCGTGGTAAACCTAGCAATAGTCAAACTCCTACCAAGGAGCCTGCTGGTAATCCAGCTAATAAAAGCCATTTTATTCCTCCTAGTGCACAGCAATCTCCTGTCCAGCATGAGACTTCGCCTAAGGCTGAAGACATCACTTATGTTAGCGATATCTTTGAGTCGAGCACAATTGATGTTGTTATAGGCATTGATGCCCTTGATTCATTTTCTTATGCTTTCGTTGAAGGTAATTCAAACTTATCAAAACCAAGTTTTGATGCTGATCCCACTGATAGTGGGGCTTCCATAGTTGCGATAGTTGATGAAGTCCATGATGTTCCAATAATTTTATCACTTAAAGCTGAAGAGGCTTTATCCCCAACAGTTATTGATGGGAACTCATCTGTCTCTGATTCTTTAAACTCGTTGTCTGAATCGCTGACGGCTTCTATTAATGAAGATACTGTCACTAAGATATCATCACAAGATATTGTTCTTGACTTGCGCTTATCTGATGATGACTCTAATACCCTGTATTCAGGCAACTCCAGCCTCTCACAAAGCTCAATCACTTCATCTGATAACACCACAGAGACTTATATCCATGAGGATCAGTCTGGAGTAAAGGCTGTCCACATGGTGGTGGGCTTAAGTATTAATGACTCATCTTCAGGTCAGAAAGTTTTAAGTAGCTCCAACATATCATTAATAGATTCTAGCTTGAATCAATTTGTTTGGGCCAAGCTGTTTAATGAAAGTTCCAACGTTCTTCAGTCTAACTCTGTTTTTGGTTTGAAGCTAGATGATTCTTCTAGTTATGACAGGGTTCATTCTAGTTCAAGCCTAGTTGATTTATCTGTTGATAGTCTTGATGAGTCGCTGTCTGCTTTAATAACGTCTAACGCATCTTCTCAGAAGGGGCCTATTGATTCTGTTATTGGGCTGAGGTTGGCTGAAGTTGTAACTACATCCAGTGAGCTGTCGAGTTCTTCTGTTAGCCAAATTAAATTACCATCCATGGACAATGTTGATGGTGCCATCATAGAAAACGCTCAAGGTTTTGAGTATTATGATGTTGTTGCTGGCATGAAGGCAGGTGAGAGTGTTTCTTCAGATTTGATTTTTGCTAGCAGTCTGCTTTCTGTAGATGAGATCACTGTTTCTGGGGCAAGAAACTCTGCTTATATATATGAGAATATTAATCCAATTGTTTGTGTCGCTGACTCAGTATTAGATCTTTCCATTTCTGATTATAACTTAGAAACAGAAGTCCATGAAATAAAGCAGGGTTCAACCTTTG
Organism: Candidatus Poribacteria bacterium; assembly: GCA_002729015.1. Next base: position 11,093 of record PBVO01000010.1, read on the forward strand.
TTTATTGGCCAGAGTCAAGCTTGTCTGGTGCAGAAGTGTCAGCCTTGTCTAATGGGCATGACAGTGTAATTTTGCTTAAGTCTAGGCCTTACCCTTATATACTGCAGGATATATTCGTTAGTACTTTGCGTGGTCGTGTAGATTTCATGATCTCAGCCAAAGGGTATGTTGGTGCTGGACAAAAAGCTTATGATGTTTGGGATGATAAATTAACTCATATTGAAATTGTTTATCTGCCTCACAACATAGAGTCACCTCCTTTAATAATTGCGTTCAGGAAGGATGTCTATAATATTGGGCGTTCAATAGAGTTTTCTAGTTCTAGCTTGTCTCGTCATGGCATTTCAATCCCATCGCAGTACAGTTCAGTAGATGCTGAGATATTAGAAGGTAAGGGGATGGTCAGGCATGTCAACTCTGTGGTTGGCCTTAGAGCTAATGAAATAACCTACACCTCACCAATGAATCTTTCCAGTATTTCATCTTCTATTGTTGGTGCTACCATCTCGCAATCTGATATTGAGACTTCAATCCATGAATCCAACGAACCAGCTTCATGGGTGAATGTTGTTGTTGTTGGTTTAAATGTTGTTGATAGTAACTCTTCACAGGTTGAAGCAGGGCATTCTAATATTTCTCAGTTAGGTGCTCATCTGTATGAAGAAAACATGTCGTCAGTTTACGAAGAAGGGTCGATTAATGCCCTTGAATCTAACACTATTCTTGGTTTAGCCCTTACTGATAACAGTCCAGCATCATCATTAGTGTTGGGTCAATCCAGTCTTTCCAAACCTGATTTACCTGTCAGTGAGTCTTTGGCTGCTGATATATCTGTTAGCTCGATCTTGCATCGAAAGTTGACTGTCACTGATAATGTATTAAGTTCTTCTGTGTCTGAGAACTTGATTGATAACTCGATACTGTTTGGTCAGTCTCATAAATCTTTTGTATCTGGGACTGTCAGTGAGTCTAACGCTGCCACTATTTCAGAAGGCACAATAAACGAGTTACAAGCGAATCTTGTTTTAAGCCTTGATGTTTCTTCGACTGTCCCACGATCTGAAAGCCAGCAATATTACACAATGCCTGAGAATTTAAATTTCCAGATATCTGAAGGTAGTACTAATATTTCTATGACGGGAGGGCATTTCCATCTTGTGGGTGAATTGCCTTTGCTAGAGAATTTTATTGTTGAAGATCAGACTATGTTCTATGTCCCCAACCCACCTGTTGACACGACACCTCCACCTGTGTTTAAGCCTACACCAGCGATCCCTCCATCAGAGGAGGCTTGGCTGAATGACCCTACACCTACTCCAATTTATACAATTACGAGTAGGTATGCTAACCTTAATCTATCTGTTAAGTATTTGAGTGATATTTACTTCTTTGAATTTGGCCATAATATTAGATATCCTGATGCTGTTGGTGACTCAGATTTTGCGAGAGTTATTGCAAAACAAGTTGTTGATCTGTTAATATCTGGTAGGTCTCATCGTAACGCTTTTGTTCCTGCATACGGTAGGATCTTTGACACTTTGGGTGCAAGTGATGGTCAAAATTTATCTGTATCTAATGCTGACAATAAATCTAAAGGAACTATGAGGTTGTTGCTTAACACTCCAGCCCTTACTAAAAATTACTTTAGCAGGTATCCAGCACATGGGATTGGCCCATTCATAGGGGACAGGCTGATTCCGTTCCCTGAGATAGCGCACTGGAAAGGTGGTAGGGCTTACTTGAATAATGGTACGCACCTGTTAGGTGTTGTTTACGGAAGTGCGAGGTCTCACCCATTAGAGCGGAATAGCCTTGGTGGTTGGGGGTTAGGTTATACCGGCCAATTGATAATGAGTGGTTCTGGCGTGTCTGGTGGATCAGATGAAGTTGACACAAATATAAATAAGATGGATCTATCAAATGATACCAGTTTCTTCTTTGATTGTGTATTGCGAGGGGATGCGATTGGTCCAGTTGATCAGCTTAAAGGTAGGCCAGATTGGTATATCCTAAAAGACGGTAACAATACGACTTTAAGTATGGGGTACATCCATTGGAAAGGTTCTAATGGGTCTTATAATGCAACTGTTAAAATTGACACAGATATTTATCCTGAACGCTGGATCTTAGGATCTACTGGTGGGACAAGCTCAATGAAAGCTGTTTGGGGTGAAGGTAGCTTTTCTGTAACTGGTGGAAGTATGGATAGGTTCATTTGGAATCTTAGCATGTCTGGTTAGATAAATAGGAGATCTACATGGCTATAGGAATAAAAGGTGAGATAAAGCTCACGATTAGAGATAGGCGTGATGGCACGACCAAAGTATACAGACAGTCTAATGCTATCAGTTATCATAATTTTATAGGGTTAAATAGGAATAATGGGTTATTCCGCCTGATATCTACGGGGGAGATGCCTCTTTCCACTCAGCTTCACCCAAGGCCAAGCAAGCTGATTCTTGAGATGGGTTCTGAAAGCAGTAACCAGAATGCTGAATCAAGAGTGTACAGTTTGGCTGGCCACATTGACACTAATTACAATCCTAATAATAACAGTGAGCAGATTATTGGTCGAGATCGCCCTTGGGGAACTTCAAGCAATGGGTCAAAAAAAGTAAAGGTTTACCCATTAAAAGTCTCTGTTAGTGGAGCTACAATTACTTACACTTTGATGCAGAACAATGCAGCTCCATGGGCTCAGTTCAATTATGACCAAGGCTATGATAATGGCGATAATATGCTGCCAGTGCCTGAGGTGATTGAACAGAATAACCCTTTAGGCCGTAGGAAGGTCCATGCCATTAGGCTTACTAGCTATGCGGTTACTTCAAGTACTGATACAATTGATTCAGGCTTGACGTCTGATAAGCAGGACTTGGCTAGTGTGTCTGGCAACTCTTTACCTCAAGATTTGATTGATGCTGTTATTCATAACTTTTCTGATATTGGTATTAGTTATTCGCTGACTCTCTCTGACAATGATTCTACTGTAACTTATGGCGGGTTCACAGATGCCTATTTAAATAGGTTGGCTAGGATTATAGGGTATGAAGATCAAAATGCAATTCAGAGTAATGAAGGTTATGGTTCTGGTACTTATTGGGTACCCGCTTATTCTTCAACTATAACTAGTAGCATTGGACCCACTGATACAACTATTAATGTGGCGAACAACGCAGGCTTAAGCACTGAACATGTGTTAAGTATTGGGAATGAGCTGTTGGACGTGAGTAATGTTAGCGGGACGACTGTTACCGTGACTAGGGGGGCTCATAACACAACAGCTGCTAACCATAATTCAGGAGTTACTGTGGCCAAGGCTCCAGCACGTACCAATTCATTTGGCACCCAAATCAGGTCTGCTGCTATTTTTGGCGACCTTTCAGATGTGGCTTCTTTCCATGCTGAGCAAGTAACTTCAGGTTTAACTGATAGCGCAACTACTATTAAAGTTGTGGTTCCTACAGAATCTGTTGCAAACTCGCTTCTGGCAGGAGAGAAGACTTTTTGGATTATAAGTACAGATAACACATATGAAAAGGTTTATATTAATGAAACTTCTATATCAAATCACGCTACTGCCGCACAAGAAATTAGTGTGATTAGAGGTGCAGAATGTACTACACCTAAGGCCATCAGTTCTGGCACATCTGCTACCTTGGCCACTATGACCAAGCTTGGCTTTGTGACTAATGCTGACGGTTGGAACTCTTCAGACGCTGGAGTTAATTATTATGGTGAGAATGGCAATGTGGTTGGGACACTACCAACTCCCTGGTCAGGCGATTATGGGTCATTGTTAGTTGAGCCTATTATGATAGAATACTATACTCATAACAGTAGCAGCCCTTGGGTAGATAGCACTGAGAATAATGATGTCTACACAGGAACAACATACAAGCAGAACTTTTTTGAGGGGCGTGAGGTGGCTGGTAGATTCCCTATAACCTTAGGTTCTGCATTTACTTCTAATGATAAGGTTATTGTTAATAATTATTTAGGTATTAGGATAGGTACATAGGAGTTATTCATGTTAAATATGGATATAAAAGGGATTGTCACTGTTACCATCCGTAAGCCTGATGGTAGAGAACATGTGATGCAAAGAGAGAATGCCATCTGCAAGAAGTGGGTAACAGAAATTTACAAAATGCTTGCTTCAGGCTCGAGGTATAAAGTGGGGTCATTAGTACACCCTAACATAAATGATTACAATAGCTTGGATGGTGGTTATTTCTTATTGCCATCAGCTAGTTATAGCGAAGGATATGTGTCTGAAATTGGTATGCCATTGGTATGGTCAGGTGAGGTGGTGACAGAGACAGGAACGAGTAACACCTTTCATGTTATGATCCCATTTGTTCCAAGGCAAATCACATGTGTTTTTAAGCAGACTAATCGTTACACTAATGTATCCTACGCAGATGCTGAAGCTTCTGATTTTACTGATAAAAACGATGGGTATGTATATCGTTATGTTTTTGGTAATACTAGAGTCCATTTTTCAAATAACACTACCTCTACCAGCAGTGGGTTCCAAGGGGCATCCTCTGATGATAATTCGCCAAGGTTAGATGAGATTGAGTTCGTGGCTGATGGGTTAACACCTTCTCAAGCTTATGGACAGCCAAATGCGATAGCTACTGCTACTGGAGCACCGTTAAATGGCAGGAGAGTTCCAACTGGAACTGGATCTCAGGCTAGTGCTGTTGAGAGTAATAGGGCTGGCAGATTTAACCAGATATTTAAGTTGGCAAATAACGACAATACTGCACCTACCCTCTCTGATGTTAGTGATTACGGTATCAAGGGGTCGATGTGCTACAGGATTCATGAAGTTGGGTTGATTACTGGATACGGGCTAGGGATTGGAAATATAGATGCCAATGGTACTAATTACACTTCTACCGTAGCGAACAGTAACGACATGGAGTCGTTTAGGGTTGATCCTTACAGGTTTCAAGATAGGGGTGGTAACCGTATCCCCGGTAGTTATATGAGGCCCGTATATGTTGGCAGGGTTGTCGATGATGGCAGTGGTAGCACTTTGGGTTCAGGTTTCCCTAATGGGTTAACTACATATGACTGGCGAAATGGAGATCAAAACCAAAAACCCTCCTCAACTGATTCTGTCAAATATGAGATAGATGCCAATGATTCAGTCTCGTTTAGTTATAAGATCCAGATGGCCCATAACTTTAAAGAGTATGATGCCCCTGGCTCTGGCTTAACTAATAGCCTTCAACATGCAAATCGTTATTCATACCGTGTAGTTTCTGCTATCTTAAAAAGACCTGTTGTTGCTCCTTGGCTTGGTGGTGGTGAACCGCGTGATGGAAACACGACGGCAACAGTGGCGTCTGGTGGTGATAATAGTGTACACGTACAGCCTTATATTATGTCAGCCAATTACCATAAAGACTCTAAGCTAACTAGTGGTATTTCGACATCTCAAAACCAAAGCTTTGGCTATAACACCCAAGTCAACTCAGATGCACAGCAAGTGATACCTAGAATTTATTTGCAAGAGTATACCATGACGGAGTGGAGGAGCGTTTGTTACGGTGTTTGTATTAATGCATTTGCAGTACAGCATAATGGGGGTACAGCCAATAACTCGCTTGTGGATGCTAATAAACAAACCAACGTAGACTCGTTTCTCAACACTAACAATACTGTTTCTACTAGTGCTCATGCTTGCAACTATTCATCTTATGGTTATGGTGGTGCTACTACTGCTTTCAATAGGGCCACTAATGACTCATTCGTGTCTGCTGGCGATGCGAACACTGCAAGTGCCATGTTAGCAGGTAGTAATAATGGTAGCACTTCAGGTGTTATGATTTCATATCTACCCAACTTGTCAACTAGCACATCCAATTCGACTTTCATGTTCCCTGTTACTAATTATGCATCATATGTGAGTGGCTCAAGTACAATGGTACAAAAAGTCAAGGGTGACACGTTCTTTATTTATAAGGGTGTTGGCGGTGGTGCTACGGAGAATTTAAATTTTAAGCCAAGATGGTGCACCTACTTCCTTAATTACACTGCACCTGAAACTAGAATCAATACCGGTCAGACATTGACACTGGATAGTCAGGAATCTGGTAATTACTTAACACACTTAAAGCCCATTGATTCCAGTAATAATGTCACTAATTTGATAGTAGCCACTATTGACCTGCAATCATCAGATGATTTTGAAGGTGCTACTGCTGATGCTAATCAAACAAATAACTTTGAGTCTGGTGTGTACCAGGGTAATACTAGGTCAACCACATGGCAAACTGATGTATCAAAAACTAATAACTTGATGATGAGCCATTTCCTATCTATTAGCCATACCAGTCCCACCAACCTCAATTTGACTAATCATGACGGAACACAGACTGTTTTGAATCTTTGGTCTAATCCACCCACAGTACCTACAGGTGGCGGTAGCTAAAAGTAATAAGGGGTTTATGTTATGCAGTTATTGTATGTGCTTAACAGGCTTCAAGACCTTCTTGGTTTGCCTAGGACTACTGGTCCCAAATACCCTATAGACACAGATCCGTTACATAGTGATGCGATCTTGGTAGAGGACATATGGGAAGCTACTAAGATAATAACTTTGGATCAAAGTCGTAGGGGTAGTGCTCAGATTAGTGAGGTCTACCACTCTGTAGTTCAGGGTCAAGCGGATTACCCGTTACCTGCAGATTGTTGTAAGTTGCTGGACGTAGAATATGTTAGCCCTAGAAACCCTAGGGCTCAACTGGATTACATCGCTTATGATCAGCTGGTCAAGTACCAAGACCATAGCTATCAGGCGGTTCCTAGCTGTTACAGCCTGTCTGAATCATCTTCTAGGAAAGTGTTAATATCTGCTACTGCAGATAGTGCTGGCATGGTAGAGTACTTTACTCAAGGTGATGCTCCTTTAACCACGACAGTAGATGGAACCCAAGTGGATGTGGGTGACTATATATTTAATAAGACCACTAAAGCTGAAGGCGAGATCAGGATGTTAAAATCCTTGTACCCTATCCTGTCAATAGATTCTACGTCATCAACACCCAACCTAAGTGCAGTTTATATTGAGACCCCTGATCACAGTGCTAGTAATGCTACGACTGTACCTATGCCCTCTGGTAATAAGATTAGGATAACCATGAAGAGCGGTCAAGATTCTGTTTGGGGTGGTGACGTTAGAAGCAAAGTTGGTGCTGGTCAAATAATTTATGATCAAGTTAGAAGGTCTTGGTTGGTGATTATTGACTCTTCTGTTTCTGGCAATGTTGTAACTTTGGAGCATGAAGGTTTTGTCCGTGGCACACCTATGAGTGTTGAGGAGCTTATCACGGGAGTTGAAGACGGTGGCACGCAAAGCACTGCTACAGACGGTTTAATCCAAAGCAAAACTAATATAAGATTAGGTAAAGCTGACTTGCTTGATCTGTCTACTGGGAACCAATTGGTCAGCGACGCGTCTGAAGGTATGACTGGAGGGGTAGACAAGCTTATTTCTGGCCCTACAACAACCAGTTTGTCTGCAGGATTAATTTATATTACTGATGGTTCTAGTAACAATCAGCAAACTCATATTAGAACTAACATAAACTTGACCAGCCCCACCAATTACATTGGCACTATCAATAGCAATAACCAAGTTGCTTCTACAATTGGTAATGATAATGGCACATACACGGGGTACTTATTCATTCTTAAAGACGGTAACGGTTCAGAATATACTGGATACTTGGCAAATGAGACTGATACAGTTGACTGGAGTTCAAACAGCACCGCTGATTCATTTAATTTGAGCTATCAGTTATACCAAGATGTTCATTTAACTACTCCTGTAAGCAATGCAATTTCTGGTATAATAGCGATTGATAGTTACTCTATATACAGAGAAAACTTTATTAGTGGTGACAGTATCCAGATCGAGCAACGTGTACCTACCTTGGATTCAGTGACACTGTTTCCTATACCTAACGCTTCTGATACCCAAGGTACAGAGAATTTGAGGTTTGTTTATTACGCTTTTCCTAGCAAACCTAAACATGTCAGGTCACCAGTGGGGTTGCCTGAATCTTATTCAGAGGCTTTGATAACCAAAGCTTTTGAGATAGCTAAACGCAGAGAAACAGGAATGGTGGAGCCTTACAACTTCTCGCTCCATCGTTCAACCAGTGGTAGAAGGCACTTGCCTGATACTCCTGTTCGTGATAGACCGGGAAGAATTGTTCGTCCAGGTCTTTATACTAACGTTCCTATTAATTAATTGGGGTTAATTCGATGAGTAAATATAAGCCCAAAAGAAAAAAAAGGAGAAAGAAATGAGAGGATATGCATCCAAACGTGGTGGTGGTGGTGGCGGTGGTAGAACTGTAACCAAGCCTCAAGGTGGAAAGCGAAGCGATGTTGGTACTAAGCTTGGTCGTCCAGCTACACCTGGCGATAACAATCCTATTATCAGCACCAATCGTGAAAGTGGTCCACGTCTGCGCCACCCTAAAGGTTAGTCATGGCTAGACCGCTAGTACTTCAAGATCAAGCGTTGATGGGCGGTCTACAGCGTGATGCGGTGGGTCAAGCCAAGTTTCAGTCTCTGCGTCAAATGCAGAATCTTGACTTGGTTCAAGACCCACCCGCACTTCGTGTTCGTAATGGCTACACGGAACTGTCTGCAAACAATCCAGCTCAGTATGTGGACACAGATTCGTCCAACCCTGAATTAATTCATATTTATCCTACCACTTTAAGAGATGTTAATGATCACCTATTAGAGTTTATATTCTATGTAACTGCTCAAGCTGACGGGTCTGGCTATAAAGTCAGGAGGTTCAGAGTTTCCAATGGGAGTGATACTGAAATATATAATTCTGGAGATGGGAGCGCTGAAGACACTGGTGATCCATTGTCTGTGAATTTTGAGACGGTTAACAATAGAGTATTTTTTAGTGTTGATGATCACCTGAGATGGACGGATTACAACTCAAGCTCTAGTTACCAAGCGGGGCTTGTCAACCCTACAGGCGTTCCTGATTTCTCTGGCAGTAACCGTGTAGACAATGATCAGAATAACGCTTCTAATGATTGGGGTGGCAATGGTGGAGCAAAGTTAGGGGCTGGAGTTAGTCAGAATTTCACTGTTGGTTCTACTGCTATAGTTATAAACTTAATAACTGTTTGGATTAAAATAGATAATCCGTTTATTGATAATGGTAATTTAAAGTGTAGATTAGAAGGTGTTAACTCTACAACTGGAGATCCTAACGGGATCTTAGTTTCTGATGATGCTGATACGGGCTGGCGGCATGTCTCGAGTTTCTTTGATAACACCTCAACTGATGACGCTACAGACTCTACTGGCCCGTACACTCCATTGATTATAAGAATGAATCCTGTTTTGTTGGCTGCTAATACAACATATTCTGTTGTTATAGAGGCTGACAGTTCATTGCAAAATGAACAGTTGGCAATTGATGACTCAGGTGCTACAAATATTGCAGGGCAAATGGCCCGTGTATGGAGTTGGGTAAACTCTGCTAACTCAAGCATGGTTTTGAAAGAAAAAAAAGCTGGTGTTAACACTAATTTAAATGGAGGGATCTCTGCAAATGATACTTCCATAACTGTTGATGATGCGAGTAGGATAGAAGCCAGTTCCAATATAAAAATTGGCAGTGAGATAATAACTGTCAACTCCAAAAACTCTAACACCCTGTCAGTTACTAGAGGTCAATCTAATTCTACCCAATCAGCCCATGATGATGATGCGATTGTTACTGCTGGATGGGACACAGCTTCTGGTGGTGGCAGCTTGAGGTTTGCACATAGCCAGCCAAGAAGCCAGATTAATTATCCATTTGCAGCATTAAATGAATCTACTGGCAGTAATGACTATGGTGGTTATGTTGCTGACCAGGATGGGGGGTCTATTTCCAAAAACTACGGTATAACCTATCGTTGGGGAAGCAAAGGCCTTGAGTCTAGCTTGGTGTTAATTAAGGATATATTTTTCACTGGAGATCGTGATAATGCTAGAGGTGTAATGATTTCGTCATTCCCTACCCTAACTTCACCTGCTACTAGTATTGGTGTTTACAGGCAAATAGTTACTGGCACTTCAGGTTCAAGTACGCTTAGCCAAAATTATTACAGGGTTTATGATCTAGGTTCATCCCCATCTTCTTTTATTGATTTTACTGATGATGTCCAGTTAAGTTCTGGCCCATCGCTCCCTTCTTTCCTTGCTACATCTACATTGCCTACAGTAGCTGACCAAGATGGTAATTCTATTGGGTTAAAAGATTTGACTTATTGGAATGAAAGGATGTGGGGCTTCAAGGGTGATACAATTTATTTCAGTATGAGGTTAGAAACTGAGTCAGCTTCCTTTGGGCAAGTGGGGGATAGCCTCCCAGATTACTTCCCTGCCTTGAACACTTTTGCCATGAACCGTCCAATCACAGGCATAAAGGCTTTGCGTGAAGGGTTGGTAGTTTTTCACAGGAATAGTATCTCGATGCTAACTGGTGGGTATAGCCCACTCAATCCACCACCTGATCTGCAGATGAGAAACATCTCCGCTTCAGAAGGTGTTACCAGTTCAGACATGGTAACAGAAGTTGAAGGTAGCTTGTTCTATTATAACAACCACCAAGAACTAAAAATCTTTAGCCCTGCTGGTGCAACTAGAGAGATCTCTGATATCAACCAGTCCATCTTTAATGGTGTGACTAAGGTGGTAAAGGTTGTATCTTACAAAAGAAATATTGTTGTAGGTGTTGAGATAGCTGACGCCTCTAGTTCTGGTAGGATTACGGATTTATTCATCCTTGACATGGGTGAACAGTTCCCTTTCTGGAAGAGTTATAAGTATATGTTGACTGCGACTAGCCCTCAGTATCTAAGGGATTTAGCTGTTAATGACTCCCATGTTTTGTATGCCTCAGGATTATCGTCGTCCAATGAACGAGCATTGATCCTTGATAATGGTGCCACAGATAATGGTGTTGCTATTCCTGCTTTGGCTGAGACTCATGAGATTGCATCTGGCAGAAGAGAGCAATGGAGGAAATACCATTTAGAATTTAACTACAGTTCTACTGTGCCATCAGTAACGGCTACTGCTACAGCGAAAGATGGCACGACTAGTGGCCGTACATTTACAGCTACTGGCAGTAATGATATCAGGAATCATCATGGTGGGCTTCGCATTTTATCAGAGTCTTGCAGGTTTAAAGTTAATTGGAACGCCTCAGGGCCTGATGAGTTGTTGTTGTTGGGGTTTGAATGATGAGGTTACCTATAGACACAGAACCAATGTTGCGTACAGCAATAGAGACTAGGATGGGTGAAGCACCTGATTTCTTGGGAGAGATAACTTCTGAGCCTAGTGTTAAGACATTCAATGATGGGCAAAGCAAAGTTGCTTTACTCAAGTCAGGTGGCTCAACAACCGCTACCATGTATATCCGTAGTGGTCCTAAACTATATAAAGTTAATTTGCAGGAGGTGATCTGATGTCGATAAAACCATATTCTCCACCCAACAGCCTAGCGAGGACAATTCCTCAAGTTTATCAACCAGGTGTAAAAACTTTACGCGATATCCCCGGGGTTCTTGCACAGATGGCTCCCTCTGCAATTGCAAACCCTATGATGGGTGCAGCTACCGCTGGTGCTGTTGCTAGTACTGGGGGTGGGTTCCTTAGTAAGATGCTTCCCGGGTTAATGGCAAGTGGTGGTAATCCATATGTGACTGCAGCATCTGTTGCTATCCCTTTTGTGGTTGACTTGTTTCAAAAGAAACAGCAGCAAGAGAAGTTAGAAAGTTTGATGAAAGAACAGAGGGGTATGATAAGGGCATTGGAACCTCAGTTGAAGGCCCAAGCAGCCGGTCAAGAGTCTGCTGCCAGTAGAGCTATCATGCAACAAGTGGAGAAGCGAGCTAATATATCGAGACAAGCTGCTGCTGCTTCAGCTACTAGGTCTGGACAAATGGGGACTTCAGTTGGTCGTGCTCAACAGGAACGGATAGGATATGAACGTGATGCTAACCTAACACAATTATTAGGTCAACAACAACAACAAGCTACTCAGCAATATCAAAGCCTGATAAATCAACTTGGTTCAACCCTGAATCTGCAAGCGATGCAAGCTCAACAAGAGCAGATGAAACAGACCCAGTTAGCCACTAGTTTGGCTAGCCTGTTTAAGACTCCTGACAGCGAGCTTAGTGAAACTAATAAACAGTTCAAGACTACTTTGGAAAATATGGCCAGACAGATGAATATCAACAGTGAAAGATTTGCTAGGCTGTTGGCTGATTTTGAAGGGGGAGTGTAATAATGAACATCGCAGAATCATTTTCCACCGCATTACAAGCTGGCAATATGGCACAGCAGCAAGCAGATATGCAAGCAGCTAACAAGATTAAGTTGTTGCAAGGGATGATGACTTCGTTAGCCCAAGGAATGGAAGGTACTGGAGCTATGGCTCAGGGTGTTGCTGGTGCTGCAACTCGCTTGGCTGAAGGCACAAGGCAACAAGATATTTATGAGGAACAGACAGATCTCAGGCGAGCTCGAAATGCTGCTGACCAAAAGAGTGCTGAGAATCAACTCTCGTTTCAAAATGCGATAGCTAATCAAGATCTTGATGGCAAGTCAATTGCAGAGTTAGAAGCCCTAGGGAGACTCCATCAACTTTCACTTGGGATTGAGACTTCCAAAGCAGACAAAGATGTTGTAGCACGCTTGAAAGAAGCGGAAGCCGCCCTCATGGAATCAAAGGTTAAGGTAGCGGCGCTTGAAGGTGATCGAGCTGAGAGGATAAACATTGTAGAGAATCAGGAGATTGAGATTGAGGGCAAAAAGTATAACAACCAAGCTGACTTCCTCCAGCAGACTAATAACCTCGATGTTGTAACTAAGCACAAATTGTTAGAAAAAAATATAAATCTTGTTGGTGGTCAGGTTGACCTTTTAGCAGAGCAGGCGCGCATAGCTGAACAGAAATTGATTCAAGAAAGGTCTAAAGCTTCTAACTCCCCACAAGCAGAGAGTGCTCGAGCTGCACTTGAAACTATTAGAGCACAGATGATGGCTGGTGAGTATCACAAAGCAAAGCTTGAAATTAATTTAACTCAATCTATGCTAAAAGATAGTAATGGAGAATGGTTGAAAGGTAGTGAGTTGTTGGACGCAATCCCTAACGTCACTCGTATAGTGGCTGGCCTTAGTGGTAGGTTCGAGGGCGTAGCGGAGAATTTGGGTCAAGCCATGAGCCAAGTGAGGTCGTCTCAGAATCGTTATGAAGAAGTCAAGTCTGAATATGAAAAAGATGGGGAGATAGATTCCGCAGAACAAAGTGAACTTAATAGGTTGCAAAATAATATTAATGCCGCATTAGATGGGATAATGCAAGTGACTGGTGCTATTAACCAAGAAGCTGCGACTCGAACAGGTCTTGCTAGGTTTCATAAATACCTTAAGGCACAAGGCCTTGACGTAGGCCCTTTAGAAAAATTCCTGATTGATTGGCAGGGGATGTTTAATGAAGGTGGTAATAGCAATTCCCCTTACTACGACGGCTGGAGCCTAAGGCCAAAGAGTGTTTATGATGATAAGAACAAGGGCAAGAGGGCAACCACAGGTGTTCCTGCGGATGACCAGTTCTTGTTGGGCAGAGGATATGTAGAAGAAACTGAGGGTCAGGTTTACAAGGTTTTCAGTGTGATGCAAGAGACTGGAACTTTTGATAAGAATAAATCTGAGTTTATTAATAAATCACAGAACAGCATGGTGTTTCCTGACTATATGGCAACTTACTTTTCTTCATTAGCAAGACGCTTGGGAAGTAATGACAAGCCTTTGAAGGAGTCACTGGGAACCTTAGTTGATGGTCTGTCTGATGACTTGCCTGTTTTGATTACCGGCCAGCGTAATCATGCTGATTTAGTCAGGAGTTTGCTGCTTGAGTTTACTCGAGAGGATAAAGGCAAATTCCTGAATGAAAATCTTAATGCAATTATTGATGAAAAGCTAAAAGAGATAAGAGGTCAGAAGGGTGGAGCCAATTATACTATTGATAAGGCCAAGGCTGAGTTGTCTGAAGATGGACGGCTGATGACTTCAGACAGGAATGATAGAGCGAACTACAGAAAAGTTTTAAACCTGAATGCTATCAAGGAAGCCACTTATAATGGAATGTTATTGAATGCTGTTGACGGCGGCATAAAAGATTTTTTGTATGGGGATAGAGGGGTAAAAGACCCTGAAGGTCCTAAAAAGGTTATTGAGAGCTTAAGGCAAAGGCATTGGAATGTTATTCCTGATAGTGACCCTAGTGATGTGAATATCCCTAAAGAAGAAGGGTCGAATCAGCGGAATAAAAACACATCGACCACAGGAAGTCAAGGCACAAGATTACAAAAGGCTATGAACCTTCTAAAATCTCTTGAGGGTGAGATGAATGACCCTGATAGTGGTTTGTATATCCCTAAGACTAGAGGGTCAGCGCCCAGTCAAGATGCTGTAGGCCGGCCTGACCCCAGTTTTGAAGAGCTTAACGTCAAAATGCCAGGCCAAGCAGCGTTTATAAGTATGAGGAAACAGGCTGAAGCTATATTAGAAGCAAAACCCAAGGAAGAGGATCGTACAGCTGCTGAAAAATCCTTGATAAAAGAATTTAGGGTAATGCTTAAGGCCCGGATTAATGCAATGGATAAGCCCCAAAAAAAAAGAGGTAATTAGTCATGGCGAATAAATCTGCTGGAATTAAGTCTAGTTACACTTTGGAGCAGGAAAGAATTGATTCTCTTAAATCACTGTTACAACGAATAGATAGTCCTGATATAGATCAGGCAGAAGATCAGCCTGTTGAACCTGAACCAATCCAAGCCTCGACAGGTGAAATGGGTGTCCCAGATTTAGAAGAAGATGATGTTAGTATTGAAGACTTATTAAATAGGTTCGATCAATTAAATGCTGGAAGCCCTGTAGCTATCGAACGAGAGCAGTCTAGTTCTACTTACATCCCTCCCATACGAGAAGAGTTAGAGAAAAGCACATTAGAAAAAGTATTTGAAAGTAAGCCAGTCAAGCTGTTTATGGGGGCAGCCTCATTAGGCACGTCAGTTCCTATAGGTATTGGTGAAGCCTTGACTCATGAAGGTGGCTTTGAGATTGGTGAAAGGTTTGGCAAATTGGTGAAGTCGATCCAAACTGCTAGGGGTTTTGGTGATATTGCTAGGGAGCGGGGGATTGATAACTTTTGGCTAGGTGTTGGCTTGGATATAATCCTTGACCCTACCACATATGCTTCGTTTGGTGTCTTGGGTGCAACTAAAGTTCCCGGTCAAGGTGGTAAGTTTATCAAGCATATTAAGTCTGCCCAGAAGAATGGTGGAAGGCTGATAGCTAAGAAGTCTATCTTTGGTAGTGGCTTAAAACCTTTGACACCTGTGACTGAGATGGCTGACGGGACTTACCAGTATGCTTTATCACCAAGAGGTCAGAAGATGTTTAATGACCTACTTAAAACTGGGGAGTATACGGTTGAAGATGCTAGGAAAGTTATAGGCGATCTAATTGATAATACTGAGCAGGGTATTAAGCTGGTCCATACTGGTGGCTGGAGGATGGGGTTACCTAACCCATTGAGGTCTTTTGCTAGGCGTGATATTGAAAAGGGTCAAGAGGTGGGCAGAGGCTACCTAGAAGGCTTGGTCTTTAGTGAAGGAGGAAAGGCTTTTGGGCAAAGTGTTAGCCCTTGGCTTAAAAACCTTAAAGATCATACTCCAATTATTGGCAGTAAGACTATTGGTGAAAAGGTTGGATTTGGATTAGGTGGTGCTATTAGCTTGTTAGCTGGATTAGATCCAGATGAAGGCTTTAGGGTTGCTAAAGAATTTAACATGGGTGGGTTAATGGAAACTGGCATGTTAAGGAAAGCCAGAACCACAAAAGAGATGGTTGAGTTTGCAACTAAGAAAGCCTATACGCCTGAAGTGATTCTCTCTCGTAGTGTTGGTAGGTTGGCACCATTAGCCTTTGCAACTAACTCATTCATGAAATCTAAAAAGGCTGAGTTTAGTGGTGATACTCTGGTCAAAGAATCTGAGAGAAAGCTTTGGGAGTTCCACTTAAAAGACTTTGCATTTTCTAATAGTACAGGGAAGGAAGAGTTAGATAAGCTTATTAAAGAAAACCAACTAGCTAAGGCCACTTATTTGGGCGAAGGTAATGTTCTTGATGATGCGTTTTCACGGGCCATAACATCAGAGGCTAAGTACATACATGGGTTGGAAAGAGATTTCAATCCTGACCAAGCTCGATCATTAAAAGAGATTGAAGATGATCTGTCTACCCACATAATTAATAATGCTGATATCGTTTGGGATGCTGACCAGCATGACGATATTGTGGCGATGAATAGCCAGTTAAAAGCTGAGCTTAGAAATGTCAGGTCTAAACTTAAAAAGGCAGGGGAAGGTGTAGGTAGTAGCCTTAGGCTAATAGATGAAAGGACCAATGGCAAATCTTCAGAACTGATGGCTGAGATAATGAAGCTGGAAGATGGCCTTGAAGGTGAGAAGCTCCAAGCTGCCATTAGGAACAACCAGTTAGATCATCAGGCATTAAATGCTGGATACCAAGAAGCTTTAAAGGCTAGGAATAAACTGATTGAGGAGTATGGCCCTATTGTTGACCGTATCAATCAGCTCCAAAGTAGAAATGAGGGCGTTGAACTTTCATCATTTACTTTTGCTCAAGATGTTAACAAGGTCTTGTCAGAGCAAAACCTTGTGATAGATGCAATGGAAGGTGCACCTTCTCTACGTCCAGACACTCTATCTTTTGCTGACTTAGATGTTTTTGATGATACATTCAATGACCAGTATGTACCGCGAAACATTGGCGTAGATTTTGGTGAGCCTATGAGACAAAACGAGTTTGTGGAGGGGATAAAATCTAAGCTGGTAGGTGAAGCTTCAGCTAGATTCAGGGAGCAATCTCGACTTAGGTATGCTGTTGACAGGCCACTATTCGAAGCTAACCAAACATTAATCCCACAGATATTAACACCTAAGGTTGCTAGGAGTCTCGAGGATACAATGCCTAAAACATTAGGTGTAGGGCAAATGTTCAGGGATTACATGGGTCCAATCAGTATTAAGGAAGCAAACAAAGCTGCTAAGAATGGGTCTTTGAGAAGGATAATCGCCAGAAATATTGTAGACCAAATGGATCAAATCTTTGGGGTGAAGCCTGGAGGTTCGAAACGGTTGTGGTATGAGGATGAAGTGGATGAACCTGTAGAAGAACTAGCCCAATACAACGAGGTTGTTTTAAATAAAGGTCTGAGGATCATGGAGAGATCTTTGCGTAAAGCCAACAGGGTTAGATCTGATATGGCTAAAGGCGTTGCGACTGTACTTACTCCTGACCAGATAATCCATGCTGCCATGAAGAGCTCTTCTGTTAGAGAAGCTGCAAAGATGATGAGGGCATCTAACACTAGGCCTAAGGTCATCTCAGGAATTAGTTCAATTTTTGGCGTTAGCCCTGCACCAAACGATAACTTCAATAAATTCATGCGTGCTTTGTATCAGATTGAAGGTGAGTTTGGTCGTGGTGGAAAGTTTGACAGACAGGATATGTTCAGCACTTCTCCTGAAGATATCATGCAACTAACCTCAAGAGACCTTTCTGTTTATAAATCAAGAAATGAATTGATGGCTAGTATTGCTAGAGATTTTGGTAAGACTCAAGAAGATCTGCTAAAACCATTAATGGAAGAATATGAAACCGCTAGGATTGCTAACAATAATGTCCAGTCCTTATCACCTAAAGAGATAGATGACTTGGACTCTCCTATAATCCATATGCACTCTATTGGGCCTAAGGCAATAGGCGAAATGTTTAGGCAGTTATTCAAGAAGACTGGAGAGACTGTAAACCTTTATGATAATTACCGTGTATACAAAGGTGGTAACTCCTTTAAGGACGAAGTCTTTGAAGATGCCAACGGTAATGTGGTGACACGAAAGCGTGTCGATATTAATGATGGCCATGGTGTGTTCTTTAGGGACGATGTCAACCCTGATACTATGAGGTTTAATGATGGAACAACTGTATTAGACAGACTGTTAGATCACATAGGATTTAATGACTTGTTTGTTAATCCACTAGCCTCAACCAAAGGTGGCATGGCTGGCTTGAATGTAGGTGGTGAAAAAGATAATCCAATCTATAGAGCCTTCGTTGATTATTTTGTTATGGCAGAAGAGCCTGTGGATGTTGGTGCTGGCAGGTTAAGGTATTCAGACATTAATGATGAAATGGATCATAACTTTGTCCAGTCACCTCTGGATAAAAATAGGAAGGTAACTCATAGACGAGCAGTAATTGAAGGTGAGTTGCTTAAGATTAAAGGGCTTGGCAAGTCTAGGGTAAGTTCCATCATGAGCCGCTTTGATCAAGTGGAAGCTGCTAGAGGGTTTGAAGACTTTGAGGATTTAGCTAAGGTTGGATACGGTATAGACATCCATGCGCCACGGGCAGAAAGCCCTACGATCTCTATAACAAAACAACATAAGACTATGGGTGGCGAAGGAGATTGGCTTACAGGATTAGAGAGTGATGCTGCGTTACACGCACATTGGCCTGAAGAGTTGAAGATTCTTTACCAGCATCAAGGCTCATTACCTCTATATAAAGACAGCTTCAAGAAAGCTTTGTCTACTAGTAAAAGATCTATCAGATCATTCATAGAAAGTTTATCTCCGTCACCAGAGCTTAGAGCAGCTTATGATCGCTTTGTTAATTCTGCATCGTACAGAAGCATGAAGGCTGGCGGTAGAAACAGTATGGTCAGTGCTTATGAATTGGTAGAGGCACTCCCTGACGGCCACCCATTCCAATCATTTGTTAGTAAAAGCTTAGCTGATTACTCTTCTGTTGGTGAGGGTACAGTGGGTGACGTGGTAGAATTTGCCGTTCATAGCGCATGGAAAGCTTTTGTTGATAACCAAGAGTCACTGAAAAAGAGTTGGTTAACACGTCCAGATGTTTGGGATTTGTTTGGATTGATCCCAGAGGGTAAAAAGCTAGAGGACATCCATAAGAAATATGGTGAGATATGGCAAGATTATTACAATGAGAACCCTGACACCTTTGAGAAGATAAGGGCCAAAGGCCATGGTGGTAGAAGTGGGAAAGGTTCAATATCATTTAACACTTCCAGATACTCTTCTACCCCATTGCTTGGTAATCATGTCAGCGATAACGCTAGGGCTTCTGATATTGGGTATGATCCATTCTCTAGTTCAACTGAGATTGCTAGGCGAAGCATGAAAGCCATTGATAGTGATACAGGTAATATCCAGTATTTTGATGTTGAGGATATTGGGCCTGATGATTTCTTGCCTCAGAATATGATTAGGTTATTGCTAGACAAGACACAACCTATTAGGCCTCAAATAGAAATACCTAAGATGATGGAAGAACTTAGGTCAATGTTGGCCGTTGGAGAAGTCAACCCAGAAACAGGTGAGATAGATTACCCTACAGGTAAGGTAGGTATAGAAGACAGGAAGGTGCAAGCCAAGCTTAAAAGGCTGGTAGCTTACGGGGACCAAATAAGCCAAATAGAGTTCAATGCATCTAATGATGTTGATAAGATGATTTATCTGGATCTTTTAGATAAATACACGATGTCTTTTGGTTCAGAGAAAAGAGTTGCTGACCACCTGACAAGCCTCAAAGAGGGCAAGGAGTTGGGGGTTGAGCCATTCCTTCCTACAGAACATTTGAGTGAGGGTAGCCAGCGGTATGTGTCAAGAACTCCGGGACATTTGGGTGGAGGGTTTGTTGTTAGACCTGATAGCAAGCTTTATCAAAAATGTAAGGGCGGTGTCTTTAAGCTAGTGGACATTAAAGACATTAGCAAATTAGATGAAGGTGTCGCATTTGTTCTGCCTAGAAACTTTGAAGAGATTAACGGAAGGCAAGCTGAAAACTACATTAAAAACAGCACTCTCTATAGCATGGGTAAAGTTGACGAAGAGGGTAAGGCTGCAGATCAATCCTCTGGTATGTTTAGGCAAGTTAGACCTTTGGCTGAAGTTAACCCAGAAACAGGTAAGGCAGAGAGCGCGTCTGCGAATGACCTGTTTGACGGGGCTGACTTTTATGTGAAGGAGCAAAGGGGTGTGCCTCTTAATATTACTAACATAGTGACTAACCCAGAGACACAGATAGGCTCAGCTGTTTTTGATAGCATGCTTGCTAGGAGAGTCAATAAGGTAGAGGGTAGGAATAATATTAAACTGCATGGTGTATTTAATCGTGCTGATGGGGACTTGCAAGTAGATAGCAACTTGAGTCAAGCTGATTTGCTTACTGCTCAAGATGAAGGCTGGTTCTCTATTGATCCATATGTCTGGAGGAATAAGACTTTAGATCCAGCTTCTAGGGAAAGAGGTTACGATGAGAACCTTTGGATCGACCCTAACGGTAATTTCTATGATAACACTCAGGCCAAGATAGACCAAGATGCAGACTCTGTGTCTATTGAAGATATGCCAGACAAGATGCAATGGTCAGAAAGGAAGAGACGGCAAGCAGAAAAAATATACGATGACTCTGATGCCATAATTGTTATTAGGGATAAGAATGAAAAAGGTAATGGCGTCTTCAACCCAAGGTACCATTTCAGTGAAGGTAACTACAAAGGCAACATGGTTTCAGTTCCTTTGAAGTATGGCAAGGTTAGCAAACCAATGCTGGTGATTGAGTTAGATACTCTCATGGATGCTGGAAAGAGTGAACAAAAAGCACAGAGAATGGCGATGGATATAGCTAGCTGGATCGCTGAAAATAACAAGGGTATCTCCGCTCATATTGAAGGTAAAGATATGGCCCTTGAGGGCAGCAGTATTAACAGTTTAGGCATAATGGATGATACTGCAGTTGGTAGAAACAGAAACCCACAGAACCCTGAATACAGAAAAGACAGTAGGCGTCCTGCCATGATGGTCTTTCAGCAACTAATGAGCGGTAAGTCTGATGGGTATATAGACCGTGCTACTTGGCATAGGCAGGGTCTGGCAGATGAAGATGCTAATCTTAGATTAGCAAAGTCTGTTGATAAAGAAAGTGGCAAGGTGTTTGATGTTGATGAATTAGTTAAAGTCCATAATAATGGTGGGGGCTTAAGTGCTGACCGGAAGGTCTTGAGGCCTGGGACTTACTTTTTAGATGTGGGCAGGCTTGATTCAAATGGCAATCCTGACAGGATGATTATCGAAGTTAAAAAGCCAATGAGTATTGAGTATGCCTATCATGTTTTAGTTAAAGGTTGGGGCAAGCACACAGAATTTACAAACCTTTTAGCTTCAGTTGATTCTGGGCCTGAAATGATAGAGCGCCGTGTGACGTTTGACCGTGGTCGTTCTACTCACCCTAACCATGGAGAGTACTTATCTTTAAGGAATAAAGGCTTAGCTGTCTTTAATGAAGAAACGCAGTCTTATGCTCCGCCTAAATTAAGTGAAGAATTAAGTAAAGCTGAATTGGGTGATGCTGAGAAAGCCAGATGGCGCCCGTCAGATTTTTGGGTAGCTGTCAAAGCTGCTGAGGACAATGGGTTAATGCCTAGACTTCAAACTGAATCTGGTGTAGTTGGGGTCAAGCCAGACTTTGAAAGCGGTGACGTTAGGACACGCAGAGTTTTAAAGAAATACGAGGACGGAACCATTGACAAGGATTCTAATGAATATATAGTTGAAGAGTACAGGGAGACAGTAGAAGAGCTAACTAATGACCAAAGGATTGCAGCTTACAACGAGTTGTTCAAGCATTACTTTTATCAAGGTATGGACTTTGATCCTGAGAGTAACAGTTGGACTATTTCAGATCTTAACCAAGAAGCTACAATCAGCATTAGGCAGAATGAAATTAATGCTTATATTAACAGGGCCAAAGAAGATGTTCATGTAGAGAAAGGCCTGCAGTTGGTTGATCCGTGGGTGACACTGAAAAGGGCTAGTAAAGACAGAGGAGTTTCTCCAGCATCTGCTATTGCTTCATTGATTAATCGCAACCCAGTTACAGTTAAGTCGTTACCTGAAGAGTCTAGTGTGTTAAGTGCTTCAGATTCACTGTACAACAAATACAATAAGTATAAGAAGCAGATAGCTAGAGCACAGAAAGTTCTAAACGGTAAGAGAAGTCAGCAGTTAAGCAACTGGATAGAAATGCAAAGTTACCTGCACAATAAACTAAAGGCTTTAACTCCTGGTGATATAAGTGAATTGGTAGATACAAGCGAGTTAGAGGCGGTGACTAAACAGATAAGAGCCTTGGAAGATGTCAGGCCTGCCAACTATGGACCATACGAATCAACTGATATTAGTACTATCAATCCATCCACCTTACTTCCTGAAGAGATAGAAGAAAGGTTGAACAGTATTGACTCTATAATGAGAGACCAGTTAAATGAAGAGCGGATGGCAACTTTAGATGTTGATTACAATAACAGGTTGTCATTTAGTGGGATGTTACAGTATGAAGACCAGAAGGCAAAAGCTGTAACCAAGCAGCGTGTCAACAGGGAGGGATACATAACCAAGCAAGCTGAAGAGAATGTATACGTTAAAGCTTTGGATGTTATCAATCATGTTGCTAATAAAATGCCAGCAGATGAGGTCGCTAAGCTGGATACTCAGAGCGACATTCAAACCTTAATAGATATGTCTCGTAACAAACGACTTGACAAATCCTTAAGGGTATACGCTAATGAAATATTATCTAACTTTGGATCTGGCAAAATCACCAAACAGGTTGCAGAATCACTGAAGAGTGACAGTGATTTGTTTGATTTCCATTTAGCTGCCAGTTATATTGACAACTTCAATGGAAGGAGACTTTCATCATTAGTTGGGCAGGAAGGGGCGATTGAAACTAACGCGGGCCTTAACGAATTGTATTCTAAAATCGTGGATCAAATGAGTGCTAGTGAGTTTAGCAGCGCTCTTGGTTCTGTTGTTAAAGATCCTAATACTCCACCAAATTTTAATTTTCTTGGTGGGGCAAATGCAACAGCATCAAATAGAGTGGACTTGATATCTCATTGGATGAATAGGAATGGTAATCAATTCAATAGTAACCTTTCTCATTTGAATGAAATCCTTTCTTCTGGTAAGGATTTAAATACTTCTATAGATACAGTCCGTTTGTTACTTGGCCAAGAGCCAACAGCAACTACTACCAGTTTGTTAAGACTTGCTAGGACTGACAATGATGTAGGTCAAATGGCTCACCATATATTACAAGGTGAAGTCGACCACGGTAATAAGGCTGTGGTTGATAAACTTGAGGAGTTATCCTCTTATGAAAAAGATCTCCCACAGGACGAATTTTCTGTTGGTGAAAGCGTTGATGTTAAAAGAGTTTGGGATGAACAGGCAAGAGAAGCTGAGCAGGCAAAGGCTTTGCTTGATGATGTTGTTGTCCATGATGACTCGATCCCTGAAGTTAAGGCTGAAGAGGTTGACACTGATGAATCTATCATGGCAGAACTTGAAGCTCTTTCCCAAGAACCTCCTGACGAGCCAGACCCAGTTCCAGTGGACCCAGAATGGGAAGAAGTCAGCCAAGCTGTTGATGATATTTCTATGGGTAAAGAGCCTGACTTGTCTCCTGCGGTAGATCAAGACGCATACAACTTGCCCACTTCAGATGTTATCAATAGAACCTTAAAGCAAGAAGAGTACAACTTGCCAACATCTGATCAGTTTAGGTTAGAAGATAATGATGTTCCATCTGAAATAGAAGAGCTTCCCACTAACAGCACTGGTCGTGCAGATCCTTTAGATTTTGCAGACGAAAGCTCAGAGACATCTTCCCTTCAATTTACTGCTGATAGTATAGTTGATCCACAATCTGATGGGCCTCCAACCTTAGGGTTCAGGTTAACTGGTGCTAAGATGCCCATCCAGTATGGAGAATTTGAACCCAGTTACTCAGCCAGAACCAAGCCTCAGGTCGAGCCTGACCCTATACCAGATGATGTGCCACCTGTTGAACCTGTTGATGTGGGTGGTGAGGTTCCTGATGATGAACCTCCGGCACCTACCCCTGTTGAGAGTAGGCCACCTTCACCGCATCAGGTTGCAAGGGATAGGGCAGAGTATGCCAAAGATTTATCTAACAGAAATAATCTGACTTATAAGGGCGATCTTTGGGCTAAGCCAAGTTTTAATGGTAGCACTCCATATAAGTTTAAAAGAGATGGGGAAGACTTGTGGTTTGACTCTGTGACTAGAAGGCATATTGAAAGGATGTATGACTTGATCCAGGATGATAATGCAATTAAAAAGACATTGCGTTTATATGATGAGATCCATGGTGGATTCAAGGCCATAACCCTATTCCCGTTTGCTTCATACCATCTAAAGAATATGTTTGATGGCATGTTCTGGAGGAATCAAATTGCTGGTGTCAACAGTAGTGAGCCATATACTTATGCCCACAAAATGTTGGCGATGCATTACAGTAAGGACCCATCTGAATACAATAAATTGAAGGAGGGTCTGGGTAAATGGCACGGCCATAAGGTTGAGAACTTGCTGTCATTAGCGTTGAGAGATAAAGTTATTTCATCCAAGTTTGCACTTGAACAAGTCCTTCAAACTGGGCCTGACGCATCTAATACTCATAGTCTAATACATAAAGCTATGGATACTCTTGGCATGAAAATCAATAAGCATACCAAGGGTACAACAGCTCGATGGGCTGAGCAGATTAGTGATTGGAAAGCTACAAGGGCTAAAGATTTGGAGGTTGAAGCTAAGACCGGCGTTGAAAAAGCTAAACAGATTGCAGGCAAGACAGCTCAGGTGATACATCCTATAGGCCCTACCCTTAGAACGAAGAAAGGTTTTGAGATCAACGACTATAACGAGAGTGCAATGAGGCTGGCTTTGATGTTAGACAGGTTGTCAAAGGGTGATGCTGATGTTGCTGCGACTGATATGGTTAAAGCTGTCCACTTTGACTATGATGAGCTTACACCTATAGAACGTAATGTGTTTAAAAGGATGATAAGTTTTTACACATTCGCTTCTAAGAACTTACCGTTGCATTTAAAGCTGAAGTATGGTGGTGCTCACAGGAAGTTTAAACCATTCAATGCCATAATAAAAAATATGGAATCTCCGGATGATGAAAATACTAAGCTATACATGGAAGAGTACATCTTAAAAGATATTCCATTGCGAGTTCATCAAAAGAAAAACAAAGACGGGTCTACAACTAACAGCTATTTCATGTTAGGGAGGTGGATATCTGATACTGGCTTTGATGACATCAACACTCCTGCGAAGTGGGATGCCTTAATCGCTTCGAGTATGGCTGGCATGGTGAAGCCTATTATGGAAGCATTGTTGAATAAGCGTATAAGAAAGATCAGCGACATCTGGTCAACAACTTATCCTAAAGAGATGATTGCTAAATCACCTAACGAAAGTACCAGTTTCTTAGGTATCAGGTTTAACAATAGGGTTGCCCACACCCTCAAAATGATAAGACGGTACAGGGAGCTTGACAGGCAGAACCCTGGGAATATGTTTGGCAGAGGCATAGACACATTCCAGAATCCTCCTTACGAAGGCCAGCGATCCATGTTTGATCAAAGCCCTGTAGGTAGAAGGCCTGAGCTTAGTTGGGTGGACCGCCTGTCTATGTATTTCATTGGCAGATCTTTGTATGCCATAGACCCAGATAAGCAAAAACTAATCAGGCTCTCAAGGAATAGAGCAAGGTCAATCATGTCTGCAGCCAAAGCTGACTACTGGTACCAAGTTAATGATTTGATTGACTTCACTGATGAAGGTGACAAAAAGCAGATAACTAAAGACCAATACAATAAGTTAAGCTTTGTTAAAAAGAAACAGTTAGAACTTGTTAAGCCGGATAAAGATCCTGAGCTATACAATGAATTAGTAACTGGTGCACGTTATTTAAAGCAACGTGCTAACAAGCAATAGGCAGTTGTTGTTGTTGTTGAAATTAAAAAAAGGGGTAAGGAAATTAATCCCTACCCCTCTCTAAAGGTATTTCAAAATGAGCAGTTGTCTAGTTAAAACTCTTCTTCAGACTCGAACTCCTCAGTGTTGAATGAGATGTCCGTATCGTCCTGAGGATTGCTCCCATTGCTATAGATGCGTTCATCTAAGCCAAAGGCTTGGGCAACTTTCAAGAAGTGCTTAGAGCGCTTGACTCCAGTCTCCTTGTCTTCCCAGTTTGACTGTTGTATCTGGCCATGCAACTGGACCAAGTAACCCTTCTTGAGTCTATTGGCAATCCAATCACCAGTTGGCCCCCATGCTTCAAATGGGATGTAAGTTACTTCGCTGTTATAGATAGGTTTATTATCACTATCTACCTCTTTAGTTTTATAGGAACGGTTAACAGCGATAGTGCCAACAGTTTTAGCACTAGTGGCAAAGGTAAAGACCTCTGGGTCTGAGGTTAAGTTACCCATGAACGTGCAGTTATTGTAACCTGAGTGTACTGATCTTGGCATAATGAACTCCTTTATGCTCTAATTGTTAATAATATTTATCCTAATCACTATAACCCTAAACAAGAATCATAATGAATAAGATCGCAAAACCCCTCAACAAAAATGGGAAGAGAAGAGATCGTGGTCTAGCACATGAGTTGAATCTGGAACTGATGAAGCTTATAATGTACAGGCAGCAGAGAAAGTTTATACTGTCTGCGGGACTCCTTCTGGTTAAGATCCTAGTTGTAGGTGGACTGATACTAATGACTGTCTACAAGTTGGATATAGGTGAAGGGGTGGAGAATCTTTTATTAATACTTATAACTGCAGTAGCCACCACACAAGCTAAGCTAACTGACTTCTGGTTTAATAACCAATCTGATGATAGACAGTTGGTCAGAGAGGCAACCTCTTACGCTATGGATGCTGATAATGGAGATGACTCAAATGGATGATGGGCATATAAAAGACATGGCGATGAGGGTTCATAACATCGAGAAGACGTTAATAGATCTTCAAGTTGCAGTGACTCGTATTGAAGCTAACCAAACATCTTTCCAAAAAGCCGTTTCAGTTATTGGAGGTGTAGCAGCGACAGCTATTGCCGGGGTGTTAGCTAAGTTGTTAACACAATGAGATATGAATCCACTACTGATCATCAGATTAGTAAAAGTATTCAATGATTACCGCAAACAGATTAGCGAGGAAGCTGAAAAGTTTGACAAGGAACACCAGATAGATAGCCCTAAGACTAGAGTTATATCCCATATAGTTATGGGTATCAAGGTCTTATGCACAGCTGCTATCCTTGGCGAGTTACCAATAATTGATTTGTTCCCTAGCTTAGTGGCGATACAAGATAAGCTAGCTTGGATTGGTGTGATTGGTGTCTTGGGTACAGTTGTGTTTTGCTTGCTATTCTTCATGAGTAACTCTGAAAAGGATCATCAAAGAGATGGTGTTTGCCAACAGCAGAGACGAGAGAATAAGCAACACGAAGTTGTCAAGGTAGAAGCTAAACGAGCTTACAGGAAAAATAGCAAGTATTTACCAGACATATAAAAAACCTGCCTGATAATGGAGGAAGGCTACAGGCAGGTTGTCTTTTTCTTCTAGGAGGTTAGCGCTAGACTGCCTATATTCCAGGATTGCTGGAGCTTGTCGTGTTAGCACTAACCTTATTATACCATAGCCTACCCAAACAAACCATACTGCTTGACTTCTATCAAGTCTGTTAGTTCTAGCAACTTGTATTCTTTGTCTTGATTGACTTCATATGGGTCGTATATCCACCAGCCTAACTGGTTGTACTTAGGATCTTCTAATAGTTTTTCTAGGCCAGCACCGTTGTACTTACGTTCACACTTCTTAGTGACTGATCTCTGGTAGTCAAGGGCTAGTAACTCTAGCTTAAGATTAACAGGCTCCATACCTTGAACATTAATCTCAGTACATGAGAACTCTTCTTCAATGGCTTTGATGTCTTCTTTAATGACAGCTAGTGGTAACTTATTAACAGGCAGTTTCATTCAAACACCTCCGCTTGATACTCCTGTTCGACCTGATCAGTGTCAGGTACCCAAGGGAAGTCATACAGTTTATAGGTTTGCCCTCTTGTATACATCGACTTGTAATCCTCAGTCTTGTATTGGATGTACGAATCCTTTACTTGGTGGGCAGGTATAGTCATGACTTGGTCTTGATAGTAAATGGTTAAGCCTTGGTTTCGCTTAACAGCTTTGTCGACAATATAGTCTCTGACAGAAACCATGTTGTTATATATTGTCTTGGTCCTATACTCCATCTTGATTCTCCATGAAATGGAGCGGGGTTGCGGAATCGAACCGCAAGGTTGTCTCAGATTTTTATTTTATTAAGTTGTGTCTCCAGACCCCCGCATAAAAAAACCCTTGCCAAGAAGCACTACTGGCAAGGGTAGACATAATCTAACAAGGAGAGACTATAAGAAAACCCCTCACTCCCAATGAATGAGGGGCCAATCAAATGTCAAGCAAATTAAACAATCTAGTTGATGGTTTAATAAGGTTACTATCTTATCTTATAATCTCTACGATTGCAATGAGTTAGGGTGAACTCATGGAGGTATCACCTCAACCCTAGCTCACCCTAACCCTCAACAAGATTACTCCCTACTACCACCATCTTCTTCTGAACCACCTTCTTCAGGTGCTCCATAGGTCAGTGATGATAGGTAGCCAGCCATATTAGAGACGAACTGATCGCAGATCTCTTTGCTGGCTACAATAGCTGGAATCTCTTCTCCAGTGCTAACCTTAGCTAAGACCACTGAGTTGCCATCTTCAACTCTGAATCTGTACTTGGCGTCATCGCCTTCTATCTTAGCAAAGTAAACGACTTGTGTTATGTTGACCAGTGCACCAGTTGGTGTGGTCATCCACAAGCCTTGCGTGATATTTTTGGGTGGTTGATTATTGTTTTCTTCTGACATGATTGTACCTCTGCTTCCATTGAAGCGGTTAAGTTATAATGATCCATGATTAAAGTGAACGGTTGTAGCAGGCTCCTGTCTCTTGTCATCCCAGTTTTAAACCAGTTGAACGACTGATTAAATTCAGATAGCTTTGACGACATCGAGAATGACTGCTCAGTATCTAAGCCTTGATTGGTAACTACTGTATCTTTGTTGATTGTAACCTCACCCACAAAGCCTGAAGTTAACAGGGCTAGTGAGAGTGGGCATTTATGTTTGCCCACCTTACCAGCCTGAATCAAGTCTTGGTCTATTCGATACTTGTTTCTGTATACTTGGATACCCATTCTCTTGCCCTCCCTATTGACGCCTTTACAGCTTTAGGTCTACCAAATATATATGGGTAGTATCTCTGCAATGAAGTTGCTTTAGACATTGCGGTGCCTGCACGGTACAGCCACATTAGTCTACTAGGATCTTCTTTGTAGAGTTTACTATGATTGGCAGAGAAAAGCCAGTTAATGTCTTGGTTGGTAACTTCTTGAGGTTGTTGGTATTCAAGGTTACTATCATCTTCTACGCCAGCGACCTTATATCCACCTGCACTTGCTTTTTCTTTAAGCTGTTCCATCCACATTGGAGTAGAGTTAACAGATGCAGTCTTGCGTCTGGTGTAGTTTTCAGATGTGTAGTTCTTAACGTTAGATGACTTGCAGGTTTTCACCATAAAGCCCATAGGACTCTTAACTACCTGATGACCTTCAGGTGTTTTAGAGTGAACGACATGGTACATGATGTTACCAGCTACATCAGGGCCAACACTTTTGACCATGCTGACTACCTGATGTCTGGTTGGCATCATAGTGGGATCATATAGCTCTTCCATCTGGGCATATATCTTTTGGATATCTTCAGTCAAGCCATCATCGCTTGGTATTATATTCACATTATTGTTCCTCCAATTTCTTCATAATCTTGATCGCTTTACGGCATTTGTCTATCTCCATATGTAGCCAAGAGATGTAACGTCCTTTAGTGCTTTTGCCGTACAGCCGCTTCTCCAGTATGTCGATATAGCGCTGAAGTATTCTGGCTATGTCTAACGCTCTCATCACAAACCTCCTAATCAACCTAACCCTCAACAAGATTAGTGGTCATCAGGATCGTATTTGCTGCAAGTGTAAGCATGGAACAAGACGCAATAGTTGATGATGTCTAGTACCGCATCTGAGTAAGATTCATTGTGAACTTTAAGTGTGCCTTGGTTGACAAAGGTTGTTAGCCTAGATAGCTTGTCGCATATCCTGACTAGGAATCCTTGCTCAGCAGTACATATACCCATTACTTCTGAACGGGTAAAGTTGGCGAACGGATCTCCATTGTCACCGCCACAGTAGTCATGATTCTTTTTCTCCATAATGTCTAGTGCTTCTTGGCAGATACTCTTATGGTGTTCTAGTAATTGTTCCAGTGTTAGTGGCACATTGCCTAGTGGATTGCTCATATGACCACCTCCTAGTCATGATTAAAAAAAAACCACCACAGTGTTGAGTAGTGCCTACCACGAACACTACCAACACTTTATGCGGTGGCTTGCAAAAGCATTGCTAAAGCAAAAGTTGGATTAAAAAAACTTTAGCAATTACCCATAAGGAGACGGGCAGTTTATACTCATACCCAGGAGTAGATGCTTATGGCATTTCTAATAAGGTTACAAAATCTTCTACTTGCTTAGGTGTCCAATCCAGAGCCGTAACTTTGAATGGTTTCCATCCTTCGTCCTTGACCATTTGAAGTGCTTGGCTGATGGTAGTGGGTGGAACCATGTCTTTAGACTCTGGCAGGTAATGGGTCATCAACCCTTCCTGCTTTCTAGGCGTTAGTGTATCATCGCCTCTCATCCCAATCAATGTAGTCTCTACTACCTTGGGATCATATCTGCCTACAATACGTTTAAGCCTATCTACATGTAATACCGTACGGTTTTGTTGTTGTTGTTGAGGTTTATTTTTGGGTGGCTGATCTTTGTTCTGCATCTCATTGGCAGACGCATACTCACCACTTCCTGACAGATTAGCTGCAGCTAATGATCTTCCAATAGCAGACGTCTCTGCATTTTCCAATGCTGACAGTTTGTTAATGTTCCCTTGGTTGTAATATTCTCTAGCATGACCATGGTAGACAGTCTCGACTTCTTTAGAGAATATAGTCAGTACGGCCTTGATCTCTACAAACTTCTCGTTGTCCTCAATCTTCTGAGTCTCGATACTGTAAAGTCCGTTAACCTTTTCGTCAAGTAACTGGATTCTTTCTGATACACCCCAGTACTCTTTACCTCTTATGTTAGTTGGCATAAGAAACTCCTTAATTAATCCTACCTTAAACAAGATTATATCTGGAATAGACTTGGGGTTACAACTGGCGTGGCAGAAGGAAGGGCTTGCGAGGAGATGCAAGCCCTTTTGAGCGAGGAAGAAGCGTTACCATTATAGCATTGCTTCTACTTGACTACAACTACATTATCTTTTTGCACAAACTCAACACCGTCAGGGACATCGCCGGTGTCTTTGATGTATGAACGGATACCTTTCTTATCTACATGGATTGTCTCCTTAATGTTTATGAAATCCCTATCAACCTGATCTTCATCAACAACAACAACAGAATGGGATGAAGACATTCTGAATTGATGGCCGGGGTTGCCCGCCTTGCGTAAGCCATGTTGTTGCATCAGGGCCAATGCGTTTTGTTTCCACCTGTCTTTATGGGACTTCAGCCTTGCTTTCATCTTACCCAATCTCTCAATCTCATTCTCAATGGATTCGATTATAGAGTCTTGGTATAAGTCCATCTTAACCCATTGGCTGATCTTGTCTTGGAACTCCATACGGAACTCAGATAATTGCTGGTTAAGCTGGACGAGTGTTAATTGATCTTCTTCACTATCACCTAGCTCATTGATCTGCTCGACAATAGCGAAGAGATCTTCATTGATATCAAACAAAGATCTCTTCATGATACTCCTTAAACCCTTGTTGCTACTGGGTTTACACCCTTCTCTTAAAAGGGTTGCCTCTTTAGTTCTGGTTGACAATGAGGTTCTGGTTCATGACTTCTTCATCGTTGATGAAGTCATCGTAGTTGGCCTGATCCTCCTTCCGCTGTTCGATAGCTTGCTCAAGGTGGAACTCGTACCTGAGACTNCTAGCTTCTCTGGCACGTTTAATNTCNANCTTTTTCATNAGCTGGTCCACGAATTGATCGTGGACTTCNGCACTATTCAGTATTTCGTAATCATCACGCATGATATAACCTCCTAAAGTTACAATCAATAAAACCCTNAACAAGATCTAGTCAGTAATAGCTGGACCTAGAATGCTGTACTCTTCTTCTTCGACAACAGTTTCTTCTCTGTCGACTTCACTTAATAGATCNTCGATCTCTTGGATCTTATCAGCTGTCTTGTCCAATAACTTGACTAGCTTAGGCAATCTCTTTTGAGCGTTAGTGATGCTAGCTTGCCCTACCTGAGCACGTTTGCCATAAGGTGGTCTCATAACACTGGTGTAAGATTGTAAGAGCCTGTACATCGAATCTCCGTTAGCTTCAAACTCTTCGAACTCTGGCTTGTCCCAGTACTTGATAACTCGTTTGAGTGCTCCAGCCGGGATGATGTTGTCCCTAACAGTTTGGATCATCAGGTTGTTGACCATGTCTGGAGATGGGCTTAAGCCTTTGAACCTTTCGTACCTTTGGTTGTCAGCACGGATAGCTTCAGGTAGTAAGTTAATCTTCTGGGCCAACTGTTCTGAGTAGGAGCCTTCGATCATGCTGGTATGTTTCAGCCTGATCTTGTACTCGCCAGTTAATAATCCATTGAAGCAACAGAATGTGTAGCTACCCAAGACAATAGTCAAGGCATGCTTGCCGTTGTAACTGTTCTTGAGATGGATAATAGGCGTGTACTCTTGTGAGGTGTTGTACTCTTGATGGTCGATCTGCCATGCCGCATAGCATGTGTTATCACCTTCGACTAAAGCATAAGCTGTGTTGATAACCTTGACTCCCTTCTCACGGAGAAGGTTATCAGTGATAGCGATAGCTGAAGCGAAGTCGAATGGCGTATACCTAGGACCAGTATAGTGAACCTCTTGGTCGTACTTGCTATCAATAATGTCTTGATAGGTACAAGTTGACCTGCCATATATGTTCTGATCTGGTATAATAATAGGTGCTGGCTCTGGAGTATTTACCTTGGCTGTTACTTCTGAGCTGGCACGAACTTGGATGGTCATAATAATAGTCTCCTATGGATAAAGATTTATTGGTATTACCTAAGCTGGTTAAGCAAAGGCTTTTATTACTTGACCTCGATGTCAAGTATCAATTAGACCTGCACTATGGCGGTGTGCCAAAGCAGGTTAAGTTTAAGGGTGGACGTTGGCGAATGTACCGCACATTGATTCAGCAGACTAAAGATGCTTGGCACAAATATACTAAGAATAAATACCCAAACCGTATGATCTATACCGTTTATGGATGGGTAGGTCGAACTGGGTTTGAGGTTATTCACACAGGTAAGGTGGGCTACTGGCGAGAAGAGTGGGACGATTACCCGTACACTTACTTCTTCCAGTTGCCAGACCCACCTTCTTATCGAAGTTATTACAAGGATATCAGGCGTAACAACTTCCTTAATCAGCTGGCCCACGTGGGAGCCTGACAGATTCATTGGGATAGCAACTAACAGATTTCTCCTCAAGCAGGTAGCGTGTAGTTTTTATCTGGTACTTAAAATCAAATGTACCTTCTTGGTTTTCAGTCCAGTCTTCGTATGCTGGGTTGTGGTCCTTAAAGACACGGGCTTCCATAAAAAGCTTGTACCTCTGAGAAGAGTACCACCCACTGCTTAGAGGCGAGGTGGGCAAACTGACCATATGATGGCTAGTAGGACTTTTCTTCCTAATCATAGGGTTATGTAGACAAAGCAATTCTTCTATGGTTGGTAGTAGGCGTTGCTTGAACTCTTCATCAC
>PBVO01000054.1 GCA_002729015.1 Candidatus Poribacteria bacterium
TGATGTGTTGATTGGGCTTGTACGTACAGCCAAGACTAAACACGCTGACCATACTCCTTAGGCTAGTGCGGATGTGATCCTGCCAGTGGATCCCTCTAGGTTCTAGACAGTTAAAGTGGATAGATTTGGACATCATTTCAACAACAAACTGTGCAGATATGACTAAAACTATTTGGTGGCTACTGTAAAACAATTCAAAATTTCTTTTTTTGTAAAATTGGAGTACTCTTTCTCCTTGAGGGGAACTCCTAGTGAGGTCAGATTCTTAAGATGGATCAACTCCAACCGAAGAGGAAATTGTGAAGGTAGTTGAAGAAATTAAACCCGCCATTTATCTTATTGTCGGTCTTGTTCGGTTACCTATCGGATATTATCAAAAATCAAAAAAATACAATAAACTCGCCTTTGTAGGGTAGAAAATCTTTTAGAAGACAACATTAAATTACTTAATCCCCCGAGCAATAGTTTTCAGATTTTTGAGTTAACAGCTAAATAATTAAGGGCAGAAGATGACTATCAACAATGATACTGAACTAATTTGAAACTATAGGTTTACTGATGTTAATTAGTAATCAGGATGGAATCTTGACTATCGAACCGATTGTTGACCAAGTAAAAGAGTCATTTCTACAAAAGTCCCTGCAAATGGCCATTGATGGATATGACCCTGAATAACATTAAAGAAACCTTAAATGCAGAAGTTGACTCCTAGTAAGGTATTAGCATTCGAAAATCAAAATAATTTAAAAAACTAATATATTGGGCTGCTGATTTTAAATCATTGAGAACTTATTAACATTTGTGGTGGAGCACTATTTACATGTTTATGTTTGTGTTTTCCTAACCTCTGCTGATGAATTTCCTTAGTAGACTAACTAAAATCATATGTTGATAATATGTGCTCACCTCCCACTATAATGGTTCCTATCACCACAAATTTGATGCCCACAGCGAATTTCCATATAACCACCAATAATACCATTGGCTAGGAAAATCCCCGCCTTCAAATACTGCCCATTATATAACTGACCAAAAGAACGGATTAAGACATTGAAAAGGTTTATATAGGTACTCTCAGAGAGACGTCTATCCCTTTTGGTTTCGGATTATTATNTAATTGATNATCCTGTAACAGGGTCAACACATTCACAGCAACGATAACGTTTCTTGAATCAACATTCAATATCGTCGATTATTGATTTGAATCCTTNAGTTTCACTAACTCCAAAGTGTTCCTGGTAATGACCAATTCACTCTAAAGACTCTCTCACAATTACTTATCATTGAGTCTAAAGGGACTGCTATCGTTTCTTTCTATAGGTTGCCTTAACAGAAGTGATGTAATCTAANTTGGTTACAAATGTTGTAGAGGAATATATATCTTCGATATAATCCGTATTACTAATCCATTTATCAATACCTTCGAAATATTGTGGCTCTGTATTGCCAATCCATTTATCAAAAACCATACCGTCATCGGGTGAATCAGCTATTATCATAACCGGACCGTAAAACTCACTATATGTTCCAGTACCAATACCATTGATTACCTTGAGTCTTTTTTTTCCTCCAATTCTCAATGGTTCTATCTCAATAAAATATATTTCTGTTTGATTCACGCTACTTAGGGTTAGTTGTACATCAGAATAAATACTACCACCATCCTTAACCTCAAAATTTTCTACCACATACTCATCATACTTGTCTGTGTCTATAGGGTCATTTATAAATAATTGAGGGCTGTCTGCACGTTGTTGTCCTAGNTTGACTTTTATAGCTTGTTGTGATTTCTTTGCTCCAAGCCCTAATTTCACGTTATAGAATCCTTTTGGTAAAGCAATCCCCCATGAATGACTACTACTCTTTGTTTCAAAAACATTACAGGTTGCTAATACTAAGTTTGATTCTGAAGGATCATATGATCCACCAAGGTTGTACCCCTCAAGCCAACCGTAAGTATANCCATTAGGCCTCCGAAAATANGGACTACCACCATCTGCTATGTAACTAGANGATGCATAAAACCCTTCTAACGGACCGAACGTAATTTTTATTGATTTGCTGTACATATGCAGAGGATCTTTNTTAGATACAAATACAGGTTTTAGGGTTATATGATCCGTAGTTTTAATGGTTAGTAACTCCTGTTCACTTTCTATATCTTTAATCCAACTGTGAAAGTGATATCCTTCATTTGGAATTGCCATGANATGAACATCTATACCTTCAGTGTAAAGCCCNCCATCAGGATCTAATTTTACATGTCCATTCCGTGCATCTTCTTCAATATTTATCCTGACCTTTTTTGTCCCAACATATATAGTGGTAGTATCAACGCTAATATTACCTGAATTGTCCGTAGCTTTTACTATAATGTGGTGNATTCCATGAGAAATACCCCTCAGTTTAGTAACAATTTGGTTGTTGTTATTTTCTTTTTTTACGAGTTGCTTATCCAAATACAGTTCTATTTTGGTTATTGAACCGCCGTTATAGTCGTTGGCATATGCTTCAACCTCAATATTCACTTTCTTTGAGACTATAAAAAGCTCATTATTTTTAGGTTTAATGGTGTTTANCAGAGGTTTTGTATCATAATATTGGAGGGCTCGGCTGTTCAGGTAATCTTCTATATTAGTATATCCNTCGTTATTGAAGTCCTTACTCCCATCGCTGGAGTCATTGGGATCTAACCCATTAGCAGTTTCCCATTCATCAGGCATCCCATCGTCATCTATNTCAATCGGCGCAGGAAATGAATTTAACTCAGGCCAACCACCAACAGCATCTTGTGTATCAATAAATCCATTGGTACTGCCATTACCGCCATCCATGTGAGTTGCTGTACCAGTAGTTACATCATGTATTATTCTTTGGTCAACAGAGTCTCNCTTTAAGCTTGCACCTACGAATTGAAGTACTTTTTGGTAAGCTTCCTTTGCTGTATGTGTCGTAACAANGCCTGTTTCTAACGGACTTTCCAGACGTAAGTTTTGTCTTTCCGTATTAGATATATGACTCCATTTAGAATCAAATTGAACACCATAACTCCAGTTATCATTCGTTGCTCGTTCTGATTCTGTTAATACATTACCATTAATGTAAAATTTCCCC
Source organism: Candidatus Poribacteria bacterium (assembly GCA_002729015.1). The sequence continues at coordinate 3,115 of PBVO01000054.1, forward strand.
CAAATATTATATAAGGGATCCCAAGTCTCGATTCTATTACGTATTGCGATAATTCTTTCCCGGTGTTTTGTTGTTGCGGGACCAGTTTTATAATAGTTATTCACTATATTAACATTCATCCCTTCACCTCCGTAACAACTGTTGCCCTGCCAGTTGTATATCACATTATTTCTGAGATCAACCAAATCAGATAGAGCATAAGATGAAGCATATTCCCCAAGCCTCGGGTTTCTACTATCGTGATGTGCAAGCAAGTTATGATGAAAAGATGCTTTTTNGCCTCCCCATACACCACCATATCCGTGCTTGCCACTTTCATGAACAGAATGGCGAAGACTTTCACCAACCAGACACCACTGCATAGTGAAATTTTCATTAGCATAGAATGAAGCACATTCATCCGTAGACCAACTCACAGAACAATGGTCTATAATGACGTTTTTGTTTTTTTGACCACCCAAAGCATCAGCTTGTTGCTGAGATTCATCACCCATTCTAAAGCGTATGTAACGAATAATAACTTCTTCACCTGCGTCGAGGAAGACCTCCTGATTCTTTATACAGATTCCGTCTCCAGGAGCTGTTTGCCCCGCAATAGTAATGTATTCATTTCGTATTTTGAGTCTGCGCTCTAATTCTATGGTCCCTGACACTTCAAAAACGACAATTCGTGGTCCTTTAGCTTCAACCGCTGCACGTAGACTACCCTCACCGCTGTCGTTGAGGTTGGTTACTTTTATCACTCGTCCGCCACGACCTCCGATGGTATACATACCATGTCCTTCTGCTCCGGGAAAAGCTGGAATTTTCTTAGCTGATATTTCATANGAGGCAAGTAACACCGAAATGACTATCACAATACTATAAATTTTGTTTNTGTTGAATCTTTGCATTATTCCTGTTCTTTTGAATTGATAAAATAGTTTTTTCGTAACCACTGATCAGATAAAAAGGACTNGATCAACTTTTTGCAAATTTTGTAAGGTAAACCGTAGTAATCACGCGCATACGTGATTACTCTTTGTAAGCCGGCGAAGGAATTATTACTGCCTTGNTCTAAATGCATCCGCTTATCTTAGTCTTGTCATTCTGAGATCTCGATCCTAGATAATGCGTGCAGATCGTTTTCAGCATATTGTCTTCCTGAGATCGAACTACGTACCCAACTGATTTTTCAGATGAACCGATGCCGATGTGTTTGGATCAGGTTGTCTTTTGGGCGATAACCGAGAATTTCCACAGCTGGACTAATATCCATGAACCCAACNTGATAGCCATCAGTGTTGCCAGACGTACCATAGGTAATCAGATATTTTANCGGCCCCCGATAATCNACTGCCAAGCTGAATAGTTGAACACAGTCACGTGGTGTTAGCAAAGTTGAGCAATGACGAATATCATTCGGTTCATTGCCACCGATAAAGCTACCGATCCGGATACTGATGAATCGGATTTGGTGAGCGTCGACTAGGTAACGCCCTGCAATCTCGGCCATACCTTTCATGACGCCATACCAACTATCTGGCCGAAACTGGTCAGTTGTAGAAAATTTAGGTGGTAATCCAGTCCAACTACCATCTGATGGTTGTGCCAATTTTTCATTCCATCCCGTAACGGCATTAGTACTGGCGTAAATAATCTTCTTGATCCCTGCTTCTCGAGCTATTTCAAACAACAGCATGGTAGCTGTAATATCTGTCATCTGAGTCGAGTGTTTTAGTATGTCTTGGTAGCTAATATAAGCCAGATGTACTAATACATCTTGGTTCTGACATATGGCTTTCATTTGCGCAGCCTGTCGAATATCGGCCTTTTGAATGTTTGAGTCCGAATCATTTCGGTCCACCGCAGTCAATTGGTATTGATCGTCAAGTTCCCAGGCCGATCGTAGAATAGTGCCAACTAATCCTGCTGCACCNGTGAGTAAAATACGTAATTTGGTCGTNGGTTTTCGCTTCATTGGANTTCTAATATCCATAGTAAAATTTATTTTGGTTNAAGTTTGTGTTACGCACGGCTCAAGGATAATAAATTTTAATCCTAAGACAACAACCAAGTTTTTGTAGATAGATTAGCAGAAAAATCTTGGGACATGTCATCAGAATTCGTATCAACTTCCTCTTGTNAGAAATATCATTGAATGATTTTGTATAACGTGTCAAGTTGATTTTTACATTTACAGCCGATTAGTGAAAAAGTTGAGAAACACGCANACTCACCTACTCCGAATCGATTAAATGATCCTAAAGTTATATTGTTAGGGTAGTTGATGTTCCTCTAAAAGTCTCGTATACCACTTGAGCCAATTGGCAGACCACATCTTTGGTACAGGCTTAGCGTACAAACAAGCGTATATGACTTGACAGAAGATGTAGTTTTATATGCCTACCCATAGCTATCGTCTATTATTAAGGTCTCGAAGTGAAAAAATGATAAGCAAAAAAAAGAAGTGAGCTAGAGGAGTTGACCCACCTTACAGAAAGAAGTTTTGAAGATACCACCATTATCGCAAGGTTGGCTCATCCTTTAGCTAAAAGGTCTAGACAAACTTATCGCTCGCCTTCGATGCTCTTCATTAACTTCTCGTGCAAGGTCAGTGCCTGAAGATACTTCCTCTAGTCAGATAAGACAAACTATTTGTCAGTGTAGGTACTAGGTATTTTGTTTTTGAGCTGCTAGTTGGACAGATAATGTCTCATAACTACTTTATCAGACNTTTCTATAACTCAATTGATTTGAATTATTTTTTCTTATAAAAAGAATTATTTTTTCTTATAAAAAGACATGTAACCTACATAACATAGGTAACATAAAACAAAAGTCAGTATCACTCCACCCCACATTTTTAGTTGTTCTCTCCCTAAACCTTAAAAAGAATTGAACTATAAAGTGAGAATAAAGTGAAAGTGAAAATCAACATTATTACTAAGATGAGAAGAATTAACCAAAATGATGATCGTATTAATCTAAGTATTCCATGAAATAATTCTCGAATTTTGTATCGAAAACTATTGTCTCCTTTCCAATCAGAAAGGTCTTTCCATTCAACAAAAATTTCTTTTAGATATATAAGGTCATACCAAAAATTCTCTNTCCNGTCATCTCTCCCCAAAAAACAAAAAACGAAAAATGTGAGAATTGAGGTGGCGNCTATGACCCCAATCCCTCCAATTAGACCGATTTCCTCGAATGGTGTAACCACATACACATCAAAACATAATTTCAGTAAACCCATACAATTGTTCTAATAAAGATCATGATTCTTGGGACAATTTTTTCGTTGGGATTCCGATAGTAGAGGTAGGACAATCNAAATCAGCCTATTTGCAAAATGGTAATGTCTCGTAGGATTCCCAATCTATATATGCACTGTAAAAACTAGATTTCATCGTTCGCCACAAACAATATGAGTATAATTACATATCTTACATCATCCCCTCAACCATATGAGTAACCCGAGCAGTAATAAGGCCTGTAATAATCTTCCTACCCAGATTGGATCGATGTGTGGCTGATATTGAATAACGATATAAGAGTTAATAATGAAAAAAATAGTTGTTATTTTTTTTGTTTATGCTCAAAAAGAGTTACCAGTTATTTCTAAGGTCGAAGAATTGAAAACCGTAAAAGTTAAAAAGATTATTTGGAGGTATTTTGTAGGTTATCTTAAAAGATTTTGAATAGCTATTAGGCTTAATGGAGAGGTTATAATTTCGATTTCACCTCTGCCCAAGCAATAGGTAACTTATTAAACCGGTGAACATCTAGGGAGTTAGTATTCATCGCTAGTGCCATTTCTTCAACGGTGATAACTCTTTCCCACATTCGTACTTGTGCGATATCAGCATTTAGCCATTGACCATCTTCCCGATGAGCAATAAAAATCGGACGATCTCCTTCTGCACATGGATNACCCACATTATTAGCTTGAGCTACGACTTTTTCTGTACCGTCGAGATATAGCTTCATTCCATATTTTATACTGTAGGTTCCACACTGATAATGCCACTCATTACCCAAGTTTCCACCCCACGTATCGCCCCCACCCGCCTTACAACCCCAGACTGAAATTCCTGGCTGGAAACTATCGTAGACATACAGAGCAAACTCCCATTGTTTTAATCCACCTTTCATCACAATAGGTTGTCGCATTTGCCCGTGCTTATCTCTCCCAGTTTCCCTTACTTTGACCCAAGAGCATATGGTTATTCCTTTAGATTTGTNGAAGTGAGAATCAAAGTCATAACCTTGACCAGCAGCATCAACTTTAACAAAGTTTGAGTGGCCATCNAACTACAATGCCTTGCCGAACGCATCTGTTTTACCACCAACCCCTAGCACTGACACTGCCAAATTCTAGATCAAAACCTACAAAATAAATGNCCGACAACTGGTGGTAGGCTGGCATAAAGTTAAAACTACCAATGGTAAAAGATGCGAATTCACCGCTAGTAAGGTACTTACGAATACAATCTATATACCATTTCTCAATTAGGTTCTGACACACACCGAAACCCACGGCGGTCGAATCTATACCTAGGATTATAGCTGTAGCGGTCAGCTACCCGCAGGTCGTGGTTCTTGCTGATTCCAAGAACCACCTCTATCAGTGATGGATTCCTTATTCGGTAAGATTACGGCTATAATGTTTATTCTTTTATGTTTGTATAGTCCGAGTCGTGATTTTAGTTTAATCTGTATGCCTTAGATTTGCCTGTAGTTTCCGGTTGGCTGTGTCCCATTCTTCCCAGCTCGGTTTGTGTCCCTTGGTAAGCACTACTAGTGGTTCTTTCCCTCCCCGGCGCATTTTATTGTGGACAAACTCAGCGGCTTGTCTTTGCTCAGGTATAAAATTGTTCCGATCTACAGTGGGAAAGTAACGAAAATCAATACTCCAACGACATCCGTTACTGGTATTCAACTTACTTGTATGCACACACAGATTGGACATAAAAAGCGCACCTCCGGGTTTGAGAGGAACTGGAGTCGGCTGGCCTCTTCCTTCTATATTTTCTTCTATTCGTATGTTGCTGTCTTGGCCTCGAGCTCCATCCAATAATCCCCAACGGTGGCTGCCTGGAATGACCCAGCAGCAACCGTTTTGAACTGTAGCTTCGACTAAAGGTACCCATACTGTGACCATTAGCAAGTTCTCAGTATGACGTTCTTTTTTACCAATCGTAGCTTGNTCAATGTATTGACTATCTTGATGCCAGGGAAACGAGGTAATCACACTGCCGGGTAGTTTCGTCCTCAGCGCGGGGCTGCCAATATTAGATATTTCAGGACCGTGTATTATGCTTAAAACGTGGAGAATACCTGGCAAGTTATAGAGATCGTAAAACTCTCGGCCATACGTGTGGCCGATCCAACCACGAGGAGAAATTGATAACTCCTCACATATGACAGCATAACGACGTTCGAAAGATTCTCTGTTGTAAACAGACGAAAGATTACCTGCGGCATACTGCTCATGGGCGTAATCTTCGACCCTTGTTTTGANGTGTTTCCGAATAGGTTCCAATTCGTGATCCTGAATGATATTTTCGACTACAACATAACCATCTCTTTTAAAAGATTCTTCAATTTCTTGATTGGTAATATTAGTTTGGTCAATCATAACAAATTAACTTTCTCGCATATATTAGTCGGTTCAGACGGTGGATACTAAAATCCATATAAAAATCACTAATGTTATGGTGTGTATCTGCAAGATGGCGCTTACCATTAGCATGATCCTGAAGGAGGACAACAAGATTTTATGAGAAAATTGCAACAAGAGTAGCAGGAAAAAGTGATAACCGGCGCTGATCTTGATTAAACTGTCAATCCTAGAGAAAGACATTAAATTATACTAGCCTCACAGTTTTANTTTTACTTGACGGTGAATTCTATGGGTTATCCCAAGTATCAACACCAGCTAATTTTCGTCCCAAATCCGTTAAGACTACCGGACGAGTTTCTATTTCCAAATCAAACTTTTGTTTCAACATTTCGCAAATACTGTCTTCATTCCATAACCTCTGTTCAAAACCATGATGCTCAGGTGTCTGGAATAGAAACTGTTTCATTTGATCAAGCTGATTTGCTGTTAGTTTTGATTNGCTTCCCATTGTAGGTATTTTTACCGCGGTTTCTTTTAATTCAGTAATAAATGCGTTTTCGTCCACGATTGGTAAAGCCGGAGTATCGAGATGTTGGCCCATGGCATAAGGACGATAAATAGCCAGACGCCGGTTGTCTACTGGTCTCACCCAAGGCTTTCTCAAATAATAGCTTTGCCCTTCTACCTCAACATGCCAGGCTGGGTAATCTGGGTGTTCGCCTAGCAGGCGGTCGACTTCAACTAGCACCATATCGCTTTCNTGATAGTTCAACAGCCATTTGGCGATCAGGCTTTCAGCCACACCCAAGACTTGAGCCAACAACCTACGTTTGGTCACAGCTAAGGGTAATACTCCACTGCCGGGCAAACTCCTTTCAACTGGCCACATGGTGATATATTGGGCTAATCGGGGTCGATTAGACGTATTAGCACTGTTGCTGTGAGGTAAAGCACTGTGCCAAATGATCAGATCGCCAGCCTGACCTGGTACGGACTGGATTTCCATTCCAGTAGTATCAAGCATTCGTGCCGGCCGATCGGATGGCTGACTAGCAGCCCAATCACTCAGTTTTCGATGAAAGCCAGGAATACACTTAAATCCGCCTTGGTTAGTTTCCGTGTCCGTCAAGCAAAGAACTCCCTGTACCTGGAATGGGATAGGTTGTTGACGACTGTCTATATCCCAATGCATAGTTCCCTGATGGTTCCAAACAGAATTTTTATTTGGAGGGTTAAAATTGACGCGGTCTTGTGAGACTTGTAACTCGGAACAATCCAGNATTTGAGCGAACGCTTGATAGACCCGAGTCGATTGACGATTATTCCACAATTCCTGATCATGGCTCATTGGTGTAATTCCACCCGGAAATGGAGGAGGATTATACCAATCTGTAGATTGAGAGAAGTCTTGACCGAAAAAACGTTCCATGGCTATTACAGTATCATCCAACAGTGAGGGGGGGACAGCGTTAGGCAGAATCACGTAACCATTTCGATTCCAAAAATCTAACTTGGATTGACTGAATACATTAGGTNTTGATTTCACCATTTGGTTGCCTCAAGTTAGTCGTGTTGCATCTACAGGTGTGCTCATTATCTTAGTTTATATGAATAGGACTATTTCTTTACTTNCGACTAAACTGAAATAACAATCCATTCTATCTCAATGTAAATGATAGGTCAACAAAGTCCGGTCTATATGGGAAGGATTGGGTTAGGGAAAGAATGAAAGAAGATGAATAATAACTAGGAGAAGAAACTACAAGAAAAAAGGAGTACTAACTGGTGCCGGTATCTACCTGATTACCCCGTATACGAGCTTGCAGAAAATTACTTTCTATTTGAAAACACTCACTGTTACACCTCAAAGAAATTGGGATGATCCAAAGGTAGTTTCAGGTAGGAGAATGTTTGACGGAATTGGGCATCACCCACATTTCAAACCGAGAATTTATCCTATCGTAAAAGTTCTATCTGATCAATAAATTCACCCATTCACAGATTTATCACTTCGTGATGTGGGCCCCGGATTAGTCAATAACCGACTAGAAGAATCAACTAATGGTAGAAAGTGGNGAGTACTTCACTTTTAGGGTATTGGCTTGATAAATGTGGTCAACGGTCCCAAAATTTTTGCACGATGGTTGGGCGCGAAACTTCTTAGAAGAGGTAATCTTGTGGAATGGTGGAAATGCCGAACGTTCTAGTCGAGACTTTATACAGCTACTCAAAGCCAATCGTGCAAAAATCATGTCATTCTTCACTCCCTATAGGTTAATCCATGTTTATGAAACAAAAATATTAAAGGGCCGACAACGCCGGGAATTAATTAAACAAACACCAAAAGGAAAAATTAGCANCTCCAAGAATTACAAGTGCAGAAAGCTTGTTAATCAAATAGACATGAATATCCTCAATCTATCAATAAAGTGAGTAAATACTCNGGTTTAGTGTAACTGGTACTGATGCCTACTTGGATATCTCGCGTACGAATTATCCTTTGTCTTGATAAAAATGAGAGCCAGTCAATGTGTACTAATTCATTAAACATTTTGGATTAGCATTTTAGTAGTTGTATCCTTTTGAACTATCAATGCCTATCAATAGTCTAGTAGTACTTTTCATTGACTCAGATGAGATANTATGACAAGCTAGAAAAACTAGAATCTTAGACCAGAGGAACAAATGAANTTTCAAACTATTTTCATTGGGACTTACACTGAAAAATTGCCATTTGTCGATGGAAAAGCGGAAGGCATCTACGTTTACCGATTGGACTTAAGTTCTGGAGAGCTAGTTTATCTATCCAATACCGTTGGTCCACGAAATCCTTCTTATCTGGCNATAGATCCACAAAATCAATTCATTTATGCTACTCAAGAGACAGAAGTAGAAGATGACCCAAAAGTACACGCCTGGGCCATCGATGGCGAGACTCTCTATCCCTTGAATGATCAACCGGCATATGGTGGCCTACCTTGTCACATCATAGTTGACAAAACCGGTAAATTTGTTTTGACGGCGAATTATGAAACTGGCAGTATTGTTTGTTACCCTATTCAAGAAAACGGATCATTAGGTGAAACAAGAAATCTTATTCAACATCAAGGATCTGGTAGTTATCATCCACGACAACTTGTTCCTCACGCACATGCGGTTGTTTTAAGCGCCGACAATAAGCTTCTGTTCGTACCCGACTTGGGTCTCGACAAAATTCTAGTCTACCAGTTTAATGAACAAACAGGTAACTTAGCGCCAAGTGATCCTGCCTTCGTCAAAACACATACTGGTGCCGGCCCGCGCCACTTTGTTTTTCATCCTAGTAACCGATATGCATTCGTGCTGAACGAAATGGATGCTACAATCATTGTCTATGCATACTACAATGGTCTACTTAATCCGTTGCAAACCATCTCGACATTACCTCTAGGAACAAGCGCAACCCCATCCTGCGCAGAAATTACTGTGACACCGGATGGTCGTTATGTATATGCTTCTAACAGGGGGCATAATAGCATAGCCAGATTCTCATTTGAAGATGGTCAACTAACTGCACTTGGGCACACCCCAACCNTGGGCGAAACTCCTCGCGATTTTGCTGTCGACCTCACTGGAAAATTTCTGATTGTTGGTAATCAAGATACTGACACAGTAGTAACTTTTCAGATTGATCACCAGACTGGTAATTTGAAAGCAACCGGTTTCGTGGCAAAAATTCCAAACCCGGTTTGTATTTTGCCTGTTCAGTTGTGATACCTGCTGACTAATCAAGTGATTCTACATTACAAAAGCAAGTTACTCTTAGAATGCTATAGGTGNCAGAGTGTACTTGGTGCGCTTTCTAGGTCTTCACGGAAAAATTGATTGGGCCCGGAATCATCATACCAAAATAAATTAAAGNGGAAGAAAACAAGAAACGCCAGTTGAAATGTCGACTCTAACGAATCAAAGGCTCTTTAGAACCTGGACTAGTATAATTGCCCACCTTCAGAGAGTTACTAAAACTACATCTTTCCCTTGTCGAAGATATTGTTCAAATAGGTGTCCAGATAATCATGATGACGCGGGAAGTTCAATAGGCGCTCAATGATTGTGTACCACTTTCCAGCAGGATGATCAATGATCATTTTACGGAACACCTCNGGAATTCCACTNCAGTCAGCTACATCAAATTNTCCATGTTCNATGGGANAAAATGAAACTTGTTCGATTCTGGCTCAAGATCAATATAGTGGTTTTGGAAGCCCCCAAAGAAAACTGTCGAGGTTGGTAAGTAACACATTTACAGTGGCAACCCCTCGAGTTATCCAAAAACAATACAACAGGTATGACACCTAAATTCGGCACACAAACGATTATAAATATAAACAATTCAAAATTATCTAGTATTTATANATTTCAGTATTAACCTCGAGAAGGTTCACTCATGTTTGTCCGAGCTTGACGGGAAAGTTCAGCTAGGTGGCCATCGTTGGCCATTTTTTGTTCCAGGTGTCGCATCCGATTTTGATCAGCTGTGCGAATCATAGCTTCACCATAAGCTCGGTCCAACCAGAAACGAGCACCACCGCTAATATAATTACGTAATTCATCTAACCGATTATCAGGATACCTTTGAGAACANTTCATGGTGAACATTCGGCGTCGACTTCCACCACCAAATGCTGCGTGCTTGAGATTATGATTGAAACAGACTATATCACCAGGCTTGGTTTCAAAATTAACACAAGGGATTTCCNCGGCCTCCACCCCCAATAATTCTTGACTTTTACCAACTTGTTTAGATAACAAATTGGCATAGTCATCACCAAATTTATGGCTGCCGGGAATCACCCGTAAACAACCGGTTTGGCTTGTCAGNTTATCTANGTAGAAAGCAATCTTAATATGAAGGATTTCCTCGTGCCACCCATCAGAATGCCATCCTGTATTCCCCACGTAATAGTTCCCATCACTACCCATATAATTGAAATCTTCTCCTAAAAGGCTAGAAGCAATACCTAAAATCCTTGGATCGTCTAAAAGACTACTTAAAGTNTCACTGAGATCTATGAATGGGACTAAACAAGACCGGGCTAAACCATCGTGAGGTTGGCCATTGTGGCCATACCCGTTTTCTGACCAGAGTTCTTCAAAAGCTAAATCAATCTCTCTAATTCTGTCTGCCATTAGATCAGGGAAACTAAGATAACCNAAATTGTGAAAAAAAGATATTTGTTGCTGNGTCAATTTGAAATTGGACATTACTTCCCTCAATCTTTACCTTAAACCTATTTGAATTAGCAGGTTGGTCGATAGATTATTTTATGTAGATCTATTAATTTTTTCAATTTAATAATCATGAATAACCTGTTAAGAACTCTTAATGAATGGTACAAAAAGTAACATGAAAATCGGTCAATGATTATGCTTGATATAAAATTTCATCAAAAAATGAAACCAGTTTTTAAAGAAAATCTTCCTTAACAATTTCTTCTCAGACTATTATACAAATGTTCGAGATGGTCATTCATCTGTTTAATTCACAATAAAGATTAACGATCTATATTAAGCCGATGGAGGGTAGAAAAAAGTAAAAAAACCAAAATAAATGATACCCTGTATGTAAATGATCACTATCATAAAGCACCATTGCAATTCCTAGTAATATCCCAACAATCATGCTGCCGTAAAACAAAGGAACCATCACTTGAATACTTAATCTATGAGCAAAAACTAATTCTTTGTTTGGCGTGAAATAAAAACATACTAAAACGATAGATAACCAAATCATATGTACTATATTCCACGGTTTTTTGTTTTTATAATAAAAGTTTTTCAAATCCAATTTTTTGTCAGTTAAAGGTTGCCCGTCTGGTAGAGCTGACAAAACAAAAATAATGGCGATACTATCAGCGAGAACAGTCATCGTGAAAAGTACATTATTCCCCTCAAGTACAGGATAGTAATTTGGAGTGTAACCATACCAAATGAATATAAGGGTGAAAATCAGCTGACCCAAAAATATCAAATAGGGAAAATAAAAAATTGTCTGCTCTCGGTATCGAATGTGATATGCAATAGTGGAGTAAATCTTGGTTAAGCAAACTCCAATCACAATGGAGTTAACCCATTGTGTCGTGGAATAATCAAAGTGGAAGTCAAACAAATCTTTTCCTTTTGAAAACTAGAAAAAGTCGGTATAGATAGTAAAGAATTAATATTTAATAGCTTGGTTGATTAAATATTAATAACGTTTTACCATACTTTAACAACTATTTCAGGACTGATTTTAAAAAATTAAGGGTCAACCCAATCTATATTTATTTAAACTACTAAGCGTATCCTTTTATATTTTGAGTCAAAAAAACTGAATCTGTTCTTTAAGAGAAATCTATCATGTCAAATTACCCAAAAAAGCAAAACTTTGTCCTTTCCCGAAGGGAATATTTAAATTTTTCAATTGCCGGTTTAGGGTTATCAGCTGTTAAATCGAAGGCCATTAATTCAAAACCAAAGTTAAGGTTTGGCATGATAACCGATATACACTTTGCTGATGTTGACTCTAGAGGAAATAGGTATTATCGGGAATCTTTAAATAAATTAACAGAATTTATTCAAGTAATGAAGGGTCAAGAGATTGAATTTCTTATAGAACTAGGTGATTTCAAGGATGAAGATAGCCCTCCAAATGAAAATTCAACCTTAAAATATCTGCGTAAAATTGAAGAAGAATTTCGGAAAGGAGCAAAAAAAACATTTCACGTTTTGGGAAACCACGATGTAGACAGTATATCTAAAGCTCAATTTCAATCTGAAATTACCAACACTGGGATACCAAACGAGCATACATTTTACAGTTTCATTGAAAAAGATATTCAATTCATTATTTTAGATGCTAACTATCGGTCAGATGGGAAAAGTTACGATCGAGGAAACTTTGATTGGACTGATTGTAATATCCCTAAGAATCAGTTGAATTGGTTGCGCCATGAATTAGAAAAAAACTCACTACACAACATTGTATTTGTACATCAACTACTGGATGGTGAAGGAAGCCATTTTATCAATAATGCGTCCGAAGTTAGACAAATATTAGAACAATCCAAGAAAGTTCTAGCTGTGTTCAATGGTCACCAACACACGGGACGATATAATGTTATTAACGACATTCATTATTACACATTGAAAGCAGTTGTAGAAGGACAAGGTACAGAGAACAACGCTTACGCAATCGTCGAAGTCTTAGCGGATAACAGCATTGTCATCAATGGTTATCGTAGAGTCAAAACAGAAGCGCTATAGTTATCTTTATCAAAGTCAAAATGTTATTAATAAGAATTTGACCTTGATAAAGATGAGACATTGACTTGTAAGGTACTCTGATGATTTCATTCCAAGACATCACAGATATATTCTTTATTTGACAGATCAATATAACGAAACATTGTTTCCCTATATCTTGTTTTCATGTGATCATTAGCCCTATATCAATCTACAATTTGCTCCGTAAGCTCTACCTCTGACTAATCTTAGTCCGATAAAATATTTGATCAATTTATCTGAATTTATCAGCTGAAATTGACAGTTGGTGTTTTTTCGCCATTGGTCCTATATTCTTCTTTTATGATTGAGTCAAAAAACGGCTAATAATCTTTCCGATTACAACTCGATCTTAAATCTGAAATGTCCAGAAAGAAATTATTAATCACAATGCAACGATCATCTCATCTGTCTGTTTTACGCACAGTAAAAATTTTAGTTTACTAATTGATTTATCTAGTATAGGATAAGAAGTCGGGACCTTTTGCGTTGAATTAATTCTCAAGTTCGCGAAACTTTTTGAATAGCCCAAAGCTGGTCAATCAATTCTTTTTCTGGTTCTGTCCTTGTCGAGTAAATGTATTGCAGGAAGTAATAGGAATTTTTACGAATGATGGATCAGAGCAGATGATTCAATTCTAGAAAGCATCATTGGTTATACTATCAACTTTAAAACTTTTCATTATCGGAGGTCGAGAATAATGACCAATTCAAACTCACGTGTCATAATCGTTACTATTTTCTGCTGCTGTGTTCTACTTATTGCTTGCGGAAGCGACAACGATGTAACGACTCCGTCCTCTACGAAAATAGAACCAGAGGTCGCTGAAGAAATAAGTAAAGTAGAAATAGACTTCGATGCTGAAGAAGAAAAAATCGGCCAAATGCTATCCGAACACGCAACTGCGCATGCCGAAGATGATATAGACACAGCTATGAAATACTGGCTGAAATTAGAAAAATCAGAAGTCTTTATGGGGAAACATGGTTGGGGAGCATTTATGCTGACAGAAAAATGGAGTGGCATTAAAGAAGATTTTGAATTAACTAAAAAAAAGATAGGGCATAATCCTGTTCCAAGTGTACCAGAAAAAATAGGCATAGATTCGAGAGCTAAGAATGCAACAGTTCGAGGAAAAACAGTTCGAAGTTGGGGAGGGTCGGCCTTATACCTAGCCTCACTAAGAAAAGATAAAAATGGAGAGTGGCGAATTCGGGGGATTGATTTTTACAGTGGCGAAGATCACAAACTTATCAAGGAAATCAAAACTCGGCGCTAATAAAAGTTTAATTTCCATTGTAGTAAAAAAGATATAGGATTGACCTCCAATCTGACAATGTTTGGGAACATCTCAGGATCATTTTATACAAGTAAGACTGTCTACCAAAAACTAAGACAAAGAATTTCTTAAACTAGGGGGCTCATTGGACTTCTAATCTCCAGACCAAAAGTGAGTGATAAGACCTCGGCGTGGAGTATCCGTATAGTTTCCCCCAGTATGATGTAACATGCGACAGTGATGAAAAGTTACATCACCCGGCTCCAAAGATACGGAGACCGATTGGCTCGGATCAACTTTTGTCTCTAACGCACCATTCATTTCCGATCGGTGTGATACGTTGTAATGCTCTGCAATTTTTCCCCGATGACTACCGGTGATGAACTGCATCCCACCATTTTGTTTCCAAGCAGGCGACAAGGCCAACCAGCAAGTGACTGCATTATCTGAACCACGAGTTTTTTTCCAATATCCTGCATCTTGATGCCATGGAACTTCCGCCGGGTGATGAGCGGGTTTAAAAATCATCTGATCATAAACATAAACAGCATCTGATCCAATTAATTGTTTGGCAACATCCCAAGCTTGCAAAAAATAGTCATGTTGTTGCCATCCCCTGATATGTTGTGAGGGATTGACTAATTGTACCATCCGACCCTCGACGTGGTCACTACCCGAGGCCGGAACATGGATTTCACCAGAGGCTGCTCGGTCATAATCATGGGCTAGCTCTTCAACCTGATCTTGATTAATAAAACCTTCAACTTTAATGAAACCTTGATCATGAAAACAGTTAACTAGGTGATCTGAAAGGTGGAATGACGACACAAATTTCTCCAATTTCGATCAATATTTAGATCAAAATCTGGCTCCATTATACCACATAGGCGGTGTACTTTAATTTCAGTTTGGTTATTTTGAAAAGAGATATTAGACCATTTTATGAAAAAATTAAAAACACATATTATTTTTTATTTAATTAATAATCCAATTTTTGATAAATTCAACTGAGAAAAACAATTAGAGAGGTTCTAGCTGTACAAACTCGATTAGAATTCCATCTGGATCTCTAGCACAAACAACACCAGCGGCATCAGGCGCGGATACAGGCTCAGATAGAAATGTCACTCCTCTCTGTTCCAGATCAATTATGGTTTGATATATGTCCTCAACAAAGACAGTTAACCAACGAACTCCAGACTTAAATTGATTTACATCTGATGATGGCGGAGATTTAATATCCATCAATTTTATTAGTGTGTCCCCGACTTGGAGTCTAACCTGACGAAATCCCGCTGGCGCTAACTTAGCCCCTATAGCTACTTCATCAGGGATGTCCAGGTCCATTAAAATTTCCAAACCTAGGCAATGACGGTAAAAATGTAGGGATTTGTCGAAATCGCTACAGACAATTGCGATATCTACGGTGGGATTTGTCAGCTTTAGCAATTATATCTCCTGTTATCTATATAAATGTGTCCGTAATTAATTAAATCAGTTTTGGCNTACAGAACCCAAAACTGAGACTACAGAGTTATGTTATGCCAATTTCTTAATTTGGTCAATTTNGGGNCTGNACNAAGAAGAGGTCTANTANATCTATTCTACGATCATCGATNATTTATGANAATTGATACCTATNCACATGATATATCTTGACCATACTTTACTTCTTCAAATCCACAGAAGATTAAAAAATGGAATAATTAAGTAANTAGCATGGTTAAAACCCCTCGACTTTAGTATATTTTTCTAAGGATATTATTGAGTCTAAATGACAAAGAGTATCGTCTTGATCAATTATTTCATTTGCATCTNATTTTGTTTTCAAATAATCNTTTGCACCTAATCTAACTAATATTTATGTATTTATGGGCAGAGTTTTTGTTTCCACTCAATCTATGTTTTCTATCTTTACAAAGATAGAACGACTACGTATATTGAGATAATATAGNTCATGTTTGTTTCTAGGACATCTGTAACTACCAATCACTTTAANGATTGTTTATATTCATGGAGAAATCAAGGTGATACGTATTAGATTATTATTTCTATTGTTTTTTTTAGCTTCTAGTTANATTTTCTCTGACAATAGAGTATTGAATTTGGATGGAGATGGCGACTATGTTCAAATACCTACTAGTGTTTGGTTCAATGGTGATTTGACCGTTGAAGCTTGGGTTTGCGTCAAAGAATACAGATCTTGGTCTAGGNTAATTGACTTTGGNAATGGGGCTGATCAAGATAATGTGTTGCTGTCTTTAAGCAGAGAAGAAACAGGAATTCCGGTCTTNCACATAGTAAAAAGTGGNGGTTTGGAGAGTCCAACCGCTCTGGANTTGAATACTTGGACTCATATTGCCTTTACTCTGAAAGGAAANACTTCTTCTTTCCTGATTAATGGTCAAGTCGTTAGCCAGGGACGTTTTTCGGCCCCACCTCGGGATATTGAACGCCAGAAAAATTTCATTGGTCGTAGTAACTGGAGAAACGAAGATGCAGAAGCAATGCTTGATGAGATCAGAATTTGGAATTTGGCCAGGTCGGCCATCGAAATTCAACAAGCCATGGATAGTCCATTATCTGGTAGTGAAAAAGGGTTGATTGGCTACTGGAATTTTGACGATGGGACAGCTGATGATTTGTCTACCAATAGTCGTGATGGAGAACTAAAGGGTGGTGCCGAAATTGTAACTTCTCCACNTTCACTAGTAATGGATAATGAGACTATTGACCCAGGACAAACTTTTGAGTTTGATATTTCTATTCAACATGCCACTAAGGGAGATAGCTTAACCTTCGATTTAGGTTATGACCCTCTAGTACTAAAAGTAGAAAAAGTAAAAAAAAGTAGTGCAATTAGCTCTTGGCAAGAACCGAAAATTGATCACCAAAAAGGTATTATTAGCTTGGTTGATCTGTATCACGGTAGAATTGATAGNCCCTTTCAGACCAAATTAGTGACAATTTCTTTTCAATCATTAAAGACAAGTCAAACTCAATTACGAATCGAGCGACCTCAACTAATCGATGCTGATGGAAAGNATAAATCAATTGACGTTGCCGAGGCGACGATTAGGTCTTTTCCACAGGCGTACTTAATGCAAGCCTTCCGGAAACTAGAGCTAAGAAAGATTTTTGCTACTAGAGGTAAGAAAAGGAAAACCNAAACAGATAAAGCTACAACTAAAAAAGAACAGTTACGACAAAATCGACAGACAGATCATAACCTAACTGTTGATGACATTTTTCCAGCTGATCGAGTTTTAGATATTCAAATTATAATTGATCAGGATAATTGGGATACAATACGGCACCAAACTCGAGATGCTAAAACTGCATTATCTGAGCAACGGAAATATTCCCCTACTGATCGTCCTTACACTTACACTCAAGCCAGTTTCTCCATTGACGGAATAGTATTTCCGCAGATTGGCATTCGAAAAAAAGGCTTTCTTGGTTCTTCACGAAATTCCGATCGACCGTCACTTAAAATCAAGCTCAATCACATAGATGAAACCGGTCAAATTGACGGATTAACTAACCTGACATTTAATAACAATCAGCAAGATGTCAGTCTAGTCAGCCAATTTTTAGCTTATAAACTATTTAATGCTGCAGGTATTCCTGCACCTAGATGTGCTTATGCCAAAGTGACAGTTAATGGTCAAAACTTAGGAATTTANACGCATGTAGAAAGAATACATCGGCCTTTACTAAAACGGGGATTTGGTAACTCAAGCGGTGCATTATATGAAGGAACGCTAGTGGATTTTTTACCCAATTGGTCTGGTAGTTTTGAACATAAATTTGGTTCTGATAAGAAAGGTAGAAAACTAATTCAGCAACTGATCGATGTCCTGGATCAACCGGGTGAAAATATGGAAGCCGAAATAGGTAGAATAGTGGATTTAGATTCGTTCTACACCTTCTGGGCCATGGAAGGATTATTAGGCTGTTGGGACGGATATTCGGGTAATCGTAATAATTTCTTTATTTATCTCAACCCAGACACTGAAAAGTTCCATTTTATTCCTTGGGGAGCAGATAGCCTATTTGAAAAATACAGTCGTATTAAGAAAGGTGAAACAGGACCAATTTCAGTAAAAAAGCAGGGAATCATAACNCACCATTTGTATCAATCTGAATCAGGCCGTAACAGTTANGAACAAGCATTAAGGGAAATTTTGGATCAGTACTGGGATGAAAAAGATTTATTAAAGGAGACAGAAAGAATAGAGACCTTAATTAAGCCTTATCTAACTCAGGAAACAGTTGACGATCTTATAAAGGAAGAAACGAGAGGATTAATTAATTGGATGAAAGGACTTTCAGACCAGGAACGTAAGGAAGCCCTAAATAGTGAAAAAATCAGGCACCTCTCCTCAGAATTTGGGGTTGACCTTTTGGTAATCAAAGAAATGATTACCAAAAGTCTAGCAGAAAAAGAATTAGAAAATGGTGAAATCGGCAAAAGTGATAAAAATGACAAAAAAAGTAAAGATAGAGGAAGAAAAATACAGTCAGCCTACAGATTTGTTCAATCATTAGAAAATCGAAGGCAGTTTATCAAGGATCGTAAAGGTGAAGTCATCACAGAGATTACTGATGGAATGCCTGANTGGAAAGAAGATTTAGTAGATCCGTCTTGGTGGATTCAACCACTTGATAAAANATCTTTTTGGACGGCGATCGCCAATGGCAATATCAAATCAGTCAAAATACACCTAAACCAAATCGANATTAACGATCAGAGTACAGTTTTCTTCGGCCTGACTCCACTATCGATCGCTGCTGCCACCGGAAAATCCAAAATGGTTAAATTTTTACTTAAACAAGGAGTCGATATCAACTCCAGAAATAAAGATGGTGGAACGGCTTTGCATGGTGCAGTTTTTTTAGGTCGATCTAAGTCGGTTCAACTTTTGCTTGAGCATGGAATTGACATCAAAGCTCAATCGCACAATGGTATTAAAGCATCAGACTTGCTTTCAACGCATACTGATACCATTGATATTATTAATCAATCTTTTCGACTTGGTTTGAATCGAGATGAAATTGAGAAAGGACGCTCTGAAGTATCTCAACTCTTAGGATTTTAGATTCTATGGATGATTTGTGTTTATGAATAGTAAAAAACAGCCTATTGACAATAGAGGTCTGGCCAGTGGGAATTAGCATTCAGGGGTAATAAGTGTAGGGTACTTACTCTGTTAAAAATTTAAAAAGGAAACTTGACGGCGTGAAAAATATTCTATTTCTACTGGCTGACCAATGGCCAGCTTGGGCGTTTGGATTCTTGGGGGCTGATATTCCCACACCAAATATTGACCGACTAGCCCTAGGAGGTACAGTATTTAAAAATGCATTCACTACTTGTCCACTTTGTACTCCCGCCCGTGGAACNTTGCTGACTGCCAAATGGCCTCACCAAAACGGTGTTTATGATAATCAATCAGTCGGATATTCTCTACAAGAATCGATGTCCTTAGAACAAAAATGTTGGATCAATGAGGCCTCAAAAACTGGATATCATGTTGGCTACTACGGAAAATGGCATCTAGGAGGCAATAACCCTGAAAAACGAGGCGCCCATGGGTTTGATGCTAACGTAGAAGTTTCCAGCAAACCCTACGATCCAAAGACTACTGATCATTGTTATCAAAAAAGCGTTAAGNATTACGAGCAGCAGACCAAAGAGCTTATTAAGGGGCGTGCTCCCTTCTGGGGTAATATACCTAAGGACAAAGAAAGACTTCGGCCTTTCCCTGAAGTACAAAAAGGTATCAATTTTCTCAATCAGTGGAAAGAAAGAGAAGATAATAAGCCATTTTTTCTGACAATTTCCTCGCAACCGCCACACTTCCCTCATCATCTTCCAACAGAATATGTCGCTCTAGCGGAAGAACTCCGAGAACGTATCGAACTCCCAATCAATTTCAAAGACAATTGTGATGGACGACCTTGGTTCCATTCTACACCTTTCTGGGGATGCATGGATACTTCAATGCTAGACGAGGAAGAGTGGAAAACCATCATTGCTTACTCTCACGCCCACATCAGTATGGTCGATGAAGCATTAGGTCTTATCATAAACGAATTGGAGNNCCTCAACCTCTACGACTCCACTACTGTCATNTTCACTTCTGATCATGGTGATATGGAAGGTGCGCATAATCGGTTCGATAAAGGTGCTTACTTTTATGAGGAAGTCTGGAGAATACCTCTGGTAATTCGTCAACCAGAAAAATTACCAGCTGCACAAGACGCCTACGTCTCTCTGATCGATATTGCTGAAACGATTTTCGCCTTGATAGATTCTCAGCCTTCACTGAATGACTCTTCACNAGGAAGAGATCTGATGTCGCTTATTGGAACATCAAAACGACCACCAAATTGGCCTCAGATTGCCTATGGCGTTTATTACCGATATAATGGATACAGCTTTGAAATCCGTGCTATTTGTAACGAGCGGTACAAATACATTTGGAACACACAAGATATTAATGAATTATATGATCTCGAAATCGATCCTCATGAAATGAACAATCTATCTGGCCGTATTGAGACTTCAAATATCGAAAACGATCTACATAATCAACTTCTCAATTGGCTCAATCAGGTCGAGGACAACCTACCCAATCGATTGGACCAATTACCTCCCGCTGGTACTATAATTGCCACTGGCCAACAAGGTCCATAAAAATCAATTGAATTGATTTTGGAGGTAAACTCTTCCATGCCGAATGCGACTAAAACCTAGCCATCTANTATAGAGATTAGCCTATGAATTATTCTAACTTTGAAAACAAAAANCAGATTCTTGATTGGTTGGCAAATCTTGACCAAAAATGGCCAGAGCGAGTCCGAATTAGATCTGCTATAGTTGATGTTGTTGACAAATATTTCCAAGGTTTCAAAGGGGAAGAAATTCATCTATTAGAANTAGGACCTGGAACTGGCCAACTCGCTCAATTGGTTATTGACCATCTAAAATCTAATAATTTGTCTAATATTAGTTATACAGGCGTTGATATCAACCCCGGGCTAATTAGTTACACAGAACAAAAACTCACGGGGCTGCACTCGACCAAGTTGTCTCTTCATCAATCAAATCTGAATGATGAATCATGGTATNAAAATTTACCACTTTTCAATCTAGCCTATACTTTTCAAACGTTACACGATTTGGGTGGATATAAAGCACTCGAATTGGCCTATAAAAAGATTTATTCTTTAATTAAACCAGACGGAATGCTGTTGAATGCTGATTTTANTGTCCCTTTTAAAAATGATGACCCNNAAAAAATGAGGCGCTTTCCGGTCGACGTNCACCAACGAATACTAGAATCCATTGGGTTTGTGAATTTCAGCCATGAGGNAACGGANGGNAAACTCGCTATNATGACAGCTGNCCGTCTTTGATAAGATATCNGAGGAANCAAGACTTATCGNTAAAGGNCNTAAAAACTTAATGTAGAAGGTTTTGACNATACANNTGCAATNTTTTTCATCAGTATTGTAGNNANNTTCTGTTTTACATNCTTAGGAAAANTTGGTAATTTCTCCTATACACTGATTAATNANTANTTTTNGCATATCTCCCTTNCTTNGNTCNATAAATACTAGAAGCATTTGNTCAGAAGTGNGANCATCACNTTNTANCCTGACCTNNACTATTTTGGGTCAACTATTGTAGAGACATCGGTTTGGGAGTTAATTCTTAATTTATCTGGCTTTATAAAAAGAAGGAAGGTTAAATTAAGTAAGGTTGTAAGTGTGCTAACTCACGTTCAATTACTAGTGATATATTTAAAATAGTGAATTACTATCTAAAATTCAATTTCAGATTCAAAAGGACTTTAATATGGAAGACCTGAAAAATGCTGTCGTAGTNAAAATCAATGCTGGTTCAGTCGAACGCCATAACGACTTAGTTGGTTTTACATTTAAACCTAATGACTATTTTCCCGAATGGCAGGAGGGGATTTCTCGATTGTCNGTTTCACAAATATCNTCAACTGGCCAAACTTTGGTAGATGAGATACCCATTCAGTTTGAACCATCGACTCGACATATAGCTTGGCAAACGTCGAATCTAACCATCGGTGAGTCTGCTTGGTACGCTATTAGTATAACCGAATCAACCCGAAGTGATTCTGGCTTAGATCATCGATATCAAATTCACGATCGAAATTCACACTTACTGATCACCGTCGATGATGATGTTTTCGCTCGGTATAATTTTTTAGGTGTCTGGAAGCCATATTTTTGGCCTCTAAATGGTAATCATGGATCCGTTGTCAGGGGAGCGGGTGGCGAAGATCACCCCCATCACACTGGATTATATTTAGCTTACGGTGGTCATGGTGAAGGTGGGTCAGCCAATATTTGGTCTGATTGGGACGAGCCGCCATATGGTCCATGTGGGAAGACACTTCATCAGCGCTTCATTAGGTTAACTGAAGGTCCCGTCTACGCAGAATTCGTTGAGGATTTGATTCACGTTAAAGGAAATGGGGACATCATCATGAACGAAACAAGGACGGTACGAGCCTGGTATGCTGACGACCAAAAACGGTTCTTAGAAATCGCTCATCAAACCACATATCCAGTTGATATAGGTGATCGACAGTTCCTTTTTGTTGCACGATTAAACCCATCTATGAAAATTCCCGAACAAGGACACGTCGAAAACTCATCCGGCCAATTGGGAAGATCTGAAGTACATCATCAGCGGGCCTCTTGGTGCGATCTAGCCGGGAATGTAGGTGACGGAGTTAATGGACTAGCTTTATTTGATCATCCTTCCAACCCTGAACACCCAGGTTTTTTCGGTGAGATAGCTGTTCCAGAACAAATGAGCATTCTGCACCATCCTCCCAGTGAGTTAGAAAATGATAGCTTTCACCTTCAGTTTTGTGCCTATGTACATGAGGGTACTACCCCTGAAGCGAAAGTGGAAAATTATTATAAATGTTACGCTAATCCAATTGAAGTTGAAATTGTTGAAAATTAACTGGGCACCAAGAGGGTGAGACGAATTCTGACTCGTTAGTATTATACCTGGACAATAAAATTATTATTGCCCAGCATTTAGAATCAAGATCTCAATATTTTAGATTTTAGCCAAAAATTGGCCTAAGAGAATTTAATTCCACGATATCAAATTGTGGTATATCCACAATTTCTTTTTCCGATTCTTATTTTTTTAGATATATTTTAGAATAAGAATCGGGGTCTATAAAACCAGGCCAAGGTTCTTATATAGGTCCCGATTCTTATCTGTTTTTTTATAATTCCCGTTCAGAAAACACATGAAAAATAGTAGTTTCGTCATATTTTTCTTCTCTCTGCTCACAATAAGTTTTTTAGGTTGGGCTAGAGATAATCTCGATCTTGGTATTCCCTCTCATAACGGTCAATTGGTCGACCGTATTGGATATGCGCTTCTATATTCTGAAGTATACGAGCAACCTTTATGGGTCAGTTATAAACTGACTAAAGATGAAATCCAAAATAAGGTGTCTAAGCGTACAAACAACTACCGTGTGGATCCCTACATTGAGACAGGTTCTGCCATTTTGTCTGATTACAAAGGATCTGGATACGATCGTGGTCACCTAGCACCAGCCGCCGACATGGCGTGGTCCGAGAAAGCTATGTCGGAGAGTTTTTTATTAGCCAATATAAGCCCTCAAGTACCATCTCTCAATCGCGGTATATGGCGTGTCTTGGAAGAAAAAATTCGAAAATGGGTGCTAAAAGAAAAAGAACTCTATATTATTACTGGCCCTATTATTCAACCTAACCATAAAACTATTGGACTCAACAAAGTTGCTGTACCGCAGTGGTACTACAAAATTATCATTGATAATTATCAACCGGAGGTAAAAGCTGTAGCTTTTATAATTCCTAATCGAAACACTAACAACAAACCCTTGTCAAGTTTTGTTGTTAGTATTGATCAAATCGAAAAAAAAACGAATCTTGACTTCCTCAGTCAAATGTCAGAGAGATTACAGCATGTAATAGAATCCAAAGTTAATCTATCAGAATGGGATTTGCCTATTTTACAATCAGATAAGGTCGAAATGGATGAAATTGAACAAAGATCAATTTTATCCATTTCTGAAAAAGGATTGGCAGGCATTGATTCGAAGACTAAATTCAGTAAAGATAAGATACAGGAGTTATTTCCAAACTTTGATATAGTTGAAGATGTCAGTAGTACTGAAGGAGAAGAATTCCCCATATTCCGTATTAAAAGAGATAGTCAAGATATACTAGTTATCAACCCAACGAATGATCACCAATATATATTTAGCATACAAATTAAGAGTAAAAATGTAGTAAACGAATTGGGACCTAATCTTGGTTTCTCGTACTATCAAATCTATAGCGATCAAATGAACAAAAATTGCTTCCCAGGTATCGAGGAATTATCAGGAAAAGTTATTTGTTCAGCACCTAGATCAAAGCGCCTTATGTATATTTTTTCGGGTACATGGAGCGGACCGGATGGCGTGCTTCCACCAATTGAAACTCTGCAATCTTGGAAATTAGTAGAAATAGTTTGGAAACCTTAATCTGTGCATTCTAAGTGGTTAAAATAACCACCACCCGTCAACGATGAACGGAAATCAGTTTCTCGGTTACTTATTTATTTTGTACTCACCTGTCTTTTGTGCTCTCCAGCGGAACAATCTTTGAAATTGTAGAGATCACAATGCTACCACTAATGACTGAAATTGATGCTGATACGATACCAGTTAAATAAAAACCAAGAACAATTTTTCCGACCGCGAATAGAGTGGAGTAAATGAAGATTGCCCCTAATATCCACATCACCAATCCTGGCAATTGACCACCGTCTATTTGTGATTCAGGTTGATCTGTTTCTAAGGATTGATCAATTTGACTCGTAATTGGCCCCCAAAAACCACCAGAAGGTCGAACTCGCTGATAAAAGTCAAGTAATTTTTGGTCACTGACTGGTTCGGTTAGTAGAGTTACAGTGACCCAAACCGTCGTAGATACTGGAACAATGATTAGCATTTGTAATGCGAAGCTATCTGTAGTTTGAGGTAAAGAAAAAACAATAATCGAAGTAATTGTAGAGGCAAACATTGCAGATATTTCTGACCAAGCGTTAATTCTCCACCAATACCACCTAAGAATTTGTACTAAACCAATACCAGCGTTAAGCGCAATCAAGAACTTCCATGCCTCGGAAATAGAATTCATAAATAGGCTGATCACTCCAGCACAAACCATGATAATCAAGACACAAATCCGAGAAATGCCCACATAATGTTGATCGTCCGCATCAGTCCGAATAAATCGCTTATAAAAATCGTTAACTAAATAAGAAGATCCCCAATTGAGATGGGTGTCGATAGTTGACATGAACGAAGCAAGAAAACTGGTCATCATAATCCCTAACAAACCAACCGGCATATATTCCAGCATTAGCATCGGATAACCAACTTCCGGATCTTCTAAATTTGGGTAAACTACCATTGACACGAGTCCAACAATGATCCATGGCCAAGGACGTAGGGTATAATGTGCTATATTGAACCAGAAGGTTGCCAGTAGAGTATGCTTTTCGTCCCGAGAGGCAAACATTCTCTGAGCAATGTACCCACCACCATCTACGCCGTTAGAAGCCCACCATTGAACTCCGAGATAAACCCCAAAAGTTAGCATGATACTTTTTACAGAGAAATCTGGAAGAATATTGAGTAATGACTCCGAATCACTATAATGAATAGCTAACTGTTCTTTTAATTGGGCTATACCACCAATTTTTGAAATCGAAACGATAGCAAGAGCGACTGATCCAAACATAGCAATCCCGAACTGAACTAGATCTGTCATTACTACACCCCAGAAACCTGACAACATACTGTATAGACCAACAAAAATGAGACAGATTAGCACCGAAATCGCCTTCCATCCGGGTGTGTCTGGAACTCCTAGAACTAGAACAACTATTTTTTGCATCGCCAAGAGAACCCATCCCATAGTAATGCAATTAATTGGAATGGCAGTATAAAAGGCTCTGAAACCACGTAAAGC
Organism: Candidatus Poribacteria bacterium; assembly: GCA_002729015.1. The sequence goes on from PBVO01000054.1 coordinate 29,386, forward strand.
ACTGGCGGCTTTTCCATCGTAGCGTAGCTCTGCTAATTCTACATCGGTAATCACACCCGACCTTCGCCACAAACGGGCAAATAAGAATGTAGATAACATTCCTGAAAGTACCCCATTCCACCAAAGCCAATTGCCTGATATTCCATCTTTGGCAACAATTCCGGTGATGGCGAGTGGCGTATCGGCAGCAAAAGTAGTTGCAACCATTGAAGTACCAGCAACCCACCATGGTAAATTTCTGCCTGATACAAAGTACTCGTTGATGTTTTGACTGGCACGCTTCGAGTAATAGACGGCTAAACCGATCGCAAATAATACATAGCTAATAACAATACCGATATCGATAATCGAAATTTTCACTTCCTGACCTTCCTACACTTTTTTACCTTCTTATCCGAGGTGCCAGCTAGTGATCGGACGATCAATTTTGAAGTAGTCAACATTGAAAACTCATTAATAGAAAGTAGATGCTAGCACTTTATCAGATGAAACTCATCATCTATAAAGCCGCTGGTTGAATTAGAAAAATTCTCTCTTAGATTATCGGAGATAATTGTAAAAACATATTTGTAAAAATACTTAGGTCTGCTAGAATGACCAAATTAGATTTTCGTTGTCATTGTGTTAATCATTTCCAGAAATTAGATGGTATAGAATTGTTGTTTCTTTTCTACTAATGTCAACAGTGCTTATATAATCTTCTCGATGGTTTTTCAAGGAACAACTGAGTGGCAAAGATCGTTGATCTGTTATGCTATCTTCAACGGAGCCTCACCATGGTTCAACCAATTCAAAATGAAAATATTCATCAACGACAGACTAAGTCTGGGCAAGATAAACTGCCTGATCAGTATATACTGACTGAAGGACCGGATTACAATGTGCCAAATGAAAAAATCCGGTTGAAGTGGTATAGAAGCCCTTTGACACGTGAGGATTTACGTGAACTGAATAAACGCAGTGATTTTCTTGGTTTCGTACAAGCGATCGGCTTTTTATTGGTTCTAACTATTACTTCTGGGTTAGCTATTTATGCCTCGTTTAATTGGCCTTGGTATGTGATTGTTTTACTAGTATTTATCAACGGTCACTTTTGGCATTTTTTGGTTAACGGGTTCCACGAATTGGTTCACAATTCAGTATTCAAAACTCAATGGCTCAATCGATTTTTTCTGCGTATTTATTCATTCTTAGGTTGGCATAACCATCATCTGTTTTGGGCCAGCCATACTGAACATCATAAGTATACACTACATGCGCCTGATGACCAGGAAGTAATTTTACCTCAGCAAGTTGATCTGAAAAATATTTGGAAGTGGGGAATTATAAACTTCAGACACCCTGATTCTTTAATTAGAAATAAGTTACGTAATTTTACCGGTTATATTGATACTAATAACTCTTGGGTTGCTTCTTTATTTCCAGAAACCGATCAAGATCGACGTCGTGCTTATACTAACTGGGAAAGAATTTTATTAATTGGTCATCTTCTAGTTGCAGCGACATCTTTGATATTTGGTTACTGGATAGTTCCTCTCGTGTTCACTTTCCCCAGAACTTTCGGATCTTGGTTGCAATTTCTGTGTAATATGGCTCAACACATAGGTCTTCAAGACCGTGTGCCAGACTTTCGTTTATGCTGCCGCACCATATATCTTAACCCAATCCTGCAGTTTTTATACTGGCACATGAACTACCATACAGAACACCATATGTACGCCGCTGTTCCATGCTATAAGCTCGGAAAGCTACATCGACTTATCAAACACGACATGCCATATTGTCCCCGAGGTTTAATTGCAACTTGGAGTCATATTATTGAGATTTTGAATCATCAGAAAGATGACCCCAACTATCAATACATCGCTGAGTTACCAGTGAATACTTCTAAAATCTAATCGATCCAAAAATGATGCCTTTTTTGTTGCTTTGGTAATTCTTAATAATGGTATTTACAAACTTCAAGTGAAGATGAAAAATATTAGGACTCATATTGGTTTCTTGAGATTTTGTTTTTTATTCATCAATACAATATCAGTGATATATAAATCCCGAATTTTTGAGCCAAAATTAATTATCTTTAATCAGTTTTATTATCGGTAGTACATCTATAAGTGTCACGGACACAATTGAATATAATCAAAGGAAAATCTTAAGATGAGAAACGCATTTGTAGACCCGGATATACCGGACTCTATGACTTTTCTCAATGGTCAGCCGGTAAATACAAAGAGTGATTGGGAATCTCGGCGGAGAGAAATAAGAAAATTGTGGTGCGACTACTTCATCGGTCATTTTCCCAAAGATATCCCAAAATTACTTTCGGCAAAAGCAGGTCAGGCAAGTAGGACTACAGACGATTCGTACCGACGTCGGATTATACTGACATTCGATACCCCAAATCAAAAATCATTCGAAATTGACCTTTGGGAACCAAAAAGTTCGGATGTAAGATTGAAACCATTGTTATTAACTCAACCCCGTTACTACCAGAGACTCAAATGGGGTGAAGAAGCGTTGAAGAGAGGCTACACCGTTTGTATCTATCCTGGTCTCGACCTGCATCATAGCGAGCAGGATTATCCTAGTTACGAAACAGTTTGGGAATTGTTCCGAGACGAATACCCAGAAGCAACTTGGGGATCATCGTTGGGTATACAGGCGTGGCTAGCCAGCCGAACCCTGGATTATCTACTCGATCCACAATACAACCATCGAGTTGATAATAACGCAGTAGGCATTACCGGTTTCTCCAGGTACGGAAAGCAAGCAATTTATGCGGCAGCTTTTGACGAGCGATTTACGTGCGTGGTTGCTAGAAGCTCAGGGACTCCTACTTCCTGTTCATATAGATTTTCTGGCCGACATACTTTCATGGAATCTATTTCCCGAGAGGACTGCCCAGAAGCATGGTTGATTGATGATTCAAGAGTTTTCTATGGAAGAGAAAACGAGTTATCAATCGAGGGTAATTCATTGTTAGCTTGCATAGCTCCTCGATACTTGATGCTTGATACTGCTTATAACGATGGATGCGATCCTACTTTCGGTGTTGAGCGAAACTACTTAAGTGCAAAGAAAGCTTGGGCCTTTTTGGGACAAGACAACAAGATCTGTCTTAGCTATCGTAAAGGAAATCATGATCCAGTCACCGACGAACAAGTCAGTTTCAACCTTGATTTTTTTGATCTTTCCTTCGGTAGACAAACAGATAATGAAGATAAATTTTCAGAAGTCCTGATCCACGCATTCGATTGGAATGATTGGAAATCAAAACAGTATCCAACCGACCTAATAACACCAAAAACGAAAAAGATTAGGACTAAAATTGAATGGATGCTTGGGCAGCAGCCGATATTGGTAAAAGACGAAGGGAAATATCACATCATCGATAAGGACGAACTTCCTGTTTCTAACTGGTCTAGAGATCGGTGGAATCCTGGCGGAATCAGTAGGGTATCGTTTAGTTTCGGTGCTAAGATGCATGGTAATATTTTTTTTGATTCCCAGTTGGACAAATATCAAGCGACTGTCATTTGGCTACATCCATGGAATTATTCCCATGGTAGTAACGAAGGTTACGGCGTTCAGGAAACAACGATATATTACCGGTTAGCCAAAGAAGGTTACATAGTGGTGATGTATGATCAGTTTGGTTTTGGAGACCATTTATCCAATGCGTTCGATTTTTATGATCGACACCCACATTGGTCCCGAATGGGTAGAGCGATATATGATGTGAGGAAAGTTTTGGACTTTCTAAACAACGGTGAGGGGGTTACAGACAGCTCCATTCCAGCAACCGATCCATCACAAATTTATGTTTTAGGTTTTGCTTTCGGCGGAATGGTAGGTCTTTATTCATCCGCACTTGATGAACGTATATCTGGGGTCGCCTGCTTTTCTGGATTCACTCCGATGCGTACAGATAATGACACTAAATCAACCGGCGGCATACGTCGATACTGGGAGTGGCACTCCATCATACCCAAACTCGGATTGTTTCATCAAAAAGAATCAATGATTCCGTATGACTACGATGACATTATAGAGATGATAGCGCCTCGAAAATGTCTGGTCTACTCTCCAGAACAAGATCGTTTCAACGACATAGATGACGTCAAACAATGTATTACAAAAGCTAAAAAATCATGGATAAACGAAAGAGACTTTAGTTTCATTTGTCCCAAAGATATTTGTAGATTTCAGAAAGATCAGCAAGATGTCGCACTAACTTGGCTTCAAAATGTTACACAGTGAGTTTCATTTTCAAACCTTTCATTTCATCATGAAAGTCATCTGTGTGGTTCATAAACGGTAGGCAGGACCTCTTCACCTAGTGAGTTGACTGTTCCCCATTTGTTATCGTTTTTTATTCCGAGAATGCCATCATTCACATGCTTAACTTTGTCATAAAAAGTGAAATAAGAGTTTTTTCGTTTTTATCTAATCGGCAAACACATTTTGAGTTCTCTACCCAGACGTACTCATCCGAAAATTCCCCACATTTTAGAATATATGTGTGATGATCATTTCCCCTTTAAAGTTAATAACCCTCCACAATTGACCAATTCTAACTAATGAAAGTTCATTCCTAAAACTACCGATCTCATAATATTTTGTGTTAATAACGATATCGCCTGTTTTTTGACTTCTATATCCCCATAAATTCAAAATTTTATTCTCAAATGGAATTAGGTCTTCAGCTCTAGAAACCAGACAAAATAAGAGTAAATTCAAAATAAGTACACGGGTAAAAATGATCATCTGATCACTCCTCAGATCAGACATCATACGGCAAATATGGTGCCTGAGAAGGCGTTCAATAGTAACATACTCAAATATTATCAGATCAATTGTATTGAACCAATATTGCTACGTAAGAGGTTTTATATTTGTCAACTCCTTTGATTTATACTGTAAAAAAACAACCTCGTGTAGAGTCATAAATATTTTTTGAGTAAACACGGTTACCAATGACTAATTTCCCACTCTATAGAAATAAAATTATTAACAAGAACTTACATTAAATTAACTAATTGCTTACTTTTCCAATAGAGCTTGGGCGAGTATTTTATCTGCAATTTCCATTGTCTTGATCGCATCAGAGAAATTTGATTCTGGTTGATCACCTGACTTAATACAATCTATAAAGTTTCGATTTTTTGCTTGAAATCCACCGTAGATAAAGTTTTGATCACTACCAGCTATCTCACGTGTATCATATTCTGTTCCATGATAATCTCCATCATCGTAGAGATACCCTTTTCCTTCATGTTCTGCCTCGGCACAAATATTCGGGGCATGCATCTCCACTCTAAAAACACGTCGTCCGCTTGTCCAGCTGTTTTGTAAAATTCCAACAGCCCCACTATCAAAATGAAGAAGTGCCATGATCAGATTGATATCATGATAGAGGACCGATTTTGCAACACTATCAATTTTTTCGATTTCTCCTCCACACATCCACCTAAGAGTATCAATTGCATGGACGCCATCATCCATCATTCTATCTCTCATGCCAAAGCTAGGTCCATCTTTCTTATAGAACGTACAAATAGCATGTGTGATAGGACCACGTTGAAGGCATTTCTCCCGAAGCATTACAACCATGGGGCAAGATCTACGTTGGAAGCTTACTTGCGTGATACAGTTGTTTTTTTCTGCTAATTCTGCTAGCGATCTTGCTTGGTGAATTGAAAGACCCATTGGTTTTTCAATATACAAATTTAACCCTTGATTAAGACACCAAGTCCAGATATCGTACATGTAGTGTGGAGGNCCGATAACATAAACACCGTCAGGATCTGTCTCTTCTATCATTTGTACATAATTTTCGTAACGCTTCTCAATTTTGTATTTATCGGCCGTGGTATTCAAACGTTCTTGATTGAGATCACAAACAGCCACAATATCCACATCATCAAATGAATCTAGTGATGGATAGTGAACTCCATTAGCCATTCCACCAGCACCAATCATGGCAATTCTAATTTTTGACTTGTCCATTTAAATNTTCTNCCCTCTATAAATTAAAAACTGCAATCGAATCATAAATCACTTTGTAATCCGATTGCAAGGGGTCGAATAGCCTGAATATTCAACCTACAAAAAACATTAATAGGTAATTAACTAATCTTTGGTCATGGGTGCATCGTATCCTCCTTTGAGTTATATTATGGCAGAAAGAATATTTTGGAATCAGATGTTTAGATGAATAACAATACAGTTAGCAGAGCAAAAGAAATGAGAATCGTTGAATCATTTGTTGACTGCAATGATACTCTCGGAGATCATGTGAAGTTACAGTCCCGTGCGACTGAAAATGGTTATCTGTATTTCCCTGGATTATTGCCCGCAGAAGAAGTTTTTTCAGTTCGACACGAAGTACTACAAGTTGCAGAATATCATGGATTACTCAGGGAAGGTATCAATATCGGCGAGGGCATTCGCAAAGAAGGAGTATATGTTGATTTAGAGTATGATAAACCAACTCGGCCTGAACTAAAGAAATTTTACAATGATATCCTTAGCTTGAGGTGTTTCAATGCTTTTCCTCACCATCGCATATTGACCGGACTGATCGAATCGCTCATCGGACAACCTTCGTTTGTCCATCCGCGNCATATTTGTCATGTTCTGTTTCCAGGTCGATATGATCATACTACAGAACCACACCAAGACTTTCATCCAGTACGTGGTACTAAAAATACTTGGACCGTGTGGATTCCACTAGGTAATATCNANTCAGAACTAGGAGGATTAGCAATTGCTTGTGGATCCAACCAGCTAGGATATCTCGACAGCAGCCTGCTGGCTTGTGGTCAACTATTGGATGACGAAACGGTTTGGCATTGGAACCCTCTTGTATGTGGCGATGTGCTTATTTTTCACAGCTTGACTGTTCATCAAGGACGGGATAATGTAACGTCAAGTACGATCCGTCTTTCGACTAGTGCCCGATACCAAGCTATTAGTGAACCAGTCGAANCATCTGCGCTGACTCCTCATTGGGGATGGGCTGACTGGGAACAACTCTACGCCAATTGGGAGCCAAATGATCCACTGAAGTATTATTGGCAATCCTTAGACTTAAACATACGTTCACGCAGGTGACACCAATTTTCCCCGGACGGTTCGTTAATTTTTTGGCTGGTTATTTGAAGGTACAATGTCTTGNGGTTTCAAAATTACTCTAATGATTCNTGTCTTCCATTTTTCCAATCGAAAAATTGGTCCAAGTTCAGAGTATTGATGATGTCANATGGTTCTAACCAACCTCGTCGGGCAACAGTGATCCCCCATTTCATTTGCTGCAGATCTAGTAATGAATGAGCATCAGTGTTTACCGATAGTTGGACNCCTTTCTGCTTAGCTAATATCACCGAATCAGGTTCCAAGTCGAGTCGGTTAATNGAAGCATTAATTTCAAGTGCAACGCTACAGTCAGCAGCTGCATCCAAGATTGCAGACAGATCAAAAGCATAACCTGGGCGTGCCCCAAGTAAACGCCCAGTTGGGTGGCCAATCATCATAGTAAACGGATTCTCAATGGCGCGAATAATCCTTTGAGTCATCTGAGATTCGCTCAATTCAAAGTTTGAATGAATGCTAGCGATTACTATATCTAACTCTGCTAACAATTCGTCATCATAATCGAGATCACCATTTTTTAGAATATCCACTTCTGATCCTGCTAACACGGTAATCCCATCTGTTTTAGTATTCACGATTTTNACTTCTTCAATCTGTTTTCGCAATCGGTNAGTATCTAAACCATTTGCNACTACTGAGCTCTTAGAATGATCAGTTATAGAAACATGGCTGTAACCTAAAAATTTTGCTTGATTGACCATTTCTTGAATGGTATTTAATCCATCACTCCAATTTGTATGCATATGAAGATCTGAACGAATATCAGNCAATTCTACGAGATGTGGCAGTTTGTCCTCAATTGGATTAGCGCATTCCGTCGTTCGCCTTAATTCTGGAGCAATATATGGNAAGCCNGCAAGCGAGTAAATTTCCCGCTCAGTTGACAAATCAGATNCGGGCATAGGTAGTTGTTGAACATGATCTTCTGGTCCAGTGGTCACTATCCAATCCCAAGCCATAGACGTCAAATTTGTACAATGGATAATGACAGGAAATTGATTGATTGTGCCTAAAATATCTGTCTCATTAATCACTTGGTCTTTGAGATGATCTTTTAACACTCGGGCTACATTATCTGGTGAACCAATGACAAGTAGTTCTAATTGGCTGACCATTTCCTCGCCACGTCTAACTTCGCCAGTAATCTCAATCCTTTCAACACCAGGTTGGTCCTTCAATTGGCTAACAATTCGATCTGCAGTTGGTCGGATAATTCCTAGAGGACGTAAGTTTTTTACCGTTTCCAAATAATTTAAACTTGTTTCTATAGACCGAATTTTTTTAGTTCCTAGACCTTTAATTTCTTTCAGGCGATTACTACTAAGAGCTAATCTCAAATCAGATAGTGAGCGAATATCAGCTTGTCGATACAGTTGTGTTGCCATTTTGATTCCAATTCCACGCACCTTCAATAGCTCCAAAACTTCTGGACCAACTTCTAGTTTTAGTTCTTCATATAAGTTACTAGTTCCATTTTGCAAAAGGTCTGTGATCACACTAATGGCTGAATCGCCAATACCTTTTANCTTTCGTAGTTGGCCTGTTTCTAACATTTCAGACAAGTAGGATATCTCATTTTCTATTTCTATNGAATGAGTGATTTGTTCAATGATGTCTGCGACTCTCTGGTACGATCGTACTCTATGCGATTTATCNCCGCGGATATAGAGTAATTGGCTGATATTTTCAAAAATTTGGCTAACATTCATAATCAATTTATCTCTCTTGATTCAAATCTTCCACGCATTTATTCTTAATGAGTTTTGTATTCTGACAAGTGTCAATCTAAACTATAACTACTGTCCGATTCATAACAAAAAGTTGTCTACATAAGAGTTAATGCCCCCAGTATGCTTCTATTCCTAATTAAAATCCATCTGAACAAAATATAAGATCTATAATCTAAGATTTTTATTGATTAATCCGTAATACAAATCCTGTATCGAGATCAAAATTGACTAGAGGAGATGGCACAATTTACAATCTAATCAAGATGAAATGAATCTTTAGCCGCGGTCATCTNGCTATCTATATTCAACCAAATATTAAATNATATCATCAGAGCATCTTAATACTTTAATCAGAAACAATAGAATACCTTCGGTAACTATGGAAGAAAATGAAGATAGAAAGATTATCCCTAAAGCTTTTGCACAGCGNAATTGGTAGACCTACTAAGGAGACTAAGCATAGAAAACTTTCCAAGAGAAACAAAATTGAACTCNAAAACAGGTNGCACTTGTCATACTTTTAACCTATAAAGAATTTTACGAATCTTTCTGTTTATCAAATGAATACGCCGGCATTCAAATGGAACAAAAATGAGGTGTNTCTGTGTAGACAGAAAACTGAGTCAAACGAGAATTAATTAATGGATACATTACAATACATACTTCTTGCGCTGCTAATTGGTTATCTGTTTTGGGTTAGAAGCAAAGATAAGAGGGAAATTGAAACCTACAAATCCTACTCCGAAACTATGATGTTAATGGTCAGAGAANTAAAACAAGAAGTTGAAAAAATCAACGAGAAAATCGGTTAAAACTACTACTCTCATTTTAATCGAGAAGACATAGACTTGATTAGAGATACTTACCCATTAAGTAGTGNTAGAATTTTGTTTTCAAAAAATGGACAAGATTATAATCTCTCTAAGAAATGAANTATAGCGTACCGCCAAAGTTTAAATCACTTTGGCTCCTAATCTCTTTGCCAACCCACTATCCACTTGCTTTTATCTTTTATCTGTTTCATCGGTATTTGGTACATCTTCTNGGTTAATACAGCTTCAATTCGTAGATAGTCAATTAGAATTCCATTCTGATCACTTTTTTTTATTTTTTCAACTACAAGAAAATGCTTTTCCCGATTTTTTACATTAACAGCTGTCCACTTAGAATTAACGATTTTTTTATGATCCATCTTCCCACCTATTTCTAAAGTATGTGGCAATAAACGTAGGATAGCGACAATCCACTTCCCCTCACATCGGTCATTGCGATAGAGAAAGCNGGATTTTTCGACGTTTCACATAACTTACATTTGAGTAGCGACACAATCGTTTGGGTGCACAAAATTAACTGATCCTTTTTTGATCCAACAAATCTTTGTTAAGCTCAAAACCCAAACCCGGCAAATCAGGCAAAATTAAATGACCATTTTCTATTTTTGTCTCTGGTATGAGCAACTCATTCTCCCAACTATCAATTGCAGCACCTCCCGCGTATTCTTGAAATAATAAATTTGGTATGACAGCACAAGCATGTGAAGCTGCCCGCGTAATTACTGGACCACACCAATTATGGGTGGCAATTTTCAAGTGATATTGGTCGGCTAAATCAGCCATCTCAATCGTAGCTAAGATACCACCNTTAGTCCCTACTTCTGGCTGAAAAAATCCCAGCGAACCACTTTCAAATAGATCTTTCGATTGTTCAATGGTACAGGTAAGTTCTCCTGTAGCGAGAGGTATGTGCGTAGCATCAGCAACTTGTTTCAGGAGTCTTGTGTCATCGTGCGTTGGAGCTTCAAAAAAAAGGATATCATAAGATTCCATTTCCTTTGCGGCCATAATAGCGCCTTTCACAGAAAAACGGTTATGAGCATCAATAGCAATTTGGTATTCTGGCCCAACGGCACTACGTACCATTTCTATTTTTTTGATTTGATCTTTTAGGTTACNCAGAGTAGGTGTCCCTTCGCCAGTGAAGGGATCCCATTTAAACATGGTAAATCCATCATCTTTGGCTTTTAAGATACGATCAATACATTCCTCCCAGTCTCTGGTCCCACTGAAGATACCATGATCAGCATAAAGCGGTATCTTGTCCCGAACTTTTCCACCCAATAATTGGTAGATCGATTGATTTGTAGCTTTACCCAAAATATCCCAAAGCGCAATTTCGACGGCCGAAACTGCCGCACTCCAGTTTCGATTCTCTGCTTTGGTTGGAAACCTATCCCTAAAAGTCTGAATATCAGTTATTCTCGAACCTAAAACTTTTTCCCTTAGTGATCTGATATAATTAGCAATAGACTCAGCCTGACCGGACCAAGTAAACCCTTCCCCAATTCCTTCAATTCCAACATTCGTTTGTATTTGAACAATCACCCACGCTGGGTATCCCCTCGCCGCCTGCATCGTAATCGGAATAACATTGGTGATCTTTAAATCCTTCTGGTCGATTTTTTCTTTTTCCATAATAGTCAATAGTCCAACTTCAAAAAATAATATACAAAAACTAGCGTAATCACTTCCAAAATGATTATCAGGAACGAGAAAAGAACTGAGTAATAATAGGGTAATACATCAAGTTTAAATTAAATAACACAAAATCAATGAAAAACTTATTCTGGTATTGCCACACGAATGTGTTCGTTAGCCTGGGCCAAACTTTCAGGATTTTCCTCTAATTTTTGGAACCCCCAACTGTTTCTTATCTGGGCTGCTTTTGCTCGGTCGAGCACAGGTTGCTGAATCGTATCCCATACCTGTGGGCATAGGTGTTTCATTAGTGGCTGTAAGTTAGGCGGTAAGTCAAAATACTCAGATTTTGANAGAGGACGACAAACTGTGTTGTAAATTCCTTCCGGGGCATAATCATCAACTGATAACCACCAAGGACACCAGCGATTAACTACAGCAATACGATCCCGTTTACTAGGGTTATGCTTGGGTGAAGCATGCCAACTACGAGAATCTTGAATATAAACAGATCCAGCAGGAGCACTGATCTGGATTTCGCCCGGAATAGGTGCTGCAACGTTGATATTATCGGAGGGGCCTCTAGGATTACGAGTGTCTCGATGTGAACCTGGAACTACCCAAGTTCCACCGGAATTNTCATCAACATCAGTCAAGTACCAAATCATGACTAAGCACATAGCTACATCAGGGAATGGTTGCCGGATACAACCAGCATTTTGTCCAGGGTCATCACTACCATAAGCTGACAGATCGTGGGGCCAATCTGTGTGCCAGCCTCGATAATTTGGACCACGATGTTTTACTTGTCCAAAACCACCGGGTGTTCCATCTACCTGATCTGATTCGATAATACGCAAGTGTAATTGTGCGATACGCAAGTGGTCATCCAGCACATGGCGTGCTAATCCAGTTACTAATGAATGGGCCAAGTATTTAGCATATTGGGGCATCCAGACAATATCGTTCGGTGGTTTTGGCCAATGTCCTACCCGTCTCACTGGTCTTAATTCAATCCCACTAGTAGTTAGAAGCTCTGAAAATTTAGGCCCAATAGAATTGACTTTTCTTTTGAATTCTCTCAGNTTATTGCTAACCTTTACTTGAGCNTCGGTGATNTCACGTCTGATAATTGGTATTTGATCGTCAGGGATCAGATTGTCAATGACGCAGAAGCCATATTTTCTTAGAGAATAAGCACATCCTTTTACTATTTCATCCNTTGATTCCNAATTAGGATTAAATGCATAGGATCGGTTTTGGACCAATTCAGCCAAGGTTGCATCNTGTTTTTTTGCCTTATTAGTCGAAATCTGCTTTAAGTCAGCAAGTTCTTTTTCTAGACGATCNACTTCGGATTGTAGGTCTTTAATATGCATAGTAGGATTCCTTTCAATTGAGGGAAATCATTCCTCATTTCAAAGTGCTAGTCGATGAATGATGGTTGTCATAACATGCTTCAGNTTAATTAGCTAAATCTGTGTCTTAGAAAATAACAAAGATTAATTCAATTATCCTATTACCGCTTTCCCTTTTCTGTAAGAGGCATATCTGTTGGCCAAGGTTGTTTCTTAACAGGGTTCAAAGAGAAATTTTTCCAATAATACTGGTATTGATTCGATTGCCAATTGGCGTAGACTTCTGACCATTTTAGACGACCTTGGTGTGGTCCCAATACAAGATCCATTACGGGGTCACAGGCTCTTTGGTAACGATAATCTACCGATAATCGTAATTGGTTACCTGAGAGATTAGCTAATCCTTTGTGTACAGTATGACTATGAAAGAATAGAACGTCTCCACAGTTGAGCNGGCTGTATGCCCATTTCAAGTCGGTATGCTGAGTGTCTGCTCGTAAACCACCTGCCCCTAAAGATTTAGATACTGGTAGTATGCCCAGGTTATGAGAGCCAACCAGCACACTTAGCCCACCCAATCTTTGAGGACAATCTCCCAAAGGAATCCAAACCGTCCATACATCTGGTGTCCCTTGAATATGGACATAGTCCTGATGTGGTGGAGTGGTATGCTCTAATTGGCTAGGGAATATAACTCGAGCAATGTTACTAGGTTGTAAAAGAACATCTGACTGCAGTAGGCTTTCTGNAATTTGGAGTAAAGATATATGATGAGCTAANGAGTGGAATGATTCTAGACATTGAATCATGTCGTATACTTGGCTAAATTCTGGACTCCCTGTCAGACGAGCTTCGTGACTTGTAATGGCTAATAAAGGATCAGTATTAACATCAATCCATCCTACTTCTTGTAAAATGGATGTTATCTCTCTCCTTACCTCCATGATCCTGTTAGGATCAACTAAGTCCGAAAAAAATAAATATCCGTTTTGTTCGGCTTGGTNTCTCAGAGCAAACGCATCGTATTGAATGTTGTTAGACTTAATTAGTTTTTCTGTCGACATATCAACTCTCTCCTAATCACCGAGTCAATGTTTTAGATGACTCTAGTGTTATACAAAACGAACGCAAATAGTTATCAGTTCTTCTTGAGNAAACTACTTTCAAAAAGTCAGAAACTAGATTCGTAGGCTCCGATCTTAGACTTGAAATTGATAAAACACGAGGTATGATTAGAAAACCTCTATCATGAAAAGTTAAAATTTCACTCTTGCTCAACCTAAATGATGAAGATATATTTTTCTACTGCGGTATTTTTATCCTCGAATCAATTACCAGCCTTAGTGNCCTGAGGTATTGGAACAACAGCTTGATGCTGTAATAGCAATTGCCTCAATTCTGAAATTTGAATTTGGATTGGTGATTTACCTTGGCTTGCCGATAGAGCCGCGGCTGCCCCAGCTGCCTGTCCCATAGCCATTGAAGATGCTTGAACCCTCAGAGCTGAATTAGCTAATCTGTCGCTGCTGATACTCCTTCCTGCAACCAGCAAATTTTTACTTCCTTTCGGAATCAAGGCTCTAATTGGAACCGTGGCAACGACCCCATCTTTCAAAGGTTGAGGCTTGACTCCGTCTCGATCATGTAAGTCAATTGGGTANAAGGAATAAGAAACTGCATCATCAAATACTCTACCAGTAACATAGTCCTGACAGCTTATTTTTTCTTCACCGACAATGCGGTATGTTTCACGTACAGCTGTTTCTGCTTGAGCTTTTACCACAAAAGTATTTTCACATCCTGGTAAAGAACGAACAAACCGTAGGATACGCAATAAAGACTGACGGCCAGAAATATTAGTTTTTGTATGTCGATCCGAAGTAGAAGAATCAGCTTCAAAAACATGTTGTGCGTTTTCACCTCCACTGGCCAGAAAGTTAATAAATCTTCCTTTTGGATTGCTCACGTCTCCATGTTTCAATCGTCCATCCATCATGGCTTCNAGGAAAATCTNTTGTAAAATTTCTTGATCTAGANATTCAAGGTCGTATCCACCTAGTTTGAAAATCAANGTTCCTGGTTGAGTTTCTTCTTCTCGCAAACGTGGNAAACCGATATAACCAACAATATCAGCGCCACCTGTACAATCGATTAATTGCTTTGTATTAATAGAGCGACTTANACCTTTACCTACAGTTTTTACATGCCAACCGGATTTGGTTTCAAAAACTTCTGTCGGTATCTCATAGTAATGCAAATCAACTCCAGCTTCTAAGCATGCTTCTTCTGCTAGTGCCGCATAAACAGGACCATTAATACGTATTTGATGCCACCAATGACGGGCAGGAGGAATTGAAAAGTCTGGCATTTTCCCTGTGTCCAGATCAACGGCCTTCGAAACTAGTTCCCATCCGATTCCAGCTATAACTTGTTCACCCCAAGCATGAAAAAGTCCAGGGAAAGATACACCACCAGTCGTAGTCACGCCACCTAACTGACTACCAGATTCAATCAAAGCTGTCTGTTGCCCAAGTCGGGCTGATTGTACTGCCGCAATTGTACCTGCAGTACCGCCACCAATAACTAATACATCTACATCGTTTTTAACTTGTTCCATAATTTTTTCATACTTTCAGTCTATTGAAAGCGTANTGAGGTTCTAAATTTCAATTAACTAGACCAATGATTAATAATTNAGTTGGTACATCTGANCAGCTTTCTGCTGGTTTCTTATTTAAATTTCTGCCCACATAACAGTGTGAGAACATGCGGCGAGTGATTGGTATTACACTGAATTGACAAATGAAAGTGGACCTATCTGAAGGCCATGAACCTCAACAATCCCATTACGAGTATAGGTGAGCCACAGGTTCGCCTGGTTTATGTCCATACCTGATTTGTAATAATCTTCGGCCAGCAGATCGAGATCGTATTCAACACGATGGTGCTGAATACATCCATTGTCGATTATCATACATTGAGCACGATAATCACCATCACGGGGTTGACCAATCGTTCCGGGGTTAACAACTAGCTTTCCATCAATTTCTATTTGCATCGCCATATGAGTATGGCCAGCCAAAATTCGATCCTGCTCGGCATTTTTCAAACTTTGTATATTCTCGATTTCCTCTGCATGGGGGTGTAATCTACCTGTCAAGTGGTTAGCCGGTGAACCATGAACCAAGCAGTAAGAAATACCATCTCTGTCCAAAGTNAATAAACTGGGTAAACCAGAAATATAGTCTAAATCATTTATGGGTGTATTATTTGGATACCAGCCAGTCCAACCATAATTGGACTGAGGAAGACATTTAGAAAAATATAGATCATGATTTCCAANNACTACTTGCTGACAATTCTGGCGTACCAGTTCAATACAATCGGAAGGCCTTGGACCGTACTCGACAATATCACCTAAACACCAAACTTCGTCAACATCATCAAATGTATCAAGTGTAGCCTTCAAAGCTCTGTAATTCGAATGAATATCGGAAATAACCAAGATTCTCATTAAATAGATATTTTTAACTNGCAGATACGGTTACTATTTGGNCAGGTTTGATCGACTGAAATAGGGTTGCGTCTCCGATGATCTCACCTAAAATATTGACTGGGCTGTACGCCTTTGGTTTGTCCGATGTGCTAACAGGTGTAGGTCCCCAAAAAATACAGAAGGCNGATCCTGGTGGCCAATAAGCCAGNGTTCCTACTTCCACCTCAGCTACAGCATCATCAGCTTCACTATGTTTGACTGGAATACTAAAGTAAATCTCATCTCCCCACACGCTAGCCGGNCCGCTGACAGGTAAGATATCCCAAATTGCTTTAGCTGTTGGAGATTCGTTGATTCGGGCTAACACTTTCAGTTTTTCGGATTGGATNGTGAGTTGTTTCATAATATTAGATTTCACCTGTGAAAAAACAAATAAGTTGTTGGTTGTTGATGGCAAAATGATCGGAAAAGAAACATTCATATGTATTGAAAAGAGCAAACGGTGAAAAANTAACATAGAGATAAAACTATGTAAAGTACNCTACGTCTCTTTGAGAGAGCCTAGTTATTTTTTTCTATATTTATTTATGAGTTTGCTACAACTCAGCTGAGGCCACCGTCTTTGATTTCCTACTCCTTGATTAATAATAACCGAATAAAATCTGATCTTCTTCTGGTTTGCTGAACTAGCTCTAATACNCTTAACTCAATTAAAATAATCAGCTATTCTTGACAGNTTTATTGGTATGTTATAACATCNCGTTAATNCTCCTACTGTCATCGGAGGCTATGATGTCGATTTTTGATTTAGCTGCACGATCTAGAAAAATTTTAACTCGAAGTGCAAATGCTGCAGCCACAACCTTTGAACTTATATTAGATCTTCAAAGTCACACTGTGAGATCTAAATATTGCGACTGGACCATGCATTCGTGTGATTGAATAGAATATGTCTTATTCATTTGTCTAAGGAAGTAGATAAAAAGAGTTGGGAATAATTTCAAAAGGATAAACGTAGGAATGAATACTAATTCATCTTGACAATTCGACATGTTATAACATAACATTTTCGGCTGTTATAAACCTTTAAGAGAGTAAANAAATTGAAATTTATTTATCGGCACCTTATGCCTAGCATGGCGAAATACGCTTTTTCTACTTTAGTCATCACTTCTATTTTCTTTATTTCTGCTTGCGATACAGATGATGACCATGACCACCATGATCATGCAGAGCATGCTGACGTTGATGGTTTTCTTCTGCAGACATTAGATAATAAAGAAATCTATCGTGAGTTCAAAGGGGCAACCACAGGTAACATTTTGGTCAAAAGTGGCCAATCCCTAGAGTTGTCTGTCACTTGTTTGGATGATGATGGTAATAAAATTATGGATTTTGATCTAGAAAATCAACCAACTCTTAAGTTGTCGGAATATGAGAAATCCATTATTAGTTTAGAAGTTAGGAAAGATGTTTACCCATACACTTTTTTGATTAGTGGGTTAAGTAATGGTCAAACCTCAGCCAAATTAGAACTGATGCACGAAGGACATGCGGATTACACTTCTACTAACAGAATACCAGTTACGGTTGAATAGTTTTTACATTTTATCATTCGTTTTATATTTATTTTCCGTAAACAATCTTTAAATATCTTAAACATTTTAGAATACAGGGAAAAATAATGATCAAAAAAAGTATTTTGCTGATTGCTACAGCAATTCTGATTATTGGTTCTGCTTTCGCAGCGATCAAGAATATTGANACATCATCAGCTTGCAATATTGAGGTTTCATCCTGCGGTTGCAATTATTAATCTGATACAACGTCTGTAAAAGTGGAGGACTATTAAGCTTATGTCTTAAAATGTCCTCCACTTTTTTTCGCTTACTTTTCTATTAATCACTTCAAGTCAATNCTCTGATAAGGTAATTAGAGAAGTGTAGACTCTTTGACATAGAGAAGTATTGCCATACTCAATNGGGTGATATGAAATAGTCTGTACAGATTTCGTTTTTGNTATCATGGTACAATCAAGGAAATTATAAACATAAGACTGATAAATCAGGTAGCCAACAATGGCACGCTTAAAAAATATAAATCGAAGACATGTCAAACCCTATAAATATGTCCAAAAATAATAAATTCCCAGTTAGATCTGATGAACCCGACGGAAAGTATGACATAAATTATAAACCAACTAAAAAAGATATTGAGACTTTCCCTGACATACAAAACGGACTTTCTTCTCTTATTCAAGGAACTCCTGTAGCTATACAGCAAGTGGGAATNCATAACTTTAGATTACCTTTGAGATATCAAAAGAGAGAAGGTGGTAGCATAGANCTAGAAACCAAAGTAACAGGAACAGTATCACTCGAAGCTCATAAGAAAGGCATTAACATGTCTCGCATTATGACATCATTCTATGAGTTCAAGAACGAGTACGTTTTTGATAAGCTTGATGTAATTTTAGCTAAATACAAAGATGACTTAAATTCTTTCGAATCAAAAGTTCTTCTGAAGTTTTCATATCCTATGATAAAACAGTCTTTGCGTTCAGGCTTAGAAGGATACCAATATTATGAGTCAGCGTTGGAAGGACACTTAAACAGTAACGGTAAATTTAAGAAAATACTTCATTTCGATTTCGTATACTCCTCAGCTTGTCCATGTTCTTATGAATTAGCTGAGTTCGCGAGAAATGACAGAAATAAAGCAACGGTAACTCATTCTCAAAGATCAGTGGCTAGAATATCTATCGAATTTGACGAAATCGTTTGGATCGAAGATTTAAAAGAAATGTGTGATGAGGCCCTACATACAGAGACTCAAGTCATTGTTAAAAGAGAAGATGAAATGGCCTTTGCAGAACTAAATGGATCCTATTTAAAATTTGTGGAGGACGCTGCCAGATTATTGTATGAACAATTAACAAAGGACAAAAGAATCAAAGATTTTCGTATAATATGCTCACATCAAGAATCCCTCCATTCACATGATGCTGTTTCTGTCATTTTGCCTCCTAACAGCAATTTTGGTGAAGATATTTCACATGAGTTGTGGTCAAGTTTAATTCATACCTCTTAGTCTATTTTAATCAAACATCCAAAATGTTCTCTTCTTTGAAACCCAATAACTGCTTAAGGATCTTGGCCAATAAATCCATAGTTAAGGATTGATGAGAATAAACTGCTTTAAAGAGAGGTTGTGGCAATTGACAATCGTCATTATATGTACAACATAACTTATGTTAATTTATTGGGCTAACTTGTTTGAAAAACCTGTCAAATTTGTTACTCTCACATGAGTCTAATATGCGATTAGGTTNTGTCGTCTGTGAAAAGGAGATTATATGCTCCATAGCAGGATTATGAATGAGAAACGCAAACTCATACCAGAACTATAAGTACTATTGGTAAGCTAAGCAAACTGGTGGGCAAGGTGGGTTACATGCTTGTGGATTCGCAATCAGAACCCAGTGTTCTCTGTAACAGATACTCGGTGAACAAAGATTAGTTGTGTTGAATCATTTTTATCAATTACTTAAATCCAATCGACTGTGTTGCAAAATTTTCTCTCAACGATTAAGATTTGATTATTGTGATAACACATTTCAGTCAAAGCCAAGGTGTACTGATATAGTCTCGGATAAATCGATCAGTTATTGAAAAAAACACTAAAAACNGAACTCATGACTTCTTCCAGGAATCACCCAACAGAAGAAGTTATATTTCAGTTAATCNGTCGGAGAGTATGTGTCTCTTCATGAAGCATATGGCANAAACAAACTCTTCAAATGTGTTTTGAACCATTAATGGTTACATCATGCCAAAGAGTTGAATTAACGCTTTATCGATTCTCAATTTAACAGTGAAGGATGACTTATGAAACTAGTGCGAATATTGTTCCATTTTAGCTTTTTATTTTTATGTTTGTTCGGGTTACTATTAGGGTGTCAACCAGAAGATCCTAGCAAAAATAAAAAGGCTAACTCTGGAGAAACACATCACCAACATGTCGCACCTCACGGTGGTACCTTGGTAGTTTTGGGCAATGAATTTGCTCACCTCGAACTGGTGTTGGACCAAAACAAAGGAGAACTAACCATTTATGTCTTGGATGGAGAAGCTCGAAATGGTGTTCGACTAACACANCCGACCATTATCCTAAAAACTAAAACCGATTCGGCTGCTGGTTTTAATGAGTTAGAACTCCAAGCCGTTGCCAATTCACTCTCTGGTGAAACAATTGGAGATTCTTCAGTTTTTGTTGTGCAGTCAGAGAATCTGATCAATCAGGGCCGATTCGGTGTTGAAATCGAGCAAATTTCAGTTAAAGGACAAAAGTTCCAAAACCTTTCGTTCCCTTTTCCGGAAGGAAATGAAACTAGTCATGCTGAAGAGCATAATCATGACCATGACCATGACCATGACCATGACCATGAACACTAAATTTGAGTTTGCCGAAGGTAAATTCTTGTTATCCATGTTAGCTATCAGTAAAATTGTTAACTTCACTGGCAANAGCTATGATTATAATAGAAAGTTAGCAATCGACTTCTACTATTATGTATTATATTAATGGGGACTTGTCGTTCGATAAGTATAGGANCATGATCAAGGAATCAATATGAGTAAAAAAATAAAAAGAAAGCAACGCAAAGATAGAAAGAAAATCCAAGTCCGTAATCGGTCGAAAGCAAAAACGGTCGAATCGAAACAATTAGTTCATGAAGTGGTAGAAGATGGTAGCTGCCAGAGTGGTTGTTGCTAGTAACTTGCCCATTTTTCCCTGTCAATTTGATCTTTAAAATCATCAAGGTTCTAAAATGTCAAGATCAATAATCTAATAGATGATTCAGCTAATGAGATACTACTTCCCCAGTATATTCCAAATAAATATGGAGCTGAAGAAAACAAGAAACGGAAGTTAAATTGCCCCGACTCTAGTAACTTAAAGACTCGCGAAAATCGGGGCTAGTAAAATTACCCATCTTCGAGGGAGTTTTCGAAACAGGAATTGTCACAAGGTCAGAAATTACGTAAAAATCCTGCACGAACCGATATAAAATATATCCCATACAGTATTAATGCCTGTAAACATATTCAATTCAAGCAAAGATTGCAGACAGTCCAGCAGTAACCATTTTTAATGCTTTAGATGCCTTTTATAATCTGATATAAGACCAAGAAGTTGTGCCTATAATCCTCTAAGTTCCTATTTAAACCAAAATAAAAAACAAATTTCTTTTACAACTGTAGTTGTTTGTGTTGCGGATAAATAAAGGTGCCGAAGAAATAAGGGAAATTGAAATTAATAATGCCTCTGATTTACATTCCACGGCGAATTTAATGTTGGTCGATATACGGATAAGACCGAACATCGAGATGTCAGTAATACGAAATATCATGACTGGAATTCTCTGACAATCTAGAATAAAATATTACAGGCAAATCATAGATTATAAGGATATTAAATCAGTAAGTAATTATAGAGAACGATAATGGAATGGATATATAAATTTATTGCTGAAAATTCACATGCTATTTATTGTTGGTCAATAGCATTATTAGTAGATGGATTAGCCATCGGATTTGTGATTTCAGTCGGTTATTTTTGGGACCAAGCATATCGACAAGGTTATGAGAAAGGGTACAAAGATGCACAATCAGATAACTATTAAAAAAACACTGTCTCCCCATGCACATATGGGGTAAACAGAAATGAGAAAATAGGGATATTACAAGAATATATATTCATACGTACTAAACTATCCTATACAAATTCATTCCTTTAAACACCTTCCATTCTGAATTTAAAATCAAGGAAATAACAAACATGAACTTTCAGGGTAGTTGCTTTTTCACACTTCTATTCAATAGGTAGGTTTCGAATAAGTACAGTGTTTCCACGTATCGAAGATGGCAGATAAACTATCTGTGATCTGGTGTCAGTTGGGGTTTGAACGCTGAGTCTTAACCGGATTTTTAGTACCGAGAACAAGTTTACAAATATCCACAGAATTCAATAAAGTAATTTTCTTCTGCAGTAAATTTTCTATCATCCTGCTTGTTGGACCAAACAGTTCGTATAAATGGTCCCTCAGACTTGCGTGAAATATACGGAAATAGAAATTCGGGGAATCAAGCAATTTGATTTGTCTTCCTTCCTAATCCCAAAAACTTGATTTCGTCTTTCCGAAGGACATACCTTCCTTCAGTAGAGTGATTACGTCAAACTTAGCCCTTAATTTAATCTTTGAATCAAGGAGCGCCACATGCTGACATGTAGTTGAAAATATCCCGTAAGTTACGATTTCTGATACAGAGTTTGATTGAATATAAGTAGCAATAGTCTCAGGTTTTGCGTCACAATAAGGGGTTTCGCTCTCATCTCTTTTTATCAGATACCGAAACTTTTCTACGTTTGTGTATCACTACGTTTTCATATTTTTTGTGTTGTTCAGTCGATTTTTTGATAATGATTAGATGATTTAAAAAATGAATTAGTAATATTTTTCTATGATGCTTCCAGCTCACCTGCTATCTGGTATGGTTTGTGTCCATTTAGGACAAATGTCGGTCAAGCGTAAGAACGGTACACTGAGATGGCCAAATAATCTTCCTGAATGGACTTGTCTATCGATAGGGTTAGGTTATGCGTTTCTATCCCACGCGGTGATCGATACTTTAGCTATTTTTACTTACCACGATTGTAGTCCTTCGGGGTCTTTATTTTCTCGCTCTGTGTTTTGGGGTTGGATGCTAAGCGGTATTATCATCATTGCTTGGGGGATGAGGATAGATACACGATACGGCTATGGCATGTTAGTATCTACAAGCTATGATCTGTGGGACCACTATCTTCTACGCTTCGTAGATGGAGTTTTAGATGGATTTCCTGAAGGGTTCATGGACCGGTATACCCATCGCTTCAAATGGCTCCAACTGCACCAATTAGAATGGTTAATATTGGATAATTTATTCAGCGGTGTCGATAGGCATTACGGAGATCCAAGATTCTTAGTAGTGGAACTTATGTTCGTTGCAATCTTAATATTGAGTTTAAATTATTTACATCGATCAAGACCTCTAATCTCAAAAAAGTAGTATCAAACAGAAATATATAAAAATTTTATAAATAATATTCAGTACTATTTAAGAGATCAAAACTGATATTTCAAGGATATTTAATCTTTAGCCTCATACATGCTTTCCTCTTGGAAGTCATGTATCGAGAGCGTTTGTTCTCATAATCTTTTCCGATAATAATACTATCGTTAAATATGTAATCTGATAGATTGTTATATTTTGGAAACAACTATGCTGTGGAAAACCAAATCCATCGACAAGTACAAACTCATAATTTGGTTCATCTTTCTTTTTCTTGTTCAGGTGAAATTTGCACAAGGTATAGCAGCTGAAAATGATGCAAAAGAACAACTCAATCTTCACCTAGAAAAATTCTGTTTTCGGTGTCACGATACAAATGAAGCATATGCTGGTCTAGATCTAGAATCGCTCATCACCGATCAGCCATTGATCAGAAATCGAATACAATGGGATCATGTCATTGAACGCTTGACATTGAATGATATGCCACCGGAAGGAGAATTGCAGCCGACCCAAACTGAACGTACCCGAATTGTAGAGGTTTTGAGTCAAGTCCTGAATCAGTTTGATTACTCAACAATACAAAATCCAGGTTTTGAACCGATTCGTCGACTCACCAATCTGGAATATAACAACACAATCCGAGACTTATTTGGAATTGATCTCAAACCTGCTGCACGATTTCCTTCGGAACTAACTGGAATAAGCAGTTTTGAAAACTCTGCGAATACGCTATTCCTTCAGCCAGCATTGATGGAACGCTATATAAGTGCTGCAGACCGAGTAGTTGATCTTGCTTTGCCCCAATCTCCTAAAAGTGTTGACCACCATCGAGCACGCAAACAAATTTTCATTGTTGAACCCAGTAGTAACATCAGTAAAAAAAAGGCTGCAGGCCAAATATTGAACCACTTCCTGCTTCGATCTTATCGCCGCCCACCATCGACCGAGGAACTAAATCGTGTGAAGCATCAATTCGATCAAGCATCTCAATCTGGACAGAGTTTTGATGAAGCTATAAAACAAGTGCTCAGATCTGTTCTCATCTCACCAAAATTTCTATTGCGAATTGAAGTTGGACAAAAAGGAATAGATGCCTACCAAATCAACGATTGGGAACTTGCCACTCGTCTCTCTTATTTTTTGTGGTCGTCAATGCCCGACGACGAACTGTTTGATGTAGCCGCCGAGGGAATCCTAAGCCAACCAAAAGTTCTCAAATCTCAAATTGAACGAATGCTCTCCGATAGAAAGGCCGATACGCTCGGTGATGTTTTTGCTGCTCAGTGGCTTGGATTCCGATTTATTGGCTCGCGGGTAAGATTGGATCCAATTGAGGTTCCATGGTGCACCGATTCCTTAATGGACGCCATGCGAGCGGAATCAACGATGTTTTTTTTGTCGTTGCTTCGAAGTAACAGACCAATTGGTGAACTGGTCACCGCAGATTACACATTCATGAACGAAGAACTGGCAGGAGTGATTTATCGCAGAAATGATATTAAGGGAAAGCATATGCGACGCGTCAAACTGAATAATCCCAGCAGAGGAGGCATTCTCACACATCCCAGCTTAATGGCGGTGACTTCAAATTATACAGAGACAAGTCCAATCAAACGGGGAAACTGGATTCTTGAGACTGTACTTGGCAAACCGGTTCCTCCGCCACCACCAAATGCTGGCGCTCTTAAAGAGGAGATCGCAGAAAATTCTGATCTGACCTTTCGGGAAAAGCTCCAACTCCACTCCAGCAAACCAAGCTGTCGTAGTTGTCACAGTAAAATCGACCCGCTTGGTTTTAGCTTGGAGAACTTGGATTTTTTCGGACGGTGGCGAGATAATTATCGACTGCATGTCTTTGAGAGTGATGCAGAAGAACTGTTGGAGAAAATTTACGAGCTACGTAATCTAGATGGGCTGGAGTTCGAGAAACTTATCAATAACCTTGAAAAAACGGAGGAAAATATTGAAATCCTTAAACGACTCCGATGGATTCGTCATTTGACCGAGGACGAATTAGAAAAAGAGGTATTTGAGAACCTGGATCCTCTAGAACGTGAGGAATTTCTAGAAGTCTTCTGGCATCTCGGATATGACGAGCCTGATAAAGAAGAACTCCTCTACCTCATTTTTAAACTTCGACAGATAGATGATATCGAAATGAAAAAACGAATTGAGAACCTTGAAGTCGATCCGGCGGAAAAGGATGAAATTGTTAAAGGATTGCATTGGGTTCGTATGTTGGATGATGATGAGGTCGAAGACGAGATCTTTGAAGTTCTTGATCGAGAAGAGCAAAAAGAAGTTTCAGAAATCCTTTGGGAACTTGGCCTTGGGGGGTACAAGGAAGAAAATGAGGAACGAGAGAAATCCGAGGTGCAAGAGGAAAACGAGGTAGACTCCTTTGATCTTAAACCAATTGACACTCACGCCGTTTTACCAGATGGCACAACTTTCCATGGTCCCTCAGGGCTTAAGCAAATTCTAATTGAGAAGTACCACGATGACCTAGTCCACCAAACGGTTTCAAAAATGATGATCTATGCACTTGGACGCCAACTCGAATATTACGACGAACCTGCGATTCACCGAATTAAAGAAGAACTGAAAGCAGATGATTTTCGCTTTCATACACTGTTACGCGGTGTTATAAGTAGCTATCCTTTTCAATATAAAAAGAACCCGCAATAGGTATCCAAATCATGAATTTTCCAAAGAAAATCTCCCGCCGAACGACGCTCAACGCATTGGGTGCAGCCGTTCTTTTGCCCGCTCTTGACATAATGCGACCATTCACGACCAAGACCATTGTTGAATCAAAAAATACCAGCCGTCTGGCATATATCTATTTCCCAAACGGAATCCCACGTGGGACTTGGCATCCACAGAAAGTTGCACGTAATGGTAAGCTGCTAAAATTGAATGAATGGATGAGTCCTCTTGAGCCATTCAAGGAAGACATTATCATCCCGACAAATATCTGGACACCAGAGGGTAATGGACATGGTGCGGGGACAGCAACATGGTTGACAGGGAATGACTATGATGAGCGAGAAGCCAATGCCGGTGGCATATCAGTGGATCAACTCGCAGCCTCGCGAATCGGATCGAAAACACTACTACCATCGCTAGAACTTTCGATACAGGGTGAGGGTTTTTTTTCTAACTCACTACCCCGAAACACAATCTCATGGTCGCACGACGGTATTCCTCTGACAAGAGAAATTGAGCCTCGTGTTGTATTTGACCGTATGTTTCGACCGCTGTCTAGTGGTGTCAGCAATCAATCGGTGATAGATATGGTTCTTGCTGATGCCAAGTCTCTAAGAAAGTATGTGAGCAACGCTGATCAGCACAGGCTAGACGAATATTTTGATTCCATTAGGGCTTTAGAGAAACGGATCGAATTTGCGGAAGAACAAACGCTTAAAATGCAGGGGGATAAAGCTCTCACTGATGCCTTGACCCGACCCAAGCCAGGCATTCCCAGCAACCATTCTGAATATGTGAAGCTAATGATGGACATGATTGTTCTGGCTTTTTGGGCAAACGCAACCCGTGTGGTAACTTTCATGTTAGACCACGGGCAATCAAATCGTTACTTCAATTTTATTGAGGGTGTTAAAGGAACATGGCACGCTTTATCTCATTATGGCAATGCTTCAGGAAAGACCGAAGACGATGACGGTACGACGTCCTGGGATTCAGTGGAATCGAAGCGGAAGATGTATGCTGAAGTCAACCGTTGGCATCATAGTCAGTTTGCTTATCTGTTGGGTCGGCTCAAAAACATTCGAGAACCAAACGGTAGTACTTTGCTCGATAACAGCATGATTCTTTACGGAAGTAGCCTAGGCGATGGTGATGAGCATGACGAAACTGACCTGCCAACCATTATTGCCGGCAGAGGTTGTGGTACAATTAGGACTGGTCGCCAACTCAAGTTTTACAAACGTACCGATCTTTCGAGGCTTCACTTATCGTTTCTCCAACGAGTGGGCTTAAATATCAACGAATTCGGTACGGGGCTACAGGCAATCAACGAGCTAGCAAGATAGAAAGATCCAGAAATTGACCGCCAAAATCTTACCCACGTAGAGTCTGCCAATTTCATGTGTCTAAATGAAGGGCTTCGATGAACTAAAAAACTGACTTTCAAACTCAATACGATTGGGTCAGGCTTTCGACCGTATATGAAGATAACTGGAGAGGTGTTGGAAATGAGTATGGGGATGATTCTCGCAACTGTAGAACTACCGAAGTTGCTTCAGAATGTAACCCTTTGGAGACAATCAAATTCTTAGAGCTTGACCCAATTCTCTCGGTTTACAATTTATGAAATGTAAAAAAGGTTCTTGGCTTCACCTTCATCGATATCTTGACAATTCAATAAATAGACATACATTTCTCTGTTAGTAAAATCTGAAATAGCAAAAGACACATTTAACTGCTTTCTATTCAACGATTTATTTAGAATAATCTCGTTTTAATTCAATTAATATCTGATTTTCATATTCCAACAAATTCAGTCTTCCAACTGAGTCTCGTCTCAATAAGGAAATTATTCACTATCATGCCAAATAATACTTCTACAGTACGTGTGTCTTTTCTGACATCAGATCAAAATAAGTTTGGGGTATGGAAATTGATATTATGGAATATTGGACTATGGATTTGGCTAACAATTGGCAGTTCGTCGGCTAATGTACTACCAAATAGTAATACCTTTTATGATCCAAATCAGGTTCAGATCATTGACTTACAAATTTCCGATCATCAGTTACAAAAAATGAAGTCAGCATTACCTCGCCGAATTTACGTTTCAGCTACCTTTCAATGGTCCGGTCAAGTTATTGAAAATGTCGGTGTCCGCTACAAAGGTAATAGCTCATCTCACCCACATCAAAAGCATAAACGTGGTTTCCTCATTAAGTTTAATGAATTTGAAAAAGGACAATCTTTTCTTGGATTGAATCGAATATCACTCGATAACGGTATTCAATTTGGTAGTTTATTTAGTGAACGGTTAATTACATCAATTCTTCGTCAGCTGGGCGTCAAAGCCTCACGGTCTAACTATAGCAAACTATATTTGAATGGAAAATACCAAGGGATATACGTTAATGTTGAGCGTATTGATAGAGTTTTTATCAAAAATGAATTAGCTGATGGTGGATCTTTATATAAAGTTGATATATTTGACCGATCAAGTCTGTGGTCCGCTAATCTGGGTCCGTTGCCACCAATGGAAAAAACGGATTCCAATCCTACAGCTTTTGAGCCGAAATCGAAGGCTGCTAATCAGCAGAAGACTCGAGATGTCATTGACTTGATAACTAAGATCAACGAAACGAACGACAATGATTTTGCTCGAGTTATAGAATCCATAATCGATTTAGATGCTTTTTTAAAGACAATGGCTGTCATGTTGTTTTCTGGAGCCTTTGACCAACTAACAGGTACGAATCCACATAATTATTATTTGTACTGTTCCCCAATGAATAACCGTTGGCATTATATTCCTTGGGATTTGGATGTCGGGTTTGCAGACAAAGCTTTCGGTTATATTCCAGTAATTGACGGTTGGAACGCTGCCTGGCCATTAATCGGTGGTTCACCTTCTCCACTAATCCAGCGAATCGTCAACGACCCAAAACTTCTAGCCCGTTATCGAACGTTAGCTAACAAAATTCTGGAAAATTACTTTCACCCCGACAAGCTACTACCCAAAGTAGACCTACTGTACAAGCAAATCTTAACTGATTTAGAAACGGATCCATTTCCAAGCCGTCGAGCTACCAACAAACAAGATCAAAATTATAATGATATTGTTCAATCGATTAAAGATTTTATTTACTTGAGATACAAAACTGCTCGTCAGCAATTGGATGAACCGGGAGACCAGCCACCGCTAGTTCCCATTCGGCCACCCTCTCATCAACAAAGAGGTCCTAAACCTGGACCACCTTCAGCAAATGCTCCAAGTAATTTACATTCTGTATCAATCTCTCGCTCGTCAGTTAGCCTAAAATGGACTGACAACGCTACTAATGAAGGAGCATATATCTTACAAAGAGCAGAGGGGGAAAGCAACCAACCATTCCACAATCATATAGGACAATTTTCTGCCGATATTACCACTGCCCATGACAAACAAGTTGTTCCTGGTAGTATATACCGCTATCGTGTTTACGCTCTGTGTCCAAGTCCGTCTGGCCCCAAAGGCACTGGATTATCTAATACTATTACTATTCAGATACCATCTGGGTTTCGCGACTAGAAATTTGTAGTTTATAAAATCTATTTGGCTACTTTCTCTTCTCGAATCGATCTAGACTCACTAATCGATATTTCTTGGCAGTCTACCTTCGCTGACAATCAGTCCCTCCCTGAACCCAACGGTTCCAAACCAGATAGAGCTTAATCAACTATCAATTCCTTAGATGATGATTTCACTGGAGAAGTAGCTAATCTATCTAAACCTCAGGCTTAACTCAGTTGGGTTAGGGCACCAATTACAATCATCCATCCCCAAACGAGACTCCAAGCTTGACACTTCGTTCCGGATGTAGATCCATCTCTTGATATGCTTCGGCTGCTTCAGCAAATGAAACAACAGGAGATACAATCTCCTCACAATTGATTTTTCCGGCCGATAACCATTGCCAACAGTGATGGCGAATCCTAGTGAAATCCCACCGGGGATGATCTCGATTGGGATCGCTGTTGGCTCGAGCGAAGATCAAATTGGGAATACTGAAGTGAGCTACAGCCCCAAGATCTAATCCACCAGTACACTCTTTGGCCCAACCGGCTACCACTACGGTTCCATTAAAAGCTAATCCACGGATAGCCTGATCTAGAGCCTGATAGACCGCACTGGTTTCAATTGCTACATCAACTCCTAACCCGCCAGTAGCATCTTTTAGAACTTGTTCTACATTTTCGGAAGATGGGTCGATGGCTATGTCCACACCTGCGTTCAGCGCCACCTGTCGCCGAATACGAATCGGGTCAACTACAGCTACCAAATCTGCCCCGGCGAGTTTGGCCATTTGTGCAGTTACCTGCCCGATCGCGCCCAGACCAAAAATGGCGACCCGATCCCCGAGCCGAACCTGACCGTCGCGAATGCTAGCCAGCGCAAAATGGGCTGGATCGTAACAAACGGCTTCTTTCCATGTCATTCGCTCACTCATGGATAGCAATTGTCCAGCCGATCGGATGTGAGTTTCTCTCAGATGTCCGTGACAAGCAACTCGGTCACCAATCTCAAATCCATCGACTCCATCACCCTTTTCTACAATCCGACCAACGCACATATTTCCTAACCCCATTGGAAATTTGGCATTACGGTTACCATAATACATGGTCATTTCTGACCCTCGTTTGGGAGCGCCGAAATCTACCTGAATCCGAACTTGTCCTTCAAGTATGGCTGATTCTTGATATTCCTGTAATACTGGCTGACGAGGAGAAACTGCAACTAATTCTTTGGGCATTTATAGCTACCTCTTTCTATAAGATAAATATATTTAGAACTAAAAATTGAGTCCATTATACTCGATTCTGTCTTAGATCTTAGGGGAAAATCAACGGCTCGATAATCAATCCCGATCCTATAGTTGCTCATAGATCCTTTTCAGGCTCAAAAGTTGAAACCGATATGTAGACGTCTATTCGCATATGACTGAGCAGGAACAAAAGCCAGACAAGCTATTTCATTGGTATACAGCAGCCATAAATTTAGTTTCCATTTCACTACTCATGGAACTGATACCGATTAAACCGAATTGCAAAGACTTCACTTTGATTCTTTTCTTCAACCCTCGATTACTATTCTGCAGTCGAAAATTTCTCAGTCAACTAATTATAATCTCTACTTTTACTAGAAGTCTGACACTCGTATCTGGAACGTAGAAGGTACAGGTCGTTATCGAATAAAACCCAACTGGACTATTAATATCTTGAGTTACACGATTCTATGAATTAATGCACTTAAGGCGTTTTTCCCTCTGTAGATTGCTCTGCCAGGCCTATTCTATTTCATTTCTGTCGGGGCGAAGCTAATCTTCAAAGAAACTACTTGACAAAAACATAAACAAACCTAACAATGTCGTAATACTGTTGTTACCAATCAAGAAGTCAAAAAACAAAGAGTAAGTTAGTTGACATCGGTATTAGAACGATCAAGATAGAGGAACAGCCGAAAGAAAGAGGCTGGACACACAAAAAGGTAAATGAAAATACCAAGGGTAAAAAAGTGCGCCCAGCTTAGTTTCAAGGAGATTGAAACGTCAATATTAGTCGTTCCTCTAAGCTTGAGGTTTATGCTTCCCTGAAATATTTTATTGTTACTTAACCATGTTCGATCCTTATCCACTAAGGCTGATTTGGTTCCATCCTGACTTATGAAATTTCCACCATCACCATAACAGGCTTCAGGCACCCAATCAGTTATGGATTTCTCTAATTTTTCTACAGTGATAATGGTATCAGGACCTTCAATATTACTTAAACTTGGCGACAGGAATTCGTTAGTACCGGCAATTTATTTATAAGTTATTGCTTCGCTTTCTATAGCTCGCATTTTATGTGGTAGAAATTTAATGCAAAGATTTGTGTGGTTTTTATTTTCAATTATTCTAGCAACTATAGTAAATGCTGAAGGCGAAACAAATACAACACTGACAATTGACGATATTTTTCCCACTGACCGAGTCTTGGATGTACAAATCACTCTCAAGCCCACCGACTGGGATACGATCCGCTTTCAATCTCGGGAGTTTGCCGATGCTCTGTCAGAAAGCCGACAATACGCACCGCCTGACCATCCTTATACTTATGTTGAGTCTAGTGTTTCTATCGATGGAATCGAATTCTCGCAAGTTGGTATTCGTAAAAAAGGGTTCATTGGTTCCCAAAATACTGATCGTCCCTCTCTTAAAATCAAACTCAATCATATAAATAAAGACAGGCGCATTGATGGATTAACCAACTTAACCTTTAACAATAATCAGCAGGATGTCAGCCTCATCAGCCAGTTTATTGGATATGGGTTATTTAACGCTGCCGGTTCACCTGCACCACGATGTGCTTACGCTAATTTGACGGTCAATGGTCAAAATTTGGGTATTTATACACATGTAGAAAGAATACATCGTCCCCTGTTAAAACGGTCCTTCGGTAACGACCAAGGAGTTTTGTACGAGGGTACAGTGGTCGATTTTTACTCTGGTTGGGTTGATTCTTTTGAACATAAGTTTGGATCTAAAAAAAAGGGGAGAAAAAGAATCAAGGACCTGATTCAAGTTTTACACAATCCTGACAAAAATATAGAGACAGCTATTGGTAAATTAGTCGATCTGGATGCATTTTATCGATTTTGGGCATTAGAAGGATTATTGAGCTTTTGGGATGGTTATTCTGGTAACTCTAATAACTACTTCTTTTATCTTCACCCAGAGACAGACAAATTCCATTTTATTCCATGGGGCGCTGATAGTCTATTTGAGAAATACAGCCCAATTAGAGACGACAGTCAGGACCCCATTTCGGTTAAGATACAAGGTTTAATCGCTAATCGATTATATCAGCGAGAATCATGCCGTCAACGTTATAGACAAACACTGATAAATATTATAGAACAACACTGGAATGATAAGTCTCTGCTAGCAGAGACAGAAAGAATAGAATCTTTACTCAAGCCCTACCTGATTGTTGGTGAAGAAACAGAAGCTCAGGTAAACGCCATAAAAAAAATAGTAGAGACAAAAGACAAAGATGATGAGACAGAAAAAGGAAAATTTATTACTGATTGGTTTCTGTTAGGTCCTTTTTATACCCAAAGAAGTCATGATCTGGGCCAAGATTTCCTATTAGAGCAAGGGGGTGAAGCTAATATCCAGCCCAATCAAGAGCAGGAATTTCGTAACTCCAAGAATCAGCCCCTCAGATGGCGTTCGATCTCAACTAAAAAAGAGATCATTAATCTAGAGAGGGAGATAGGCCGGTTCGATGATGTAACGGCCTACGCCTTCACTGAGATCGAAAGTGACCAAGACCAATATGTTGAATTTGGTCTGGGTAGCGATGACTCAGTCAAAGTTTGGATTAATGGTTACGTGGTTCATCAATATGAGGAAGGACGTGGTGTGAAGATCGATCAAGACCGTTTCATTGTTAAGCTGAATTCAGGGGAAAATAGATGTCTCATCAAGATTAGCCAAGGCATGGGAGGATGGGGGTTTGTAATCCGGCCTGTTGCTAATTTTTCTCTAGATGAAGGGATTTCATTATCCGGCCAGTTAATCTTGGAAGGAGAAAATAAGGATGATTTCCCTCCAATCCGGCTACAAGCTAACATTAATTTGGGTAAGACCACCTATAGTCGAGATTTAGGATTTCTAGTTCCTGGCCAGTCGTATCAGCGGATAGTTCGTATTGGTAGAGGTGCTCAACTCAAGTCACAACAAGCTGTGGCTAGGGGTACAGTGTTAGCAGAAAAAGATATGGAGTTACAATCGGATCAAGAAATAGATTTGATCATTAATACCGAATCGCCTCTAGCTTTGAAAGTATTCAATCTTGGATTAGCTCAATCTCCTTATGAATTTGTTGAGGCATTGGCAGAACGTAGGGGATTTATCCAAAAAAGAAATAGTCAAATAATGGCAGAAATCATCAATGGAATGCCGCAATGGGAGTTTATTCCGCCAGAGCCATGGGCTTTGACTTCGATCTTTGGTACGCCTTTTCCTTTGAACAATTGGCAGAATGACAAAGTCTTTGGCCGCGACTTTCCATTCAGGAATTGGTCGAGATTGTTAAATTTTACTAGATTAGTTTGCTTAGGGGTTGCAGCTCTTTTGTGTTGTCTTCATTTATTTAGCCGTAGATATTCGATTTATTGGTACTTACAAGTGTTGAAAAAATATCTTATTTTTAGTGGCCGATCCAGACGAAATGAATTCTGGATGTTTCAAGCTTGTAATGTTCTAGCCACCATCATCGTGCCCATCGTCTCAGTCAACTTAGTAAGTATGATGGGGGGAAATTTGGAGATAATTTTAATCGCCTACGGTTCATCCATGGGCATTTATAGCCTTGGCATTATAATCCCTAGTTTAGCTGTTAGTGTGCGTCGACTACACGATGTTGGTCGCAGTGGTTGGTGGTTGCTGATCGGATTGGTACCTATCGTCGGCTGGGCTCTAACTTTGATCTGGTATGTATCTGATAGTGACGCCGAAGAGAATAAATATGGGCCAAATCCCAAATTAAAACAAGGAGGCTCACCTGATTGGGAGAGAGCTGGCCAGTATTAGTTGATCGAAATTTTTCTGGCTTATTTTTGAAGGCAACTTGGATGTCATTCTCCTATCCTTATTACATTTAGGCTTAGCAGGATGACGACTCTAAAGTGACAATCTAATTTTAGTCGGTGTTTAGCGGTTTGTATACCGATTTAATATTTAGGAGAGAAGAAAAAAGTTAAATGAGAAAATTAGTATTGCTATTAATAACTTGCTGCTACTTTCTGATAACTAGCCTAACTGCTGAAAATGATGTATCTAAACAGAAACAAATCAATTTTTCCATTCGTCAACGTGTACTCGACCAATTTGACTCTGATAAAGACGGACGACTCAGTGCCGTTGAACGTGAAACACTCCGAAAAGCTGGTAGCCCATTTGCGGTGAAACGGCCCAGATTCATCCGGAATCGAAAACGTCATGAACAACGAATTAAAAAGTATGACAAAGATGGTGATGGCGAGTTGAATCAAGCCGAGGAGAAAGCCGCTCGACAAGCACTAGAGAATGTGTGGCGTAATCTAGTTGGAGAATACAAAGCTTTCATTAACGACCGACCAATCGTGGAAAATCTAGAAAAAATGCAACAGGATGCTAAACAGGGAAAGATCAAAGATTTCCCTGAAGAGTTGTATGATTGGATTCGAGGTAGTATCAACCGGTCAGGAAATAAACGTACGCGGAAGAAGGAGAAATCGACGAATAATCACCTATTGACACGATTTGATTTCGACGGGAATGGTCGCCTTGAAAAAATGGAATTACAGGAAGCCCGCGCGGTGGTATCGGGTCAATCTAAAAACGATTTGAGCCAAGTTATCCAACCTAAAAGTCAACCAGAAAATATATCTATTATCGGACCACAATCAATAGAGACTCGTATCCTACGTATCACAGAATTCATGACAGACAATAAAACAGGATTGGCTGATGAGGAAGGTGAACTCGTTGACTGGATCGAAATTCACAATTATTCATCCCAGAAGCAAGGACTCAAAAACTGGTCGTTGACGGACTCGAAAAAAGGTTCACGCCGATGGTTTTTCCCTGATATCCATTTAGATGCTGGTAAGTATCTGATTGTATTTGCGTCCGGTAAAAATCGCAAGAAAATCGGTCGGCCACTACACACAAATTTCCAACTTAAAAAAGGAGGTGAGTACCTGAGTCTGATTAGTCCAAATGGAGAGAAGTCAGAAATCTCCAAAACCAAATACCCTAAGCAAAGATCCAATATCTCCTTCGGATTTCCCTTGTCTGATGACGGTACTGAAGGAAAATTTCCTACCTTCTTAGCTTTTCCGACTCCTGGCCGAAAAAACACGGGGACACACGTTGGTTCACTTTCAACGATCAAGTTATCCCAACCACACGGTCTGTTCAAAGCTCCTTTTACATTGAGGGTAAGTTCGGTAGATAGCGATGTCACAATTCGTTATACAACAGACGGGAGCAGGCCGAACGAATTAAGCCCGGTAATCGATCATCCACTTGAAATTGAAAAGACTACCATTATTCGTGCCCGAGGGTACAAACCAGGCTATTCGCCCACGCCAATTATTACGCGGAGTTATATTTTCCCAGCAGATCGTATCGACGACTCGGCTGATGGTTTACCGCCAGCTAATTACCCATACGAATGGGGGGTTGGTAAATCAAACTACGGAATGGATGCAGGCATTACAGGTGATCACAAATACCGAGAAAAAGTTCTAAAATCGCTGTGGGCTATTCCTTCCTATTCGGTCGCCATCGAACATGAAAACTTATTCAGCGATGAGAACGGAATCTATGCGCATGCGGGTTGGCACGGGAGAAAAGCCGAACGGAACTGCTCAATTGAACTTTTGCCGACGGAAGATGGACAAGAACACGGGTTCCAAATCAACGCTGGTATCCGTATGAGAGGAGGCTTTAGTCGACAACCACATGTTCCTAAGCATGGCTTCCGATTTTTTTTCCGTCCTCGATACGGAGCAAGGAGACTCAAATACGATCTGTTTGGCGGAAATGCCGCTAAGGAATTTAGTCATATTGATTTGAGGTGTAGCCAAAACTACGCTTGGCACCATGGATTCAGTTCTAAGGCACTGTATGTTCGAGATCAACTCAACCGGGACTTGCAATTGGCCATGGGCCATCCTGCACCACGCGGTAATTTCCGTCACCTTTACATTAACGGACACTACTGGGGTCTTTACAATACCTGTGAGCGACCAAAAGCTTTCTTCGGTGAATCGTATATTGGAGGTGATAAAGATGGGTTTGATGTTGTGAAAATCATGGGGGGATACTCGGAGGACGAGGATCAGGATCGTCGTTATCAGGTCTTTGCCACTGATGGCAATATGAAGATCTGGACACATCTAGATGAACTGTCACAAGACGACTTGAGCGACTTGGAGACCTACTGTCAGATGATTGGAGTTAAACCGGACGGTAGTCGAGACCCTGACTCCAATCGACTACTTGATCCAGTAAATCTTGTTGATTACATGTTGATAATCTTCTATGGTGGTAACTTGGACGCACCCATTAGCTGGTTCGGCCACAATCGTGGAGGGAATAACTGGCATGGACTCATCAATGGCACCCAAAATAAGGGATTCCGATTCATCATTTGGGATGCCGAACATACTCTACTGGATCTCCAAGAAGATCGCCTAGGCCCCTTTCCAATCGGGGATACTGCCGATCGCAGTAACCCACATTGGTTGTATCAGCGATTACTAGAAAATGAAGAATTCCGCGTACTATTAACAGACAGAATCTCGAAACACTTTTTCCGCGACGGAGTTTTGACCCCATCATATGTGAGAAAATTATTTGATAGACGTATTGCTGAAATTGAGCCAGCTCTATTTGCCGAGGCTGCTCGATGGGGAAACCCACGCAAGACTTATGAATCGGTACTCACTAATTCGGAATGGCGCGTCGAGACTCACAACTCTGGTGTTGCTAAACACCAAAGTTGGTTTGCAGAAGTTAATCGTACCAAAAACCAGTACATACCTCACCGAACGGAAGTTGTTGTCAACCAGTTGTTTAGTCGCGGTTTATACCCAGATCTACCAGAGATTTCAGTTCGTTGGTCGGAAGGAGACAATCAAGAGTTGGAGCTTATGGCAGGCAGATTCAAAATCTACTACACAACGACAGGTCAAGACCCACGGATGTTTGGCGGAGGTCTTCATGCGGATGCGCACCTATATGAAAAGCCATTGACGATAGTCAATACCGATGGTGATCGTGTTCTTTGTCGAATCTTGGAAGATGAAGAATGGGGGCCTCTGCGAGAAATCGTTCTCAATGAATCGGATAAAAAGAATGAAACTACTTACCCGAGCGAAAGCAGGCAACCATAGAGAAAGAGAAATTTCATAATTGTTCTAGTTCATTCAACGTACTCATTGAAAATTGAGAAGGATTGTCGTTGAACGAAGATTATGGTGTCATTTCGTAATTCGTGAAAGTAGTGGGACTGAGTTAGTGGGTGCTATCGGTGGGAGGAAAGATAGTTAACAATAGGTATATAAATCATAATCGAGATTTTGTCTGAGTTAGATTTTAGGTACAACCGAATCGGTAAGAAGACCATTGATGAAAAGAACAATGATTTTGATCTAGATAAGCTGAAATCTTTTCTTCCATTGTATATAAGGCCAAATTTCATGAGCCATGATTGTTACCACCAAGTATTCCGAAATAACCATCTACTTACAGACATAAAAAAACCGAGACAAACTCGGC
This sequence comes from Candidatus Poribacteria bacterium, assembly GCA_002729015.1. The sequence goes on from PBVO01000054.1 coordinate 67,779, forward strand.
AGGGTAAAACCCATTTTTTGCCGTCAATTTTCGATATTCTAACCTGTCAAAAAGAAAATATATCCTGATCAGTGTTTCATATTTCTCACTAGAGAAACGATACGATACCTGTACTACTCTGCGTTTAGACTATGAAAATTCTATTGACTATGAGAGTGAGCATTATATAAACCAACGGGCTTTGTCAAAAATCGGCTGTTTTGTTTTAGGTACAGGCAATTTATTTTCAATACTGAACATCAATAGATAAATTACAGGAGTTGGAGTGAAACTAGTAAGATTATTATTCTGGATTCAAGTCTTTGCGATCATGAGCACTATTGGCGCTACATCAGAGTACGTCGTTGTTAAAGAGGAAACCGCTATTTCATCTTCTACTCAGGCACCAACGGAGTCAAACCATATCACCCAACAAGTTATCAAACTGGTCGAAAAACTTGGAGAAGGCTTACCGGGGGACAATAATGACGCTACTGAATCTTTAATTCAAATTGGTGCTCTGGCAACTCCTTACTTACTAAATGTATTTCAAGATGATCCTCCACCTTATCAAAGTAGAGACTTGACTCAACTGAACTGGGTTCGTTTACGAAGTGCACACTGTCTCAGCCGACTTAACTACAATGGGATTATCAATTTATTGGCTGAAGAAATCGAGCGGGATTTGCATCCTACTATGCAGCATATCTATGCTATTTATCTGACCCGACACGATCTCAAACGGTCGATTCAAGTTTTAGTCTCTAATCTCAAGAAAAATAACTACACACGACCAGACATCATCATTACGCTGAAGAATATCAATAGTCCACTGGCCATTCCCATGCTCAAGCCTTTACTGAAAAACCAAACGCTTAAGTTAGACACAGCAGAAATATTGGTTCATTTAGGAGATACGACAGGAGCCAATTTACTTCTGTCGCAAAAAGATAATCCAGAACTTCGATTAGCAACAGCTTTACTGCTTGGTGAAGACCACCTAGAATCCATTTTACCCATATTAAAGAATAACTTAAAACATCGGGAGGCTAGAACTAGATTACGAATTGCCGACAAATTGGCTGATTTGGGTCAAGCTAATTCCTTGATTTCTACTAAAGATAGACTGATGATTTTATTGGAGATGCTAGAGCAAGAACCAAATGCATGGGAAAGGGGAACCGATCTTTTTTTAAATGAAATCCCTAAACCAGCTGATGAAATCATTACAATGATTGGACATCCTGATGGCTATGACCCACGTGGCACCGAAAAATTAAGACAATCAGTTATCAATCGATGGAAAAAACGATTAGAAGTGGAAGGGATAAAATGGCTAAAAGGGTTAAATTATAGAAAAGCGCTTTTAGGTAGACAGAAAGCCACAATTGGTGATATCGAAATTTCTAATCAAAATGTAGACATGGGAAACTTTTTTTGCATGACGGGGCAAAAAGCCTACTTAATTGGAGCCATGGATGGTTCCTTTCGTCCGGTTGGCAGATTGCTTGGCGATGAAGGTGGTTTTTGGGCTCCGCCAACGAAATTACTGGATGGCTTTTTGATCACAGTCAATGAGAAAGATCGATTAAGTTGGAGGTTAGACAATTGTACAAACTTTCAACATCAATTTTCACACAACCAATTCTTATATCAAAAATCAGACCTGATTATAACAAGAAGAGATTTTGTCATTGAAGAGCAACCAGGATTATTTTCTCAATTAACCATTAGAAACCTCGAAAATAAAAAACGTAAAATTACAATTGACTGGCAAATCCGAGTCAATATTAGGCCGGCCTGGCGTTCTGATCTGACTAACGATATCGATATCATTAGTTACCACCAAGGGCTTATCAAAGCCTCAGACGCGTCGCAGCTAGGAGAAAAATTGATTTTTGGCTCAATAACGCCACCGGTCAAACATGAACTGGACGAGAATTTGGCCACTTTATCTTATTCCCTTGATCTACCGGCCAAGGGTGAATCGTCGCTTTCATTTTTATTTTTAAAGCTGGGCTCTGACGCTGATAATCAGAAGTTTTTGCAGACTTTTGACCAGCAAAGTCAACTACTAGAACAAAAAGCCCGGACCTATCAGGAGATAGCTTTCAATGGGGTTCAATTCAGTTGCTCTGACCCGGAGATAACGAGTTCATTCATATTGTCCAAGCTCAATCTGCATATGTTACGGTTGGACTTACGTCCAAGTTTGCCAGATGTGTGTTTTTTTGCGGGATATCCCAATTACGCCAGAGTTTTTGGGTGTGATACTTTTTATTCTACTCCGGGCGCCAATGGAGTCGGTTTTTCTGATGCAGTTGCTGGGGTCTTGAAAACACTATCAGCCTCTCGAGAAAACCCGCATGGTATGCCATCCGGACCGGTTCCACACGAAATTTCTACCAGCAACCGACTGATTGGTATAGCCAATTCTCAAGAACCTCCTCAGTTTATCTGGTCTTGTTTGCAACACTTTCGGTGGACGGGTGATCAACAATTTCTAGAACAAATTTACCCGGTATGTCAGCAAAGTATTTCATTCTTAAAAAACCATAGAAACATGGATAGATATGGGTATGTGGAAGGCAATGGGTTAATTGAAGCACCAGGTGCGGGTGGAAAAACTTTGGAAGCTACTTGTTACCTTTACTCGGCTTATACCAGTTTGGCTGAAATGTCGGCAGCTTTGGGAAAAACAGACCATTCTAATGACTATAAAGAAAAAGCTGAGCGTCTGAAGGAAACTTTCAACCAACAGTGGTGGAACCAGCAGGAGCAGATGTGGGCCACAGCCCTTGAGGCTGATGGTAAACAAAGAATGAAAAATTTTTGGTCGGTTATTTTTCCGATGGAAACTAAATTGGCCACTCCTGAGAAGGCAATAGTGGTTCTCAACCGTATCCAGCAAGAATGGGTCAACCAATGGGGAGGAGTACACACGAGACAAGAAGATATTAGTCAACAAGGGTCAGGTGTGGTTACCACTAATCTATTCGGTCTGGTTGGCTTTCAATATGGTTTGTCAGAATTTGGTTGGCAGATGACTCAAAATGCAAGTTTGGCTCCCAGGCAAGACCGAATGCCTGGCGGATTTGTTGAAGTTATCCCTCCAGGCCAATCTAATTTTATGCAGCTTTGGTCGGTAGGTCCATTTATTAATATGATCATTCAAGGGTTAGGTGGCATTGAACCAAACGCCAGCAAAAATCAGGTTAGGATTTCACCTTCTTTGCCCAATGGATTAAGTGAGTTGAATTTTGAAAGGCTACAGATAGGTAAACACACCTTAAGCTTTTCACACCAGTTGAGAGGGAAAATGATTGAAACGGTGATCACACATCATCAAGGAGAGGAACCATTAGATATTATCTTCAGTATTAAAAATGAAGAGGTAGACACAATTTGGGTTGATGATCAAAAGATGGTGATGTCAGTCGGCCAGCATCTAACCTTAGGTTACATTGAATCTACCCTGAATCTGAATCTTCCGAATGGAACTCAGACTAAGCTAGTTAGAGAATTAACGTTTGAAAATTAGAGCCCATCTCGAAAACGATTGAAGAAGTTTCAGGCTACTTTGTTATTCTGGCTGTTAGATTCTTATTAATTACATTATTCAATCCCGTGTAATAGATAGATCTATCAGGTGGCAGACACTAGTTGGCTACCACGTAACGTAGGGGAAAGTGGAAAATCATCCATTGGTTCTAGAGTGATATGCTCTAGTAACAACACTATTACTATTTGATTAGCTTGTAAAAACTGATGGTTTCCAACAAAAAATGAATCAGTCCTCAATTCTTTTTATATAACAACTGGCCCATTGCCATTTGGACTCAAACCGTTTTTCTTGTTTCACATAGATAATTTGCGTCAGTTGGCCATCAGTTATTTCTAAGGTATAGCTGTGGCTGACTAATTCGTTTTGGGTTGGCAAAATCTGATTAGAGATGATTTTTTTACCGTTAGCTATTAGGTTGAGCCTGACAGGTTTGGGCGTCGGACTGCTAGCAAACTGAACCTTCACTTGGTATGGTCCATTGGGTAAATCGATCTTAAAAACACCGTCAAAATGATCCGTCACAAAATCTCGATTAGGGAATTCTTCAGTTGCATTATTGTACTGTCCGTCACGATTTGAGACAGTAACCCATCCATAGCCGTGTTCTCTGTAGCAAATATTAGGCTCAACGGTGATACTGTTTGCTTGATGTGGTGCGCCTGCTGGCTGAAAATCGTAGAGTAGTTGATCGAATGACTGCTTCTGCCAAGCTATGGCCTTATCAGTCTTGCGACGCTGATATAGTGAGTAAGCGATTCCGCTATGAATTCGTTCATAACTTCGTTCCAAATCTGGCTGATCATGGTGATTTTCCATGCGCCAAGCCAAAACGTAGTCGGCTGATTTTATCCATCGGTCTGGGTTAGTTTTGTAGTTGATAGGGAAATAGGGTAATTCGGCTTCATAGTTGTTCAAAAAAACGGCCCCATTACCAATGCAGTAAAATGCAGGAACATGCAGGAAAGGAGAGGTGTACTTGATCGGTCCAATGTAGGGGGACGTCCGATGAGCGGGACCATCCCATAATGAAGATCGAAACGTTAATGTCGAGTGTGGCTCAATCTTATCAACAGCCGTAGTCATTTCGGATGTTTCTCTGTCCAGATGATAGTAAGCATAGGCAGTCAAACCGAAGTGGTAGAGTGTAAGTAAGGTGATGACGATCGTGAATGTATGCCTAATATAAAAATGCATGTTAGTAGTAAAAAAAGGTATCAGGACTAGGAAAATGTATATGTGAACCCGATCGTTGATCCAACCACCACCAGATTCTACTGACCAAGGAACGTAAAAAAATAGCCAAGTTAACCCACCAGCTGCCAACAAAAACTGTTCTTTACCGTCGATGACTGACACCCAAATCGGTTGATCTCTCTCTCGATGGATTACACGTTGGATACGATCCCAAACTGTTAGCAAGAAGGCAATAGCTAACATTACCAACACCAACTGACCAACGATGATATGCTTGTCAGAGTAGTAAACCATCGATTTCATGTTAAAAAAGTATTCGAGTAGGTGTGTGAACTGCCAGTGATTCTGTTGGTAACCAACCGTACTGGATAGATAGTAAGCTAGCATAATGAAATAGATTGGCAGCATAAAACCGACAAAATGAACCAAAGGCATTAACCCACTCAGGACCTGCTTCCAATTAATCTTGGAATCTTTAGATGGACGGGTATCAGTCAATACTATGTACAAATGGGAGTAGATAGCAAAACAGGTCATTATTACCACCAGTTGCAAGAAAGATTGGAAATGTGAAAGATAAGTCAAAAGTAGAAGTAGATAGAGAATACCGAGGCGAGGCAGGGTGAGTCTGGTTTTATGCCGCCACCAAAAACCAAGGCTAAAAAAAAACATCGGTAAACTGAGAGAGAAGTTGTAGAATCCCATGTGGAGTAGATAGTTATAACTAAAAATAAAACCGACCAATCCTAGACCGAAGTTCATCCTTCGTCGGTCGATGCCATATAAAAAATAGAGAAAAGCCAAAGGAAGTAATCCGATACTAAGGCTGACTACGATTTTCTCACAAATAATTGGCGGCACGATGTGCATGAAAGCAGTCATTATCATCTGCGAGCTCCAGTTGGGAAACAACAACAGATTGAGGCTATAAATTTCACGTAACCGATAATTTGTGTGCTTGTGATATTCTTTCAGGACATAGGAATTGTATATGTGACTTGAGCCGTCTTGAGTAGGAAAGTAAGTAAAAATCCAAATTGGAAGCAGATGTAAAACCAACAGAAATACTAATAGCAATACCTTTGGGGTCAAGTTCTTAATGCGCATTTCTTTTAAATAGACCATCCAAANCTTAAACCACCAGTTGTTAGTAAACTGAAATTAGTGTCTAGAACCAAGTTCATTCCAACACCATAGGGTAGAAACCTTTCCTATAAGAGGAGTACAAATGGTGTGAAAAGAAAAATTTCGATTTATTCCCCTCTCAAAAATCTAATTTAACAGGAACCCAAAAGCCATACAGTCTAACTAAGTCTCAATTCTTTCCATCTAATTGGTGTTCTTATAAATGGCCACCAGCAGATCATCATGGGGCAAGAGTTAATACTGACCTAATAGATATAGAGAAAAGCGTTGGCATTTAGCAACAATAGACAAAAATCGGCTAAAGCACGAATTTGGGGTGAAACTGTCCACGGTTGCGGATCTGGTGTGTAATCCTGATAAACATCGAGTGTTTCATTGTAGGTAAAAGGCTCACCTGTCATTTCCTCAAACATGGTACGTACGACCGAAACAGGAGGNAATTTTGGAGTAGGCNAGTGTAGTTTATGATACTTGGTCATCTGTTTTACGAAGATTATACATCGATTCACTTCGTTTGCTTTCGCGTTCCGGCCCCAAGCCAGTTGAATACCACGCTCAATCTGTTGTTCTAGCTTCGGTCGTTCTTGATTTAACCGTATNGCCATTGCTAACGCTCGTTGATGGCTATTCCGACTGTTGAACAGCGTTAAGGCTTGAGGTGTTACAGTAGATGTGATTCTCAATTCACAAGAAGAGTCAGATGAAGGCTGATTAAAAACTGACAACATCGGATTTGATAACCCTCGCGACCGATAGGCATANATAGTTCGTCTATGTCGTTCGCTTGGTGTAGCTGACGGTTGGTAAGCAGGAGCAATCGACCCCATGACATGACGTGGTTGTAAAGCTACTTCTTGATTTATTTCGGGGAAAACTGGNAACCCACCTATCTCTNGATTCAGTTCACCCGATACAGCTAACATGCTGTCTCTTAGTTCCTCTGCACGCAACCGTCGAGGCTGAAAATGAGATAGTAGTTGGTTCTGTGGATCAGTTTGCACCACCAGATTATACTGCGGATGGTAGCTACTCCGCTGGTAAGTTTGAGACAGCATTATTTGTCGGTGAAGATTCTTAATTGACCACCCGTTATCGATAAAATCCTGAGCCAACCAATCTAATAATTCGGGGTGAGTCGGCTTTTTTCCCATCTTACCAAAATTGTTAGCATTGCCAGCTAGGCCTACACCGAAATGATGTTGCCAAACCCGATTAACAATGGAGCGAGTTGTGAGAGGGTTTTCCGGATGAGTGATCCAATCTGCCAGTCGAACACGTCGGTTTTTTACTTGAGAATCAGTCGGTTTCAAACTGGTTTCTCCTAAAGTCGGTAGGACACTCAATGTTCCAGCGGCGACTCGGTCGCCAGGCGAGTAAATTGATCCACCCTTTAAAATGTGGGTTGTCTGAAGATCACCAGTTAATTCCGAAGGAATTCTCATGCGACTGGCAACATGTTTTTTTTCGATCCATGGCCCATTGTAAACGCTAAATGCAATTGGCTGATACCGATCCAACTGCCGTTGTAATACTTGAATTCGTTTATGAAGTGCTTTTTGTAATCCTAAATCTTGGTAGGTTAAACCATAATAGCGAGGAGGCTTCTGGTCTATCGGTAGTTTGTTCCGTTTACGCTTTTCTTGATAGGTTAGGCCTCGAGATTCCATCCATTCTCGCGCGGCAGTTTCTTCTTTTTCNTTAATGGTGTTGCGATCTGATTGGGCTTGGTCTAATAGGAATTGAATTCTTTTCTGACCTACGTCAAAACCTATTTGATTTTCCTGTGGTAAATATTCTACATCTCGATCGGCAAACTGAAGTGGAGCAAAGATTGANTGAAATCGATAGTAATCTTTGGTTGGAATCGGATCGAATTTGTGATCGTGGCAACGAGCGCATCGCAANGGAATGGACAAAAGTGTCTCGCCCACAGCATTGGTTACATCATCCAAGTAAAATTGCCGTGTTTCCAAAGCAATTGTCATACCTGTTTGTTCCCATGGTCCCATACGTAAAAAACCTGTTGCAATCAGCATCTCCGGATTAGTCGGGTCGATTTCGTCTCCAGCCAATTGTTCACGCACAAATTGGTCATACGGTTTATCTTCGTTAAATGACCGAATCACATAGTCTCGATAACGCCAAGCATTGGGTCGCTCAAAATCGTTAGAAAAACCGCTAGTGTCCGCATAACGGACTATATCCAGCCATTGTTGGCCAAATTTTTCGCCGTAACCGGGGTTCATCAATAACTGATCTACAACTTTCTCAAAGGCATTTGACCCTTCATCTGATAGAAATGCTGCAACGGCCTCCGGTGTAGGTGGTAAGCCTGTAAGATCGAAGGTCGCTCTGCGAATTAACGTTAATTTATCTGCTTTGTCTGCAGGCATAATTCCGAATTCGGCTAATTTTCGATGAATAAATTCATCAATTGAATTTAGGGCATTGGATGGCAGATTCGGTCGTCTTATTGGCTGGAAAGCCCATAGATCTTCAGGTTGGTAGTATCGATTAGTCCATTCCTCAGTTAGACCACCACTGGTTTTAATCAAGACACCTGTCTCTTTATTTGACCGNTCACTATTGGCAAGAATTTGCCAACGATTAATATCTGGCCATGGGGCGAATGAATCAATCCATTGTCGGACTAGTTCAACTTGGTATGGTGTTAGACGNTCATTTTCCTTGGGTGGCATTTGTAGACTTTTATCTTTCCAAGTGATCGCTTGGTAAAGCTGGCTGTTTTCTGCTTGGCCGGGTATAAGTATCTGATTCTGAATCATATTTCGCCGATTGGTTAAATCCAGTCCACCACGTATATTCTCAGGATTACTACCATGACAGACAAAACATTTTGATTTCAGTAAAGGATAAACCTCATGCACAAATCGTTTTTCAGCTTCATTCTTTGTTACCTTTTTTCGAGGTAGATTCTCTGCTGTCATTTCGATTTGTACCAAGCAGGATAAGCCAAGCAACCAGGGAATAAAAAACGCAATTTTCATTTGTCGATCTTCTGATTCTACTGTATATTTGATCATTTATATGATCAGTATTGGTAACAATTATCAACCAATTAGCTCATCGATCACCGTTCCTCCGGTTTGCGATAGCTGCTTGAAACGGCCGCCATGAAAATAAGTTAGTTTGTTGTCGTCTAACCCAAGTAAACGCAATAATGTTACATGTAGATCCTTCATTGGGTGGACAACTTCAACAGCTTTTTCGCCAATATCATCAGTCTGACCAATAATGTGACCAGCTTTGACTCCGCCTCCTGCCAGCCAGATTGGCATGGCTTCAGCATTGTGATCCCGTCCATAAGCAATTCCCCCACCTCGAATTCCATTATCTGGGCTCCGACCAAACTCGCCTGACCAAACAATTANCGTTTCATCTAGCATGCCCCGCTGTTTTAGATCTGTAATTAAACCTGCAATTGGCTGGTCAATACTACGAATCAATGATCCGTGTGCCCGCTCTAAGTAGTCGTGGGAGTCCCAGCCACCAGAATAAATTTGAACAAATCGAACACCTTGTTCTACTAATCGACGGGCCAGCAAGCATTTTCGGCCAAAGTTGTTGCTATGGGTTTGATCGATTCCATACAACTGTTTGGTAGCATCTGATTCTTGATCCAAGTCAATAATATCTGGTACTTCCATCTGCATTCTAAAAGCCAACTCATAGCTCTCCATTCGAGCCGATAATTCATCATGGTTTTTATTCTGTTGTTGATGTTGATGATTGAAAAATCTCAGCAAATCCAAACTTTGTCGTTGATGAGAACGGTTGATATAATCTGGTGGATATAAGTCCAAAATTGGTGAACCTACTGATCTGAGTGGGGTGCCTTGGAGATTNGAAGGCAAGAAACCATTAGACCAATTTCCAGCGCCGCCTTGTGGATAAGCGACCTCTGGTAGGACTACGAAGGAGGGAAGATTCTGGTTTAGCGTCCCTAATCCATATGTAACCCAAGAACCTATGGCTGGGTCTCCACCAAATTTATTACCCGTATTCAGATGATACATAGCAGTGGGATGATCAACTGAGTCGGCCTGACAACCTCGATACCAGCAAATGTCGTCAGCTACATTGGGCAGATGAACGAAAGGACTAGAAATATCAGCTCCAGACTTTCCAACTTTTCGGCTGGAAAATGGGCTTTGTACAAAATAACGGTTGCCTTGAGACATGGCGGAAAACTGCTGTCCTGTACGTTCAAATTTTTTGAGGTGAAGCTCAGTCAATTTCGATTTTGGATCGAAAGTATCGATGTGGCTGGGTCCACCTTCCATGGTTAAAAAAATGCAAGACTTGGCTTTAGCCGTCAGCATTGGCTGAGGTTGTAGCTTTGGTACGTCGAGCGAGGTTAATGTGTTTTCAGCGGCCAATAGGTTACTGAAAGCAATCGCACCAATGCTGGATCCCAATCCATACAAAAATTTACGACGATCGGGAAGTTCTTGTTTTATAGGTTTCACCCCTCTACCCCCTCGTTTGATCTAAAATATGGATTATATACCTAGACATCAACTTTACCCTTTAGACTCCGAGCTGGTCTAGAGCATCGTTCATATACCCGAAAACTTTTCATAATCGTTTTATTTGTCGGCTTGTTTATATTCCTTTTCTCGTCTGGCCGAAGTCTACGCTTACGCATCGCTTGGCTACGTTATTGCTTCAGGTTACAATATGATCAATTTTTGACAACTCTTCAGAACTAAAGTCTAGATGGCTCAGTACTTTGACGTTATCCTCAATCTGTTCTGGTCGACTGGCTCCGCACAGAGCTGTTGTGACTGATTCATTTCGTAATACCCAAGCCAGTGCCATTTGAGCCAAGGACTGACCGCGTGCAAGCGCAATATCATTAAGCTGGCTAATTTTGTGTAGAAGCTGGTCTGTTAAGTGATCTGCCTTCATTGGCGTGTGGGCTTTGGCTATTCTCGAACCTACCGGGATTTCCCCCAAATACTTGTTGCTTAAAAGGCCTTGATTGAGAACTGAAAAAGCGATACAACCGATCCCTTCACTTTGTAGGGTTTGTAATAAACCATTTTCAATTCGCCGATCCATGATGTTGTAACGCGGTTGATGAATCAGACAAGGTGTTCCCAAGTCTCGTAGGATTTGGCTGGCTTGTTGGGTTAATTCGGTTGAATAGTAATTTGAAATGCCAACATACAGTGCTTTGCCCGACCGCACAATATAGTCTAGGGCTGACATGGTCTCTTCCAAAGGGGTTTCAGGGTCAGGTCGATGGTGATAGAAAATATCGACATAATCAAGCCCCATTCGTTGGAGGCTTTGATCCAAACTGGCAACCAGATATTTACGAGACCCCCAATCACCATAAGGCCCAGGCCACATATCGAAACCAGCTTTGGTTGAAATAATNAGTTCGTCTCGGTAGACGGCCAAATCGTCTTTTAAAATTCGGCCGAAGTTTGTTTCAGCAGACCCATAGGGNGGACCGTAGTTATTGGCAAGATCGAAATGGGTAATACCTAAATCAAAAGCCTTATGCAACATAGATCGAGCGGTTTCAAGGGGATCGTATCCACCGAAATTCTGCCACAAGCCCAACGAAATTAAAGGCAACCTGATCCCACTACCGCCACATCGCCGATACTGCATCGTCGTATATCGATTGGGNTTAGCAACATAATCAGACATCTGCTGTACTCCTTGTAATNCTATCTTCCTTATAACTCAGGTATAAACTGNCGGAAGTAACTGGCGAATCAAGTTGCTTCCCGATGCCAATTTGCCTATACCAACATTCGTTTAGCTGCATAAACTCCTACTTAAGGATTATTAGTTTTCTAACCTTGATATACCCCCACTTTATCCAACCTCCAAGGAATTTGTGTCTCAAGACTGATTTAATAAAAAGGGATAGACATTCAATGTGGTTACAAAGTTACTTGAGTCGCCTGGGGATTTAACTCAGTTCAGACTTACAACTAATCAATATCCAGCCTCAACAGATTTGTCTTTGCTGAAAGGGGGTGGTTGCACATGTCTACCATCAATCCACAACCAACTTTTCGGGTGGGTGAAGCAATGATTCTCCATCTTTCATTACCCAAAAATACTCTTTGACCCGTTTTGAGGTTTGAGTTTGCTCCCAACTGGCCCAAACCGCCCCCATACCGATACGGCCTTGATCACTGGTGTTAGGTGGGCTGTAGTGCCACATATAGGAGTGCCAAAAAACAACGTCTCCAGGTTCTAGTTCGATGTCGACCACCCCTTCCAGATTGGCCACCAGATTACGCGGCAACTCGCCGTGTAATCCACCCTCATACAGAATGTGGTCAATTAAACCGCCATGGTGGCTAGCTGGTAAAAACTGCATACAGCCGTTTTCTTTGCTGGCGGGGTCAACGGCTATCCAAGCATTGGCCGCTTCAACATGGTCGTCCCTCCAGAGACCAATATCCTGATGCCACGGTGTAGCTCCACCCGTTTTGGCTGGCTTGAGGAAAACCGAGTCGAATTTGACCAGCAGGTCATTCCCCAATAGTGAACGGATGACCGACAACACATTGGGATGTGCATAATAGTTATTCCAGACAGTGGGTCGGTATCGACCCAGCCGTTGTAGCTTACGAAACTTGGCCCGATGGCTCAAGTGTTCTCCTTCCCCTGATCGAACAACCAATTCTGGATCTAAAACCTGTTCCAGCTCTCCTGGATTATCGATAAAATCCANAATAGTGGCCTTGATCTCAGCTATTGCTGCAGGCTCAACCAANTTCCGGGCAATGAAATATCCGTCTCGTTGATACTGTTGCTGTTGTTCCGCGGTAATCATCGATTGCCTTTCCTCTCCGAAAGTTTTATCCCATATGTTTTGGTCTCAAATTTGATTTGAGACCAAACTGTTGTTAATTTACCATCGGCATCAACGGCNAGACTCGACCNCTCTGAGTCAAATATTTCTACATTGTCGATCAACACCTTGGTTTTCCAGATTCGTATGCCGAACCCACCTTTAACGTAGAGGGCCTTATTATACCCGCAGACTTCCTTGTCGTTGACATAAACCGTAATCNATTTGCCTTTGGCAGTGACAGCATAANCAACCCATTTATCAAGGGGAATCTCCACTTTTGTGTCGACTACGATTTTCCATCCCGGCACTTCAAAAACATTGATGATATTATGAGGTGGATTCTGGCCGCAGCAATTTCGCTTGTTAGCCGCTTCAGCACAGATGTAGCCTTGTGGTCCTGCGGCACGGACGATAATACCAGCGGCTGCGAATTGATCAGTCTCTTCGATGATACGGAAACGAAGTTTCATCGTATAATCGGTCATATCCTCGTTACCGTCGATAAACAGCGCATCGGCCAGAGCTCCACCTGCATTACGTGTGTCAAAAGTTAAAGCCTTATTATTGGGATTACCCACTTCCTTCTCAACCTTTATAGTTTCCAGTTTAGGCCATTCAAGTGGTTTATAATCCCCTTTGGTGCCGTCAAAGTCATCGTAGTACAGAGTTTTACCATCGACATTAACTGTGGCCACCACTAAGAGTAGCAACAAAAAGATGGTGAAAAATGAAAAACGTATATTGCCCACGATCTTTTTTCTATTTAATCCTTTCCAATTTAATCGACTGAAATCATTTTTTATCGCCGGTCTTCGAACCTCATTTTTGGTTGGGCAATACAGAATTCACTTGATACCATATTTAGTAATTCAGTCCATGTTATCACAGAATACTACTACATCAATAGCAATTTCATCCCAACACTAAATCAAGAGAAGTTGCTGAGTCACTTTGAAAAGGGAGAACGAGCAGGATGAAAGCGAAAAGTGCGGACACTATATCTCACTCACGCTCTAACATTATCATCATTTTCGCTGATGACCTCGGTTACGGGGATTTGTCATGTTACGGGTCTGATAAAATTGCGACCCCTAATCTAGACCGACTTGCTTCAGAAGGCCTACGGTTTACCGATTTCTATTCCACGGCTCCCTTCTGTAGCCCTTCCCGTGCGTCGCTGCTGACGGGACGTTACCCTTGCCGGGCTGGAGTACCGCTGGTGCTGTTTCCGTTGGAAAAGACCGGGTTGCCAGCCAGCGAAGTTACACTGGCTAGCCTTCTTCAGGAACAAGATTATGCAACAATTTGTGTCGGTAAATGGCACTTGGGAACCCAGCCTCAGTTTCATCCGACTAGTCATGGTTTCGACGAGTGGTACGGGCTACCCTACAGCAACGACATGATGATTTGGGACGGTGAAGAACCGTTCCGGGCTCAGCACGCACTACAGGAACTGCCGTTACTTAACCATCGCGAATCGGTCGAGACCGTTGTGGAGGCACCAGTTGATCAGACAAATCTGACTAAACGCTACACCGACCGAGCCGTCCGGTTCATTGAGGAGAACCAACAAAACCCGTTCTTTCTTTACTTTGCGCATACGTTTCCGCATTCACCACAGTATGCGTCTGCGGAGTTCAACGGTAAATCGCAGGACGGAATCTACGGAGATACGGTTGAGGAACTCGATTGGAGCGTCGGCAGAATTATCGAAACGTTGTGCCGACTTGATCTGGACCGGAACACCTTCGTCTTTTTCACTTCCGATAATGGCCCGTCACCAGGCAACCCCGATCGAATTGTTGATGGTAAACCACGTTATTCGGGAGGTAGCCCTGGACCGCTACGTGGACACAAAGGGTTGACGTGGGAAGGTGGCATGCGTGAACCCGCGATTGCCTGGTGGCCGGGTACAATTTCACCAGGCCGTGAGACCAGCCAGCTGGCGTCAATCGCAGACCTATTTCCGACTTGCGCTACACTTGCAGGCGCAACCGTACCAAATGACCGGGTCATTGACGGCACAGACATCAGCAGACTGCTCTGCGACGGCGAGGAAGTTGGCCCGGGTGACCGTTTCTTCTACTATTACTTCGGTAGCCAACTCCAAGCGATACGGTACGGAAGATGGAAACTCATCCTGCCCATTTCGGACTACCCTGATCAACCACAATCGCTCTGGTATCTGGTCAGTCCGAACCTGTTCCAGCGTCAACACCGACTCTTCCCCAAAGCAGTGTTGTACGACCTCCATGAAGACATCGGTGAAATACGAGATCGGGCCGTAGAGTGTCCTGAAATCGTCGAAGATCTGCTTAGCCAAGCGCTGGATTTCGACCAGAAGATGCAGAAGGACAAGCGGCAACCGGTCTGGCTAGAGGATGCCAAAATCCCCGCTATGAAACCGTCTTGAAATTGATGGTGTCTGCCTGTTACGGTCTCGTTTTGAGATAAACTGCTAGGCCCTAGGCCGATAAATTTTATTGTCGTTTTTTATCTATTATTTTAGGAAACTTATACTAATGACTAAAACTATTTTAATATACACCGACCGAAACGCTTTCTTTCAATTCAGAAAATAAGTTTGGTCGGCAACATTTTGAAAATTGGATATTATCCAGACCATATGTGCCTAATGTTTTATATTTCAGTTGTCTTGGGTGGATGTTCTATTCGATTTACAAGTATATAATAAGAGGTGACGAAATTAGGTGGTTTGGAAGCTTTTTCGATGGCCCATGGATCTTTTTGTTTGCTTACCTAACTTTACTGGAAATGAAAAGGCTTGAAATGGAAACATCCAATCGTATTGATTATTTCAAAAATAAACAACAGCAGCAAAAAGAATGGATAGAAAAATCCATGTGAATCCACCCAAAATCGGATTCATCGATTAGGTGGTCGGTCATAGATTACCTTTATAAGCTGTGGATAGGCTTCTAACAGACAACTTATTAAACCTAGATCTTCAACATTTGGGAGGATTATCACATGGAAACCAATAACTCAGAAGACAAAGAAAATAGTATAGATGATGCCCCTTCTTCGATAGGTGAGGTTATCACGCAACTTACTAGCTTCTATAAAACAGCTATAAAATTGTTTGTCATATATCTTGGGGGTGCATTTCTTATAATTTCAATCCTCGATGAGGTCCTAGATTTTGATGAGCATGAGAGTTTTACCTTAAACGGTATAGAGTACGAAACACCCCGAAAAAATTCCCCTTCAGAGGAGTTTGAGTCGTATGATAAAACAAAAGAAGAGTATTTTGATGTAAATAATGTCTCTTTCTATGGGAGGAATAAGGACTCGATTCCCATTATAATTTTTTTATTGGGTTTTGGTTTAGTGTTAAGGGGGTTTTATCTGGACAACATAGACAAAATGGGTACGTCTGACGACGACAACCAACCAGCCTAATTGTTATCTTTTAGTCTTATATTGTTTTGGAAACTTAATTCCCAGAAATCCTAGCAGCCATTACTAATTTGATCAACAGGTCGATTCAAGTCGAAAGAAAACACAAGATTAAAAGACTACCTAAAAATAACTCTGGGGATTTTTTGACTAGGTCTTTTAATTTATTAGTTGTACTACTTACATGGGAACTTTACCTAAAAGCGACTCTGATGTTCCCACTAGTTGATATTCAATAACGATACAGGAATTGATAATGAAAAAGATTAGTTGTTGTTTTTTGTTTCTGTTGGTTGTTTCTGTTTATAGCAAAGAAAAGGAGTCTTTGCCCGTTGTCTCCGAAGTTAAAGAACTAAAAAATATTCAGGCTAAAAAGATCATTTGGCAAAAGGATAAATCCATCATGGTTGCTATCCCGCCCTCGGATACCACTCAACATTTTTGGATCGATACTACCGAAGTTACAATTGGTCAATTTAAGGAGTTTTTAGCTGAGTCAGATCACCCTTTTAGTGCTGACTTCTGGAAGAGAATTTACGAGTTTTCGCCCACTGATGATTATCCAATGATTTATGTCAATTGGTATGACGCGACAGCTTACGCTCAATGGGCTGGTAAACGTTTGCCAACCGAAGAAGAATGGGAATTTGCCGCTCGTGGTGGTTTGATAAATCAAGAATATATTTGGGGAAATGATGAAAGTTTAGTTCGTGATTATGCCAACTTTCTTGGCATAGGTGGTAGAGATAAGTGGGATAGAACTACTGCGCCAGTAGGTAGTTTTAAGCCCAATGGTTATGGCCTATCTGACATGGCGGGTAACGTTTGGGAATGGTGTCAGGATTGGTTTCTCGCAGATGATACTGATCAAAAACAGAAGGTGTTGCGCGGAGGAAGTTGGCTGAGTCCTAGCGATAGCTTGCGTCTGGCTTACCGCGACTACGGCAGCACTCTCAATGATAGGTGCCGACGCGGCGGGGTTCGTTGCCTGCTAGGATCAAATTAATAACCTTTTATCCCTCCGCAGGAGGGTCTTTTACTGGCGAATATTATAGGAATTGATCATGAAAAAGATTAGTTATTGTTTTTTGTTTCTGTTGGTCTGTTTTGGCTGTGGTGATGAATCTTCCAATGAAGATGAAATTGTTCAAGATTCAGTTAAAGATGAGATTGTTCAAGATTCAGTTGAAGATTAGATCGTTGTTGAAACAGAGCCAAAAAAAGATATTGTTTGGAAAAAAGATGGTAAGGAGATGACACTGATTCCCGCAGGATCCTTTGAGATGGGCGATTACTTTAGTGAAGGTGAAAAAGATGAGTTACCAGTACATAAGGTGAATTTGGATGCCTTCTACATGGATACCCATGAAGTGACGGTGGGTCAATTCAAGCAGTTTGTCAATCAGACTGGGTATGACTGGTCGCCTCCAGTAGGTGACATGTGGGATGCGGTGGCTCGGTTATCGCCGGGCGATGACTATCCGATGGTCTATGTCAATTGGAATGATGCCACCGCTTATGCCGAATGGGCCGGTAAGCGACTGCCAACTGAAGCCGAGTGGGAGTATGCGGCCCGAGGAGGGGTGGTCGGCCAACGGTATCCATCGGGAGATGACATAACGCGGAATGATGCCAACTATAAGGGGGCGGGTGGTAGGGATAAGTGGGATACAACTACAGCACCAGTAGGCAGTTTTGAGGCTAATGGTTATGGTTTACATGACATGGTTGGTAATGTTTGGGAATGGTGTCAGGATTGGTATGATGAAAATTACTATAGTAACTCACCTGCCAACAACCCACCAGGGCCAGAGACTGGCTCGGATAGAGTGTCGCGCGGGGGCGGTTGGGCTTACGATAGCGATTACTTGCGTCTGGCTGACCGCTACAACTATCCCAATGATAGGTACAGCACCTACGGGTTTCGATGTGTGTCAGGATCGATCCACAGGAGGGGCTTTTTTCTCCAAGATTAGGATATGATTCATCTAAAAGCAGTTTATAAAAAAAGAAGTGCTAAGACCGACACGTTCCCTTTTAATATCCCAGCTATCAAGGCCCTTGAACGGGTCGAGTTTCATCAACCTATTACTTTTCTGGTCGGCGAGAATGGTTCTGGTAAGTCTACGTTTCTAGAGGCTCTTGCCGCTGGTGTTGGTGCAATCACAGTTGGTGGTAAAGACATTAAGTCCGATGAAACCTTGGCA
>PBVO01000017.1 GCA_002729015.1 Candidatus Poribacteria bacterium
TTTGCTTTTATTTTTTCTCTTACAGCTATGGCATGTTTATCCTCATGGTGATTCAAAACATTTCCTCCCCCTAAAGAAGAAACTATAATGTCATGAGTCTTAGAAAGCCTTTCAACGGCCGGCAAAATTCTTTCGGTTCTCCAAAAGTTTGTGCATAAAAGTGCAATCTTATTTCTCATTTTCTCGCTCCCTTATTACATCATATACAGCTTTTGCGTACACCTCTGAAGCATTACATCTTACTCCACCTGTCACTGTCCTCTCTAGAAAATCAACTCTATCCTCTTCATATTTTTTAGGATTTAGAATGAAATCAAAGTAATCGTCTCCCATATTCACTTTAGCGTAATAGTCGTCAAAATTTCCTATATCACCCAATTGAGTAAAAATAACAGTTGGGATTTTCGCCTGTATGGGCTTAAAACACATTGTAGACCCATATGATAAAATACAGACTGCATTTTCGATGAGCTTGACATCGTTTTCTACTTTCGATATGATTCTGTACTTGAGCCCATCTGGAATGTTCCTCTCAAGAATCGCGGTGTCGTTTGCTACGCTGTGCCCAAAACGATGTTTAAGCTTAAACGTGACAGGCTTCTTAAGAATTCTCTGAAGCTCTAGCAGCCTCATTCTTTCGAACGTCTTTTTATCGTACAGATACCAGCCGTCTCTTTTATGTCTTGGGTCTACAAAATTGACGATTACCAGTATTTCTTCTCGTGCATGCACCATGTCAGCGACGGCATCATTATCAGGAACACCGCCCAGCAAAAAGAAATCTTTTCCTGTCATATTAGCTAAGTTTTGCTTTTCCTTAGGTCCGAACACAAAAAGCTTGTCAAAAAATCTTTCGTGTCCAGTGGTTAAAACAGCGTTCCACCTCTTCTCATCTTCATTTCCATGAGAGTTAGCTAGCACCGGCACGTTGTGTTTTTTGCATAGACGATAAAGCTCTGTAAGCCCTACTTTGTCCCTAGAGTCGTCTACTATTACTACATCTGTCTCTTTATGTGGGATTTCTTTTTTGAACATGTTGATACATGCACCACGAATTTGCGGAAGCCCTCCCATCCCAGAAATAGAGGGTGAATGCAAAACTTTGCTTATTTTATTCTTATTCTTTTCTAAGAGATCAATAAATCGATTTGCTTCATAGTCAGTATTCTTGCTTACTTGACCTGCACACATTACTATAATGTCATGGGTATGGCGCATCTCAAGAATTGCTGGAAACATTCTCTCAGCATTTCTATGAATGGTCGCAACAAATACTACCTTCCTCTTCATTAATATCCCTAACTTCTTTGAGCAATCAGGTTGTACTCCGGAAAATACAAGTAGTCAATTTCTGTTCCTAAGAAACAGTTTACTGCATGATTGACATCTTCACAAATAGGCTCTCTATCATTAAAGCTAGTATTCAAAATGATTGGAACACCTGAAACTTCTTCCCATTTTTTTAGAAAGTTGTAGTACCACTCATTGTCTTCTAATCTTACAGTTTGTAGTCTGGCAGTTCCATCAAAGTGAACGACTGCTGGTACCTCTTCTTTCTTGTCTTCTTTGAAATTGAGAACAAACTGCATATAGGGTGACTCTTGATACTCAGTAAACCACTCAGATACCTTTTCTTCTAGAATCGAAGGGGCAAAAGGCCTAAACCATTGACGATGCTTCACCTTTTCGTTGATAATGTCTTTCATATTTGGGTTTCTTGGATCAGCTAAAATACTACGATTACCCAACGCTCTTCGACCTGATTCGGACTTTCCATGAAATACCGAGACTATGTTGCCCTCTGAGAGAAGCTCTGTCACACGATCCAGCGTGCATTCTTCCAAAGTAAGATCTTTGGTCGCGATAACTTCATCAAAATGATCTCTTCCCCAAACTTCGCCCAAGTAAGGAGTAAAGTTGTGCTCCCACTTAATTCGTGGCTGTCCCAAATATTCATGCCAAACTATTTGAGCTGCACCCAGAGAAAGACCTCCGTCATAAGGGACAGGAGGGATATATACGTTTTCTACTCTATCTCCGAACCATGTCTTTATTTTGCCCATTGCAACAGAGTTAAGAACGACACCGCCTGACAGACAGATATTTTTTGTATTGGGAGCACTTTGAAGAGCAAAATCGATCAATTGATAGATTACTTTTTCTGTCGCTTTTTGGAGAGAGGCTGCTAAGTCAAATCTATCTTGCTCGGATCTCCTTCCTATTGCTGCCCATGGCTCTAGATACGGGTGTTTTGGATCTCTGTCAGAGGTTGCACCTACAGGCTGATCTTTCGGTTTCATCCCGGATGGCAAGATATCAACAGTTAGCATTCTCCAAAAATCATCGGAATATTTGTTTTCGTCGCCGAGCGCAGCCATTGCCATAATGGTGCCTTCTTGACCTCCCTTGGGCCAGCCATTCTGAAGCTTGAAGATGTAGCGGGTTATTCTGGACCAGACGCCTCCAATATTAACCTCATGTGGGCGGAAAGTTCTTACGTGTTTCATGGTGTTGTCTTCACCATACCACAGAGTACATGCTGATTCTCCACCCTGCTCATCTTCGGCACCACCGCCGTCCATGGTGAGCACAACTGCATCTTTTAGATTGCTAGAGTAGAAAGCGTTGGCAGCATGAGCGCGGTGATGAGAAACAAAATGAAATTTGCCGCCGTTTTTCTCTGCAGTCTTAAGTGCCTTTTCAAACGACTCGGCATATTCCTTTGTTTTTCGAACTGGGTGAACAGAAGCGTAATGAACAATCTCGTCAGCATGCTCTGGAGAGCGTTCTGATAGAAACTTTAGAGCATCGCCTGGCGGGCATTTTTCTCTATTGTACCTTTCGTACTCAGCGTGTATCAAGGGTTTTCCATTTTCTAATACGGCAAAAGAGCAGTCATGCCCACACCAGATTCCGGCGATTTTCATTTTATTTTTCTCCTGTTTTCAGAAATCGTTCAGCTGCTACCAGTGCTGATCCTATTACTTGATCCATGTCATAGTACTGATATTTTGCCAAACGACCACCAAAAATAACATTGGTCAGTTGTCTCACTTCTCTATTATACTCGCGAACTATAGAATTGTTATGGCTATCATTGACAGGATAGTACGGTACCTTATCTTTTGACCACTCAATAGGAGTTTCATAAGTCACAACTGTATGGTCGGTTTTTACTTTTTCGAAATGTTTGTGCTCTATAGATCTCGTCCAAGACACATCGTCTGATGTGTAATTTATAACGGGGACTCCTTGTACGTTTTCTTTTGGCACCAGCATGTGGGTAAAGTTTAGTGTTCTATACTCTAGCTCGCCGTGTTTATAGTCAAAGTACGCGTCTAGCGGGCCGGTGTACACAGTAGTTTTTGCTTTTGACTCCCACATATCTTTGTCTTCTAGAAAGTCTACTTCTAATTTTACGTCAATATCCTTCAGAAGATTGTCGAATATTTGTGTGTACCCACCTTTAGGAATTCCACAATACTTGTCGTTATAGTAGTTCGCATCGTAGGTTAAGCGAAATGGAAGCCTCTTGATTATAAATGAGGGCAAATCTTTCGGATCTTTCTTCCACTGTTTTTTAGTATAGCCCTTAACTAGCTTTTCATAGACGTCTGTGCCCAGTTGAGACAATACCCATTCTTCTAAATTCTTTGGATCGTCAAACTCAACTTTTGTCTCTTCTATTTTTGCCATTGCTTCTTCGGGAGTAGTTACACCCCAAAGCTGGTGAAACGTCCACATGTTGAACGGAAGAGAATATAAGTGGCCCTTATAGTTTGCTACTGGTGAATAGATAAACTGTCTGAACTCTGCAAACTTATTTACATAGTCCCATATTTTATCACTATTGGTGTGAAATATGTGTGGACCATACTCGTGAATATTGATCCCATTATTATTTCTAGTGTAGCAGTTTCCACCTATATGTGTTCTCTTGTCAATAACAAGACATTTTTTCCCGGCTTTTGTTATTTCATGAGCAAAAACTGATCCGAAAAAACCTGCCCCTACAACAAGAACATCATACATAGCATCCTTCGCCTAATCGTTAGTCTGACAGCCAATCATCCATGTAATCTAGATTTTTACTGGTAGTTGGTGCGCTGTCCTGAGGTTCTTCGTGCACTTCAGACGAAGGCGTTCCATCAAATAAAGTTACAGGTCCCTCAGAATACAACACACTCATATTGTTCTTTGTATCGTACTTTAGAAGATCACCCTGTTGATCTCTAGCGTAATCCCATCCGATTCCTCGACATGTATCTGTAAATGATACAGGTCTTTGAGATTCTTGTAATTGAGCATGCTGTTCTGGGGTTACCATTTCATAATACAGCCCATCTGTTCCAAAAGGTGGCAAGTAGTGTCCTACTCTATTTTCTCCCCTGACGATGGCATGCATTCCTCTTGGATCATTCCAGACAGCAGCAAAAGACGGGATGTGTGGGCAAAACATAAAATTAAGAAGTCCCGATTGAACCGCCTTGGCAGACATTACATCTTCTGCGCTAGTAAAGCCATCTACTGTTTTTTCTTTAAGATCAATTGGGTAGTTTCCAATTTTGTCAAAGAGTTTTGGATTGAACAAGCCAGTCGTTCCCAAATGGATGTTTCTAAGCTGCCAATATTTGCTTTGTGTAATTGGTGATGTCTGCGGAGGAGAGCCTTGTACTATGTTGTTCTCAACAGAAACTCTTCTGATAATGTGGACAGATTGATGTGCCTGATTTGAAAGCGCAAAATCTACTACTGAAGCTGCAAATGCGTGTGTGTTTATTAGTTGGCTATCATCCTGAAGAAAGCATATTACATTATCTGGTGGGGACGTCGACCATGGTAGATCCTGATTTACTCGTGAAAGGATTTCGTTTTTTCCTTTCCACTCATCATTAGACGGATCTCTTTCAGGTCGATACACAACCTCGTCAATAGTTTCACATGAATCTAAAAACTCTCGAGCACCAGGCTCAGTCGTCCCGTTATCGACATAGATGACACGCGTGTTGATTGTATCAGAGTAGTCATCTTTGAAAATCTGCAAACTTCTGAGAAGCGCTTTACTATACAACAGTCGATTGCATGCTGTTATTCCAATTAGCAGATTTACTTTTGGTACATTGGTTGTCTCTACAGATTCGGTCACTTTTAGTCTCCCTTGTGAATCCTTATTGAGTCTTCATCAAAATGTTGAGTTGAAAACTCGTATACTTTAGTCTCTTCAAGCGCGATCATTCGATGCTTGAGCCCAGGATAGATGTGAAATGCTTGGCCCGGGCCCAGAATAATACTATTGGCAGATTCTATGTCTTCATCATCTGAGTACAACAAGTTAATCTTTCCCGTATGGACAAACAGTACTTCGTCCTTAATCTTGTGATAGTGCCAAGAGCACTGCTTGCCCTGCTCAAAGAACAAAAGCTTGCCACAATACTCAGGTTTGTTCACTATCNACTTCTCATGTCCCCATCCTTTGTGGACATGCTTAATTTTTGAAATAATCATTCGCGTTCACNGCCTTGTCATCGATATAAACATCTCCTGCAGGCTTGCCCAGATAAAGTTGGTGGAACTTCACACCCCACTCTGTTAGCTGCTGTGATGTTTGCTGGTAAAATAATGACGTAGATGCGATTTGATTTCCTGATGTTCGTCCCATTCCTCGCGCGGTACAATAAACAATAGTGTTTCCTTGGTCGTATAGCACATTAATTGCTTCAATTCTCTGCCTTATGGGATAGGCATCAGAGTAATCAGGTGTATCACCTTCACACTGTGTGCAAATTGTTCCGTCAATATCAATTACGTACGTCTTAGTTTCGTTTTCCATTTTTTTCTATATCCTCTCTAGTTACATTATACACGCCCAAGTGGCGAACAGAAATCCCTGCACATAAATTGGCAAATTTTATTGCATCAATCATTTTGCCTGTTTCGATAAACCTTACAGATAAAGCTGCTAAGAACGAGTCGCCGGCTCCGCAGACATCAAAGACATCATGCACTTTTTGTGCTGGGTATATACTCCCCTTCCATTTGGCACCCTTCTCACCTATCGTTACTATTAATTCACAATCAGACGGAAGTATGGACGATGCCTCATATTCTTTCTTGTTGATCTTGAGTATACAATCACTATACGCAGAGAGATCTCTCTTCTTGCTGTCAACGAATATCGGTTTTGGAAGTAGTGGAATTATTCCGGAAAGTACACTGTGCGGCAAGAAACCTTTGTTGTAATCTGAAATTACTGTTCCATCAAACTCTTCTTTAGCTAGCAGGTCTCGTATTACTTTTGGATCAAGAGGTTCACATGTATCATTAGAATCGACTCTGAGGATCTGCTGAGAGAACCTTTCATCAAGAAATCTCTCTTTTGTGATCTCTGATTTGTTTGTTACGCTAGTTACATTATNCCCTAATGACTTAATGTTTAGGGCTACATTGGCAGCCATTCCTGGCTTTGATTCTGTTTTAGTCTGTAACAATATGGGAACTGGCGCTTCTACACTTAGCCTTTCGCATCTACCGAAGCGATACAAGTCTAGACAGGACTCACCTATCACTAGTAGCTTTAATGATTTCTGTGCTTGAGTATCCATGTATTGTACCAAATATGACGACTTCTGCTAAATCGTTTCCTACGACTTCTTCAGGTGTATAGTCACCACCCTTAACAATTATATCCGGGTTTATGCTTTGTATTAGTTCATAAGGTGTGTCTTCATCGAAGACGATAACCTTGTCTATACATCTCAACTCTTCAAGTATCATTTTTCTGTCTTTGATAGAGTTGATGGGACGATCGTCCCCTTTTAACCTTCGAATGCTTTCGTCGCTGTTTAAGCCTACAATGACTTGATCCCCAATTCTTCGACAAAACTTAAATAGTTCTACATGTCCTCTGTGTAAAACATCAAAACACCCGTTTGTGAATACTGTTTTCATTTTGCTATCATGCTGTTTGTATATTCTAATGCAGCTTCAGAAAACTCTCTAAATCTTGTGGAGCATGCGGTCCTTCTAAGGGGCGTAATATCTGCTTTTGTGTGTGCCTGATATTTTCCTACAAGCTTTTCTGGAAACGGAATTGTCTTAATTTCAGCACCTGTAGCTTCTGACACTATGTTTGCTACATCTTGAAAAGAATTTGTTTTTCCCGTTCCGCAATTATAAATCCCTACATCTTCAGACTTTCTCATAAAATGCATGTTGATCTTGACAATATCATCAACATGTATAAAGTCTCGATGAAAATTTTCACTGCCTTCGAATACCTTTATTTCATTGTTTTCGATTGCCTGTCTAGCGAACTGATTTATAGGAGATGCCATTCCACCCTTATGATCTTCGCCCGGGCCGTAGACATTGAAGTATCTTAAACCGACAATTTGCACGCCTGAATCGAAGTCATAATTTCTACGAAAGTAGTTGTCAAAATCTAGTTTTGACTTTGCGTAAAGATTGAGAGGTTTTTCACAATCAACATCAGCTTCGAAACCATTCTCACCCAAACCGTAAACAGACGCTGAAGAAGCATAAATCATTCGAATATTGTGCTCCATGCAGTGTCTAAAAATTCCTACAGACAGAGCATAATTTACCTCTGTTATCTCTTCTTCATCTTGAAATGTAGTGTCTGTTATAGCACCCTGGTGAAATATCGTCTCGATCTTTCCTAAGTTTGAAAATTTTCCATGCCTAATAGATTCAAGGCACTTGTCTTTGTCGATGACATCCTTAAATTTGCAACCCACTAAGTTTTTTTCACTGCCGTTTGTTGGAGAATCTATGATGTAAAGATCAGAATACCCTAAATCATTAAGCTTTCGAACAATATTAGATCCTATGAATCCCATACCGCCGGTAACTACGATGCTAGATCTAGTCATTTCAAAGCACTCCTTGCTGATTCTAATATTTCATTTGGATTATGATTTTCTGCTTCTAGTTTACATTGATGACAATAAGCTTTCATTCCGCATGGCCCATGATTACTGCCAATCCAAATATTTGTATTCTCTGGGTAGCATGTCATCGTCGGATGAATGAATCCTGTGTACAAAATTACTGACTCTGTGTCAACAGCATTTGCGGCATGCATTAATCCTCCCTCTGAAGACACAAAAAGCTTGGCACATTTAATNATAAATGCTGCTTCGCGAAAAGAAGTTTTTCCTGTCATGTCTACAACACCGTCTAGAACCTGATCTTTTGTAGATCTTCCAATTTGAACCAGTGTATGACCATCTTTTATTAATTGATCTGCTACATATTGCCAATTAGATAGAGGATATTTCTTGTTCACAGTGTATTCATCGTTTGATTGTGGCTCTATAACGATAAAATCCCCCAAGTCTTTTAGAAGAGATTCAACACTGTTTATTTCTTCGTCATCAAAGTAAAGCTCACACTTAAGACTAGGGTTTCTGATGCCATAAAACTCACAGATCTGCTGAATTATGTGTTTGTCATACCGATGGACTGCCTTTTGAGGGGTGTCTTGCTTGCAATAGTTTGTATTGGGATTATTCAGTTGCATCGGGACAGCGATTTCATTATCAAAATCCTGCTGAATATACGGGTTGTTTTTGAATATCGGTGTTTTGATCGGCTTGATTAAATTACCATGCTGCTCAAAGGGAAANACTTTTCTAATTCCCGAAGCTTGGACTAACTCTCTAGCAACTGCTGTCCACGTAAGGTAACCGCCTAATCCCATTTTCCCCTCAAAACTTTATCATATTTGTCTGCAACTATCTCTATGTCTAGATGCCTGTGATCTACTTCAATTGTATCAGGTAAAACAATATTGGACAAATCTAGTTTTGGAGGTGAGGTATAATCAGTCAATCGATAGTCATATTCTTCTGTTTCCGGAACGATGACACCTGAGCTTCTTACGATTTCTTTAGGGCCTCCGGAACTGCTGCATATAACTGGACAATTTTGTGATAANGCTTCTACAACCACATTTGGACAATGATCCAGCCAAGCCAAGTGAATCATCCAGTCAGATACGTAGAAAACTTGAAGACATAGCTCATGGGGTAAATTCCCTGTATAGATAATGTTGTCTTTTTTGACTACGTGATCTGGGTTGTTACCCATTACAACTAAGCAACACTTCTTGTCCGGATTCTCTAGCTCATATTTTAGAAAAAGCTCTGTGTTTTCTTTGAGTCTTTTTTGACCATGCCAATTAGACGAGCATGCAAACATTACGTCATATGTGCTTCGAAGACGATTTAGATTTTCATCGATGGCTCGAGCTGTATTGAGATCGATACCGTTGGCAATAATTGTTCCTGCTCTATCACCCCAGTGATGACTAGTCATATTTTTATCAAACTGAGTCTGCCAAACTACATAGTGACAATTGTCATACGTCCATCGTATTCCCCTGTTTTTAGTATGAAACTCTTCCGGAGAAAACCAGATTCCATCTAATCTTTGAAGAAACCTTGCACCGGGTCGGGGATGAGAGCTTGGTTCGATAAATGCTAGAAATGTTTCATAGTCCCCATCGGGACCGACAAACTCATATCCTCTTTTCTGCAAACACAAAGCTAGTCGACCCGCGAAAGAATTCGGTCCCGATCTAGACTGAAAATCTACGTTTGAAAAATGAACCTTCATTCACTTACCGGTGGTTTGATAAACTTCGTAAAAAACTGTGCGCTATCCATTTGTGAACCCTTTCCCCACAAAGCCTTGCGAGATCGTCCAGCCTGAGTTATCTGAAATGCTTCAGAAAGCCTTTTGATTGCAAAGTCAGGTTTCACCACCAAAGAAACTCCAAGCTCCTCCCAGAATTCACCAGATTCAACGTAGTTAACTTCTGGATCTCGCTCGTTGATTGCCATGTACAGTATACCACATCCTCCAGGCTTTAACACTCTTTCAATTTGTGAAATATAAAATTCTGCCTCAGACCAATGAGAAAAATGTTGAAACACAATAAAGCTATACACAAAGTCTATGCTTTCGCTAGGGATGGTATTGATATTGTCTCGATGGACTAATTCAAAGTTATTACANCCCTCTCTTTTTAGAATTTCTTCTGTCCTGTCAAAGCACTCGTGGATATCCACACCGATAACTTTGCCAAAATAATTACTAGCAGCGTTTAGAAGTCTTCCGCCTCCGAACCCAATTTCCAATGCTGTCTTTCCTCTTGGGTCACCTATGACAGAATAAAAGTCTGGCGTGAACACTCTATGTGCAAAGTCTATAAATCCATGCTTGAGAGCATTTTCAACTGTGTCATCAATGTCAAAAAAGTTATGAAACTCTGCTTCATCTTCAAACTCAGTTGGCCCCTTAGTCCACACATCTTTTACTCTCTTGATTTCACGCATTGGGATCCTTTAGGTTCTCGTCTGTTAGGTGTCGATTTTTTCGAGGTGTTCCCTTGCGACAAAGAATGTTAATTCTATTCGGATTAGAAATATCTTCATGCTCATCAGAAGTTTCTATCACATCCCAGCCGGTAATATCTAACATTGATTTGCATGCCAGCTTAGATGGGTGAAATACACATGTTTGTGCCCTATCTGCAGGAGAGTAGGGAGGATAATGAATCTCAACAATGTTCTTATCCATTAAATCTTCACTTCTAGTTGTTGAGCTTTCGAAGATCATATAAGCACCATCAGCAGCCAGGTCATACAATCGCTGGAGCTGTCCTATCTGATTTATGTTGTGATAAATGACTCCAGCATAAAAAATAAGATCATACTTCTCTTCGCTTACAAATCGATCAAAATCCTGATAGTGAACTTCAAACTTTTCTGTCTTGATGTGAGGAATCCACATTCTATTTTCTCTAAGATAGCGCTCATTTGATCTTAGTTTATTAGGCCCCTCTACGCATGTTATGCTTTTTGGATTGTGAGCGTCAACTAAAACTGTGTGTAAACCATGCTTAGGACCTACTTCAAAAAAGTTGCAATCACTGCAATCCAGTTCAACATTAGCTAGGGCACGCTGAGCAAACACCCAAGTGTCTCCCCCTTCCATTTGTTTAGTAACATCAGGGCTTCCCTGTACAAAAAGATTGTCTTTCTGAAATTTCATTTAATAAATCCTCTGCTTCTTAAGAACTCGCCCTCTGCTTTCTGGAACTTGGCGTCGTCAGTTTGAAATGTGTGTGGGCTCATATCGATAGTATAGTGATATGCGACTATAGGTTCGAAATGCCAGTTTCCGGCTGATTGATGTAAGACCGGAAGATATATTGCCTGATCGCCTATTCGCTTAAAATACTCACCATCTTCTCCTCGAAAGTTTTCGTCTTTGACTCTTTCAATAACACTCTTTCGAAAGGTTTTGAAATGAGAACTGACCCATGGGTGCACATAAGGATCTGCGTCTCTTGGAAGTGCTGCTGATATATTTTGATTAGAAAACGCCCAACGATGCTTTGTCCATAAGACATTGCAACCGGTTGTTCTATATCTGTGATCGATAATGGTTAGCGCATCTGTATCACACAACCAGTCATCTCCATCTAGACGACACACTATGTCGTTAGACTCACAATCTTCTAAGGACTCTAGAATATTTCTTACTTCCCATTTCTTTTCTGTGTTTGTTGTAATAGAAATTTGCTCATCTGGTATTCCAAAGCTTCTTTTGAAATTTTCAACGACCATTCTAGTTCTGTCAGTTGACATGTCGTCTTTGATTATAATCTTCCAGTTCGGGTATGTCTGTGCCCAAACGGAAACTAAAGTTCTGCCTATTGTCTCTTCAGCATTAAATGCCGGCATTACAAACACAAATCGATTACTCATTTTCTCACCAAGTATCTTTCAATCCACGGACCTCCATCATGGGTCTCATTAGACAGAGTTAGTATAGTAAAGCCGGCTTCTTGAAGCATATAAGCAATATCTCTCGGGTGAAATGGAAACATATGAGCGAACTGAAGTCTTGGGCGCCCGGGTTCAATTGGAATCTCCACGTGGAAAAAAGCGCCGGTGTCCATTGCATCATAGACTTTCTTTATCGCAATTGACGGATCTGTTAAGTGTTCTAGCATGTGATAAGATACAACTAGAGACGCTCCCTTAAGATCTAGATCCTCAGTGCAATCATTGAAGTCATACCTTCTTCCATCATACCCCATCTTTTGTGTAACGCCGATGCTCAATGGCGTCACATCATATCCCCACCCGGGCACTTTATATTTTTCTGAATAGTGCTTCATNAGNCGCGGTACTCGAAACCCTAGCTCAGCAAACCCTGTATGTTTTATCTCACCCAGATTAACTTCTAAAGAGCTCCAAATATTGTCCANNTCTTTAATTCTTACAGTAT
This sequence comes from Candidatus Poribacteria bacterium, assembly GCA_002729015.1. The sequence continues at coordinate 12,325 of PBVO01000017.1, forward strand.
CTGCACTGTTGAGCTCCATAACATCGTCTAGTTGAGACATTACATTTTCTAAAGTGTCATCTTCATATATTGCTAAGCTTCTAGAAGACTGCAAATNGACATAAACGTCGTTGTCATTTTCTAATCTTTCGTAGCATTGACGCACGCCAAAAGAATATTTTCTTTCAACTAGTCTAAAGTTCGAATCAGATCTGGTTCCGGTCCAGTTATCTTTTCCTTTGAGTTCTACTAATCTTTCTACTTCGCCTCGAAGGTCCTCGAACTTAGATACATCACTCATTATTAAATTCCATTACAGCTGGATGATTTGTCTTGAGAGATAAGTGGGGTGTGGGTTTCGAAAAGTCAATAGGAGAATGGAAAACCCAACCGCCCATCTCGCTGGCTAGCTTTTTTGATAACTCTTCAATATCACTATCAGATACCTCCGACCAAGGCTTTCCGAAAAACAAATTATTTTCTGCGGTGTCTTCTTGTTCAATGTCATACAAGCTTTGCCAATGCTGTGACCAGTAGTCTCTGTACGTCTTTATCTTTCTGGGAAGATCAAACCAAGAATAGTGGTGCACACTGGGAAGCAACTGTGTACATCGGTCAAACCAATCTTCGTACTGTGCTTTAACTTCTTCATTCCCAGATAGTGCTTGAATTCTAGCCACATGCGTTTCTGAAGTATAGAAGCTCGCATGTGGTATTACATCAAATGTTTCATTGTGGACATAGTCACACCCATCTGTTCCCATCTGTGCGTAAAGATTACCATCTTCNTCTGTTTTTTGCATAGCCTTGGGAATTCCATGCGTAATGTGTGGCATATTTCGACTTAAACGCCATTTCCATGGATTGACATCCATTCTAACTTTTTCTTCGCCACCCCAATATTCGATAACAGGAAGCGCGATCAGATCGACCTGACCCGGGAATGAGGAACAAAGCTTTCTGATTTTTTCGTAGTCGTTTTCGTGCACGACTTCATCGGCATCTTGCTGCCAAAGGTAATCCATTGTGCATCTTTTTCTAGCTTCTGCTTTTTGGGCGCCATCAAATACAGCAAATCTGGGATGGTTCCAATCTCTCTCGACCAAATAAACTTTTAGGTTATCTTCTTTTTCTGCCCATTCTCGAAGTTCCTCGTAAGTTCCATCGTCTGAACCACCATCAACAACTACTACTTCATCACAGAATCCCAGCAAAGACTTGATTGATTGTCGCCATGGATATTGATGCTTGATACAATTAAGTGTGGTCGTATAACCACTGATAGACGGTGTCCAATTCATGTCATCTTTGATTGCAGACCAGAATCGATCTCGCGCGGCATAAAGATATGCCTCTGTGTCGAAAGGATCATCGGTGTTAAACCAGATCTCATCTTTATGCTGAACGTTTTCATTTAGATGAAGCTTGCAACCCAGCATCTTAGCTTCGATGACCATGCGTGGGCATGTGTCCCACCCTGCCGGAAGATACACAAACCCTTCAGCTTGAGCTAGCTTGTCAAGTACTTGCTCATAGGGTAACCCCCAAATAACCTCATAGTCCTTATTGTTATCCTTACACCACTGCTCTGCTGCATCGGCTCCCTTAACCCAACTAGTTGAACCCAGTACAATCCATCCTTTTCGTTCAACGTCTTTGTACTGCTCATTTAATAACTTGACTCCGGCAAAATATCGATCATCAAAGACAGAGCTGAGGACTACATGAGGTTTCTCTTCTAAGAATGGGAAAGTCTCATGATAATGATTCATTTGAGCTTCAGACATGTACCACAAAGATCTTGCTCCGAACATGAAAGCAGATATCATTTTTCCATGAATACTTTCGCCATCATCGCACGGTTTACCCTCAATCGACTCGTGTTTCTGAGGGGAGCGCCACTTGCAGTACTTGTAATCATACTCGAGCATTGAGTAAGAAATATTCGCCACGATCGTAGGGATTAACTCATGCTTCATGTGAGAGAAATTTCCAAAGATCCAGTGACAATTTTGTCCCTGTTCTAGAATTTCCAGGGTGACGTCACGAGCATGTAGTTTATAAATTTGAAATGGGCACTTTTCAATAAGTGCCTCTGACGTCAACTCAGCTCCTCCAACGTAGTCTTCAACAAACATGTCTGAGACGAATACGATTTCTGTTCCCTCTGGGAGGTTAGCTTTGGGTTTGGCGTCGAATGGGCTCTGATTTCCGAACATAGTATACTGATTCCTGATTCTGTTACTGTCTTAAGAGAATCTATTCTTAGTTATAAGAGATATCCAGTATCTCTGAACTGTATAAGAAGAAATTATCTTACATCAGAATTATACACTATCTGGGACAGATGTAACCTTTCTTATGTCTTAAGAAATTCTATTATCTGAGAGGTGCTGTATGAGTGATTAACTTTCTAGAGCTTCGATTCGTGCTTTAAGTGAATCATTTTCCTCTTTGAGGTCCTTAACTGCACCGATTAGAGCTGTGACAACAGATCGATAGTCCCAGTCATGGGGAACTGTATCTTCACTGTCGAGCTTCTTTTTTCTACCCATGGGTGCACCTTCGGCTGTTCCCTCAGTATCATCTTCCCATACGTAGTCACCGTTTTCATCGTATGTATAGTCCGGACCCAGGATAACATAGTCGTCTCCCAAAGCTGATCTCACATCTTCTGCAATTAGTCCGACTTCCGGAACACCTGGCTCTGAATTTCTCTCATAGATTACGGGCTGAAGCTGTATTATTTCGTTCAATCCCACATCATGATTTTGGATGTTGCTCTTTACTTTTCTAGTAGATGAATAGTGATAAAGAGCTCCTGTTGAGGTATTAATTCTCAAGTCCGTTTGGTTGGAGGAACCAGTTCCCTTAACGAACAAGTCGTCGCCTACGACTAAGTCTCCGCCAGTATTGTTAATGTAGATTGTACCGGTATCCCCTGAGCCGCCTGAAATTCTTCTATTTCCTGATGCGTCTGTCCAGATTCTAACAGTATTGGTCGAGGTGTTACCATAGACAGCAAGACCATCAGAAGAGGTATCACCCTTTGCTTTAATAGAAACCAATCCATAGCTGATCGATCCCCCACCAATAGACAGTGATCCGCCACCATTGTGTTGTAAGTACAAAGGCCCTCCGGTGGTCGCATCAGACTTTGCATGAATTTCATTGTCATCGAACTGAATATGTTGGCCGGTCACATTACCAATCCGGAGCGCAGGAATCGAAGAGTCAGTCTGATCTGCATCTTGTGTGTTCGTCAGAGTCAACGTGTGTATGGTGGCTGATCCTGAAACTAATAACGATCCCTCGACCATCATCTCGTTAACATGCTGTGATGCATAGTCTGCGACTAAATCAGCTCCCAAGCTTGTAATGCTTGTTTGCCAGTCATCCTGATCCCCGGTAGAATCACATAACACCCACCCGGCGGCCGCGCCTGAAGTGGTGCCAATTGCTACATCACCACCCACGCGAGAAGGAGAGCCTCCCAGGTGTGTTATACTGACGTCTATATAACCGTAGGGTGACTTCACCCAGACTGCGGCTTCTGTGGTACCATTGTATGTCAGGGTAAAAAATGAGGGATCCATAGCAAGTTCATCTGACTCAGAAGAATCTAGCAATCGAGCTGATATTTTTGTTGCGGGAGCACCACTGGTTACTGTGTTATTGCTTTCTCCCCATTGGACAACAACCATCCATGTCTGAAATATGTCGTAGCCCGTGTGACCCAGACCGCACATTGTGACTAGAAGAACAGCGTTAGCAGAAGCGTATGCACTCGGAGACAGACCGACCGTATGCTCTGCTATTTTCATGAACCTGTTTTGGGCCGAACTATCGTTTGCCGTCGTACCCACCCAAACAGAGGGAGAGTGTCTAAGGCCTTTAGGGAACTCGACAAAAGAACCACTATTAATGACCATTGCGGAATTTGTTCCAATAGTAGACCCGACACCGATATGTAATTTGTCATCTGTAGCATCTGATCCGATGTAATAGTCGTTTGTGTTGCTATTGAAAAGAAGCTTGATGTCTTCATCACCGCCGTCTCCAATTTGAAGAGTAGGAAGTGTTCCGGCAATATCAATACGATTGTCAACAGTTAGTGATGTTCCGTCATATGTGAGACCAGACTCAGCATTCATTGCATCTGCGCCAGTTGCTGTAACGACGCG
>PBVO01000006.1 GCA_002729015.1 Candidatus Poribacteria bacterium
TAAAGCTATTCCTAACATCACTAATAAACTTAAACCTACACCTACCCAAATCCATATCCCTGCGTAAATAAATTTTCTCATCTTAACACCCCTGTCCTGCGAAATCATTAATCGGAACAAACTTACCACCTTCTCCATGTACATCGCCAACATAATCCAGATCACCTTCCGCGGAAATTTTCCCTTCCATCGGCAGTGGATCATTTTCATCAACTAATGGATCTATTGGATCGGGAAATTTTTTCTCACCTGCGAATAGGTCAAAATTAGGTTTACGATTTTCTAAATCTTCACCTTGTCTCTTGACGGTATAGAGATAATCTGCGACTCCATGTAAAAGAGTAACCATATCACCAACTGTGCCATCTTCGATTTCTAACTTGACTAATGGATTCATCAACTCACACTTAATTTTCATATCACACTCCTATTTAGGTTTTCCGTAATTCATATGGATGGTAATGTTTCCCAAGCGAGTCGCCTTCAGATTATTTTCTGCTAGACTGTACTCATGGAATAACACTCGACCAGTAAAAGAAAGACAATCGCCAACTGAAATGGCACTAGCCACATAATCATAGCTATAGAAAAATGTTAAGAGATTACCAGAGCGTTCTCGAAGCGTCAATAAGATATCTGCGAACTCCTCACGCTTATATCGTATCCTCATAACCTTAGCAAATAACTTCTCCTTCATTTCCCCCTCACTCCCAACCCACTCCGAATCAAGACAATAACCCAACTCTCGATTGTAGTAGTAATAGTCTGGAAGTAATTTTAAGAATCTACCAATTTCATTCTCAGGAATTAAATCACCTCGGATAGAATGGGATGGACTGAAATCAATCCGACCATGAGTCTTAAGAGATTTCTTACTCTTGTAGTAAGTATCAGAACGACTCCACCTAATCAATTCTTTAGCTTGACTAACGAACTCAGATTCCTCTAAGATCAGATCATCAGCTTTATGTATCCAATCTGACCCCTGATAATCTCCTTCAGAAGCTTCACCCTGACTCTCTAAAAACAATGCATACGCGACCACGTTTAAAACAGGATACATCTGGACTCTATTTTTTCTCCGAGATTCCTCTAACTGCCTCTGGCGTGCCTGGTCATACATTCTGCGATGCCTGTCTATTTTCTTTCTTAAGTCATCCTCTACGGGATCATGTATATTACTCATAATTTTCTCCGAGACTCCCATAGGGGAGGTAAGGCAATCTTTTTCTCCATAGATCAGCCTATTTACAAAACTAGTAATGTGTCTTAGGATTCCTAGGCCGCTGGGCGACCAACCGCAGCGGCCAGGGTAGACTGGCTTTTAGAAAGGAACTGGCTTCTCGTCGCCGTCTACGTCAACGTGTTCATCAACCTTAGTGTATAGGTCTAAGAAACTGGATTTGGTTTCACCGTCAAATCGACTGACACACATTTTAATCGCCTCTAATCTATCTCCGAAGATACCAAAAGCTTTGACTATGTGTACTAATCGTCTGGTCGAAACTATTTCATCAACCCCACCGTCCAAATAAGTTCTACGAATTACATCCGCCCAGTTAGTCAACTTGGTCGCGAAGTCTTCGTCTACTGAATCGAACTCTGTCATATGACCTAATAGAATTTTCTTCTCAATCGCAGGAGTTGCGTATTCCTGTTCTACTGTGATCGCGAATCTCTCAAGGAAAGCTTCATTAAGAATCTGAGTACCCACGAAGGCACCAGTTTCAGAACCTTTACCTTTAGTGTTCGCAGTCGCGAGGATAGTAAACCCTTTCGCAGGTTTGACCCACTCGTTAATCTTTTTCAGATAAACTCCCTTACCTTCTAGGACTGGCTGTAAACACAAGATCTTATTACTCGCGAGATCTATTTCATCTAGGAGTAGAACTGCACCGCGTTCCATCGCGTCCACTACTGGCCCTTTGTGAAATACTGTCTCGCCATTAATCAACCTGAACCCACCTAGTAAATCATCTTCATCAGTTTCGATTGTGATATTGACTCGGATACATTCTCTCTTCAACTTCGCACAGACCTGTTCAATCATAAAAGTTTTACCATTACCTGATAGACCTGTTACGAATGTAGGATAGAACATCTCTGATTTAATAATAGACTCGATATTTTTATGATGTCCAAATCGAACATAGGTCGGGTCTACATCAGGGATAAAAGAAACAGTATCGGGAATTTCAACGCTTTCGCCGCTAGTAGACTTTGGTGGCTCTGGAACTACCGTATTCACTGGGGTGATTGGGTCAACCATTTCGCCGCTGTGCGACTTTTCGGTATCACCTAAGATACCCCAATGTAGTTTAAAGTTCCCTTTCTTGATTCTATTATTCTTAGAATTGAGTTCAGCGTTCCAGCCATTAGGATAGATACTACGAATCTGTCTCGTAGTGATACTAGGAATACGACCATAAGCTGTTTCAATTGCTTTATAACTATCTACTAATGAGGTTTTGGTTGACATAACATCTCCATATAAGGGTTCAAAATTTTTTATTCACTTAACCATTCAATACAACAGTATTATACCATATGGGGCCACTACTTGTCAAGGCTTTTTTCACTACCTGGCCAGAAAAATTCACCATCGCCATCTATCCAAACCGTTTCATCAGTAGTGATAATTCCACGACCCGCGAGGTCTATCCGAGTACACTTCAAACTCAATTCACCCGTCAATTTCACCTTAGTCGCGATCATNANNCCTTTCATAGTTAACATAGGTACTGANTCAATCCATTCAAAACTCTTCATTAATGACATCTCCGTGTCTAGTGGTTATTAAATAGTTTCCCTATCGAACATCAACACCTATTTAGACGTATGGGANNGGTAAAAGGTTTAGGTTTTTTTCATTTTTTTTCAACTTTTTTTGAAAAAAATTTTCGTTCGACCACAACCTCAAGATCATATTTATTTGAGGTTTTCTAAAGTGTAACCCAAAAGAGACACCAAGTACCCCAACTAGACTTCTATCATATCATCATTAGATAGGTCTAGTTGATTCTCAGATTTCTTCATGATGATATTGTAATCCCCGTTGATATCTATCCCTTTATAGTGTTGATGTTGTCCATCTATCAAAAGCTTGATGTGTTGGTGTATCTCCTCTACTACTTGATCTGTATTAGAATCTTGATTTATTTCTAACTCCAAGTCAAGTAGTATCTCACAAGTAAGTTTCTTATCCATTACGCTATTAGCTCCACAAGACTATTCATAATTACTCTCTCATTGGTTCTATTCTTAGTATGTTTCTTAAACGCTGTGGTTATTCTCCCTTTCTTTGCACCTCGTTCAATGTCAAGTGATTCTGTGGTAGTATCCAAGTCTTTACCGCCTTTGATAACATACCATTCTTTATATCCCTTAACGCACGTGAAGATCGCTGATTTAGTCCTTCCGATAGCTCTGATCTTCTTTTCGTTCTCTGGTGTATGGTCGATCTTTTCCTTGACCAATCTCATATCGGCACCTCTGGATACCACGAAGAATCCAACATTAGTAATATCAGTGGTATCGCTTAGACATTCCAATAGGGCGTTGGTCATCCCTCTGCGATTATCCGCGACGTACTGCTTTTTAGTTGTCCGATTAGAAATAATCCGCGGGGAGTAAGTCTTAGGATAAAGGAATTTCTCCTCGCCTTCTTCATCATATCTTCGGTCTTGGCTGTTAGAATCTCCATCAGTTAGCCAGATTGAGGTTAACTTCTCTAGTTTATAAAATGACTTCAATTTAGGAATTAGATCGTGGGCGACTATAATCGCTTCGTTTAATGGAGTTGAGCTTAACGCGTCATTAAATGGTACGTCGTGCCAGTATGTGTTTTCATACTCTTCTGCGAGTGTGAATAAGTTTAACATGTAATTATCCATCATTCGATTATTCAGAGAGCTGTTCAAGTATTCTCTTAAACGGAAATTCTGAACTGTATAGTCTTTATGTTTGTAGTCTACCTTATTTGTCTTGTAGTAGATTACACCGCGATCGCCGGACTCATTCTCGGTATTAGTTGTCATCGCCGAGTCAGTGAATCCGTAAAGGTGGAATGGAATCCCAACTTTCTTACAAAACATCGCGAGAACCATCGACTGACGTATGACATGAGAGATTGAGTCTACCATCGAGCCCGACCAATCAAGGAACATTACCATCCCGTGATTTTTACCGCCGGGGATTGAGGTTACTCGTTTAAACAGATCATCATTAAATTTGTAACTGTGTAGCTTATTAACGTCAATCACTCCAGTTTTACTAGTAGAAGCTTTTGACATCTGCTGGGCGTTTTTCCTTAATTCAAACTCTTTCGCCATGTAGTTGACAATCTTCATATTATCGCGTTTGAATTTAGTATACCCTTGAGTATTCTTCTCTTTATGGTAGTAGTATAGAGAAATTTGATGATGGACTTCCTTCAACGGAACTGTAAAATCACGAAAATCAACCTCGGGCACGTAGTAGTATTCTGGAGTATGGTCTTGATTGAAGTACTGATTGCCAGAATGTTCTACCATTTCCTTAATTGAATCCGATAAAGCTTTTTCTGTTTCGGACTCTAAAAGCTCATCTAAACGATTTTTATCATCATCAGCAGTCGTTCCACTAGAGGGCTCTGGATTCTGACCATCAGGGCTTTCATCCATTCCACTATTGTCTAACTCATCGCTTTCGTCAGAGTTATCATCAGGAACGCCGGGTTGAGTACTATCAGAATCCATATTATACCTATGATCTGAAGTCTCAGAATCGTCCATTTCCTGTTCTTTTTCTTCTGCCTTATCCTTAGAATACTTGTACAAATCCTTAACGATTGACATTACATCTTCAAAAGAATCAGCTTTCTCTATCCGACCTAAGAATGGCTTTTCTTCATCGTTAAACGGCACGTGAATCTGATTACCGACTTTAAAGAATAGATTAATTCGGTCAACCAGATTAAAATCCGCGATGTTTCTACCTTCTAACTTGAACAGGTCGTCTTCTAGTAAGGTTTTATATCCATTATAGAAAGACCGCTTCAAGCCTGGATACTGAGTTTTAATATCTCTCTCAATCCTTGCGTCTTCTACCACGTTCATATATTGGTGAACTAACTCAGGGCGTTCAGAGTCAATCTCAGTATAAATTTCCTTATCCACCAATGGTGTGAATAGTGCGTGTCCTACCTCATGTCCGACTAACAGGTCGTGTACATCATTGGACTTGTGCGACCAATTGGGAAGTAACAGTTTTCGATTCTTAACGTCAAAAGCTGCTGTCTCATGTTTACCATACTCAACTGAAATATTTTCAGTCGCTAACATCTTCGCCAAGTTAGTTTTAATAGCTTTGTTAATTAAATGTTTTCTCAATTTTCATCTCCAATCAAAAAGTTTAGTACCTGTTAACCCGACCACCGACACCTATTTAGACGTATGGGAGCACTAAAAGGTTTAGGGTTAAAGTGATTTTTTTTCACTTTTTTTAAACTTTTTTTCAAATTTTTTAAACTTCTTTTCACTCTCAAAAATCACCTTAACCGCGGTATACACGAAAACAGTTAATGTACCCGATAGGACAAACTCACTTATCATATTTTTTCCTTAATGTTTTGATAATCTCAGGGTTGAATTTAGCTCTCTGGATATTCTCACGATTAGACCTAATCTCTAATCGCTTCTTAGTCAGTTTGCGACGTTTTCGTTTCATAAATCCTTTTCTCCTCATCTGTCCAAGAATCCCTTCAAGACTGACCATTTCTTTTCGTGTTCTATCTTCTCGCGTTCTAACTCAATTAATCTATCTTCTAACTCAGCATGTACTTGACCTATCTTATAGGCCATGAACGCGACCACACCCGTAGTAACTACTGCGATTATC
>PBVO01000127.1 GCA_002729015.1 Candidatus Poribacteria bacterium
TTGTATTCGTTAATGGGACCCCAGACACATGCATATAACGAGACACCTCCGAAAACTAGAGATAAGGAAAAACCTACCAGCACACCTTCTTTCAGAAAAAGAATTGAAAGAAGGATAAATAGACTGAAAACAAGGATAAAAAGCAGAAACCGACCAGGATATCGGAGGTAAAGTTGTGTAAAAAACTTCATTATCTTGGTTGAACGTCAGAGTTAGCACCCTTACCAATCCAGCAACCCAGCATTAGTTTTCAACCAATCCCTTCGGTCTTGATAGTCGGGCATCATCGACCTGACTTGTTGCCAATATTCTTTTGAGTGGTTGAGATGGATCAGGTGACACAATTCGTGTATCACCACATAATCTATGATCCGATGCGGAGTCATAATAATCTTCCAGTTATAACTGATCTGACCTCTGCTATTACAACTGCCCCACCGACTTTTGTATTCCTTGACCTTGATTTGGGTGGGTTGCAGATCCATCTGCTTGGCATATTTGATAGTCTTAGTTTCCAGTTTGTCGATGGCACGATGCAGATACCAATCTCTAAGTTGGTGTCGGATCAGTTGATAATCCGATTTCTGTTCTGCTGGTACTGTTACTTGCAGATATCCGTGTTTCAGTTTGACGGGTTGCAACTGACCAGTTAGTACCTTTAATCGGTAGTTGCGTCCCAAATAGGTAAAGGATTCACCCGAGACAAATTGTTTGGGTTTGCTGACTGGAACCAATTGTTGCAGTATCAATTTCTGTCGGATCCAATTAGATTTTTTGGCAATCAGATCATCGATTGCTTGTTGGGATAAGGTTTGAGGTACCACCACCTGTACTACTCCCTGCTGGACTTGGATGGCAGCAGTTTTGCGACGGTTGGTCCGTCGGACTTGGACTTCAAACTTCAACTGAATTTGACCTTTGCCAGTTCAATAAATTCGGTGGTGACAGTTGGAGTGTTATTTTGTCANGNATTGANTTTTCCGTACCATCGTGGTTGAGGGGNATTAGTTCTNNTTGCACCATTGTGTTGATACTTTTANCANATTGGAGATAAGAGNTTTTTAGCATATTGGTTCGGTTTTGTAAATAGGGTGGTGATACTCAATAACCACGACCGATTACGTTGATTACGTACGTTACGTATTCTTTTCGTTGCTTTTATTATTAAAAAATTGTGGGAAGAAATGAATAGAAAGACATTGTCTTAGACATAATTGATGATTTATATTTTCACAAGATTAAATCAACTAGTCTGTTGCCCAATAATCTCTAGTTATTGTCTCAATTACTTCCTGACTTTCCAGTTCAANACCAGCATCAATTCTCTTTTGAGTAATATCTTTACGTTTCGTAAGCACTTCAAATTTCGATGGGTCTTTGACTTCTGTAACATCAAATACTTTAGTTTCATCAGAATTTGTTCCTGCCCAGAGAACTTTTATACCTAATTCGTTTAAGTCGGGTTCAATCTCTTTGTACATTTTTAACCAAGCATCAAATCCTTGGGTAATTNTAAAGGTAGATAAAAATTTCATTACATACTCCTTTTATACTAAATGTTAGTAACTCTAGATAACTGAGTAGGGTCTTAAAACTCTACTCAATCGATTATGCCCGTTATGTATGGTTTTCTATACTGTTATTATTAAAAAATAATAAACTGGTCAATTATCTGAGTTTGACCGATTACTGAATATGTTAGATTAGTCTATATTTTCGAGTCCATAGTCTATTTTAACCACACATTCATGGAGTAAAACTTCCAGTGGTTTCCTACCACCATAGACATCCATGGTCATGGTTCCNTGTGAGTGTCCAATTAATTCTTTGATAAAGGGTTGATAGACCTGTTTGGAAGTCAGATGGTTAACTACGGTATGTCGAAAACTATGGAAATTCTTCCCTTTCTTTTTAATCCCAAGGGTTTTCAGGTACCGACCGAACCACTGTCCAATTTGAGATCCATAACTGGTAACTTGANTCTTCTTCAGATTAGGAAAAAGTTTNGTTNCTTTTCTGTTCCTGATTTCTTCTACATAATCCAATAATCCCAAATCTATTAACTGGGGATGGAGTGGAACTACTCTGTTTCCTGATTGAGTTTTCACACTCTTANCCTCAGAATCATTGGTTATTTTCATNACCCAAANTCCATCTTGATCTTCAATATCCGANANGTTCATCTGACAAATTTCATTCAGACNACTCCCNGAATACAAGGAGATCATGGGAATCCAGTATCTTTCGGGTCTATTCTTGTTTAAGGATTGTTTCTTGAGTTGATCTCCANAGATCAGTTCTAACTCACTGATAGTGAAATGTTTCTCNATGACTTGTTTCTTTTGAGTCAGATCCAGTTTCCCTTTGAAAACATTCTGTGACAGATACCCTTGATTAATCGACCAATTGAACAGGGTCAAAATCTTATTAAAGATTTTTTTGATGGTACTGTCACTTAAGACTTCAANATTTTCCATTTTTAACAAATCATCGATGGTCTGATNTGGGTATTTNTTTCTATTCTTNGGTAGTTTCTTCAGAACCTGAACTAACTCTCGTCCATGTTGATGACCCAAACTACTGATTGGAATATCAGTCAAGACATCNAGGAGTAATTCAGTGGAATAGATATAATCTGAAATGGTTTGGGAGGTAGTACCCATTTCTTCTCGACTGGTAATAAAACGGTCACANAACTCAGATAACTNAATTGAGTCTGGATTATCTTGGATAGTAGTTACTGATGGAACTGGTTGAGAATCAACTGAATCAACTGTTTCAACTGAATCTGGTTCTCCAGTTAATAAAACTCGTTTCTGTTCAAACTGATCTAGTTTTAATTGAATTAATTCCTCCCTGAGTTGTTTAAACTCTAGAGAGTCAACCTTTACAGGATCATATCCTTGTTCCTCTAAAACCTGATGGACTTTAGGATTGATTTCCTTCAAGGTTTGTCGATAATCCTGTTTCAACTTATCTTTGAACTGATCTCCCTGTTCCTGATTATTGAGAATACTCTTGAGTCGATCGGTTTCACTAAATCGGTTAGTACCTAGATAATAGTGTTGGACATGTCGTTTGGATTTTTCCAGTTCAGTTCTTAAAATATCCTTGATATCATTGATGGTTAGTTTCTTCATCTGAGGGTTTTCTCGAATTGAACTATAGANAGACTGTGTTATCTGATGGAGNTAAAAAGAGAGTTGTTTAGATTGTTGGAGAATACCACAACCCAGAGACAATTGGAACTGTCGAGATTGAAGTATAGGTTGAAGATCGAGAGGGATTATAGAACGAAAAAGGTAGGAACTTCCAGACTTACGATGGACGAGATAAGATGGATTCATGATACAAAGTGTGTCCTCGAGTGTGTCCAAATTGGACAAAAGAGTTCAAATTCGTATCAGGGAAAAAATCTAAGTTCAGTCTATGACTGGTTTTGTGATAAAGTGGAGGAGTTTAATGGAAGAGTNTAAGTAAGACTCTCTGTCAATTTTCCTCAGCCTTTATAAATCAAACCTGTAAACAGTTGTGTAGTTGGGCTAATTTNTTTGCATTCAGAAGTGTTTTTGCTGTGACCTTTTCATTTTGCTTACAAATATTCACAAAGTGCGTCGCATTTGATTATCTCTTCCATGCATGCTAAACCAAAACAAAAAATTGAGACAGGTTAAATTTGATTTGAAAATTTGAAAGTGTTATCATGTAGAAAATAAAGGAAAAAGCATTGAAAGCTCTATCGGTTGAGAACAATAAAGTTGCTCTTGCATTAGCATCGCACAACATGACGCAAGAAAGATACGTTCAGTTAGAAGATGAAGCTGAGTATTTNATTAAAGAAATGACTCAAACCGAGACGACAGATGACAGTGAGGATGGAGTTGAAAAACGCAAGCTGACCGACCGACGCTTCCCAAAGCTCATTGGTAACCAACTTGACTTGATGGCTTGATTCAATCCATCAAACAAGTTTGGCTCTTGTTAACAACAATTCGTTCGAAGAAGATCCGGTAGAAATAATCATCCTGTAATATAGGTGTTGTGTGCTACGCCTTTTGTACTGGTCGTTGATCCTTGTTGTTCAAGTCTCGGGAAGGTACCGAGAACCGACAATACACGCAATAAGATAAATCAGTTTATTCAGATGCTCATATGGTTTGTCTTTTACACGATGTCGTTTAGCTGAAACTAACTTCNGCCCCCTACTATCGGCCACTTGTTCTTATCGATATATCCAGTTTGTTTTACTTTTCCCAAAACTTATCTCCTTCACAACTATTTTATTTCTTACCTCAGGGCTCTGTTTTTTCTAACTGAGAGTAATTTATACGGAGGCCCCAGTGAATTTCTTCCGGTATCTATTAATTTATTTATTTGTAGGTTGTTTTGTGTCAGTCGCTCAAGAAGTCGAACTGGTTCCATATGAGAACAAAGAATTACGGCTGTGGGGTTATATAAGTCCTACTACAGAAGAAATTATCATTAAACCAAAATTTAATGAAGTAGGTGAATTCATTGGGGATATTGCTCCTATCAAAATAGGTAAACGGTGGGGCTTGATCAATCGAAAAGGACAAGTAATAGTAGAACCTACTTTTGATGAATTAGGTCAGTTTTTTTACAGTTATTTTAGCGGAAATGATTCAAAATTGGTCGCCCTAGTCAAAAATGGAGAGAATGTTGGGTTTATTCACACAAATGGAAAGATGGTTAATGAATATGACGACATTGGTTCTCTCAACAGACATGGGTTAGTTCTGGTTAGGAAAGATAGGAAATCAGGTTTTATTGACCAGACCGGAAAAGAAATTATTCCTCTTGTGTATGACGACATTAGTTCTTTCAACAGACATGGGTTAGCTCTGGTTAGGAAAGATGGGAAATCGGGTTTTATTGACCAAACTGGAAAAGAAATTATTTCATTACCTTCGGCGATTGATTTTTTTAACATGATTGAAGTNAATAAGGATAGAAAGCAGAATGTTATAGACCTAATGGGTAAAGACTTGATCCCTCTTATTGATCATGACGGAAACTTTTTTTTTCTTAAAGTCAATACTGGAGGAAAAAAAAATGATTATGGGGTAATTTCGGGTGGGAAATGGGGGATTATAGATCTAATGGGNACAGAAATCACTCCTCCTGTTTATGACGAAATTTCCCCCTTCAATCAAAAAGGACTCGCTTTGGTTCAGAAGNATGANAATATGGGAATTATAAACCTACTAGGTACAGAAATCACTCCTCCTGTTTACGATGAAATTGAGGCTTTCAATCAAAAAGGATTAGCCTTAGTTAAAAAAGATGGAAAATTAGGACTGATTGACGCAAAAGGTAAGCAAATCAGCCCTCCTGTTTATGACGAAATTGAATCTTTCAATCAACAGGGATTAGCCATAGTTAAGAANGANAGTAAATGGGGCGTGATCGATACAACCCATAAAATCATCATTCCTCTCCTTTATGACGAAATTGAATCTTTCAATCAACAGGGATTAGCCATAGTTAAGAAAGATAGTAAATGGGGTGTGATCGATACAACCCATAAAATCATTATTCCTCTCCTTTATGATCAAATTGAATTTCCTCTCCTTTATGATCAAATTTCCAAACAACTGGGATTGGCTATAGT
The DNA here is from genome assembly GCA_002729015.1 of Candidatus Poribacteria bacterium. Next base: position 5,633 of record PBVO01000127.1, read on the forward strand.
TGAAAAAGATGGGAAAAGAGGAGTAGTTGACAAAGTGGGTGAAAGAATCATTCCCATTATTTATGACGGCTCAATTGAGCTTAGTACTATTAGTGAAAATCTCATACGGGTTACAGTTCAGATGAATGAAAAGTGGAGTAACTTTGTACTATACATACCTTAACTCCAATAGATCAATATCTAAATGTCAGATGGAAACATACTGCCCTGTATATAAAAGAAACAATAAGTTATGCATTGTAAAAGTGAAAAAGTATTTTATACCCTTGGGTCAATTGTTAGATTATGAGTAAATGTCTGAATTTATTAATTAAATTTGTCTTAGTATTAGTTACATCCAATTTGATTGCTAGTGAATATTACCGTGCAATGGTAAACCCTGAACCTAGTGAAATCCCAAGTCGAATTGCATTGAACTGGTCTGATGATCCTACAACCTCAATATCTGTAACTTGGCGTACTAGTACGAATATCGAAAACGCATACGCTGAGATTGCCATTGCTGATGATTCAGCCAATTTTATAACCTGGCGTACTCAGGTTATCGCTAAAACAGAGAAATGGAATCAAGGTAAGTATGGTGCTCATTTTCATTCTGTTACATTTTCTAAATTAAAACCTGACACATTGTATGCATACCGAGTTGGATCAGAAAAAGTTTGGAGTGCGTGGTACCAATACCGAACTGCGAGTAAAAATAGTGGTTCGTTTAGTTTTATTTATTTTGGTGATGCACAGAATAATTTGCTATCTCTTTGGTCTAGAGTTATTCGAGGTTCAATCCTAGATGCACCACAATCAGCTTTCCTGCTACATGCTGGCGATTTAGTCAATAATGCCAATAATGATAGTGAGTGGGAGGAATGGTTCCAAGCTGGAAGTTGGATTCATGCCCAAGTCCCCATTATCGCGACTCCAGGCAACCACGAATACACAACAAATAATAATGGAACGGAAAGTTTATCAACCCTTTGGAAACCTCACTTTACTTTGCCTAAGAACGGGCCGCAAGGGCTGGAAGAAACTGTTTATTTTATTGATTACCAAGGAGCTAGGATTATTTCACTCAATTCAAATCAAGATCTGGCCAAGCAGGCAA
>PBVO01000128.1 GCA_002729015.1 Candidatus Poribacteria bacterium
ATTTTCTACGTAATCGACTCATGTGAGTGTCCACGGTCCGATCAACACCGTAGTAATCTTGCCCCCAAACTTGGCCCATCAGAGTATTACGACTGAAAACACGGCCCGGTGATTTAGCCAATATCACCAGTAGATCAAATTCGGTGGCGGTTAGCTCAACCTCTGGATTGGAATCATCATCAGACAAACACTTAACTTTTCGCCTTTCAATATCAATGTGGACATCATGAACCTTGAACCAGTCGCCCTCAACTTGGGATAAATCTTTTGGGATATGGTTTCGTCTCAATACTGCTTGTACTCTAAGAATTACTTCTCGAATACTGAATGGCTTAGCAATATAATCGTCAGCACCTAATTCAAGGCCGACGATTCGATCAATTTCTTCAGCTTTGGCGGTTAGCATAATGATGGGAATATTTTTGGTGCGGTTATTGTGTCTAACTGATCGATATACCTCTAACCCATCAATTTTGGGAAGCATCAAGTCCAACAAAATNAGGTCAGGTGTTTGTTTTGATATGAAATCGATAGCAGCTTCTCCATCATGNACAGNTNCCANNGTAAAATTCGCCTGTTCNAATGGCANCCTTAGCATATTGACTATTTCAATATCATCTTCAACTAGCAAAATTTTCGGGTTCATAACCTTTCTGTNTGTATAAATAAAAGTACGTAAAAATNGGTCAGTTAGATTGTANTTGGAAAATCACAGGTAAAATCAGACTGAGCTCATTGTTGTTATAATCATCGGGCAATTTTGAAAAAGGCGCGGCCGACTGAACTACAGCTAACGCCAGCTGATCTAAGGTTTTAGAGCCAGAGCTTTGGTCGACTGTTAGCAAAACCAGACTTCCCTTTTGGTCAATCACGAATTGCACATCTATAATTCCTCCCTTAGCAACATTAGCACTCCGGGCAAATCTCTGANCACGTTTAATTTTTTCACTAACTTTCTTTATGTAAGCGTCTATGGATTCAGATGAGTTACTAAAATTTACAGCGCCCATCGTTATTGAATCTGGTTCAAAGTTGGATATACTGGAATCTAAANNCCCCATATCCATCGACGTNATCATAGTTAAGGAAGTCGATTGGCTGTTCGCGGTAACTGGAACTGATGTCGCAACTCTTACTGGTTGGAAATCACTCATTAAACTTTTCATCGAATCGCCCNATGAATTTGCAGATAACCCGCCAGAAGGAAGTTGTGATGGAGGTAGAGTGAAACCCGAATTATTGACTGGCAGATTAACCGCTGTTGTCAGAGGTTNCTGAGTTTTGATGGCAGTGGGCTTTGTCATCCTCGGCTGTTTCAGCTGTCGCATCTGGGCCCTAGGTTTTGTTAATCTTCTCATACCTGGGGGGCGTGTGTGGGTAATAGATGCGAAATTTTCCTGCCTCTGCTCGACGACTTCTTTTATAGCATAAAAGGTGATGTAAACAGCCAATAATACGTGGAGTAAGATGGAGATGGTAAANGCTGTACTNTTCTTTTTTGTAGCTGATTTTTTTTGATACATTTGATTGTCGTGCATTTATCCCATGNCAATAGCAAAAGNATAATTAACTAAAAAGAAAGAATTGAACNAAAGAAAATACGACACATGANTAATCTTTATAACTAAGTAATTTATATTCGCCAGATTTTTCGATGACAGACCCAAGAATGTCAAGTCTAAGTANCTGTCCTCTATCATNTTTTACTGACAATATTGTTCCTCGTAATAACCTAAANCCTTCGTATGGTATTGGCTCTTGTTCAAAATCNAGGGACACGAACTCTAGCTTTTGGTTTTGGNATTGTTTAGCCCATTTTTGTACTCCAACTATACACTTTTTATTTAGGTTATCCCAAACAAATTCCTGCGGAAAATGCGTTTCAGGAAAGGACGGTAGAACCCAGCCAAGATATTCAGTCTTGGAGACTCTATGTTTATGCAGATCTTCTGCCTGATATCTCAGATTCTCATTAACATTGTTTTCTGAATGATTCGAAATTGACTTAACGATAGCCTGTCCTAATTCAGATGTGGAACGATGAGCATGAGACCAATTTCGCTTATCACCACAACCAATAAAACAAAGAAAGCCAAAAAAAACTGGAACTAGCAAAAAAATCTGCCAGTTCCGTTTTTTTGTAAGGAGAAAGGCAGTACTGAAATACTGCCTATATAACAAAAACCTATTAGTTTTGTGCAAAGTTAGTCCAACCTGCGATCCAATTATCTCCTGCTCCCATGGCTCCGACAAAATTGGTCTTATCAAAGAACCCATCAGAAGGTGGAGTGGCAGCACCAACTAGAGCCGGTGATCCGGCGGCAGGGGTGAAATTTGGCGCCGTTAAATCGTACGGTGCACCCAATTCAGGATCAACTACTCGATTACTATTAGCTGCATCAAGTGCCATATTTTTCTCAAAATCGCTATGGAATTGCTTTTCAGCACCTTCAGACGTATTACCGAAAAAGATACAGTTTTGTATAATGGTTTTACCTTCTGCAGCCATTCGTTGAGATACATCTCCGTCAATCCTGAGACCAGTTTTACGAAAACCCATTGCAATTATATTTTTGTACGTTCCCGCGGCGCCNTCCCGAACTAGCATGCCAATATCACTTTCTTTACCTTTGGGATCACCAACCAAGGTTACATTGTAAATCTGAGCATCTGATCGAGGCGTAGCTTCATTATTCTTGCTATTGTTATCAATTTCAAANCCTTGGTCAGCATCGTCTCCTCTCTGCTGAGCAATCCAATACTGGCCTTTACCAGTCCAGCCATAAGTCCAGTCAAAAGAATCATCCCGAATTCCACTACATACGAGGTGCTTGGCGTTAACCGTCCCACCGAAGAATTCAATACCATCATCTTGATTGAAATGTACTTGAACATAGTCCACGACGGTGCCAGATCCAACACCTTGGAAAGCAATTCCATTCAACTCATTATCCGGACTAAATTCAATACCTGCAAATTCGATTCTAACGTATTTCAGAGTACCACTACTATCAGCTGGATTTGTTCCACCGTAAGATCCNGTATCCCCTTCGCCAAACGCTTCTGCCCCAACATTAATAGGTGCTGAACCGTTAACAATTAGTCCACCCCACTGTCCACGAGCACGTGAGCCTGGTGCTTGGTCACATGTCATTATAATTGGCTTAGAAGCTGTACCATTAGCTTCTATTTTTCCGCCCTTGGAGATGATAAGCGTACCATTACTAGCACCTTCACCATAGATAGTGGTTCCTGCTTCAATATCGAGAGTGGCACCCAGTTCGACGAATACACCGCCGCGTAAGAGATACTTATAGTTGGCTGTTAGCTTTGTATCTTCTGTAATTTTCCCACTAAGGACAACGACATCACCTAATGCACCGACAGACGTTAAATCACCAGCNAATTCATCACCATCCTCATCATCATCCTCCGAACAGCCCATAAAAACGACTGTTACTACCATTAATATCAGAAATAAAATGCGTAGATCGTGAAACTTCATGAAAACATTCCTCTTCTATTTTTTCTAATTTATTTAATTACTAAAGTGAATAACCAAGACTGATAGAAAATGAGCGACCTAAGTTATAAATTAGGTAATTTTCGCCACCTTGGCTATAAATGACATCTCGATTGAGCAGGTTCTTGGCAGAGAACCCAATTTTAATGTTAGAACCTAGCCTCCGGCTAAATGATAGATCTAACTGTGATTTAGGCATCTCGTAAACATCCGGAATGCCGTTATTACCGACTTCTGATATTCTTTCTCCCGATTGATGAAAAGTTAGCATAGAAGTGATTCCACTATTTTCGCTATCATAAGCCAATGTTAGGTTTATTACGTATGGCGATTGGCCTTGCAGCGCTCGCTCTGAACTGGTCTGCGAACCACGGTCGGGTAATTTAACTTTCGAGTTTATCCATGCCAAATTAGAGTTAATTGAATAATTTTTCAATGCAGGATGAATGAAAGAGAAATTACGTCGAAACTCACACTCTATTCCGTAGTTATTAGCACGTTCAGCATTGGCATATGTGATGCGCACTTCTGCAGCTGGTACTACGATTTGTTCAATTGGATTCGTAAATTGCTTGTAGAAAGTACTAACAGAGACTACACCACCTGACTGTGGGAAGAATTCCCAACGAAGGTCATANTTATCCACGGTTGTTTGTTTCAGGTCTGGGTCCCCTAGCTCTGTCCTTCCTCCAACAAAATCGGTAAATTCGAAGGGAGCCATTTCCCTCAGGTCTGGACGGGTTAAAGTTCGGGACACAGCGGTCCGTAAATTGGCTTGATCTGTGAGTTGGTATATTAGGTTGATGCCGGGTAGAAAGTCGGCTTTGTCAATCTCTGCCACAATGGGAACCAACTCAGCAGCAAAGGGATCGAAGGTTGTCACACTTTGGCGAGAATCCTCCATTCTGATACCGGTAGAAAGTTGAATTTTTTTACTAATNGGCAAGCTGAGCATAGTATAAGCAGATCCAACTCTGTGGGCAGCGGTATAATTATCAGTTGCCAGTGTCGATTCACGGAGCTCAAAAATTCGCGGCGCAATATTCTCTTTGGCAAACAACTTTTCACCCGGCCAAGTTAAGTCAATACCGCGATCGTCGATNCCGTCCGCNGGTAGAAATCGAAAACGTCGAGCATCAAAGTCACGATTCCGATCTCGATATAGTCCGCCCACTTTTAACTCTGTCTCTGAATTAAACCACCAGCTCCAATCAATCCGGCCACTGATTTCTACGTCTTCTAAATCGAAGAAAAAATGACAACCACTCTGCGTAATATCTCTAAAATACCAAAGATCAAGGTCCCCCCTTTCGTAAACCATTTCTCGGGTATCTGGCTGATCCCTTTTGGCGCGAGATAGAGCTAGACGCCATGTTAGTTGGGATCTTTGTTTTATTTCTGTGTCTGAGGCTCCAAGATTTAATTGTCCAAATTTGTGGTTTCCTGATAATTGACTAGANACCAGTTGGCGTTCAACGAACATCAGCCTAGCACTCTTCATATCGGTAGCCCGATCCATGTTATACCCTTCCCATGTTCGTGCTTGATTATCTCCATTGTGACTGAAGATGGTTTTTAGACTAGTTATATGACTTTCATTGAAGCGTAAACTTGCATTCAAGACACCACCCCACATNACATCATTAATACTCCGTTCAACTTTGTACTCAGTGTAAGGCGCCAATAACGCGNTTCCTTGCTGATCAACACCCTTAAGAGTAAAGGTGTTACGGACTTCTTGGCGATTACTGTAGCTATTGGAATATGAAAGGATGGCTAGATATCCAATTTGTTTGCCCCAGACAGTAGATGTGTCCCCATAGGTGAACTTGTATCCCTGATTGGCTGGCGCAACCGATTGGTATGGTGTCCATTCGTTATTGAATGTCTTTCCCAAAACGGCAATGTCGGCAGCACTAAATCCCTGTTTAGAGAATAGGCCTCTTTCTCTAATTGGAATTTGACTAGCATACTTGCTAACTAATCTTGGGATTTCACGACTACCATCGTCAAATCCCAGAAAATCGAATTTGCCTCCATCATATCTAAGGGTATCTTTCCCAGTTACGCCGCTATTTAGACCGGTTGAAGCCGAAAATGATAATGTTCGTTTGTCAGGAAAATCTTTTGTATGAACCTGTACCGATCCTCCGGCAAAACTACCCGGCTGATCAGGGGAAAATGTCTTCATCACTTGTAGGCTCTGAATTAAGTTGGCGGGAAAAATGTCCATTGGTACCACTCGTCTTGTAGGTTCCGGACTTGGTACTTCTACCTCATTCAGCAGCGTATTACTGTAACGCTCGCCTAGGCCTCTAACGTAAACATATTTACCACNCACAACACTAATACCTGTAACCCTCTTTAGCGCATCTCCAGCATCTGAAACCGGCATCTTACTCATTAACTCAGTACTGATATTATCCTCGAATACCTTACTTTTTTGCCGTTGCTTCAGTAATCCGATTTCGGTAGCCTTACTGGGCCGTAGATATAGGCGAATTGGACTCATTCGAATAGATTTATACCTCGCGAGTACATTTGAAATGCCAGTAATAACTTCTTTTTCTTGTGCAACTAATCTTGAATTAAANNCAAAACCAATTAGGCTAAAAAAAGCCAGCATAGAAACTAATTGGTAAGAAAAAGGACGTAATGAGATAGCTGTTATAGTCGACTTCATCCAGGTATATTTGATCTTTTCTCCGCTAATAATAATTTAGAAGCGAAATAATACCTGCTGGTTATTACGTCTTTTTGCCANCCATTTGTGTTATTTNTTTCATGTCGCCTAAATATTACAAAATCATAGATTGTTCATAACATATAATTCGAGATTATAATTGATATAAAAAACTAAGGTGNGTTTGTTAAGTGATTGGATCATTAACTCATTATTATGCTAAGTAATACGAATTTCACTATTTATAGGAATTGAACTCATCTCTNGTGAAGTCTAATTTATGAGTCAATGGTATAATAGTTTTCAAACTGAGGATGGTCTGTTTAAGATAATCACTCAGTTGTTAGTTTTATTTTTTGGAGGATTCTTATGATTCGAATTGCAAAGTTAAGTATGGCACACGTCCATGCTAGAGGTTATGTTAATCAGGTTCGAGATAATGCTGAAACCGAACTGGTTGCTATTTGGGATGAGGAGGAGTACGGTGGGAAACAAGCTGCCGAAGACTACGATGTTCCCTATTACGATGACTTAGATCAAATTTTAGGCCGAGATGATATCGATGCAGTGGTTGTTGATGCTATTACCTCCGATCANCCAAAAGTGATGGTGGCAGCTGCTGAAGCCGGNAAGCATATCTTTACTGAAAAAGCNTTAGCTATTGACGTGGATGGTTGNGACCAAATAATCGATGCAGTAGAAAAAGCTGGTGTTAAATTTATGATCTCTATGCCCCAACGATGCGATGAAGGGATCCAATTGGTCAAAAAAGTGGTCGATGACGGTTTGCTNGGTGATATTACCTTTGGTCGCTTTCGTATTGCCCATAGCGCAGGTCTTGACAAGTGGTTTAGTGGCTCAAGTGCCTGGTTTGCAGATGCAGATCGCGCGGGCGGCGGTGCTTTATTCGATTTGGGTTGTCATCCTGTTTACCGTATGCGTTGGTTACTTGGTACCCCCAAACGCACGATGTCTTTGATGAACAACTTTTCTGAAAGTTACCCTATTGACGATAACAGTATTTCAATCGTTGAATTTGAGAACAAAGCTCTCGGTATTGTTGACTGTTCTTGGGTTCATCGATCCGGACCCAATATGACAGAAATATATGGTACTGAAGGNTCAATTGCTATAGGACATGGAGAATTACATTTCGAAAGCCGAAAATTAGATGATGAAGCTCGTCAAGCTTACTTAGCTGATAGTCCACCAGCGCTGGCGTCCCCTATGCAACAGTGGATTGATGACATTTTGCGTGACAAACCGATGTCAATTACCATTCAAGACGGTCGTGATCTGACCGAATTAATGCAAGGATTTTACATGTCTAACGAGCAGGGAAAATCAATTGATTTCCCACTCTAGTAACACTTTCTATACACATTAGAGTNTCTCATCTTGTCTCTGATAGTATTTCAATAATATCTTATCAAATAGTAAGATGTTGTTTGCTCATTTGTCTTGAAAAGTAATTTCGGTATATTGGGTGCAAACTGATTAACATTTGGTCTTGGTTTAGCAAAATCAGGAGATTAGTTAGTGGGAAAGATGAATCTGGTGAAGATCAGTGATTCTGTTGGCAAGATAAAGTAACGGGGTTGGCAAACCGTTAGGGAACCTGCCAACCCTACACCTAAAGTGTTTGCATCCAATTATCCTAACGGAAATTGATAAACTTTGCTTCCGTATTGCAAAAACTTTGATGACTTATTACAGAAGATCACGCTAAAAACAGATTTAAGCAAATTAATTAGCGTCGTTTAAACCGTGTTTCTAATTCTCTTTGAGTAATTTGAATAATTATGGGACGTGCATGTGGACAATTGAATGGGTGCTTTGCCTGCGATAGTTCTTTGACTAAATGGATCATTTCNTCCATCTGAAGTCGGTCCCCAGCTTTTATAGCTGATTTGCACGACAACATAGTCATTACTTGATCATGTACATCCAACACTTCAACACCACCATTAGCCGAATCGGATAAATGGTCGATTAAGTCTGTTACAGTTGTAGATNCTATACTATTCGGCATCATTGAGGGGATACTCCTCACTATTANCGTTTGCCCACCGAATTTCTCAATCTCAAATCCCAGTTGATCAAACAGGTCTTTTTCTTGATCGAATACACTGAGCTGAGGTGGTGTTAGTTCGATTGTAATTGGCAATAAAAGCCCTTGGCTTGGTACTCCGTCGTCTCGAATTTGGTTAACCAGCCTTTCATAAAGAACCCGTTCAGAAGCAACATGCTGGTCAATTAGAAGTAATTGATCTTTTGCCTCGGCTAGGATGTAAGTATTGAATAGGTTAGCTTTCAGCTGCAATTCTTGATAATCAAGTAGTTCCAAGGTTGCTTCTGGATTGATATCTATATCTGGTGGCTGAATATTTGTCTTAACATCTATTATCTGCTGGCTGTTTTCCGAAACTTTTATCTCAGGTGGTGATTCTGTATGAGAAGGAGGAGTAAAGGACGAGGGGGTTGGCAACCTGGATACTGATGAGCCAAAACCAAGAGAAGGTTCAGTTGTAATTGGTCTAGATGACTTAATTGATGAAGAACGAAAAGTTCNNTCTCCTACTTTTCCAAATTGCGNTGGGCGTTCAAATGTATCATTTTCTGTCGTGTCAACTCCTGTTGAGTCAACAACGGGTATGAACTTTGTTTGGTATATACCTTTATTGAGTAGCTTGACCACCTGGGAATATACNGATCGCTCATCGCGAAATCGAACCTCGATCTTAGCAGGATGAACATTGACGTCCACTTCTTCTGTATCCATAGTNAAGAAAATAAAGGCTACTGCATGACGACCTTTGGGCATGGTTTGGCGAGTGGCTTCAGTCAGTGCACCACTCAAGATTTTGCTTCGTATTGGCCGCCGATTAAGAAAAAACAGCTGCCAGTTCCGATTCGACTTATTAACATTNGGCTTNCCCAGCCAGCAATGTAAGTGAAAGTTAGGCAATTCAGCCTCGATCTCAACTAAATTCTCAGTCATTTCTTTACCGTATAACAATCGAATTCTTTGTGTCAGATCTTCACATGGNCGCACATCGATAACTTTCTTCTGATTGTGTTGGAGTAAGAAGCTAATATCTGGGTGAGCTAAAGCAGCCCAACTTACTTGTTTGGTAATATGACTCATCTCCGTCATTTCGGTCTTGAGAAATTTGAGACGTGCCGGCACATTATAAAATAGATTGTTAATTGAAATCTGTGTNCCGGGCGAGCAACCACTTTCTTGAACTTTCTGAAAAATACCACCNTCAACTAGAATTTCGGTGCCAGCCAGNGCCTGATGTAATCGCGTCTGTAATTCTAATTTGCATACCGAAGCAATAGAAGGTAGAGCTTCTCCCCGAAAACCAAACGTTTGTAATTTTTGTAAATCGTCAATTTCAGACAGTTTGCTGGTAGCGTGTCGCTCGACAGCCAGTGTGGCATCTTCTTTAGACATCCCGTGNCCGTTATCTGAAACACGAATTAGTCGTTTCCCTCCAGCCTGAATATCAATTTGAATACTGCTACTCTCAGCGTCGATAGCATTTTCGACCAATTCTTTAACAACCGATGCAGGTCGCTCGACGACCTCACCGGCAGCGATTTTATTCGAAATCTCTGGTGGCAAAATATGGACAGGCATTTGTTTACTCTACGGTTAGTTTTGCGACGAACTTCTAAGANATCGATCTTTATAAAGTTTATAGGCCAGACTTTCAGTCAAGGCTTCCCAACTAGCTTGAATAATATTTTCAGACACTCCGACAGTACCCCACCAGTCTGTACCATCACTAGCCTCCAATAGCACTCTTACCTTAGCTCCAGTACCAGCCTTAGTATCTAAGACACGAACTTTGTAATTAGTCAGCCGGACTTTCTTTAGTGTAGGATAAAATTTTTCTAACGCCTTTCTGAGAGCGTTATCCATGGCGTTGACAGGACCATCTCCATCAGCTGCTGTATGTGCAGTTTCACCACTTGGTCCAGTAACTTTGATTGTAGCTTCTGCTTTCATATCAATCGTACTTGCACCTTCCACAATAACTCGAAAACCAACCAACTGGAAATATGGATGATAATGGCCAAAAACTTCTCCCGTCATAAGTTCAAATGAGGCTTCTGCCACCTCGTATTGGTAACCTTGTCGTTCTGCTTCTTTCATTCTCTCAAATAAGGCTATTATTTCAGGTGAATTCTTGTCTCGATCAGGATATTCTTTCTCAATTTTTTTCAGGATTGTGCCACGGCCAGCTTGTTCAGAAACCAAAATTCGTTGTTCATTACCGACCTTTTCTGGATCAATATGTTCATAAGTCAGACGGTTCTTTCGAATCGCGTCGGTATGAAGCCCACCCTTATGAGCAAAAGCAGATCTTCCCACATAAGCCTGTCGATCATCGTGAGGTAAGTTTGCTAACTCACTAACCAAGCGAGATGTTTGTGTTAGTAATTGCAACTGTTTATCCGAAACACAGTCCAAACCAAGTTTAAGCTTCAGATTCGGAATGATTCCAGATAAATTAGCATTTCCACATCTTTCACCAAAACCGTTGAATGTTCCTTGGACGTGGGTGGCACCAGCCTGTACTGCTAACACAGAATTCGCCACACCAACACCGGCATCNTTNTGAGCATGAATACCAACCGGNAGATCAATTTTNTCTTTTACNNGTTTAACTCCNTCCTGAANCTCTAGTGGTAANCGGCCACCATTGGTGTCACATAAAACNAGGCACTTGGCNCCACCATCNGCNGCNGCTTGTAATGAATCTAGAGCGTAAGCNGAATCATCNTTAAATCCATCAAAAAAATGCTCAGCATCNTATATGACTGAACGACCATTACTNACCAAAAACTNTACTGATTCNCGGATGATNGCTAAATTTTGTTCCGGGCTAACACGNAGNACATCNAGTGCATGCAGNTTCCAAGTTTTACCGAAAATAGTCACGGTTTTAGACCCNGTATCGAGCAAAGCCTTAAGGTTTGGATCATCTTCTGGTTGATATTTAGGATAGTAAGTACTACCAAACGGTACAATCTCTGATGTTTTTAATTCTAGCTCTTGAGCTTTTTTAAAAAAGTCGACGTCTTTAGGATTTGAACCTGGATATCCTCCTTCGATATAGTGAATACCAAGTTGGTCTAATGCTTTAATAATTAGTAATTTATCTTCAACGGAGAATACTACACCTTCTCCTTGACTACCATCCCGTAAAGTTGTGTCATATAGATCGATCATTTATACAACCGCTCAGTTTTATACATTTCAAAATTCATTTTTCTCAACCACAACCAGAATTTTTTCTCTCAATACTCTACAAGGATACCTATTACTACTAACAAAGCACCAGCAAAACTATGCAACTAACTATTTATACCTATGACAGAATAGAGCTCAAAAAGATTGACACTAAAAAGAAGGGAAGCGCAGGTTGGTATGGTTGCATCTGCCTTCACATACAACTTCACACACAAAAGAAACACCTATGGAATCATCAGTTGATGTTGATAGAGTCAAAAACTGAAACAGAATTTGAAGTATTTCAGAGATAAATGCGATAGATTGGAAATCCAAATTTCTAAACAATCGACTCGATATGATGCTGTAATCTTGAAACTCTCAAATACTATTGAGCGACAACAATTGATGATTGATGAATCAAAATCATCAGGACTATTTCAAAAATTATTCGGTTGGATGACTGGATAATGTTACAATGCAATCTAAACGAACTCGGTTCCAACGGTTGTTGGGACTGAATGAAAGAGAAATTTGATGGACGAAGAATAATATCTTGAGCAACTATCACTATACGAGACCAACAAATACAGAAACTCCAATCGGATCTTGACTTCCCCAGCAGATACAAGCTATGCCCGAGAAGAGAAACGAAGGAGAAAATCAACAGCTAGATGAAAGCCAGATCATTTTGGCAAAAACTGACATCAGTGTTTGAATAAAGGATATCTGGGACAAATTGACATTACGATTTATAGGAACCCACAGTTACTTATACGTTAACTTTTTTACGATAAACAGACAAATAGATATTGATTTGTGGTTTTAGATCTATGTTGAGGAAGTATAAAACCGGTGTTACATATTTACTCCTTTCTTATGTAACCAATAAAACCACTCTGGGTAGTTTCATCTATCCAGTTTTACATCGAAAAAGTGCCTATTTTTAATCTTTCTAGGCACTTTTTTGTTGACAAAAGCTTAATTCAGCAGATCAACTGACAACAATAACCCAACAAGCTTAAGAAACCGTCCTTAGGAAGCTTCATCCCCTCAAACGCCCGAGGATTTGTTCTAAGCGCAGGGCATCTACTCACCTTTAGTCTTTTTACCGGTTAAATGGTTGGACGACGGGCGACAGGTGTCGCAGTTGGAGTTGCTGGAGGATATCTATCGTGGATTTAGTCCTAGCCAGACGAAAGTTGATAATTCCGGGGTAGAACAAAGGCTGGAGCAGATTAAAGTCCATCTAAAAAAGATCGATCAACGTTTAACAGAAAAAGGGGACGATAGTTTATTAGAGGTGGAAGATTTTGTTAACTAGTTCCGCCAGTTAACAGACAAAAACAAAGCTCAATTCCAGCTAAAGTCTATCAGTGATAAAAACGTCTGATAATAGAAATTTCGGACATTGTTCAGGTCATTGTCTCTGATCGAAGATCGTCGAGAATTCTCTCGACACGATCCTTCTCTTGCTCGTCCAGTTGCTTGAGTGGAGGGCGAACGAGGTCGCTTCCCATTCGGTTCAGACGTTTGAGTGCATACTTCATGCGAGTGTGTCCATTCTGACTCGGGTGGTAAAAGACCTGAGTCAGGGGATAAAGGACATCGCTCACTTTTCGAGCTTGCTTGAGATCGCTGGTCCAAATGGCCCGACAAAGTGCAACGTGAAGGTCAGCACTGATGCTCCCCATACCTGAAAGAATTCCGTCCGCACCCGTGGCCAAGTCGCCTAGAAGCCAACGACTGTGGGTTGACCAGATAGCGATTTCGGAATCGGCGGCGCGCATAGCACGCATGTCAATTTCACTGGTCTCAGGACTACCGCTGCCCTCTTTGACGGCAAAGATGCGTTCTTGCTCTGCTAGGGCCATCATTGTTTCAACAGGATAACCAAATCCATCGGGGTTAACTTGATAAAAAGCAACGGGCAGATCACAATTATCAAACACCTTTCCGAATCGCTCGAGCGCTCCGTTCACGGTTGTGTAAACTTTATTGTTAATCGGCATGACCAAAATGACTTCGGCCCCAGCCTCCTCTGCATCTTTGGCCAGTAGGCCTAGATCCGACTCGATTTTGGATTCGCGAACTGCGGCGATGATTGGCATTTTGCCACCAGAGGCATCAATAGCCTTTTCGATCAAAACTCTTTTCTCGTTCCGCGTGAGGGTATTGTCCTCCATCGATGCGCCGTTTACCATGATGGCAGTGACACCGTCAACGGAGCATACATCCTGCACATGTCGACCGAATTCGTCATAGTCAACTTCCATGTGTTTATTGAATGGCGTCAAAACGGCGGGTATCACACTGTTAATGGGGATTCTTTCGGGCCTCATGGGTTTTCTCCTTTTCGTCTTTCGACATATGTGGGATTTTTTTGTTGTGGTTTTTTATGAACGGTAAAAAGGCCTGACAAAACCTATGATAATAAGTGGTTAAGGTAACCCTACGACACACCGAAAACCATAGTAGGAGTTCTTAACTTGCGGGAAATTGAAGCTACGGTAAGCCACACGCAAATAATAGGCACAGTTAAGCCAAGCCCCTCCTCGTGTAACTCGTAATCCTTTCGGGCTTGATGCTGGTCCCTTTGGATCTTTCTTCGGGGAATCCAAGTAATAATCTTTACTGTACGAATCAACACACCATTCACTAACGTTACCCACTATATCGTACAATCCATATCCATTAGGAGATAGACTTGCGACTGGGGCCGTTGTTTGATCCCACTCATCTTTACCTTGCTTACCATTAAAATTAGCATAATGATTAGCAAACTTAAGCTCGTCACCCCAAACATAACGTTGGCCCTTTAAATTACCACGAGCCGCCTTTTCCCATTCGGCCTCCGTCGGCAACCGTTTGCCTGACCATTCAGCATACGCTATGGCATCATTCCAATTAACATAGACCATTGGATGATCGTCACTCGGCGAGCAAAGGTTTACATTATCCCAATTCCCATTATACTGATATCCGCTTTTCAGCAAAAACTGCTTAAATTCACCGACTGTCACTTCAGTAATATCTATGTAAAAGGCATTTAGATCGACTACATGTACTGGCTGTGCATTCTCCATTAATCCATCTGGTTCATTTTTCGAATCCCCCATTTCAAATGAGCCGGATGAAATTAGAACCATTCCTTTATTATCTTTACCCCACGTTATTTTTTTCGGCGTATCGACCCTTTTCCTTGTCAATACAACCTCAACCACTTGGAAACTGGCATTAAAGGAATCAGTACTACCATCTGTGTTTTTCCATGAAACAACGAAATTTTTCACCTGACCTAATGGCAGATTGGCATATTCGATCTTGGCCCGATTTATAGAAAGAGTTAATGACTGACCGTTAACAAAAACAGTTCCATTTTCGATATTATTATCATTATGAAAACTAATGATAATAAACCCACTCGGATTAATTTCACTGCCGACAATAGGAGAGGTTTGCTTAACTATAGCCACCCCACCAAGATCTTGCTCATTTTCCGAACAACCAAATAAATGCGACAGAACCAGTAAAATCAAACTAATTTTTCGTATCATAAAGTCGATTTAACTCTACAACAAATTGCAAAGATCTGAAGTAACGTCTGATCTGATCTAATTCTTTCAAGTTTACTGTATACAAAAGGATCGATGTGCTCTGNTNNGTTCGTTGGTNTTTCGATTAGANTAGACATATCTGCTGNATTAAGCTGCCACGGTAATAACGTAATCAGAAGCCCTATGTTTCAGGCTAGATTTTCTGTTTGCTTAAATCCTTGCTCTAAATAGCTTATTGAACACTTTTCACTATTGTAGTTACTTTCACATCAATTTAATGTCAGTCTAGTTGCTAACCATATAGGGAACTCACACTCTTCCGACAGGTCGTTTCATCTAGAATTTGTGTCTTCCGACCAGTTGATTTTCTAGATGTTTTATAACCCTTTATTTTCTTGAACAATTCTCGTTCACTTGACTGANGCATTCAAAGGTGATGATTATCTATAATTAAGCATTATCAACTTAATTGAAATGTGTTTAGTTTTTTTCGATTACCTAAGTATTCAGCTGGTAATTGAGAATAGATGAATTAGGCTGGGGCCGCTATCTTTCTATTACAATAAACACAGAATGATTTACGATACTTGATGAAATAACATTCACNATTCTGCTAATAATTGTTGCATTNGATGGGTATAAGAAACTNACTCTTATGAGATAGAAAGGTCAGTTCCTTACCCATATCTTAGTTTTACTTTTTGGCATAANTGGTGCTGATGTGTGGCTTGTTTAACGAAATGATCTCGCAATAGACNTTGTGCTTATTTCCTCCAGAATTACTGATCAGAATATCTCTGGCCAAAATTCGTGATCTATAGCTNAGTAACAAATTTAAATCATTATGCTCTATTTTTCTATTATGTATGGGTGATAAGAATAAGATACTTTGATTCGAAATGCCAAAACAAAACATTAAAATGGATACTTCGTTAATAAACATTCATGCAAAGAAGTTTGATCCAATCTGGCAGCATTTCCAAAAGGTTTTTTCCCCGAATCCATATGATCCCAATCAAGTAGCTGGATTTGAGGGGCGAAAAACCNGTTTGGCTATTAATATACCCATTCGACACTCTGAAATAATCAATCAAATTTAGCAATTTTCTTCGTTTTTAGTTGGTTTCGATGGTCTCTGTTTTATGCCTGAGGAATACTATCATATCACTGTCAAATGGATAGGGTTTTTGGTTGATCAGAAGTGATAGGAATACGATATCACGACAGAAATACTTGGCTCAAGTATAAAGCAAACCGAAGATATCATCCTCCGAATGTNCTCCTTTACAGTATTGTTAAAAAGAATTAACGCTTTGGGTAGTTTTGTTATTTATGAAGTCGATGACGATAGAATTATCAATCATTTACAGGAAAGATTTCACCAAGATGTAACTCAGATTCTACTCTATTCTTTAGAAGGTGAAGGGTAGCTACCACACCTCAGTTTAGCGGACATAAAGTCGCGGAAAATCATTGGCAAACTACAAAAGGATTTGCGACAGTTTAGGGNTGTTGAATTGGGAAAAGTTCTAATCAATGAATTTAATATAACGAAAGCAATCTTGCAAGAGTCGCACCTTATCTGTACTCCTATAATACTTTTCGCATTTGAAATGAGTAACAGATCATTTTTAAACTCGNCTTTAACAGACACCAGTAAAATTAGTTCTCACTTATAAAACCTAAATCTCATATCTAAATATTAATTCTAAGGGCTAGTAACATGACGAACTCGGCAAAATTTGAGGATTCTGATTCTATACACGGTAGGGTGGATCTAGATTCAACGATTAACAATAACAAACGTGGTTACCTGATCGATATGGATGGAGTTATCTATCGTGGTAACAAACTAATCCCTGGATCTGATTACTTCATAAAACAGTTGTTGGAAAAACAGATNCCATTTTTATTTGTGACTAATAACAGCCAGCGCAGTCGGTGTGATGTCGTTCTGAAATTATCTAATCTGGGAATTGAAGTTGAAACACATCATATTTTTACCTGTGCTATTTCTACTGCCCGTTTTCTTGCCCAGCAAAATCCATCTGGCTCAGCATATGNAATTGGTGATGCTGGTTTATTGAATGCTCTACATATAAATGGCTATGCTATTAATGAAACTAATCCTGATTACGTGGTTGTAGGTGAGGGACGATTAATCAACTTTGAAGTACTGGAAAAAGCGTTAAAATTTATTATGGAAGGAGCAAAATTGATTGCTACCAATTTAGACCCCAATTGCCCTATTGATGGTGGAATGCGACCTGGTTGCGGATCGACAGTTGCTTTTCTAGAAACTGCTTCTAACCGGAAAGCTTTGAATTTAGGTAAACCTAGTCCGATCATGATGAGGATGGCACGTAAAGAACTCGATTTGAGAACGGAAGAGGTAACGGTCATAGGTGACACAATGGACACAGATATTCTGGGAGGACTACAAATGGGCTACCGTACTGTGTTGGTTTATAGTGGTTCAACTCAACCCCACGATTTAGCTCAATATCCATATACACCATCCTTGGCAGTATCATCCCTGAAAGACCTAGTAACAGAATTATAATTCTGTTACTAGGTACCATTTTTGTTAGCGACGACCTTATTAACTCACGCTCACTCATAATCTTTCCACTTCCAAATCCTTTGGAACTCATGCCTCAATTGGTTTATTTGTAATCCCGTAACCAATTTTAGTCTCGATCGCTCGCAATTTAGATCCGGTTTTCTTGTTAAATTGTGATATGTTATAATGTAACATGATGTGATTTGCTTTGGCTGGGGGCATATTGTGACAAGATGTTCGATTGAAGAAATCAAAAATTAAATTTAGGGTCAATTTTTTATCTAACACATATAAGTGGATTTTCTCATTCTTAACTAAAATTACCTGTTCTCAAATGTAAGATTTTTTCAACATATATCAGTACAAATATCGAAACTATGGACAGTTTTGGGCTTCAAAAAATATTTATTTTTATCCGGTGTTTGTTCGTAATTTATGGGCTGCAGTTACTTTCACCAAACTAAGAGTAACTTACAAAAGGGATATCCTGATTATCCGACAATCCAAAAAATATCAGTTAAGGCTGAATAGTCTTTATAAACTGATCTTTTTAATTTGTTTCCTTTCGTCATCAATATCGATCAAATCGGCGAAAATAAGAGGACGGATCATTGATGCTCAAAGAGGACAACCTATCAGAGGCGCAAATGTATTTGTAAGTCCAGGTGAAATAGAGGCTCAATCAAAGGATGATGGGAGATTTATCTTGCTAGGAGTTCCAAAATCTGAGGTGAATATAAAAATTTCGTCGATTGGTTTTACTGAATTAAATTTGAAAAAGCACCTATATAAAGAGCTATCTGATCTTGGTTTGGTGACTTTATCATCAGAAATTATCAAACTAGATGAAATCTTGGTTAATGACGCTTCTATGCAAACCCATCATTCTCTATCATCATTGGATTTGGTTCCAAATGAGGATGGAGTTATCGACTCCGATTTAGCTGATTCCTTATCAGATTTACCTGGTATAACCAAAGGCGCAATGGGACCTAATGCCACACGTCCAGTTTTAAGAGGATATTCTGGAGACCGGTTCAAAATTACAGAAGGTGGAATCACCTTGGGCGATTTATCCCAGACTTCTGCTGATCATGCTGTAGCCAATGACATGGTAGGTGTTGAAAGCATTGAAATAGTTAGAGGACCCAAAAGTTTAATCTTCGGTTCAAATACCATTGCTGGTGTTATTGATATTCGAAAATGGCCTGATTCATATAAACAAGCTAGCCAGCGTAAATATTCTTTTAAAAGTGGGTATCAGTCAGTCAATAATGGTGCGTTTGGGAGTTTTGCTCTACAAGCGCCGTTTAACGGAAAACAACTTCGTTTTCATTCGCTTAGAAGAAAAACTGACAATTTGAAAACAGCAAATGGATTACTACAAAATACAGGATTAGATAAGTACCAATTTTCAGTAGGGATTGTGGATTCTTCGGATTGGGCTGGCAGCAATTTTTCGCTCGATTTATTAGGGATGAACTACGGTATACCCGGAACTAAGAGCGGGCATATTACTGGTGTTACAATAAATCTTGGCAAATCTCAGCAGAGATTCCACTACTTCCGGTATCTATCGTCGAAAATTTTCAAGAAGTTTGACATTGACCAATCTTATATTCATTATGACCATTCTGAATTTGTGACCAAAAGAACTGAGACCTCAGTCAACTTGAATCAGAAAATCTTTGCCCTCCAGAGTAAGCTTACTGGACCGAAAATTACAGCCGGAATGCTACTCCAGTTACGTGAATTTATGGCTAGCGGTTTTTATTGGACTCCAGATACAAGAGAAATTAATTTCGCTATATTTTCCTTATATGAAAGAAGAATGTTTGACTGGGCTGCCCAAGCCTCACTTAGGTCTGAATTCTTGATGGTTGATCCAAAGGCTGGTTCTCATCGTTTATCCAATATGAAATCTTCTGAAGTGATTAGGCGATACTTCAGCTCTCTGTCAGCAGCATTCCAGATTTCTAAGAATTGGTCAGATTTAGAGACATCGATATCGACCATGCTAACCGGCAAAGCTCCTCAAATTGAAGAATTGTATTCCGACGGCCCACACTTGGGAACCTATTCCTACGAAATAGGAAATCCTAATTTAGGTTTAGAACGGACCATCGGCATTGAAACTAATGCAAAATATGTTTTGTCCAAAGGTTGGTTTCGATTAAGCTCTTACCTGAATTACAGCCCTAATTTCCTAATAAGTTCTAAAATGGGGGATGGCTACAAACCTGGTGCGGACTGGATCGAGTGGGATAGTGGTTCGGCTGGGTGGCTTTATAAGTACCGGATGCTTGGGGCAGAAACTATCATTACAGGATTAGAGGCAGATTTTATGTACTCCTCTAAGTATGCTGAAATAAGTGGTAATCTATCAAGCGTTTTGGGACACAATTTAGATACAAATAAACCGCTAATATTGATCCCACCGCCAAAAGCAACATTAAATATCGAGTTCAATCCAAAAGGATTTTTGACTAAATTTCAAATTGAAAGGAGTTTTGGACAAAATAGGTTAGGTATATTCGAAACCAAAACCGCCCCTTACGTTTTAGTCAATGTGCATAGTGTTTATAATTTTGGAAATACAATTTCAGGAACGAGTCATAGACTTGCCTTATACATGAACAACATATTCGATGCCGAATATTATAACCATCTATCGCGGATTAAGGATATTATGCCCGAAGCCGGTAGAAGTTTGAGTCTACAGTATGAGATTGACTTTTAAATAGAATTGGTTATTGACTATGGACTAGAGTCGGTGGTCCAATCGGCATTGGTCACAGGCCTGTGCTAAACGAACCGTAGTGCCAATCTGAAACTCATTGTTGTAGATATAATCGACGGTCATAGATCTATCCCCACACGAGTCACATTTACCTTGAAAGTAATTACTTCGTTTGAGAAGAAGATCACGACCCCTTCCTTTTATACTTTGTGTCTCGGATTGTGCTCTTCTGACAATAGACTTAGCCTTTTCCCTCAACTTCGAATCTAATTCAGTCTCAGAGATTTCTAACATTAGGGGATATAGCTTAGGGGAGTTTGGCTGACCTCCATGGTTTTCTTCCAGTGTATGCCAAGCAGCTTTGCGAACTCTCAGATCGCTATCTTGAAGTCCTTTGTAGATCGCGTTCCATGCAGCATCAACCCGTTTACGTAATCGACAAGGACATAGATTTTCCATGGCCTCCAAACGGTCTTTAGGATCCTTAGAATTAGCCATAGTCAAATAGGTTATTAATTCGTTCCCTTTTAATCGAGGTTCATCTTTTTTCATTTTTCGTTTCTTATATTGATTTTTGGCAGATTTCTTCGGCATAATCGTATTTCCAAAACATTAGATCAGATCAATCTCATTCTAGCGTCCGATGCTTATTTGAACAATGGGAGTAGACGAAAAGGGCAAAGGTGTGGAAGAAAAATAGTTTGCAATCGTCACACCGTCAGAATAGAACTAAGCTAGTCACCTTTCTCCTTAGTTTATCAAGTGATTTGGGGATTAATGAAATGGGGTTGTATATACATTCAGTTAGTTTCCTACAAAAAACGATCAAGTTTAATGATTATTAACGACTTAGAATTTGCCTAAGAGCTGACTCTAGAGTCTGATACTGAAAATTATAACCACTGTCATTCAATCGAGTAGGCTCGACTCGTTGGCTGGCTAGAAGTAAAGCTTCTGACATTTGACCAAATAAAACTGAGGTGGCTAACTGGCCTAAGAAACCCGGTACTATAGTTGGGCGCCTTAGAACTCGCCCTAGTGTATTTGTGAACTCAGAGTTTGTAACCGGGTTGGGCGCTACTACATTGACCGGTCTATGAAGTGTATCGGTTCTTAAAACGTGATCAATAATATTAGTCACATCTTCTAAACTAACCCAACTCATATATTGTCGACCGTGGCCTAATTTACCTCCTTGACCCAACCGGAAAACGGGTAACATTTTCGCTAAAGCTCCACCGCTAGGACTTAGAATAACACCGAAACGAAGTTGAACGCTACGAATCCCGTTATCTGACACAGGGAGACAAGCTGTTTCCCAATCACGACAAACGCAAGCCAGAAAGTCATCTCCAGGCACACTATCCTCTGTTAAGATTTCATTTCCACGATTTCCATAATAACCAATAGCTGAGGCCGAAATGAAGACTTTGGGTTTTTGTTCTAATTGAGATATCGTATCGGATATTAATTTAGTTCCTTTTATCCGACTCTCCCTAATTTTGTTTTTTTTCTCTTCATTCCATCGATTTGCAATAGATTCTCCGGCCAAATGGACAACTGCATCAATTTGGCCGGCAGAATTCAGGTCAATTTGGTTCTGATCAGGTAACCACTGAATTTCATTTTCTGCAGTGGGCTGAAATCTCACTAAGCGCAACACTTCATGATTATTGTCATTGAGAAATGGGAGTAAACTAGAGCCAACTAATCCACTGGAACCAGATATTAAAATTTTCACTTTTTCCCTTTTGATTTTTACGTGCTCGATAAAAATTGTCTAAAAACAAAAAACGTCTGAATGGTGTACATTCAAGTTAGAAGTAAAAGATAATCGATAGATGCTCAGTTTTATGGAGTAATTTGTTATGATACTTTTCTGAGATTTATGGGGTTGCTATCTCAGTTTTAGTTTGGCTAATTTTGAACACAAGCCTTGACTCAATTGATTTAACTAGTACTCAATCAGAGAATTTTGTTTCGGCAAAAAATACCCAACGTTTACACAGATAGAGTTAATAAGAAAATACAACTAGAAGTTCAAGGTAACTTACCTAATTTGGCTTTCCCTTTAATTTTTCTTAAATATTTCCTTGAAGTCGAATTTCTCTCGTTTCACTCGATTGTAGCTTATTAAAAACGATTAGAGTTTTGAGAAGACGGACCAATGATATAGTACAATGATGACGACTATGTTTGCATTGGAATTCAAAAAAAGATGTTCAACTTTTTGCTCAGTACACTGTTTATGGTAGCTGCTCAAACCCATGAGTTCAATTATGAAATAGTTCTGTTTGCCTAGAGTAAGATACAGCAAGCTAAGTGCACATACCAAGACCGAAAATACGAATTTTCGACAGATATTTATTGATTAGGTATATGTATGATTGAGGTTAGACCAAAATTAGTGAGTAAGAGGTATAAGGTTCCATCGTTCTGAGTTGATAAACTCGAACAAGTATCAGACAAATGAAAACATATCTTTGCATTTATTTATTAGAAATAGTGAAGAAAAATTGCAGTCGAATCCACATATCAAATAAAAAAGGAGACTAAATCTAAATTACTTTCAGATTTCCAAGATTTTTTTGGATGTAGGGAAATTTTATCTGTGACAAACATCATTAACCACTAGCTCCGTATAAACGTAATAGTGTAATCTTGATCAAAGCTAATCTGACATGAAGTAGTAAATATTGCTCAATCAAAAGGCAAATGAGATCGAGAGAAAAAGAATCGTTTCTTAAGAAGTTTACAGACATTAAGTGCTTTTAACAAAGTGGTAAAGTACAATTTCTTTGTCTACTTATACCCAAATAAAAAATAGCAATTTCACTATTAAGTTTGTGAGCAAGAGGCAGGAATACATCCATTAAGGTAGTGGTCTTTATGAAGAAAAACAAGAAAGTTCTAGTATCTAATAATGTTCCAAATCAGCACTGGGTTGGCAATGGATTTTATGTTCGAGGGTTGTTACGTTCTACTGAAGAATTGAAGGAGTTCATCAGTCCATTCATCTTACTTGATTACGCAAGTCCCAGAAGGTTTTCGAGTACTTCCGTTCCAAGAGGGGTAGATGTTCATCCTCATAGAGGTTTTGAAACCGTGACTGTTGTATATCAAGGCGAAATTGAACACCAAGATTCTGCGGGGGGTGGTGGAGTTATTAAACCGGGTGATGTTCAATGGATGACTGCAGGAAAAGGGATTATTCACAAGGAGTTTCATTCGAAAGAGTTTTCGAAAGTGGGTGGAATGTTTGAAATGGTGCAATTGTGGATAAATCTTCCCCAAAAATATAAAATGACCAATCCTAAATACCAAGGTATCAAAAGTGAGGATATTCCAATTCTAGAAATTGGAAAGAATTCTATGCTCAGGTTGATATCTGGTGAATATGAAAATGAGAATGGAGCAGCCTCAACTTTTACAAAGATAAATCTATATGATCTATCTAGCAAGTCTGAAGATGAAATTTCAATTTGTTTAAGTTCAGGGACGAATTCCATCCTGTTAATTTTAAATGGTGAGGTAACTTTATCAAAAAATGAATACCCCAAAAACTCAATTCTAATTTTTGATAAAGCAGGTGAGGTTCTAACATTTAGATCTTCAAAAGATTTTAAAGGATTATTATTAAACGGAACACCGATAGAAGAACCTATGGTAGCTCATGGACCTTTCGTTATGAATACAAAAGAGGAAATCATCCAAGCTATTCAAGATTATGAAGGAGGAACCATGGGAACTTTGTAAACAATCTAAAAGTTGAACTCAATCTTTGCTTTTAGAGCATCGCCAAGACAATTGTATAACGACTGGGATTTCCTATGATGAGATGCGTCCGATTTATTAATCTAATTAATCATCGTGTTGCTTCAACCTCTGCTCGATTAACTCAATTTTGATTTTCAAAATGTAGACAGTTGATATGTTCTATTCAGTGAAGGTGCGCACTAGTAGGGGGGTTCTGTACATAGCGATTTTATGACTCNGTTGATTTCTTTGTATACTACGAAGCGGGAAAAGTAATATGCTCTGTTCGAAATTTTGTTTTTGCCAACTGATTAGCCACCACACTCGATAAGTTCTTAGTACTAATTCTGATTGGAGGTCTGATTTTGTACATTTTGCGCGTGTGTCTAGTGTTTTTTGTTATTCACTTAGGTTCCTTATCNGCACAACCAAATCAAGTTTTAAATGATCAANCCCCAGAATTAGGTTGGTATAGAGGGTATGGTACTGATGCTGGAGATCACGTCCATTACGGCATGCAAACTAGCGATGGTGGGTACATAATGGTGGGNGAGACTNACAATGAATCAACAGGATCTGATATTTTAGCGATAAAAACAANCGAGGTCGGCGACCTAGAATGGAAACAAGTCTTAGGTCATCGATCTCGGTCTGACTATGCGANTTTTGTAATTGAAGTTGGAGATTCATTCGAAACCGAAAAAGGATTTATCGTAGCTGGTGCCACAAATGTGGACAACCAGCAAAGAAGATGTTTACTGAAATTTGATTTCGATGGAAGTATTATTTGGCAAAGAATCTTTCCTGCGTCGCAAAATAGCTCTATTCGAGGCCTTTGCTTACTGAATGACGATAGTATTATTGCTACTGGATTTATTGATAGCGAACAAGTAGGATACCAGTTTATATCAGATGACGGAAAAGGATTTGTCTTAAAAACAGATAAACACGGCAACCTAATTTGGGACAAAGAATTAACTTCTACTCCCCATGGTATTAGAGTAGAACAAACGGTTGATGGTTTGGCGATTGGTGCNAATGTATGGGTTGNAAATTCGACGAAAGAACATCAGCAGTTATGTTTAATTCTAACCGACTCAAAAGGTAATGAGAAGTTCAGTAAAACTTATGGTGGAGAAAAGAATGACCAAGTCTTCGATTTTTCAGTTACAGTCGATGGCGGATTTATCTTTGCCGGGCANACGCTATCCTATGGCGTAGTTAATTGGGACTTTTTGCTACTTAAGGTCAACAAGGATTTTGAAGAAGAATGGCATCAAACTTTTGGTCAGCCAAGAGGGTATAACGCCAACTATATTCATGACGAAAGTTATGGAGTAAAAGAGTTACCTGATGGCGGGTTCGTCGTTGCAGGAGGGACGGGGGATGAGTACGGATACAGTGAATCTGGCCATAATCTGGGCCCGTCCGACTTATGGTTAGCTTATATAATTAGAACAGATAAAAAGGGCCATTTGAAATGGCAAGGGCTGTATGGTAGCCCCGATGGGAACAATGCGGCAGAATACATCAATCTAACAAATGATGGCGGTTTTGTTATTTTTACTGACTCAGACACCGTTGGTGTAATGAAGCAACACAATTTTGGGTTGATGAAACTAAGGCCTGAAAGATAATGATTCTAAGGTATCCAACTAATCATGAACCTCTCTTGCCTTGATCAGATACTTATCTTTAAATAGTTACAGACGAAGTAATCTTTTTGTTTTGTTAAGTAAAAAACGATTTATNACCGGTTGGAAGCGACGTNGTCGATGTGNCGGTCGATAGTCCAATCAACATCTTTGATTTCAAGACTAGATTTATTTTCTCATCTCAGACCTAAGTTTAGTTACAACAATGGAAAGTTATTTAGACTACGATACGGCTTAAATAGACCAAACTTTGGTAAAACTGCCCAAATCCATTCAATCCTGGAACCTAGGTATCATTTCAAATGTCGAAGAGCAGAATAGTTTCCATCCATATTTATTCTGTTACTGGAAAAATACGGTAAATCTTGGCCTGAAAGAGAACGGTATTTGTGGACATCCAAGTCGATCAGCTTACTGGAAAGGTAAAAACGAGATTAGTGAAACTGCATCTAATGGGACTTACTTCTATCAGTTAAGAGCTGGTGATTACACTGAAACAAGGAAGTTAATTATACTGAAGTGGTTCAATTTACCACTAAAATAAACTGAATGCAGTTCTCACTGTCGATCCATAGTTCTCTGTTGTCAATTCTNAGTTCTCCATTTTAGAATGATGCCCATCGATTGATCGCGCTGGGTACGTAATAAATGGTAAGCAGTTTCGGCTTCAGTATAGGGAAGTTGATGTGATATTAAGTGGTTGACATTCAGTGTGCCCTGACAAATGTATTTTAAGATCTGCGCTCGGTTGTATTGTTGAGTCCAAGGGAAAACTGCTGTTGGCGTGGTAGGGCATTTGGGTTGGTGAGCACCGATCATGATCAGTTCTTTTTCATGAAATGACATAAGGTCTAGTTCCACCTTTCGATGCCATATCGATCCTAGTAGTATGATGCGCCCTCCGATCCGCATCATATCAAACAGTTTAGGGAGTACATCTGGGTATCCGGAAGCCTCGATTACTACATCTAATCCTCGACCTTCGGTCAATTGCTCAACGTGATTGTTCAGATCAGAGATAGTTGGGTTTAAGATAGAGGTAGCCCCCGACATGATGGCTTTTTCCAGCCGCNGGTCTATTAGGTCAACAGCTATGGATTGATCGCAACCTGTCAACTTAGCTAACTGCAGCGCTAGTTGGCCAACTACGCCCATACCGGTAACCATTAAATGTTCACCAAACTCAAGCTTCGCTTTTCGAACGCCATGTATAGATACACTACCCAACACACCGAAAGAGCCAGCTTCGAAAGAAACCTTATCTGGTAGTTTTACTAGATATTGTGGAACAGCAGGAACATTGACATGACTAGCATGTTGGCCTAGTGATAAGACTCGATCACCGACTTGATAGCCATCAATACCNTCGCCTAGGGCCAGAATAGTCCCTACATTTGAGTATCCAGGAATAAAAGGTTGTTTGCGTTCTTGNTCTTGGGTACCCAGTTCAGTTCCAGCGCTAATCAGAGTAGAGTGCGTCTGGACTAATACTTGCTGTCTGGAAGGATATTCAATCTCAAAGTTGGCAATTTCAACTCTATTGTTAGGCNGGACTAGTAGCCGGTGGCCGTATTTTGGGATTGAGGACATCGCCATCTGTCAGTTTTATCAGGTCATGCCACGAGAACGAAGGTACTCTAAGCTCATATGGGCTGATTCCAGTGGTGGACGAATACAACGATCCTGTTCAACTACATACCATTCAATACCTGCTAAAGATGCAGCGGAAAATATTTCGTCCCAACTTAAGATACCATGTCCAATCTCAGCAAATGGACATTCTTCGTTTGCCGGAGCCTGATCCTTAATGTGTAGACGCGGTAGACGACCTGCATATTTGTTAATATAGGCCACTGGGTCCTCACCTCCAGCTTNTATCCAATAGGTATCTAATTCAGCTTGTATATCTACCTCGGGAATCGTGTCAAATAGGTAGTCAAGACCATATTGACCATCCACTTTGTCCTCAAATTCAAAGGCGTGATTGTGATACAAGATACGAAGTCCAGCTTCTGATGCTTTGGCACAGCCTTCGGCCAGTTCAGCTACAACTCTTTTCCAGTCGCCATCGTTCTGGCGCAATTCTCCACCAATACCNCACATCAGTGTATTAATACCGAGTTCNGCACAGTTTTCAACAGTTTTCGGCAAGTTATCTCTC
Source organism: Candidatus Poribacteria bacterium (assembly GCA_002729015.1). Next base: position 27,884 of record PBVO01000128.1, read on the forward strand.
AATCCAGTAGTAGAAGTACCACTACCGATCAGAGTTAAGTTATTATCATTCAACAACGAAAGATAATCTTTGTTAGACATTCCGGTTGGNGTTCCACCTTCAACACCTTGGTAGCCAATCTCAGCCACAGTTTCAATAGTCCGGACTGGATCCTCAACTAGATCGTCTCGAACGGTATAGAGTTGTAATGCAATTGGAATCATATTTCGACCTCATCAGAAGACGTCCACTTTAGACTTAAGTACTTGACATCTAAATATTTGGAAATTTGACCTAAAAATTTTTGACGGATAAATCAGAAAAGGGAAACAAGTGAAAGCTGGTATCAATCGACTACTAACTTNCACTTTGAGTAAATCTGAAGAAGNTTTCCTAATTCGACATTTTTACTGCTTCACTTTAGCCCAAGTGATAGCCAGTTTGTCAGTGGCCTCGACTAATAATACATTTTGTTCAATTCCTTTCATTACTGTCTTTAATTCGTCAGTACTCACCGCCTTGTTGAAAATGATAACTTCGTCTAGTAGCCCGTCCCAACTTTCGCTTCCTTGACGACCGATGTTTGCAAAGTCGAACTTGGTTAATTTTCCACCTTTATATTCAACTTCTCCAACCGCTTTGGCATTAACATACTGAGTTGCTTTCTTTTTTTCAGAGTCAATCACCATAGATATGTGGTACCAAGTATCAGCTTTGAGCTTCTCGTTCTTAGGGAAGTTAACTTTCCCTGCCCCAGACGGAATGATCCGTCCCCAGAGTGTTGATGAGTTTTCTACCCACATTCCTACGATTTTGGTATCAGGGTTCCCACCATCTAGCTCGCCGGCCTGAATGTGAATAAGACCGATGTTGTTAGAAGCTAAATTTTCATAATTAGCCCACATGGCAACTGTTAACGAGTCGCTATGTGTCACAGGAACTCGCACATTATGAAGCTTAGCTGCAGTATACTGAAGACATCCACCAAATTTGCCGTTTTTTACCCATTCTGGGCTGGCAATTAATTTCCCATCGTTTTTATTTCCTGAACTATCTTTAGCGACATCGCCTTTTCCTTCATCGAAAAGCCAAGCACCAATCACGTCTTTTTTATCGACTGAGAAACTCGGTAAATTAATTAGTAAAGTGAAAAATGATACGGCTAGCATTTTATAAATTATTTTCAAAATTTTTATACCTCTCTAGAAGTCAGTGATTGATCAACATAAGATGTGCTTTTCGTGCATGAAGTCCAGCAGAATATAACAACGATTTTATTAATTGTAAAGGTGAAGTATCAGGATTAAAAAGTTTCGGTTTGTCAGCCGAATTTTATCTGTATTCGTAGATTAGTTTCTCCTTGTCATATTTTATTAAGGTAAACGGAGATAAAGATTAAAAGTAGAATTAATACTATTTGGAACTTGTATTCAGTGAGATGGTGCCCAAAGAGAATAATTAGTTAAATACGAAAGAAGACGATAACGCTGTTTTAAGAAGAATGCCAAAGAGTTTATTTTTGAAGAAAAATCACAGCAAATTTTTCGCATATAACTGTGGTATTGTGGTAGTTTATTCGTTGTTGGTCGTCCATTTCCTTCTTTTATTTTTGGAATTACTTAGCATAGTTTGACACACAGTGATATCTCGCATGGAGCTGGAGAAGTAAAAACGTATTTTATTCCTTTAGTTTTCAAGTTGATTTTATAATGTCCCTGATGATGGTAAATAAATTATCAGGCGTAAAAAAGTGTAGGTCGTTGAACCCTATCAAGATCATTTTATTCCGTATATAGATATCTGTTATTATGCTTGCTTGTCATAGTTTGAATCTAAAACCATACTGAGAAAATCGGTTTATTTTATCAAGATATTCATTTGGAGTCGTACTCGGGTCAAAAGTTGAAGATACTAATTTTTTTATTTTTGTTGATATCAGCAGTCAGCGGAACGGGATATACAAAAGACCAATATGATTGGAGGCTGGTCCTTGAAGATTTAGATATTGAAGCCATGTACCTAGATAATTCTGGTATTCTCTGGTTAGCAACTAGAAATGGCCTATGGCAAAAGGATCAAGAGATTTGGCGTCGCATTGATGGGTTTGGTGAGGTCGGTGCTATTTATCAAGGCGAAAGCGGTACTCTTTGGGTAGGGGCTGAAGATGGCCTCTGGTACCAACAAGGAGACAGTTGGCAGCAACCCGAAGGCTTCAACTACGGTGGAGTATCTGCGATCTATGAAAATGAAGAAGGACTTTGGGTAGGAAGTCAACTTGGACTGCTACGCCGAGATGGAAATAGATGGAAGGTCATTGTTGAAGACGAGGAAGAAAACGATTGGTGGTTTACGGGGCTGGGTGAAAGTGAAGACGGAACTTTTTGGATGATCGCAGAAGGGGAGTTCCTCGCTTACCGATTACCGCCGTCAGTTTCGAGAGCAGACAGTACTACGAGATATGTCCATCCAGATGGGTTTATGCATGAAGATAATGAGGGCAATATTTGGCAACAATATCCCGAGGAGTTTGGCTGGGCACGTACTATGTATACAACTAGTGATAATCGGTTGTGGTTAGGAACTGAGACTGGGCTTTGGTTATTGAAGCAAAATAGCTGGCAATTAGTTTCTAATGACATCGGCTGGGTACTTAGTATCTATGAAACAGCAGATAAGGATCTACTGTTAGGAACTATGACTGGTGTCTGGCATCAGGTCAATAATAGCTGGTTGCCATTGTCTGACTCTGGGCCATCTTCTATAGTCAGTGCTATGAAAGAGAGTCGAGATGGAACTTTGTGGGTGGGCACGTTTAATGGCCTTTGGCGCCAGGTTAACTTAGGATGGAAAAAAGCTCAAGTTGAAATCGGACCAATCATGCCAAGGGATACGTTCTTTGAAAGTCAAGATGGAACTTTGTGGGTGGAAGCTCAAAATGGAATCTGGTATCAGAAGGGAGGCAGTTGGCAGCAACAGACTATTAAGAAGTTTGATAATTTTAGCAAAGGTATCTATGAAACCAAAGATGGAAATCTCTGGGTGGTAGCCAATACCGGAACATTCAAAAAGCAGGAAGACAATTTCGATAAAAATGGTCTCTGGCGTCAGGACGGTAACGGTTGGCAAATGGTTCTTGAGCTTTCTAGTAGTGACGATGAATTTTCTGCTTTTCATGAAACCGAAGACGGTACCCTTTGGCTGACAACAACTACTTGGGAAGAACTAACAGATAAAGACATTTCAAGACTTTTACGTCGAGATGGTAATGGCTGGCAAATAGTTCATGAAGTAAACAGTTGGATAGAGTTTATCTATGAAACTAAGGATAATACACTATGGTTGGGGACGGGTGAAGGGCTCTGGTACCAAGACGGAATAGGTTGGCGAATAATTCCCGACCTGCCTGGCGAAACTCCCATTATGTATGAAAGTAAAGACGGAAAACTNTGGGTNGCAGTGGNTAATNACNATGGAGAAAGTGGACTTTGGCGACAAGATGGGACAGGCTGGGAATTGGTTATTGAAGATATTGGTTGGNCCATGACTATTTACGAAACCNAAGACGGGTCGATTTGGCTAGGAGCAGAATNNGGCCTNTGGCGAAAAAAAAGNGGTGAGANAGANTGGTCCAAGGAAGTACATGTCACAGGGGGCGTTNCTGCTATATTTGAGGATGCAGATGGTGTTTTATGGATTGGCGAGATGATGGGTACTATCTGGCGTAAAACGGGTCGTGATGATGATGAATTATGGTTNAATTATGATTTGTTGGCATACAANCAATCGCTTGGAATACCTAATAATGGTGTTTCAACAATATACCAAACCTCGGACGGTATCCTTTGGTTTGGGGGGTTAGGTGGGTTAGCTCAATATGCACCAGATTCTAATCTACCAACTNTCAAAATTTTGTCAGTTGACAATCAGCCACCCGTTGATAACTATTTAACGGGNCGGCCGGTGGTGACATTTCAGTGGGCTGCGGATGATATAGAAACTAGAAATGAACACATGAGGTATCAATATAAAATCGATGACCAAAAATGGGTACATAATCTTTTTAGTTCTTATGATAAAACACTCAGTCCTGACGGCATAATTCAGCAGACAGAACTCACCCAGAAAATAACTACACCTGTCTTAGAAGACGGTGAGCATAGATTCTCGGTAAGGGCNATTGACTATGANGGTAATGTTAGTANGGTTGTTAACTTCGATTTTTCAGTTGATACTGTTCGGCCAATTGTGCTGGTCACTAATCCTATTTCTAACCAGATAGTAGGAGGAGAATTAGCCATTCGTGGATCTATACTGGATAATGATTTATCTCAGTTTCACATAGGATACCTTTCACCACCAAGCCTTCCTGACATGAAGGACAAAAATGAGAGCGCACCTCAACCCCCGCCTCGTCTGGATGGACCTCATAATGCAAAAGGTACTCCGGGCNGTCAAGNAATTGAAAGAACCAACTTGTTTCAACTGATTGAGACTGGTGATCAGCCTCAGATTTCTTCTGTCTTGGGAAATTGGAACACNTTATCCTTGCCTGATGGAAATTACAAGATGCTGATAGAAGCTATCGATCAACTGGNACATAGAACAATTCGTCAAGTTAACGTCATTCTGGATAATACCCAGCCAGTTATTTCTTTGAAAGAACCTGCAGATGGTCAAAAATTGAGTGGTAATATAAAAATTATTGCTGATGTGAGTGACCTGAACTTAAAACAATACCAATTGAAATACACCCAAGATTTCCCTCTGACTTCAAAGAGTAAATGGAAATCCATTTCAACTTCTTCAAATTTGTTGTCAGCTAATACAGCTCAAATTATTGAGACTTGGAATAGTACAGATGTTTTTGGCCTCGCTCTATTACGCCTATCGGTCTTAGACCACGCCGGAAATTGGCAAACAACTGAAATTTCCATAGATTTAGACAATCTAGAAGCCAAACCCACAGTTCAAATCACTAATCCAACGGCCGATTCCGTTCTTTCTGGCTTAGTTAGGATTCAAGGTACGGCTAGCGATTCCACCCTAACCAACTATAAAATAGATATTGAAGAGCAGAAAAATTTGGGCAAATGGACCACCATTACCTCTCAAACTACAGTAGTTAATTTTGGTGAGCTAGGAACTTGGGATACGACATTAGTACCAGATGGAAACTACCGTCTACGGCTTANNGGCNTAGACAGTAATGGGTATGAATCACAGATTTTTCTATCAATAAAAGTTGATAATAGCCACCCAATTGCCATGATCCAAACACCCGAAAAAATTATCAACGAGCTATGGATTGTCAGTGGTCTGGTTAGTATTGAAGGTACGGCCTCCGATCAAAACTTCGAATCTTACTGGCTCGAATATGGATTAGGATTTAATCCTGATGACTGGCAACCTATAGCAACAGCTTCGNCCAGTTTTGTACAGAACGGTTTGTTAAATAAATGGGATACTAGTCGTCTTGATGATGATGAGTATACTCTTCGATTGACAGTAATTGACCGGGCAGGCTTGAGTAGTGAACANCAGANGCAACTAATCNTGGATAACCAACAAGCGAAAGCAGAACTATTAATTCCTAGCCAAGATCAATATGTCAATGGCCGGTTGGCCATTATTGGAACTGCTAATGACAAAAACTTCAGTAACTATCAACTGGAGCTAGGTATAGGAGTTACGCCGACCAANTGGCAAGTTTTAACTCGAAGCGAAACTNCTCGCCANTCAGATGTTCTTTTTAACTGGGATGCTACGGGATTAGAAGGTCAGTACACTTTGAAGTTAATAGTGGAGGATTTTACAAATGACCAGGTCGTGGTGAAGAGACGAATTATAGCAGATAATACACCACCAAAAGCCGAAATCGACCTTTTGGTGTCAGACGCTGTTGTTAGTGGCAATCTGAAAGTTTTGGGAACAGCCATTGACGATCACTTCAAATCTTTTCTACTGGAATTAGGGCCTGGTATAGACCCGAGAGAAGATANTTGGCAATCAATTGGAGGCATTAGTAATACTCCAGTNAAATCTGATATTCTAAGGCAATTTTCTACAACCATAACGGATGATGGAATTTACTCACTGCGCCTAACCGTGGACGACAAGTCAGGACAAGTTTCTATTGCTCGTCGTACTATTACCATTGATAATACGCCTCCCCAGGTCACATTACAGTCGCCTACTCAAAACCAAGTTGTCAGTCAGATTATTGGTATAACAGGTATCGTAACTGATGTCAATTTAGATCAGGTTGAATTATTATTTCGGCCATTGTCATCTGATTGGCATTCATTATCCATTATTCAAGGAACAATAGAAGATAATCGGCTGGCCGAGTGGGATACATCATCCCTTCCAGACGGAGTTTACGAAATAAAATTAGTTGCAACTGATCAGAGCGGACAACCTCCGACTGAACTGATACGCGCAGTAACAGTAGATAATACACCACCACAGGCAAAGATTAGTAGGCCGCTCGATAACGAACAGATAAGTCAAGTCTTGACTCTATTCGGTACAGCTACTGACCCTAACTTCAAATCATATTGGATTGATTTTGGAGAAGGTAATGCACCAACAAATTGGCTTAAAGCTACTCCCAGACCGATTATGTCGCCGGTGGAGGATGGTGAAATTCTACAATGGCTAGCAGGTAAGAGGCGTGGTATTTACAGCTTCCGTCTAACAGTGGAAGATCAGGTAAATCAGCGCAGGGAAACAACGGTCCAAGTCTCAATAACATCGCTGACAGAGAAGTCTAGAGGAGGAGATTTACAGTCATCTGATGGTAGAGTAAATCTATATTTGCCACCTAATAGCCTAAAGCGGAACACTATCGTAACCATTAACCATGTTCCTTCCTCGACTATTGACTGGCCATTAGGTAGAAGTTGGAGGCCGCTAAATCTATCATATTTGTTGGAGTCAGACCTGAAAAAGTTAAACAAAATTAAACCGGCCACTCTAACTATATCCTATAGTAATGAGAGCTTGACCCCGGGCTATAAGCCAATCATTTTCCAACTGGTAGAAAATACCAAACAGTGGCAGATGATTGGAGGAGCAGTTGATACCGAGAAAAAGACTGTTAGTACGGCAATTCATCAACTAGGCCAGTATGGGGTTATGGAGATGACACCGAATCAGGCTGATAGTTCAGCTGCCATCCTGAAAAATAGCCTAACGTGTCAACCTAGGGTGTTTTCACCGATAGGTAGCCTAGCACCCTACACTAGGACTACTATTTCTTTCCAATTAGACAAAGCTGCACTTGCCAGCATCAAAGTCTATGACATGAGCGGATTTCTTGTCAGCTGGCTTGCAGAACAAGAATTATTTCCTGCAGGAAAGGTTGCTCTACCTTGGAATGGTCGTGACTATAATGGAAATCCGGTTGCTACCGGCTTGTACATAGTCACAGT
>PBVO01000007.1 GCA_002729015.1 Candidatus Poribacteria bacterium
TTATACCCAGTACCTTTCTTGGCACTATGCTTGATACTGGGTGGGGCTATTTCGCCTCTAGGTGTTAATGATTTACCACCTTTTACTTTCTGAAACTTTCTTTTCTTTTTCATAATGTTTCTTCTTCCAGCATGTTTGAAATGCTTTCTATGAACATCTCTAACTTGTCGTCCCGTTCCATTGGTATTACAACATCAGAGCTGTCAATGGCTTGGGCGCATGCTATCCCAATACCTCCGTCGTCATGTCCTTCCAAAAGCCTCGGTTCTTGTTGAGCTTCGGCTAACAACCTCACATTCCGTACCCTTTCACGGATGCGGAAGCGGATTCCTTCTTGCACCCAGAAATCTTCAGAACCCAGTTCCCAATTGTTGTGATTGGAGTCAATTAGTCCATCATGTTTTTCTATAATAGACTTAATCACACACTTTGGTACAAATGGGTATACTGATTTAGTTGGTGGGAATTGTATATCACACTCCATCTCCTTGTATGGAAGCAATAATCTTTCCCCTTCGGATGGGTATCCCACTTCATAGTGGGTGTATCCACCTTCAGGGTTGTCTTCTCTTGGCAGACAGTAGTGTCCGTGAGAAGCTTGAACACTGAAGCTGAAACCGCTTTTACAGTTTAGTATTGCCATTATCTCATCTCCTCAAAAAGGTGGAAGTGGGTCACCTTTTGTATAATCCTGTTCGAGATTGAACAGGTATAGATTCCAGTCTACATCGAGTTCACCCTTGGAATATTGAACCCTTTTTTGGTTCTCTAAGATATCTTTCTTGATATCGAATGCTTTCCACATCATATTCCATTCGGAAATTATATTTTCCACTTGGCGGTCTTTTGACTCGCCATCACCCATCACCATTTAATCGCTCCTTTTCTGTTTTACCCATCGGTAATCAAGCAGATAACCAATTGGACACCTATCGTTCCATTCCAATTGGAAGAGTTCATCTGTTCTTTTGTTAAGCTGACCGCATTGCCAATCACTAAAAACTCTTTTACCACGTTCTATCTGACCGTTGGAATTCCAGTCAGACCTGACTCCGTGGTAAAGGTATATGTTTTCAGCATCGTCTTCGATGTCATAGTCCAGTTGATTGTCAACCAGACACCTGATGAATCTCTTGCCATCACAAGTGTTTTTGATGGGTTGAGATATTATCAGGTTAAATCGAGCATGAGTGAACCCAAACATCTGGTTACCTCTCTATGTGAGAATATCTTGTCTTGTACATCCTCACAATTCTTTCGCATTGTTGTCTGACAATCCTTATATTGGAAATTGGCAGACCTAAATCGAGACTGTTTAAGAGTTCTCGGTATTGGTATTTCTCCATTTTTTCCAATACAGGGATTATCTTTTTAATCTCGTTAACCTCTTTAAGTTTAAGTCTGGACATAGGGCTTGTTATACCTCCCTATGTTGATGTCGACATACCACCCAACATCAAAGTAATCGGTCATGAGGTCTGACCGATTATGATTACCAGCATTCATTGCTGGCAATACTTCGTCTAAAAAGCTCACAGCCTCTTTATAGTCAGCCATGAATTCTTGGTATTTATAGCGGTTAATTTGGGTCTCTGACCCAAAGTCAATGATTCCTGAACTGATGTTTAACACCAGTGTAGAATGGTTTCTCACCGCAAGAGTGGCCTTAACACCATGCTTCTTGCAAATTTCTTTGATTTTCGGTGCTAATCCTTTTTTCCTTTCCTGATTCATGAATGCCATTTACTTCACTCCTCTTATAAATTCTAGTACCCACTGTGGGGTTTGCTCCTCCTCGTCTCTCCATCCAAAATCTATCCACCAGTCTAATATTGCACGAACTTTTCCGTAGTTCGGTAAAGCGCAAACCTCTCGGTGGCTTTTAACCCATTTCATGGGCTTATCCATGTACTCATCATGGGTTACTATTTCCCATACCCCTGTTGGGGTGTTGGAGCGGTCAACTTCTGCAACTCCTACCAAATATTCCTGTCTCATCCTTTCCCCCTATAATTTCTGGCTTGTAACTAGTGCTAAGTACTGCACCCCATTGGGGTGAACCATTATATTCTGCTCCATCACTTTGGAACGCCCTATAATGGTTCGTGCTTCCATCTTGGCAATGTTGATTGCCATTTGAAGATTAACGCTTTTTCCAAGCGTTACTATTTGTAACTCTCCATTCTTTTTGAATGGTTCACCCAGAGATTTCAAGAGGTTCTTTCCACCTGTTTCTGGGACGGTAACCTTGGCGGAACCGTCCTCCATGAAACTGACTGTATTCATTTTGTTTACACTCCCACTGCACCCTGAGATAGCCAAAAATGCTATCGCAAGGATNCCCATCAGGGCNAANATGATNATTCCCCCTAATNCNTCTGTNAATTCCTTAGCAACACTGTCNGTATCCCTTGTNCCGCCTATCATCCANCGGTTTNTNNTCCTNACGTTCCTGTACTTCGATTCCATTCAAATTCTCCTTTTAAGTCAAAAAGCCCTGAAAATGCCTCTGTAAGCTCTTGGATTTGATATTCCTAGTGTCTTACCACCAGAAATTTAAATCAGAGGCCTTAGAGAGGATTCTAGGGCTGTTAAATTGGAAATTAAAAACTGTCTGAGATGGTTATAAATGAAATTCTACTGCAATTAGGGTAAATCTACCCCAATCGGGCTTATCATCAGGTGCCTTATCATTATAACCATTATGTATATATAATATATATATATATAATATTAATATAATATATAATAATAAATATATATAATATATATAATAATAATAATATATACATATAATGATAACTAACCCCTTTTTAAAAGGGGTTAATATATACATATCATCTGTAGCCCCACAGCTTTCTACACATGATTCATTAATGGCAGTTCTACATCAGGCCTCAATTCCCTTAAATTTTTTCTAACCTCATTCAAAGTTATTTCAGAATCCAGATTCATCTGCAATTCAATGTCCAAACAGATTATCTGGATGTTGCTAAGCTCAGAAATCCTGTTTCTTGTGTTTTTGAAAACCACAGGACATGATGATAGGCTTTCACTTGTTAGAGAGTTATAAATTTCATGCAAAATTTCCATTTTAATTCCTTTTTTTTTAAAAAAAGTTTAATGTAAACAAAATATGTTTACATGTCATTACAGGGGATTTCTTAAAAAAAAATCCCCCCTGAAATTAAACCTTGTTTCACTATGAAGGCAGGCGGGTTGCGCCCGATTTTTTGAGCTGAGCGATTTTTCCACCCAGCCCTCTTTTTGAAAGCTCTATACCCATCTGAAAAACCTCGTCGCTGTCATGAGGAAACTGCGTGAAAATTTCACTTGCTACATGTAGCATCATATCATCCGTAAGGGATGCCATTTTATGGATGTAATCGTAAGGCTTGATAGAGTGTTGCATGGATGAAAAGTGTCCGAAGTTACGTACTTGCTTAACTGACATTTTAATTATCTCCTGTGCTTTACCCATTATGGGCGTTAAAAAAAATCCCCCTATTATGGAGATAAACGTTGGATTGGTGTGGTAATGACTTACCACTGTCTCCACTGTCTGCTCCAAAAGGGGGACTGTTGGGATGTGTTAACAAGCCTGTCCGTGACAGGGTTTGCACTGTCGGCTCCAAAAAGGGCGGGACGAAACTAGCAAACCAAGTGGACTTACACCGTCGCCTCCAGCTTGTTAACGTTGACGGCATATTATAATAGCTAACGCCAGGTATTAAGGTGTCGCAGTTGTCACTTACTGCGTATTACCTGTTTGTTTGACCAGCTATTATTTTTTTTGCGTGTCCATGATTACCCTTTCTATGTAACCCTGTGGGTATACTGAAACCAATTAGGTCATGTGTGGTTTGGAAGGTTAAGCAAAAACACGGATAAGGTTGATAAAGGATTTGCATATAGCTTGCCTATAATAAGTACCAGGGTTTGACAAAAATCCATTGTACATAAGTTTTTTCGGTTTTATACATCTGAGATGCTCCCACCGAATTTTCCCTATTATGGGTTTAAGCCATGCAAGTCGCTGTTATGGTTTGGTGGTCCTGGACGTGGCCCCACGTTCCAGGCCTTTATTAATAATCAGATGTGAATCTGAAGTGATTGTTTTACATCCTTTACAGTGCTATCGCACGAGTCTACCTGTTACCTCGCCCTACCCAATCCTTCAACAGATTGTTTTAACTTCCGTATAACTGGTGGTATACGTTCCCATGCTGTCATGGGTGTGAGTTGCACACCTAGCAACCCAAGTTGTAGAACCACTGGCTTGATAAACTATCGCCAGTTCCCTTGTGGATGTTCGGATGTAACGGTGTTCGACAACCGCCATATTGTGTGTGCTATTATTTCTCCCTATTAGGGAGATTTATTTTTAGGCACACTCCACCCACAATCTCTGTGCCACTCCGCTATGTATGGTTGGTGATTGATACACCGCCAGTGATTGCCCATACAGACTAATCACCTTAAGGTGGTGGTATCCATCCATCCCCATACTAGGGAATCCGTGATACAGAGGCGACTATATAAACCTTTATTGTATATATAACCGCTTGGGAATATGTGAATATATCTAGGATGGGTGAGTCTCCCATCTTCGATAGTGATATATCAAAGAACTAGCCATGCCGTTAGGCATTTCTGTTTATATGTTTCTCCCTATTAGGGAGATGTGAATGGTTGTATGAGATATACTTGGTCAACATATGTTGTACCAAATCCCCAACCGACATTGTTCTATCCCGTGAAATTTTTACCCATCATGCTGTGCATGACTGTCATGGGCTTTACTGACTTTAGACCAGCCATTCCCGAAGGAAGGTAACGGTTACACAATGTCATCCTTTACTAATAACAGGGTTAATGATTCTCCCTATTAGGGAGTTACCAACCGTGACTCCAAGCATTCAGCTTAACGATTAGAGCTTCCCGTGCAAGCTCTACGTTTGATTCGGTCATGGGAACCCCCTTCAGCCCCATGACCGTAGGGTTATTGTGGCGTTCATGGTATGGGTAGCTCCAGCCATCCCAGTCATGGTTCGCTACCCTTGTAGGGATAGAGATGTAGCTGACAGTGATGGGCGTTCCTTTGATTTCTATGGTTGTTTCTATGGTTGTTGTGTTCATGATGATTCCTTTTCCCTATTAGGGAGATACAAAGCAAGGGACTGATTAGTGAGATACAAAGCAAGGGACTGAAATTATATGTCCCTTGTCATTACGTTTGGTTTCGGGGTGTCCTGTGGCTGGAGCTACCACGTCTACCCGATTGGTCGCACTCAGTACCAACCCCGAAACAATATATCGTGTATTAGGTTGTGGGGTTGGGAGGTTTTCGATTTCTCCAAAGGTCTGTTTGCACAGACCATCAACAATGCTAGTGAAGCTCACCGAAACTCTAGCCACTTCCCCTGATGGAGGGTGGATAGTTCCGTCGTTCATGCTGATTGAATGGGGTGTCAGGTTAATGTATTTCATGATGATTCCTTTCCCTATTAGGGAGATTATAAAGTTTTTTCAATTTCTTTGATGCGTTCTTGCGTCTGTGTTGGAATTGAGTTTGCCCCTAGTAGGGAGAAACTCTTGTCATTTTTCTCCATGAAGTGTGGACGTAAGTCTACAAAGTATTGTAGGGTTTCCCTTTTGATAACTTCCAGTTCATCTGCCACATCAAAGGATTCAGCATCATATGCTTTGTCTTCGAGTTTGTCGATGTTGTTAATGAAGTCTATCTCAAACTTGTTCCACATTTGTCTACTCCTTATTACCAACCTCCCTATTAGGGAGATTGGTTGATTGGGTTGGTTGGTTGGTTGGTTGGTTAGGGTTTCTAGCTGGCTTTAGCAACTAGGTCTTTATGTTTGATTATCTCTGCTTGGACTACATCGGCAGATATAGCTTCGTTCTCTGCCATTTCGACCAATCGAGCAAAGTGTTTGGCTAACAAGTTGGCTTTGGTTTCGGCCTTTACCTTTTCGGCCTTTCGTTCTTCTGCCCGTTTCTTTTTCGTGTCCTCGATAATCGAAGCATTCAAAGCCATTTTTTGGCGTTTGTCTGCTTCATTCAAAGCTTTTTCACGCCATGCCTTGTATGTTAGCCTAGTAATCTTAACCCCGTTTAGACCTTCCCCATAATGCCTTAAACCCATTTCGAAAGTTTGCAAGATGGTATCATCGTTTATGCTTTTGTTATTATCGAGATACTCCACAAGTTTATTGAGAAACTGTGAGATATTTTCAGGATTAGACATTAGTTGCTGTTTCCCTATTAGGGAGAAAAACTTATTGACCCCTGAACCAATTTTTTTCGATATGGATACGGTTTCGCCACAAGGTAGCAACTTTGCTAGGTATCCAGCATTACGTAAGTGGTGGCAACCGTTCTTGATTCCAAGCATTTTGGCTTGGATAACCCCATTCCTTTTTGCAATCCCTTTATCTGAGGTCTTGCCATTAGGCAACTGGGTTTCGTGTTTCATCGCTTTCTTGTCGATTGTGAAGTTGCTGTCAATTATCATAGCACCTAGTGCTATGTATGCACTTGACGCAATACTCGACTGACTAGTAACAACTAGGTTATCAATAGTCTTAACCTCGGACATTGTTACAGACTTCCCTTGACGGTTTCCCCGACTAAGATTTTCCAGATTATCGAGGGTTTTAGCTAGTGATGAATTGAAATTTTGCTTGGAATTTGACATGATTAAATCCTTGCCCATTTTGGGCTATAACAGTTTAGCTACATATCATGGTAACTAGTCATGAATAGGCTACCAATGCCTACCGATACCGAATCCCCCCTATTAGGGAAATTTCGCCCTGTTTATACCCTGTTATTGACTGAGTATAAACCCTAGTCTGTGAGTACAAACAGGGCTGTATTTCGTCTGATATTATTAAAACCCTGTTATTAGTACACGTCATCCTTTCAGACGTGCGTTCTAGTATTTCAACTACCTGTCCCTTTTAACGCTCGGCAACGAACCGTAGGTATTTTAAGAAAACCGTTGTAAGGCGGTCTTCGACCATCAACTCACGACTAGGATTGGAGTTGTTACGGGGACTGTGGCACGCTCCCGCCACATTGGTTTTTTGTCTAGCTTGCCATCCGTTAAAAATTCCGTTTTTGTTACCTAGTACCAAAAACTTTGCTTTTAACCTTTACAGCTAAAATTTAACCGCTTCACATATTCCAATTTCGGACGGACGCAGAGGTTCATTAAGTCTCTACGGTGAAGTTTATAATCGCTTGATTATTTTGTCCGTTTACTTACCTTGCCTTGCCTTGATAGTTCCCCCCCATTCAATAGGAAGTATAACATAACTATGGCATAGAGTGCAAGTAAATTGTTGGTTTTGTTTGTTGTTCCTTTGTTTTTTTTGACCTCTCTTTTTTCACACTTCGTGCTATCAATAAGAAAAGATGGCGGAACGGTAGACGCTAGACCCTAACTATACTAGGAAAAAACCGATGCACCCTTATAGCGTCCATTACAAAAAAAATGCTGGGGAAAATTTCAGTAAGTGCCTTACATATTTATGTTATAATCATGTTTTATGAGATATATAGATGTATTGTGTAGGAAGGGTGAAGAGTTTGGGTTAAAGGATTTGAAGGATGGGTATAGGCACAGGATGTTGAGGAGTGTGGGGGAGATAAGTGAGTATATTGAATTGGAGTTATGTTTAAAGACATCAACGGATGTGGGTTTATTATTAGAGTTATGTGAGGGTGTGGAAGTGGATGGTATGGTGTTAGAGACGGGTACATACTATGGGGCGGCATCGATAGCGATGGCGATGTATTCGAAGATGATGGGTTTGGGTAGGGTGATAACGATAGAGAGGGACATGGGAGAGGTTGGTGATTTGTGTTTGGAGGGGTTTGATTTAGGTTTAGGGGAGGGTTTTGGTTTGCATTTACCGAGCAGTTATGGTGTGAGGAGGTGGTGCAATTTGATATATAACTGTGTAAGGTCGAATATAGGTGGGTGGTTGATACCGATAGGTTGTGATTCGTTATTGGCTTTAGATTTTTTGAGTCCAGTTTTAAGGATGTTGTATGTGGATGGGGGTCATAGTTATGAGGTTGCGAAGGGTGATATATTGGGTTATGGTGATATGTTGGTTAGTGGTGGTCTGATAGTGGTGGATGATTACAATGAGGGGCATATGGGTGTAATGAGGGCGGTTGATGAGGTGATGTTTGGTGGTGAGATGTTTACTTCGTGTGAGGTGGTGGGAAGCATGGTAAAAGGGGTGAAGGTATGAAGGAGTTGTGGATAACGGAGATATGGAGACATGGGGGGGATGGTTATAAGAATGTGGGTACGAGTAGTTATTGGTATGTGAGTAGGGTGAGTAATGGTTGGCAAGCGAGGATACAGGAGCGTGGGGGTAGTGGAAGGACGTTATACAGGGAGGTGTTTGATATTGAGGAGGATGCTGCGAGGGGTGCGGATAATTTTTTGTTAGGTAGATTTGGTTTAGAGGTGGTGAAGAGAGAGGGTTGGAGGTTGAATTTTTCTGAGGGTATGGATTTGGTAGAGAGTTGTGTGGAGGGTGAGGTTCCGCAGATGGGGTTATTTGGATGAGTTGGGAGAAGTTTGGCAAGGATTTGGAGAGGGGTCGTGAGTTTGAGGATTATGTGAGTGAGAGGTTATGGGGTTTGGGTTTAGCGGTAATGATGTATGGTAGTAGGAAGTATCAGGACAAGGGAGAGAGTTTGAATGGTGTGGAGATAAAGTATGAGGGTGTATTTAGGAGGACGAGGAGGTTGTATATTGAGTGTAGGCAGGAGAAGAGTGGTGGATGGGAGTTAAGTGGTGCGTTTAGGAGGGATAATACGTGGTTATGGGTGATAGGGGACTATGAGGGTTTTTATTTATTTACGAAGGTGGACTTGCAGATGATGCATGGGAGTGATGATGGGTTATGGCAGACGGAAATATTTGATGAGGCGAACACGAGGAACACGAGTGGATATTTTTTGCCGATAGAGGTTGCGAACTATATGTGTGTGGACTATGTTAGTTCTGGGAGTCAGGGTTTGGGTGTTTATGGTATGGAGAGGGATTTTGCGATGACGAGGATGGTGAGGGGTAAGTTGGCGAAGGGTGAGAATCCGTTATGGGATTTATTGGTGGGGGTTGACCATCGCAGCACGGGATAGAGATTTGTTTACAGGAGGAGCATTGGTAATGGGAGTGGACAAAGATGAATTGGTTAGATTGATGGCAGAAGGGACACTTCATAGTTCTGTCAGGTTATTGAAGAGGGAGTGTAGGGAGTTGAAGGATTGTGTGGATAATCGTTTAGACATACTGGAGATAAAGATGAGGTTGAGGAGTGTATCATTTTTATGTGAGAGTATATTATCAGATTTGGGTGAGGAGTAGTGATATGAAATGGGTTTTCAGTCTGGTGTTAGGTGTGATATTATCGTTATTACTGATGTTGTTAGTGGGAAATTTGTGGTGATGAGGATTACTTATGAATCAGAAGATGAAGGGGTTGGGTTTTGAGGCTGTAAGGTCGGGTAAGGGTAGTAATTACATAACGATAAACGATTTGGGTGTGATATCATTTTCTGGTCGATTGAGGAGGGAGTTAAATATAAAGAGGACGGAGAGTTGTTGTATTTATTTTAATGAGGAAGAGGGTGTATTGGGTTTGCATATTGGAACATTTAACAGGAAGAAAAATAAGGAATATGAGGGTATAGCCTTACAGATAAACAGGGCGGATACGACGGTAAGGGCGAGGGAGCAGTTGGCTAATATAGAGGATGAATATAGGGGTTATAGGTTGATACCGTCAGAGGGTGTGAGTAAGAAGTTAGAGGATGTAGAGGTTGAGAATGTAGCGGAGCCACCAGACCCGCATTCAAGGATGGTTTTGGTGGCGATAAAAAGAGACAAGGTTCCTTTTAGGGGAGGAAAATAAGTTATGGGAAAGAATTTACCTATATTGACATGGAATGGAAGGATTTTATCAGATGAGGAAGTTGAGTATCAACTATCGAGTGTATCATCTTCTGATGATTCTAAGGAATTTAACCCGATATCATTAAAAGATTTTATGTCATTAACGAAAGAGGAGTTATTGGAGATGGAGTTAAGTAGTTCGAACATGCCGTTAAGGGAGAGGAAGTTATTGGAGAAGGAGAGAGATTCATTGAAGGGGGGTTAATAGTATGGAAAGGATAAGGGAGACATCAATTACATCGAGGTGGGTAGAATTTCATGTAATGCGTAGGGATTTGATTTATAAGGATGTAACAATAGAGGAGTTGGAGGAGGCGATAGGGTTAGCGGTACAGGAGATGAGGTTAGATTTTGCGGATATTTTGAATGAGTATTTGATATCTTTACGCAAGGAGTCTGATTTGTGAGGGAGTTGGTGGCACAAATTGCAATGATAGGGTTAGCGATATTGTTTTTGGGTTTACTGACCTTCTTGTGGTGGAGTTGGTTCTTTTGAGGAGGAGTAGGCGTAGAAAAGGATGCAGTAATTAATAATGTCGAGTACTGCGTCCTGGTACGATTCGTTATCAACTTTAAGTTCACCGATATTGGCAAAGGTGGAGAGTCGTGAAAGTTTGTCACATATCCTGACAAGGAATCCTTGTTCTGTGGTGCAGATACCCATAGCTTCAGAGCGTGTGAAGTTAGAGAACGGGTTATCATCCCTCCCTGTATAATCGTGATTTTTTTGTTTCATAATTTCTAGTGCTTGCTGGCATATCTCTTGATGCAGTTGAAAAAGTTCTTTTCGATTCATATTTTGGTGCTGGATATATCGGATTGACCTAGTTATAATATCATAATATCATTTAGTTTAGTAAAAAGTAAGAGGAAAGGGTGGAATGGTAAAATTATTGGATAGTATGGGGGATGATTTAACGGTTGTCAATGCGGCTAGGGTCAGTTTTGGGAAAAAGAAGAAGAATTTTACGGATGGTGATGCTAGGTTGATAAAGTATTTGGCGAGGCATAATCATTGGACACCGTTTGGGCATGTCAGTTTACAGTTTCACATTAAGGCACCGATATTTGTGGCTAGGCAATTGGTTAAGCATCAGGTGGGTTTGGTTTGGAATGAGATAAGTAGGAGATATGTGGATACGGAGCCAGAGTATCATATGCCTGAGGGTTGGAGGGCTAGGGTAAAAGATAAGAAGCAGGGCAGTGACCCAGACTTAGAGGTTGTCAATATGTTTACGAGTGAGTATCCGCACTTTTTGAAGGTGGCAACTAATTTGTACAACAAGATGTTGGATAGTGATGTTTGTCCTGAACAGGCGAGGATGGTGTTACCACAATCATTGATGACTGAGTGGTATTGGAGTGGAACATTGATGGCGTTTGCGAGGGTGTGTAATTTGAGGTCTAAGCCTGATGCTCAGTATGAGACGAGGGTTATTTCGGATGAGATAGATAGCTTGGCATCAGCGGTAGCTCCAGTTTCATGGGAGGAGTTGAGGGGTTAATTTATGGTTATTGGTGCCAATCTTTATGAGTACTTGTGTACAGGTTGTTCTTATAGGTGGAGTGAGGAGAGGACTGAGGTGTCTAAGAATGTGCCTAGGTACAGTCCGTGTCCAAGTTGTAAGGTGTCTGAGAATATAGAAATTTTAGGTCTGGTGTGTGAGTCTGAGCTGGATGAATCCAAGGAATAAGGGGTATCCTGATGGACACAAACGAGTTGTTGGAAAAGATAGGTTATTATTGGCGTTGTGGTTGTGACGAGGATAATGTGATGGCAACTTGGTACGAAAATGTTTGTGATAGGTGTGGCTTTTTTGTCAGTGATGATTCTGAGTCTGTGAATATGGATGAGGTTGTGAAGGAGCTGGAGAGGGATGGTAGGTTAAGGGGTTCAGTAAAAGAGTTTTTTAAGTTAGCCAATAGTTAAAAAAGCCTGTGCTATATTTGGAGTTTATAGCACAAGCTTCCTTAAGGAGACATGACGGGATATGTCCAATCCCGTCAATTAATGTCAGATTATCCACTCTGCAATACACGTAGGATTGAGTGGTCGGAGATTTTCCGTCGCTACAGAACACCTAAAAGCTGAGAAGCGTGCAACTAGGTGCATCAGATTCGCTTATCCGATTACCTGATTTTTTTATTATATCACTATGATATATAATGTCAAGTGAATGGGGTCAAGGCTAATGAAGTTTTGGCTATTAATGAACCACAGCTGGTGGTTATTGGTTGGTGTAACCTTGACCCGTTTGTAGTATAATATATTTTGACATTAAGTTCAAGGAGGGGGTTGATGGCTTCTGAGGGTAAGAAAGAGTGGGTTACGTTAAGTGAGGCGGCAAAGAGGTATGACAGGGGTGTTTCAACTATAAATAGTTGGTTGTCATACCCAGGTGTCATTTCTGAAAAGAGGAAGAATAAGTGGTATGTGGTAATTGGAACCCTAGAAGATATCAGCAAGAAGTCGCACAAGAAGTTTAGGTTAAGAAATACGTATAAGGGTGTTGATTTTTTATCTGATGAGAAGTGTCCTGTTTGTGGCAGTCGTGATTGGAGAAGGTCGGGGTATATGGAGT
Source organism: Candidatus Poribacteria bacterium (assembly GCA_002729015.1). Next base: position 12,580 of record PBVO01000007.1, read on the forward strand.
TGTCATCAGGTTACAGGAAGATAAAGTTGCAATGTGGTGACAATATTTGTGGTAGGTATTGGTCTGTTCCTATGCCAGACAGTTTGCAAGAAGAGGATAGAAATAGGAGGAAGGTAAAAAAGGTAAAGTTAGTTTCTAGGAAGTCTGAGGTGGATGATACGGATACACCAGAAAGGGTTATTTCGGATAGGAAGTTGTATGTCAAGGAGTTCATAGATAAAGGGATGAGCATGAGGGTGGTCTTGTCAGTATTTGGGCCAAAGCTGAGAGATGAAGTTAAGGGTTATTACTTAGAATTGAAAAGAGAGTTTAATAAAAAGAAAGAGGAGATAGAGGCGACAGATGTCGAAGGATAATTTTTTAGAGGTTAAAGAAGCTTGTGATGAGGTTGGTAGGCCTCTTACAACAGTTAGGCAATGGTTAAGGGATGGTCGTGTTAAAAGTTGGAAACATGAGGGTAGGTGGTATGTTGATGTTGATGATTTGAGGAATTTCAGTTTGCATTCTGAAGTTAGGGTGCAAGCTAAAACTACTTATAAGGGGATATCAACTAAAGAAGAGTTGGAGTCTCAATCTTGTCCACGTTGTAGTAGTAGTGTATGGGAGCGTTCAGGATATACGGATGTCTCTAATGGTGAAGTTAATATAGTTTTACTGTGCAAAAATGATGTCTGTGGTAGGCGTTGGAGTATCAGAGTTGACAAGAATTCTGAGTTGCTAAACAAGAGACGTGCTTATCGTAGGGGTGTTAGGCATTATGGTTCATCTAGGATGGGCATGCATTTGGATGATGATGACCAAAGGGTTCAGGATGACAGGAAAAGGTTTGTAGGCGAATTTATTGATGAAGGTTATGATTTAGAGAAGATTCTGCAAATATTTGGCGAAAAAGTTCATGATGATGTCAGGATTCATTATAGATATTTTATGGATAAAAAAAGCGTTACTGCATAATATTGGGAAGGATAAGAGGATGGTGCAGCAACGCTTTATGTCAAATTCCACAATTTTTGGGAAATTAGATTATATACCTATTAGTGGGATAAGTCAATGAATATTAGACTTTTTTTATCTGCATATCGGGCTATCCATAATACGAGGACGCAGTACACCCAAGAGGCAGAAGAGTTTGACAGAGAAAATAAAATTGATTGTCCTATTAGTAGGAGTATGAATAGGAGTGTTGCTTTGTTTAAAATAGTGGCACTTGGTGTCTTGATGGGTGATTTTGATTTTTTGGATGAATTTATAGGAAACAAATGGGTTGCTGGAGCGGCGGTAATTACCATAGGGGTTCCATTAATGTTTTTTATTGGGTTGATGTCCGAATCTGAGAAAGAGGTTAACAGGGGAAGAAGTCTGGTAGAATCTGATAAGGAGTTTAGGGTACAGTGTATTAGGTATACCAAAATCAGGAGAAGGAAAAGGAAGGAAAGTAAATATTTACATGATTTGGGTTTTTGACTGGAAAATGTAAGGTTGAGTGGTTAAAATTATGACTCAAACTAAATTATCAAATAAAACTGATTATTTAATTTGCTTGATTTTGACTTCCCCTTGTCAGGTTGTCTGGCAGGGGGTTTTTTTGTTGTAAAAATATTAACTATATGTTAAAAAAAAAGAGACGACCTCTGGCGGGAAATCGTCTCTAGGTTTTAGCTTAAGTAAGAATGTCTGACGATGTTCTCGGCTAAATAAAACATCATAAGAGCTATTATAATATCATAATATGTCTGAAGGTTCAAATAAAAAAAGTACCCCAGCTTTGAGTAAAGATGTTTACGAAGGAAAGTCTGACCACGAAGTTGTTTTGATGCTTGAGGAGCAGACTGTTTCTCAAGAAAAGGCTATACGTGATTTGAGGGAAAGCCTTGACAGAACCGAGCGTGAGAATGCTAATTTGCTTAAATTGCAAGGGCAGGTTGCTGTTGTCAGACTTGTTTTCGTTGGGGTCTTAGTTTTAATTGGTTGCATGGTTGGAATGTCCGTCATTTCATGGTGGAGCCCTAAGGGTACAACTGGAATTGAAAAAGAGCTGGCTTTTTTTGAGCGTTTGCTTCTGGTTTTGTTAGGTATTTTGAGCAGTGCTGTTGTGGCTTTGTATGACAGTCGTGGCAATGGAAATGGAGGGGGATGAAGGCATTCAAGTGATGATGATGACTAAAGGGGCTTTTGATGAGTTGGAAAACTATCTTTCAGGGAAACCGTCCAGACCAAGCTCAAAATTTAAGAGACATGGTTTCGGAGGAGAGGCTTAATCCTTCTGATACTGTTTTGCCTAATAGGATTGGTAAGTTAATAGAAGAGGTTAGAAGAGAGATGACAAAAAAGTACAAACTAAAGA
>PBVO01000129.1 GCA_002729015.1 Candidatus Poribacteria bacterium
GCATGCAGTTAAGTACGCCTCACAATGCCGCTAAAAACGCACAACTTTAGTTCCGTGTCCCAGTGTCCCAAACCCTAAGTGCGGGAAAATGGGACAGGCAACCTATGTAATGCTTTTGGTACATTGGTTGGTACATCGGAAAATATTGTTAAATTTTTTATAATGTATTTCAGCACGTTACGGAGAAGATTAGACAGACACCCCATCCGCCACTTCCGCATTCACCGAAAATCATCGTCGTATAAAAAACCAATGAAATCAGTCACTTTTTCGGGAATTCTGATCGCCAATGTTCATACATGTTTGCAGTTAACCAGTTTTTTATTCCTAAAAGGAATGCAGAAAGGACATCACCTTTGATAAGGTAATACGCTGGCTTTTAATTTGTATCAAATTTGTTAAAAAACGTCTGGGATAATTGGTCCGCAAAACGAGCGGCGGCTACTTGCAGGGTGCGATCCCTGAGTTGAGCTAAATGGAGTAGTCCGCTTAAATCGTCGGGTAGTTCTAGTGGTATATTTAATAAGTCGAAATTTGCGCTGTCCGATGGGAGGCCGATTGGCAGTTCAAAAGAAATTGCTTCCCCTAATCGAACATAATTTCTCAAAAATGTGAAATCGTCTGATGTTAACGAAGGGGTCAATGGCGTGGACGTTTTGTTTGCGGTAAGCTCTAATATATCTCTTAATGATTGTGGGTTTCCAGGTAACGCCAGAGGATAATCTTGACAATCTATAAATTGTAGGGTTGCTCTGTTACTTAAAGCATGGCTCTTTGCCATGATTGCGTGGATAGGCTGCCTTACGGTGCAAATAGTTTGTAAATCTGCTGTTTTCATTGACGAAAACTCGAAAACAAGTGCCAAGTCGGCGCTATAATCTCTTAGGCTGTCCATAGCTTGTTCACCATCTTTTACCATAATGTTGAACGTAACATTCGGAAACTCTGATTGGTATTTATGTATTTGATGGGGCAGAAAATAGGTTAAAAGTGCTTGGTTACAGGCTATGGAGACGTTACCGCGACGAATTCCAGATAAATCTGCCAGTTGAGATTTTAAGCGCTCGGCTTCAGCCAGTTGTTTTCGAAACATGACAACAACCAGCTCACCTGCAGTATTCAGTCGAACTCCATTGCCAATTCTCTCAAATATTTGAAACCCAAGTTCGTCTTCTAAAGAGAGAATTCTTCGATTCAATGCGGAACTGGTTATATTGAGGCGGTCTGCTGCCTTTCTAATGGAGCCGGTGCGCGATATAGTATCGACATAGCGATAGATCTGTAAGTTTCTCATATAGGAAATCTCTAGTGATGCAAAAAATAACAAAATATCAAGAATAATAACGAAAAAATGCATCACAACAAAGTATCAATATACTCAATTTAGAATTTCCAGCGTGAGGTCAATCTAGGACAAGCATGACAAGTCGGCTGCTCATAAAGTAAGTAGGCATTTCCTGATCTTATTTTTTGTAAATTTTTTGGCAGAAATGCCGATCAAAATGCCGATAACCGTATGGTCCACGTTATGCGTTTGTCAGTTAGTTGACGACATAAATACCATTTTGGGCGGTGAAAACGGCTGGAGAGCGCCTCCACCATACCCCGAAAGCGCTCAGATAATACGATCCAAGCATGCCTCAACAAAATCCCAAATGAGACAGCCACTCGGAAGGTCAAGTGTTGCTCTTAGCGTTTGCAACTAAGCTATCCATTATTTGATTACTTGCCTTTGGCCACGTTTCAGTCCGGTTGTACATTTCTGGAAAAGATGGGACATCCTTTGGCAAAGATAGCCATGGAAGTTTCTGTGTTGTAAATATATGTGCTTGTGGGTGGATATTATGTGGTTTATCTAAAGTGCCAGTTCTTAGTACCACAAAGCCCTTGGGTGCTACATGGTATTCACACCAGACGAATGTTCCACATTTGGAACAGAAATGAGGGTCATATCCTGCGCCACTACCTGTGGGCAAAGTCGTCGACTTTGTTTCCCCACTTATTTTGAACCCAGATTTGGTCGTTAGGGTGTGAATTACAAAAGCGCTTCCGGTTGAACACTGACAATCAACACAGTGGCATGCGTGTGTGAAAAGGGGAGCTTCACTTAGTTCATAGCTAACCTGTCCACATGAACATTTTCCGGTTAATGGAAGATCGATATCTTTTGTCATTTTTTTCTCCGATTGGATGATAATCGGCTAATAATGAATGATTAAATTTTTAATCACAAATAAGATGGGATTGTATCACATATTGAATACACATAGTTTGGATAAGCTGTGGGAGATTAGGGAGCGTCCAGAGTTAATTGGGAGAAGAACTCTGATCCATAGCGCGCCCTAGTCACATGGGAGAATATGTATGAATAACACATTGTATAAGTGTTTCGCTCTGGTTTGCATGCAGTTAAGTCTGCTTTACCGTGACACAGAAAACGCACCACTAGCTGCTTCTACATTATTCGTGGCGCATAAGATGGCTTTGGGTGTGGTTAGGTTCGTCATCTGCTTATGCCTTGCTTGTTATGGAGCTAGGATAGCAGATTCGAAGATCACCGTGTCCACTCGCCCTATAGGCTCGACATCTGAAGGGCGTCCATGTTTACCGTCATGTTAATTAGGCTTAGAAGGCTAATCTGCCTGATAGAAGTATGATACTTCACCCTCTTGCATCGAACTGTCTGTTAGGGTTTCACCTAGTGTTTTTTGAAAGTTTTCCCGAGCCGGCAGGTTGCTTGCTGCAGACTGTGAGTCCGGATAAAGCGCAATTGAAACAACTGAAGTTGGGCCGGTTTTTATATTGATCACCAATTCTAGAGTTGGAAATGCCTCATCTCTTATCTTATCATAGGTAACCTCCGCTTGTTTTAATGCTTCCTCCGACTCAAACTCTAGCTTTGTAATTCTGCCTATACTCATAATGGTCCCTCACATAATTGTTTTAAAACTCTATTATCTTAGTCCAAAATTTATTGGAGAGGAAAGACGCGGGTGGATATGACGACATACACCCGCAATGTTTTAAGGACACGATTATAGTTTAAAGACGCGATTATATGGAAAAGCCTGTTATCTAAAATTAAAAAGGTATTCTCTCAAATATAATTCTAGGGTTTCCTATAAAAACCTTGTGTATTTTTAAAAATGTTAGGTTTTCTATAAACGGCCAAAATTATACATCCTTCATCAGAATGTGTTTCATGAAATGAGCCTTCCTTTCTCCAAACATATTCACCAGCTTTACAGATGCCGTCGTGATCGTAAAAAGAACCTTCCAAGACAAACGATTGTTCTAGTTCAGGGTGCTTGTGCATGGGAAGGGTCGTGCCAGGTTCCCATTTTAATAGGCAAGTCATTTCACCTTTTTCTCTATTTTCATACAATACTTTGATTTCTATGCCTTTAAACTGGCTGGGTGACCATTCGATTTGTTTCGGATCTACGTAGGTCGAGGCCCCGATAGTGGCTTGTACTTTGGGTTCTCTCTTTGTCATCGACTTCTCCCTCAGAAACGTTGATTGTTCTAGTATACACATTTAATGTATGAGTAAGAGCTTCTAGAAGTATTTCGCTTGTACTTGCATGCAGTTAAGTACGCCTCACAATGCCGCTAAAAACGCACAACTTTAGTTCCGTGTCCCAGTGTCCCAAACCCTAAGTGAGGGAAATGGGACAGACAATGCATTCAATGCTGATGGTACATTGGTTGGTACATCGGAAAATATCGCTAAATTTTTTATAATATATTTCAGTACGTTACAAAGAAGATTAGACAGACACCCCATCCGCCACCTCACTGTTCACTGAAACTCTCAACAGTCCTTTTTTATCAATTAAAACAATAAGTTATTGACGAAACTTCTTACAAAATATACGCATTGATTTGCGTCAATTCACGTCGAAGTGATGGGACAGATTTCTAGGGCAACCGTGGAAGTGGCGCCAGATGACTTTACCTATACCCCAAATTTGTTTTTGTAGAAGTCTCTCAGAGAATTTTAAGTGAAAGTAATTGGGGGAAGACCCTTTNCAACCGGAAAATCAATTATGTTTGTAATCAATTAAACAATAATTTGCCGAAAGAAAAACTCCCCTTGTATTATTTAAATATGAAAAATTTAACGACTGGGCTTTGCCTCTGTTTTTTTATTTTAATGAATGTTCCGGCAAACGGGCAAGACTATAGTGACGTCCTCAAAGACAGCCAAAAAGTAAAAATTGAAGGCTTATCTCAAGGGGATGGAAAAGCGTTAGATGCCTATTTATACAAAGCTAAGGGAAAAGGGTCCTATCCCGCCCTTGTTGCTTTGCATGGAGCCGGCGGGATTTTCCCCTATCAACTTTGGTGGGCTAAAGAAATTTCGAAGAAGGGGTATTCCGTTTTATTTCTGGATCATTACTGTTCAAGGGACCATCTCTGCGAGGTAGAGACTGGTGACGATGACCCTGCGCGTGGTGAAATCATGAGAGATTGGCAGAGTGTTAGTCCAAGACAAAGACTTATGGATGCCATGGCGGGGTACAAATGGTTGACCGACCGGACTTTTATCGAAAAGGATAATATTGGTCTCATAGGATGGTCATGGGGTGGATCTACGGCTTTATTCGCACAGAAACTTTCACGAAGATTTCCGCTTCCCAATGGAGGTTTTAAAGCTGCAATTGCGTTTTATCCCAATCTTAAACATTTGTTGGACAAGCCTCAGTGGTCTCAGTCTGGTCCCATAGAAAAACCCACACTTATACTATATGGAAAAAACGATAAACTAGAATCTCAAGAGGCCTATGAAAAGTTATTATCAGCTGGATATTCGGGAAAAATCCAAGTAGTAGGTTTTGAAGGCGCATACAGAAAATTCGACGAATTAGGCGGATATAGAGAAAAATACCATCCGTCAATTGGATATTTCCCCAAGGCCTTTCAAAAAAAAGCGTTTGTTGCTTCCCTTCAAATATTAGAGAACTTTTTGGCCAAAAATTTGCAATAGAATAAAACTGCCGTTTGTTTCGGCAATATGCTTCGGTATGGGTTCTGCTAAATTGAAATCACCATAGAACACCAGTCCTCGTTACCTACGACAGTAGTATGATGCCCTTTTCCGGTCGTATCTGTTAAAAGAACTGAAACTCCGCGCACGAGTTTTATTACTTTTCCTGAACTAACCTGCATCTCAGCTGCACCCGACAGTGTAACAACCCACTGCAACACGGGTGTCGAATGCCAACCGCCATCCCATCCGTTAGGAACACATGCTACCTTTAACGCATTTGCATTTCCAAGATCCGCCATCGGAAATGATGGCGTTCCTTTGATGAAATCTTTTTTTGAAAGATTAAATTTTAATTCCTCAACTTCCGACTCTCCATTACCTAACGAAAATATTTTGAAATAATTCATTTTTTCTTCCTCTAACCAGTACCCGAACCTACTTTAATTCCCCACCTGTCTTTTTCAAACGTGATTATATAAAGAGAACGATATTTTCCAATCAAAGACTTTTCTTTTCTGTATCCTCCAAATCNAACTTCAACGTGGAACTCTTTCTCAGTCGGTTCTTCCGGGATGACACTATCAAAAGCCGAGTGATCCCACCCGTCATTAAATGTGCGTTTTTTAAACCAGCTCCGAAGATCTTCGGAATTACTCCATACTTCCACAAGGCCATCTGCCATCACCCTAAAGTGAGGAAAGTGTAGTGCTCCAGTAAGTCCTGCCAAATTACTGGCATTTAGAGATTCAAAAAAACCAAATCACATACTTTTCCTACCGTGTCGTTTGCATCCTTCTAACGTTATTCGTGCCGTATATCAGAGCCATTGCAAACAAGCGAAACTGCTTTGCAGAACACTGTAAGCAAGGACAAAACACTAGTACTGGGACATTTTCATAGTTTCGTAGTATGGTCTTGAACTCGTGCTTCAGGGACAGGGGGGGGTTGACGTTATGAGACTGAAAAACAAAGTTGCTCTTTTAACTGGTGCAGCGGCTGCGATCAAAGGCGAATTGATGGGGTTTGGCGGGGCGACCGCGCATTTGTTCGTACGCGAGGGTGCAAAAGTCGTGCTGACGGACATTCTCGATGAAATGGGGGAACGTGCCGCCGTAACGCTCAGAGAACAGGGAGCAGAAGCCATTTATCTTCATCTGGATGTGACATCGAAAACTGATTGGCAGCATGCCATAGACGCTACGCTAGATACTTTTGGCCGGTTGGATATTTTGTTCAACAATGCTGGAATTTCCTATCCTGTAAAGGTCGAGGATTTGACGGAAGAAATGTGGGATCGTGAACTCGGCGTCCATGCTAAAGGAGCGTATTTGGGTACTAAGACAGCGATACCCGCGATGCGCAAGGGTGGCGGTGGTACCATCATTAATACATCTTCAGTCATGGGAATTGTAGGTAGCCCAACATCACCAGCTTACTCCGCCGCCAAGGGCGCGATCACAACCTTCACAAAGGCGACCGCTCTTCAATACGCTAAGGAGAATATCCGGGTGAACTCGATCCATCCAGGGTATGCGACTACCCCGCTTACTGAGGAACGATTTAGTCCTCCCGAAGTTAACCAAATACTGCTGGATAAGACACCGATGGGCCGACTTGGAACTGCTGAAGACATTGCAAACGGGGTCTTATTTCTCGCGTCCGATGAATCGTCCTGGATGACTGGCGCTGAGTTGGTTATTGATGGGGGTATGACCGCGCAGTAGTAGATACGCCTTAATGCTGGCTCTACCCTCACCGTTGTATGTTGACACAGAATCAGTAGACCCACCAAAAATTCACGCCAATTCTGTTAATCACGAAAATGTCCCAGTGTCCCAAACCCAGAGTGAGGGAAAATGGGACAGTGCTTTTTTGGTTTAAGCGACGTCCCAGTTATGGGACAGTGAAAAACACATTCAATATTACTATTTTATTTCGATATTTTATGCGTAAAGTTAAACGGACACTCTATCCGCCAAAACCTATTAAGAAACCGCTTTAGGCTATTGTTTTTACGTTCTATATTAATGTGAAAATTTGAATTACGAACTTAGTCCCCGTCTGTTTCCCATTGATTTAAATCACTCGCGGGATCCAAATCCCCTACTCCTCGTATTAAATGTTCGCATCGTTAAACTTTGTTAACCATCAACCCCAGATCATAAGCCCTACGAAGTAAATGGCGACAGCAATCCAGATGATAGTGGTTTGATTGAGGTTCACCGCCCTGCTCCTCATATTGTAGTTTCTGCACTTGAACTAACGTATCGATCCTTCAGAATCCAGCGTGTTCTTTCTTTTCAAGAACGTCTCACCAGAATACACCAAATACCCCTGGGAGAATCAATCTCAAAAATCCTCTATTTCATTTAACTCATTGATTTCTAAATGATTACAGGAGCTTTATTATCGCATTTAAAATTAGTCGGCATCCATTAAAAGCTTGTGCAAAGCATTTTTTGCGATAACGTCGCCCAGTTCGCTAAGAGAATTTTCGATTGCTTCAGCGATAGTATCGGGACCTCCAAAACGTTCGACCACTTCCGGGGGAACAAATTTTATCATTAATGCTGCTGTTCCCGGAGGAAGCCCAGCAAAATGTACACTTACTATACCAAAATTACGCAGCAATAACATAGCGAGAGCAGCCGTAGCTTCATACGGCACACATCCGGGCTCTTTAATGTCCGCACGCTCCATCGCCATTTCAAGAACATCCTCGGCAGCTAGTTGGACGATAACTGGTGTTTCCATTACTCGGTTATCACCAAGTCGTTTTTTAAGAAATCGCCCAATTTCTTTAGTAAGTGTGACGCGCTCGCGAACCCGGTCTGGGTTATAGTTTTTAAGGCTTTGTGCAACAGCTGGGTAAAGCATTTGCCGAGCTTCAACGCCCATTTCATATGCCCTTGCTCTAATTCTTGCCACAGTATCGCTTTTGCCGCCTAACAGACCAAGCCTTGGCCCAGTAGTTCCGTATTTATCTAGTCCGGTAGCACCAATGTCGATCCCCAGCTCTAGCATTTTTGGCTGATCAAAGCAGGCCGGACCAACCCGAGCGCCACCCGCATCGTCTAAAATGATTCTAGCACCAAGTCCATGAGCCATTCCTATTATTTCATTAAGTTCATTTTTCGGCAGAATTTCATAGGTTACTGCAAGTCGCGTAAGAAATACTACGTCTACTTTGTCTAAAGATTTAATGGCATTTTTGAAACCACCGAGGCCGGCAGTATCGATAAAATCGCCGTGGCTATGGGCTACTGCTCTTTGAACGGCGGGGTGACTGTAACTTGGTCCTGCCCCTATTACAGTATCACCAGGGGCTATCATTACGTCCGCCGTCGTTAGTAGGGCCGCGGTAAGGCGATTAAAAAGGAAAATGTCATGTTCATCTGGATCGCCTCCCAAATGCGTCAAAGCGTGTTTCTTGATTTCTTCTGAAAATAGTGCGGACGCTATTTCATCATCCATTATGGACATGTCGACTTCGTCGAGTTGCAAGTTTCTCTCCAATCCACTCAAGAGGTAAATTGCGTCAGATCCATGTGTAGATCTTCGCCGCCGAATATGTGTCCACGCGACTTTCAACTTCTTTATATCATCTTCAGTAGACGTAAGGATGGAACCTCTGGCGTAGCTAAGTCCGGCCGCATAAGGGTTACCAAATCGATCTCGTGTCATTGAACTAATTCATTCTCATTGAATTTATCGGTACAGGTTCTCTATTATAATAACAATTTCTATTTATTTTCTATGAAAAGCTCAGATTAATAATATTTTGAGTAGTGACTTAACCAGTACACTTTGGTTATGGCGATAGGCCTTTAACAGTGAACAAGAAGGACGATGGCGGAGCAATTGTTTGATTTTTGTATAACAACGATAATGTTAGACCACTCCTTCTTTTTGCAGTCTTTCCAACTCCTCAAGCTTAAGCTTTAACTCGCCACAAAAAATCTCTTTATTGTGTTTGCCTTTGCTTGGGCCTGCGTGTCGAACTTCTGCGGGAGTTTCAGACATCAAAGGAAATGCACCAGTCATTTTCATCTGTCCAAGATCTTCATCATCAATATCTACGATATTGTTTCGGGCAATATATTGAGGGTCTTCAAAAATCTGTGCGATGTTATAAACGGGCCCCACCGCAGCCTCTACTTCTTCAAATTTTTCTAACACCTCGTAAAGTTTGCGTTTGCCAATCCAGCTGGAAACTACTTCATCGACTTCATCAATAAATTCCACCCTGCCTTTCGGTGTTTGAAAACGAGGATCTTTAGCCACTTTTTCTCCTCCGCAAAGTGTAAGAACCCTTTTTACTATGGAAGGCGAGTTAGTCGAGACAGCAACCCAATGATTATCAAGGGTTTTATAAGTGTTGCGTGGGGCATTATTCAACGAACGGTTTCCCATACGTTCCTGAATTATACCTAATTGATCATATGCTAAAGGTTGTGGCCCAAGTAATTGAAAGATAGGCTCGTAAATACTTAGATCGATAAACTGTCCGGTTCCGCCCTGAACATCACGATAATAAAGAGCAAACATCGTCGCAAAAGTTCCATATGACGCAGCTATGCCATCTGCAAGTCCGAAATTTGGAAGGGTGGGCGGCCCATCAATCTCTCCGGTCATCCCAGCGAACCCGCTGAATGCCTCCGCTATTGTACCAAAGCCAGGACGCATTTTATAAGGACCAGTCTGACCGAACCCTGTAACTCGAACCATAACAAGACCAGGATTAATGAGTTTTAATGTCTCCCATCCCAGCCCCCATCTTTCCATAGTAGAGGTCCGAAAATTCTCGATAAGCACGTCGGCAGATTTAATCAGTTCTTTAAAAAGCTCTGCGCCAGCATCAGTAGAAAAATTCATCGTTATACAGCGTTTGTTGCGGTTGGCCATTTTGAACCAAAGCCCTATACCATCTTTTTGATGACCGGTTTCTCGCAAAACGTCACCTCTCGGATGCTCAATCTTGATAACATCTGCGCCAAAATCGCCAAGCAACATCCCAATAGTTGGACCAGCTATCACTGTAGATGCATCCAATACTCGAATTCCTTGCAGCGCTTTCTTTTTCTTCATGTTATTTTCCTTATATGATGTCGGGCTAGTGAGAACAAAGTATCCTTTTCAAAGTATTTTAGTACTTTATTGATGCTGTCCGCTCATCCGCGCGTTCAAAAACGCAAAATGGAAAACTTGTCCTGATATTTAAATGTCATGACCCATTCCATTTTCTATTCTGAAGCTAGGAAAAATAGACGTTTATAAAACATGGCCAAGGTACCGCTGAATGGCGGACTAAAAAAAATACACTAATATTATTATATTTTTTCAATACGCTATACGAAAAAGTAAACGCTCAAAGACGCAATGTTTTTCTTCATAAAAAAGCTCTGATTACACTACTTTTAAAAATTTTTAATGTAGCAGAAAAATTAGGCTCGTTTTACGTCGGCAGCCTCAATAGAGATATCTTATGGAACGATAATAGGCTAATCCGAGATACATTTTTAATTCTTCTGGATATTAAATACCCTGATCTTTTGTAAAAGGATTAAAGCACACGATCGTATTAGTATCTCTTACGCCTTGAATTTTCTGAATTTTTTCGCAGACATAATGTCCGATATCGTCGCTATTGTTTAACCTAAACATGGTAAATAAATCGTAATCACCAGAGGTCGAGTAAACCATTGGAGTTTCCGGCAAATCAGCTAAGGCAGCCGCAACGTCGTAAGTACAACCAAGCTCGCACTTTACCATTATTATCAGATTTCTCTTCTCCATCAACTTGCATCCTCTCTTAAAGACTAATTAAAATACATGTCTTACTTCTCAACAAACGTACTTTATCCATTACAACCATAAAGTACTTATTCTTGTTAAGGTAAGCACTTTAATAATTTTATTATTGGAGAAAAGTTTATGGTTGGATATGAGGACACACAAACTCTGTGCTTCAAGGACACTATACAAGCGTACAGAAGAGTTCGTCAGACTGGCGGACTGCATGTACCGGCATTCATGGCCGCGCTACAAGCTTACAATAAGCATGAAAACGATGGGAAAAACGCCCAACGGCAAGTGCAGGACTTTATTGCTTTTGCCGCTTTAACTAACGCTAAAAACTTTTGGGATGGTGTTGGTAATGGTCGATGGATAAACAACCGGTGATCTAATACTAAAAATTCGTCGTAAATTGACTAAGGCTGGTTATTTACTTCTCCCCGTTGTAATGACCAGCCTTAACTTTCAAAAATTCTTGGTTCACCTACCAGACTTAACTATCTTAGATTAATTGCCATCAGAAGGCTTCAAATGCGGCGGACAGCAGGAACTAAGAGAGAAAACCTGATCCATGGCGCACCCTATTAACTTACGTAGTCAGTTTTTTTAGATAAAGCTGCGTTCATCAACCGCTGAATGGGTTTATAAAACAACAAAAATGATGTCACACCCATTG
>PBVO01000130.1 GCA_002729015.1 Candidatus Poribacteria bacterium
GATGAGTTTGCTACTAGTCGAACAAGATAGGATGATCAATCGCCCACGAATTATTTAAATGATGAAAATATAGATCATATATCATTAGATTCTCTAGTAATTCGAAAATTATGGAAACTTGATAACCCAAATTTCCCCAACAATTAATCTTTTGTTAGTCCATATTGACCAGATGTTCTATTTATGGAAAAAATGAACTTCTGATTTTTCGAAAAACTAAAAATCAAGAAGATAAAAAACTACATCTTGATGTAAATATATTTAGATGGTACAATCGCAGCGTGCCTACCTCTATATTATATTATGGGGTTGAGCATGCGTCGTACTAACCTCCTATTAGGTTGTACGCAACATAAAGCCCCAGGCTCCAACTGGGCGCTCCGTATGAATTTCAGCTGGCTGGCTTCTCGATCGTAACGTAAGGTCTTGAAACCGGCCAGTGTTTCTGTCTCTGATTTGTGTATCCTCGCCTTGTTCCCTATTCGGATTCGAATTTTGTTTGTTTGGGGATGGGGACGACTAATGTTGATGAGCAATAATAAAAAGTGAAAGTTGCTTTCTATGTCTTGGCCAATCGGCAGGACTCAGTTTATGTTTAACCACCCTTTATTAGAATTAGCTACTCTCTGGTTTGATTTTTTTGGGATTCATCTGTTTTAAAACCCCGTGTTTTATACAGCTATTTCACCAGTTTCAATCATTGACAGAAGAGGGGAATCATCGATGTNGAGTGGTAGTATAACTTTACGGCGAATACGACTAGATTGGTAAGTTGCAAAGATCAATTCTGTTGCTTGCATAGCCTTACGCCCGCTGAGCTCGGGTTCTTGACCGGTTTTGACAGCCTCTATGAGGTTTAATACTGACAAAGACGTGTCATTTCCTGTGGTAGGAACAACCCCACTCAAATTCGGAAACTGCCAATCATTTGACTCACTAGACATAACTCGAATTGGGACTCCATCAGCATGGACCTCAATTTTTCCGTGTGTACCAACTAATCGGTTGGCGGCCCCTTGTAGACCAGTACTTCCAGTAGCCAAAAGTCCTTCTAACCCATTCTTCCATCGAATCCAGGAAACTCCGCCGGCCGCAACTGATACGCCAAATACTTCTTTGGTACTACTACCATCAACCTGACCGATAACCCACTCCGCAGGTTGGTCATTATTATAGAAAAAGAACATATCAAACCAATGTGTTCCCCAATCCAGCATGTTGGGACAATTGCCCTCTACTCGAACTAGTTCACCAATAGTTCCATCATGAGCTAATTGCTTNGCCTTNACAAAAGGTGCACCAAAACGACGCTGATGACAGAAAGTAATTAAAACATCATTGTCTAGGCAAGCTTGATATAATTTTCTGGCTTCTCCCCAAGTAGGCGCAATAGGTTTTTCGGCGTGAATCGCTTTGATTCCACTATTGGCCGCATTTACAATCATATCCGTATGTAGACGAATCCAAGTACACACACTAACAAAATCAAGATCTTCTTCGTCCAACATTTGTTGGTAATCATCATAGGATCGCTCTATTCCAAATTGTTTCACAAANNCACTACGACTATCTTCAACTGGATCAGAGCAAGCCACAATTTCTACATCCGGTGATAATTGATAGCCCTGAGCATGTGCTCTCCCTCGACCTCCACACCCAATAATACCTGCTTTATACATTGTGCAAACATCCTTTATGATCGTCTGTTGGACAGAAGATCATAGATAGCTTTTCAATAGTTAACCAAATTGGATTATAGGTGGCTAACAAACATAAGTAAATATCTAGTCCCTTGTCAGTCAGAACTGTTGGACGAATGTAAATGGACAATGGTTGCTCCCCAACCACCCTCTGATTGATCGGCTAAGCCAAATGTCAAAACCTNAGGCTGCTTATCCAAAATTGCGTGTACAGNTTGTCGTAGTACTCCGGTTCCTTTCCCGTGGACGATTCGTATCCGTCGAATGTNACGCTCTAGACAAGCATTCATGTATTCAGGAATCAATGACTTAATCTCACTTGGATGAAAAGTATGTAAATCCAGTTCTCCATTGATCCATAACGNCTGAACTTCAGGATCTTTATCCTGAGGGTAATTATCATCAATCATAGCCGAAAATAGTGATTTGATTCCTACCAAGGACAACCAACTTCTCCTGATTTGAATTGTACTTCATATCCTGCATCCGAAGTTTTGTATTTAAACGTAGGCGTGGAATGAGTTCCAATTTGTCGTGTTGGACAAAAATCTCGTAAATCTGNAAGCTACCGTCCTGGTTTCCAACGTAGACAAGTTCTCTACCGTTCGGTTCGNGGATCGATGAAACAGCGACTGGTGAAACTGAAACTTGTGNTCGTGCAACCTCCCGGTGAGTATTGAGATCAATGATTGACAGATCATCAGACAAAGAATTGACTACATAAAGGTAATGACTATTTTGAGCTATACTCAAGTTGGTNGGTAGTTGCCCAACTCGAATTCGCAAAACTTCTAGACGTCTACCGAGGTCAATCACTGAAACCGTCGCATCCCCATAATTACACACATAAAGCAGACCGTCTCTAATCAGTAAACGGTTTGGTTGAGCACCAACTACGATACGGTGAATTCGGGCCGGTATTTCTAAATCAACTACTGCTATCCGGTTTTCCCTCTGCAGACTNACATATAACCAACGCCCATCATCTGAAACTACGCAATCGACTGGATAATCCCCCACTTTGAAACGGTGAATTTCTCTACCATCATCAGCTGAAACGATTGAAATCTTATCGATATCCGACAATGCTAAGCAGATTTTATCTTTAGTGATGGCAATACCAACAGGATTCTCATCCCTCTGTAAGACTTCTGGTTCGTTCAGATGAAGGCTACTCGCGACTCCATTCGACNCAACTACTGTTAATTGTGAATGATGCCGTTGATTGGTAACGTAAATCGAATTAGCACTGAAAGCAACACGAACCGGGTGAGATATATGTTTGCCAGCCATGATTTGCTGATCGATCCTGGGGGCTGGGCTCAGATCGATAACCACTTTAGCTTCGCCAAATATGGTCTTAATAGTTTCTATGCGACCTATATACCGATCGGCTGTAATATTAATTTGATGTTGTCCTTCATTGTCAAAAGGCAACACAAATTTACCGTCAGACTTGCTCTTTTCTCGGTAGGGAGGTAAATATATTTCAGCATTAGCCAACGATCTACCAGTTCTACTATCCTTAACTAAGCCAAAAATCTGCCCCTTTTTCTGAGCAAAAATCAGTAAGGACTGACTGGGAAAATTATCCATCGATGGTGAGGAGGAAAATTCAACTTCGAAATTGTGTTGACCCGCGGGCACCCAACTTCGATCGAAAATCAATCCAACCTCAGTAGATGATTTCGGCGGTAACACTCCTCTAGAAGGAATAGTTTGAAGCCAACGTGGTCTGGGTGGGGTTAATCTCCAGGATAAATCCACTAGTCCCTCATTACGGAGAATGATCGTTTTTCTTTGGCTATCAGATTCGAAGTCTACTTTATNATCGGAAAGAGCTAGAATGGGTCGAGATGTGCCAATATTGACNGAAATAGGCAACACCTGGCCATTACCAGTTGAAAGTGTTAGTTGAGTGCTTGTCATTCCGGCTGGTAGGGCTGATCGATCAACGCTTAATTTTACTATCTTGGTTTCGGCCTTGATCTGTCCTCTGCTGGGCTCAACAAGCAGCCAATTTTCAGGGCTAACGATTGNCCAATCTAAGANGCCCGTTCCGCTGTTTTTTAGGACTAAATTCTTGCTATCNTCATTGTATCCGAATTGGATTTCTTCGCTACTAAGCCAAATTTTTGGTTNAGCAGAAACTTCGAGAAATACTGGTAGAATCACTGGNCCCGATCCGGTAACATCTATCTGGAGATTAGACTGATAAAGGTCTGGTTTTAGATCGGAAACAATAGTTGCTATAACAGTTTCGGATTGACTCGGATTAATGAAACCTCCACTGATATCAATCGATAGCCAATCAGGAGTTTTTTCAATAGACCAATTCAGAATTGCTAGTCCTTGGTTCTGTAACCGAAATTTAGCAGTAGNTTCTGAAGAAACAAGATCGATCTGAGCAGGTTCGANTATCAATTTAGGCTGAAAAAAATCTATGCGAATTGGTTCAGATAGTCGGCTTTCAAACTTTTGGTCTTTTCTACTTCTAGTAGTCGATATGTAATAAAAATAGCTCGTATCAGCAATAACTGAAAAATCTTGGTAGGAAGGTTGCTCAGTCTTGGCAATTTGTCTGGATTCGTTTTCAGATGCTATCCGTCGATAAACGTNGAATCTCAGTCGGTTATTGTTAGATTCCGAGAGTTCCCATTCTAGAGAAACATGATTAGGCTCGACAGTGGCTTGGACATTGATGGGTTGAGGTGGTAGGTCGATTGAATCGTCTTCTTCACCGCAACCCATCCAAGTTAACCCAATAGCAAACACAAACAGAATAATCAAGGGACATAAAAGCCGGACNGACTGAGACAAATCTAGTACCTCTTGTTAAAAACGTCTGAGATGTTCCCAATCCGATTTAGGTCCACCGCTAGCTCGGTCCCATTGCCACCCTTCGAGATAAGGTGGCAGCGCACTGATGCCAAAAACCTTTTTACCATTCTCACCAGCTCGCTCTAGCACTTCTGGAGCAACCAACCGGGATAATTCATTTTCTGGTCTTATCCACTGCCTTCGCCAAGGGCTGAGAATAGCATAACGTGTATCCTGACTTTGATTTTCGGAAGGGCCATGCCAAGTATTAAAATTAAAGACCAGAGCTGATCCACTGTCAGCTTCAACAATTCTTTGCCCTGGAACTGGTGCAGCTGGTGGNCTAAAACTATCGTACTGAAAGCTGCCAGGAACAAGGTGGGTAGCACCATTAGTATTAGTGAAGGAACTAATACAAAAAATCACGTTCAAACCCAGAACATGACTAGTTATACGCTGGTCATTGTCAGCTTCCGACAGCGCTCGGTTATGGCCAGTTTGAGAACCATCGGAGTGAAGTCCTCCACCACTNGATCCAGGCCGACGAATACTGCCGTAGGCACCACTCAGAACTGCATCTTCACCTAAAAANTAACGTATTACTCGTAGGAGGTCGGGTAGTTGGTAAATGCGNTCAAAGACTCGAGCTTTATTGAATAGGTTGTTAATACCACCGATTGAATAATCGNTNGCTTCATCAGCTAGTCGCTCTAGTTGCCACTTAGCCTCTTGGCACTCCTGATCGGTCAACTGGCCGGATAAAACCGTATAGCCCTCCAGCTTGATACGCAAGACGTGTGCGTCAAAATCTTGCTGATTCATAAGAACTTTAGTCCATCGATTGTGATGGTCTCATTTTGCCTTAATCAGCCTACTAGGTCAAGGTTTTTCGACAATCGATTATTCAACTTGACAGTAAGAGATTGACACNCTATGCTAAGCGAAACTTAGGATAGCCTGAATAGGAAATGATTATGACCGATAAAGAACGGCTTTTACTACTAGCTCAAGGGGTTCATGATGGCATATTTCCGGGGGCTGTAGCTCTGACGGGTAGTATCAATCAGACACATTTTCACCAAGCTATTGGTTGGCGAATGGTCATTCCAGAAAAAAGAACCATGTTGCTGGATACAATATTCGATTTGGCTTCCTTAACTAAACCAATTGTGGTTGGAACACTAAGCTTACAACTAGTTGCAGAAGGTGAATTAGAGTTATCTGCGCCCATCCATCAGTACATGCCTGAAGTCATACATCAAGAAATTCGGATTGTCGATCTACTAACACACACCTCAGGTTATCCGGCTTGGCAAGCTATATACCCACTCACTAATCAACTCAGTAATTCTAAGCAAAACTTACTAACCAATTTAGGGGCGCTACCACTAGTTTGTGAAACGGGGAAACAAGTAGTTTATAGTTGTATAGGCTATATATTGATGGGGAAATTGATTGAGAGGATAACTCGGAAAAAATTAGATGAATTGGCGATGGATCGGATATTTCAGCCATTAGATATGGTTGATACAGCTTATAAACCACCACTTACTTGGCAACTTCGTTGTGCNGCCACCGAGTCCAGAGCTAGTGCTGAACNTCGNCGGAGCAACAGTAATTATCTTCGANACGACTGGTGGAAAGAAACGCTGGTTGGTTCAGTACACGACGAAAATGCCCACTACTTGGGTGGNATATCCGGTAANGCAGGGGTTTTCTCAACAGCTACNGATTTATCCCTATATTGTCAGGCTATTTTAGGCCGAGATGAAAGAATCTTTCCTGATGATTTAATCAATGAAATNGCTCGCTCACGAACCGAAGNTCTGAACGTTAATCGAAGCATCGGCTGGATTGTATTAAAAGATGGTTCTCTTTACCATAATGGTTTTACAGGTACAGCTCTTCGTGTGAATTTGGATCAGGGTACCTACCAAATTCTACTCACCAACCGCATACACCCAAACGCAGACGACAATAGGATACTCACTTTCAGAGANGATTTTTTCGGATTTTAATGTGAAAGGTCAAATGCAACCGTTGTCAGTATCAACTTGGTTTCTGTTTGCTGGATTGATTCANCGTTTCTTTTTCGCCTCTTAAACCCTTTTGTTCCTCGTGTGATACTAGCCAAATGTTTGGGGTTATCTGTGTCAATAAATATATAACCATCTCGCTCGGTGGTTTCTATTGTATCAAATGGATAGTTCCGAGCCACCCCAATTATAATTTCTGCTCCAAAAGGGTTAGTACATTCAAAATCAATTTCTAACAAATCATTAACGAGTAATGGTCGATTGATACTTTCCAAATTGATTTGTAGATTATCGACCAATAGGGTCTTTTGACCATTNGCTAAAATATACAGCAGCCGCACATAACAAGGTCGGTTGGTACGCAGATAAACTTTCATTAACTCACCNTGACTATATAGCAAAGCATTATGCCCTCGGTCAGTCCAAACTTCTAATTTCAATTGACCGCTATCGATTACTTCCTGTTCAAAGGCTAGCTGCTGACTCATTATTTTTTCAAAATTATCTGGTNTCAGATTTAGACTAGACTTGAGCATTCCTCTTTTGAAGTCNANATTTGCACTNGCTCTTATTTCACCTGTTTGCACCGATCGACAGAAAGCTAGTATTTGGACATTGTCTTCTTTCTCCCAATAAGAACCGGTGATGATATAATCCGCACCCGCAGAAACAGCCATATCTTTTTCATAATTCACCGATTTAGCTTGGAATTCCCTCTGAGGCTGAATACTATTTTTCAATTTACCCTCTAATAGTCGCTTAAAATAACGAGCAAATCCACTACTTAATCTAGTGTCCTGATAAAAAAAAGGTTGTACCAATAGCTGTTGATGTTGAAGATCAAACTGNTGGTACAACTGAAACTGGATAGCCCCAGCAACATCATCCAAATTATCGATTGAGTATAACGATAATTTTTGAATTCTTCTATTAATTTGACTTTTATTAAGTAGTATTAGAGGCCGATCNTCTAAATCTTGATACGNTAAGTCAGAAAGGGTTAGTGTGTCTGAAACAGACAATAGAATTGTTTGGACCTCAGCTAGTTTATCCAGTAGAGGCCAAGTTTGGTAATAATATTGGACTGATGTAGCTTTTGGGTTATCCGGCTTTTCTGCTAATGTTATCAATTGTAGGATTTGGGAAGTTAGGCGATTTTTTTCAGCTTGGTATAGTTTTTCCAATTTCTTCCGTTCAATATATACCAGCGCGAAGCTCATTGAATTTTTTCGGCTATCTCTTACGTAAGTTAGAGTTTCTAGTCCCATTACTTGTAATTCTGATGAACTTTGAGTAACAGTGGAGAATTGTTGTAATGTTTCTTCTCCATCTTCTAACTGATAATTTGAGACTGTACTGTCGATTNTGACTAATACCTTCTGCGAGAGGTCAGCACGAGCATTTTCTTGAGCAATTTCTTTACTCTCTCGACTAATGCCTAACGCTTCACCAAAACCAGTTAGATAAACTTGTTCATGATATTTGTCAGATTGACCGTAATTGACTACCCAATCAGGTTGTTTCCCCGCTTGTATAGTTATTAAAAATGGGGATACTAGAAAAAAGAGTAAACAGCACAAAGTTTGTATAGACACGTCAGGCATTCAGGCTAAATTAATTTGGTATTTTCTAAATCCAATCGAACTATAAAATTTGATTTTCGTTTTTTATAACGCAGGAACTTAGCAAAGAGACTACTTACCAATATAACTTCCTATTATAACCATGGTCTGAGGATGCTTATTGGTCAATAGTTGAGACNACACAACGAAACCCAATATAGTTTTGTCTTAAATATGGTGCTGGGCTACAACGATTCTCGACTTCGAGAGACTTAACATCATTAACCCAACTACCACCACGCAACAATCGGTAACGGGTACGATTATCATCGTACCAATCCTGGCACCATTCCCATACATTACCACTCATATCATATAACCCATAACCATTTGGCTTAAAACTACCCACAGGTGAGAGATACTCCCATTTATCTTTACCAACTTTGCCATTCAAGTTAGCATAATCTCTGGCTTTTCTGTGATCATTACCCCAAGGATACATCTTTCCCTTTAATTTACCCCTCGCAGCCCATTCCCATTCCTCTTCACGTGGCAAGCGCTTACCCGACCACTTGCAATAGGCAACCGCATCAGCCCAGCTGACGTAAATAATCGGGTGTTGACCCCCGAAAGAAAAATTCTGGATTTTTTCCCATAATGTAGGATCTAGTTGGTAATTCGATTCCAGTAAGAATTTTTTGAATTGACCANCTGTAACCTCGGTGGTATCTATCCAAAAGGGTTTGGTTTTCTCTCCTTTGGGAACTAATTTCATCAGTGATCCATCTTTCTTCCACCTGATTTCGGTAGAGNTGACTGACTTTAACTCCTTAATATCNTCTACTATTAACTCGTTTGCATNTANGGNAAANATATAAAGAAACAACGANGATAGCAGTGAAAAAAGAATTTTTAAGATTATAGNCACTTACTCTTTTTTTTCGANCACAGGCTAACTNCNAAGTCAGTAAAATTGGTANTTGAAAAATTCATACGTTTATCTANTANTAGNTAAAAAGAGAAAATGGAGCTCATCGANTATCGACCTCATCTTACCAAATGGACATGCGCCCGATTCCTANGTATCAAAGGAGATAAACTAGTTCGGGTTTTACCTTCTTTGATGCTTAGGCTACATGTTGAAAAATTGGATCCTGCCCAATGGCTAGATCTTTTAGGGTTTCTATTTCCTCTTTGGTTACTGGAATAAATTCACGACCAACATCCAATGCCCAATCGAATAATGCTGATTCACCAGGTGGAATAGCTGACGTAATTGGCTGAGACAGAGTAAATCTAAGAGCTAATTTGGCTTCATCTTCATTTCTAACTGGTGCATACCAGCATTTGGAGAACGCAGACCTATCTTCGCCTTCCGACCATTTACGTTTTGCCATTCCCTTCAAGGCTAATCGCGTTACCCCTTTTTGTTGAGCTTTTTCGACGACTTGTGGTCCAAAGTCACCTTCAAAGTAATTAACCCAGTTGACTGGAAATAAAACTGAATCAAAATCAAACTGATCCATCAAACGTACTGCAACCTCTACTGAGTGGGCTGAAAACCCAAGATGGCGTACAATCCCCTTATCTCTAGCTTCAATGAGTGCTTCCATCGCACCACCAACTGATAGGACCTGTTCTAAATCCGAATCGGACGACATAGCATGTAGTTGGTATAGATCAAAATAGTCAGTTTTTAATTTTTCTAGGGATTGATGTAATTCGGCTAGGGCTTCAACTTTAGAACGTTTGCCGGTTTTGCAGGCCAAAAATATATTTGATCGAAAATCTTGGATAGCTGGACCAAGCCGCTCCTCAGCATTTCCGTAGGCAGGAGCAACATCATAATAGTTAATGCCCTGATCGAAGGCATATCTAGATATTTTGTTGGCTTCTGATTGTTCAGTATTGGTGACCAAAATACCACCAAAACCGATGATGGAAATCATATCTTCAGTTCGACCAAAAGGACGTTTTTGCATTATTAGCTCCAATTTGTGTTTAGTAATCTCACCAATTCATTTTAACACGCCAAAGCTAGACAAAGCGAAGGTAACAAGATAAAATCTACCGGTTCATAAATGACTAAACTAGAACTAACAAGTGTTTTAGTGCCATAGAAACATCCTGTATAATTACCAATGAAAATTCTCAAACTTTATCTTAAGAATCTGAATAGTTTCCGCCAAGAAGTCATCCTGGACTTCACTGTAGCACCACTAAGTAACTCAAACTTGACTGTTGTAACGGGTCAAACAGGGGCAGGAAAAACAACCCTATTAGATGCTATATGTGTAGCTTTATATGCAAAAACACCTCGTTTAGACGGTAATGGGGACCAACACCCTAATAACATGCTATCTCAAGGGAAAAATGAAGGAATAGCAGAGCTAACTTTTTCATCTAATGGGCGTCGCTATTTAGCAGAATGGAGAACAAAGCGTTCAGCGAGTGGTAATTTTACACCTTCTGGAAAATTGATTGATCTTGATTCCAGTAAGATAATGAGCGAACGCTTGCAGGCAAAACGTCACTCCGATAAGGATTCTGATCCATCCGTAGCAGATGTAGTAACCGAGATTTTAGGCCTTGACTTTTCTGCTTTTTGTCGTTCAGTCATGCTAGCCCAAGGGGATTTTTCTGCTTTCTTGAAGTCCAAAATGGAACAAAGAAGATCTATTCTGGAAGCTACGACAGGAACAACTATTTATGATCAACTCAAGCATGAATTAAACAAGATAGTTACCGAAAACAAAAAGAAATTCAATGAGATGGAGGCTAGGCTAAGTGCCTCTCCTGAAGTAACGGAAGAAGAGATCCAACAGACCAAGCAAAACTTAAACAATAAAGAAATACAACAGAACGAGCTACAAAATAAACGGAATCAAATCCAATCTGAGATCGCTGAGGCTACTCAACGTCAAGAAATACATAAGAGATTGATCAAAACCTCTCAGGAACTCGAAATACTAGGTCAGCAGCAAGAACAAATGGATCAGCTGAAAAATGAGCTAGAACTCGCTAATCGGGCTTTACAGATACAATTGGAAATGAATAACTTCGAAGTATCAGGTAAAGAACTAGAAAAAGCCAAATTAGCTGAGTATGATGCTAAGCAAAATCAGAAATCTGTTTTACCTAATTGGCAGCTAGCTAGTAGTCAATTTTCCCAAGCAGACCTGGATTATCGACAGTTTTTTTCTAATAGCCAAAAATCGCGCAAACAATTTCAACTAGCTCGCGAAGAAGAAACTTTAGCCAAATCCGCTTTTAATTTGGCCAAAGAGTACACCGATCGAGCAAATGGAGTAAAAGAAAAAATTCTTCAACAAAAAACAGAGATTGAAGAAAAACAAAAGCAGATCGCTCACTTAAATAAAGAAAAAGATACAATAGAATCAGAAACCGGAAAGTTGAATTACCCAAAGGGTTTAGAATCTCTAGAACTGGAACTTCGGACAGTCCAAAAGCTACTAATCCAAGGACAAGAAAAATTAGACCGTTTGCTCGAAACAAGACGTCATAACGACAAGCAGTTAACACAAATTGAGCTACAGCGAAAAAATCGAAAACAAGCACAGAAACAGCTGATAGACCATGAGCAGAACGAATCTGAAATACGACAAAAATTGCAAAATGCACAACAAAGAACAAAAGAACTTAAAAACCAGGAATCTGATTGGCAGAATGAAAAAAAACTAACGCAGTTAGCGCAAACAATTGCTAATCAAATACTTACATTGAAAGCACAAATCAATCAACAGATAGCTAAAAATCAGATTTGGGTTGACGAATTGAATAGTCAGCAATTGGAACTCGAAAGTATCAGCCAAAGACAGCGAAAAATCGGACAAGAACGGGAGATTTTTGCGCAGAAATTGCGGAAACTAGAAGCTAGAAGTACAGATCACCATCGACAAATCCAACTAAATCAATTTCGTCAGGAGTTAGAACTTAACAAGCCTTGCCCAGTTTGCGGAAGTTCAGAACACTCTGATCAGTCAAAAGTTGATCAGATACCGATAGACCCGACAGAGATTGAAAAAATAACTAATCAACTGAAGAAATTTGAAAAGCTGGTGAATGATAGCCAATTGAATTTTGAGTTCATTCATCAGGAAAGAGTAAAGATTGATCTCAATTGTCAAAATTTGAAATCGCAGATAGAGCAAGGACAGACTAGCACGAATCAATTGGAGAATGATCAGAACATTTTAGCTCAGCAGTGGACGCAACTATACCCTCAAGAAAAAATGCCAATGGCTAACGAAATCCTAAATTGGCTCGAAGTACGTCGGACTAACGCTGAACAGAACTTAGATCTGCTCAGTCAAGCTGAGCTTGATCAACAAAAAGCCAGTAATGATGTCGAGCAGTGGGTACTCAAGCAAGATCAGATACTACAATTGAATCAGACGATCAAACAACAACTGCAAGAAACTGAAACCGAGCAAAAAACAATACAGGATACGATCAACCGTCTCGAAAGCGAAATTGAATTTCTGAAAAAACAAATTATGGATTTGATGAGTCTAACTGATAAAAGCACATATTCAATTGATGATTTATCTAATTGGCATCTTAAACAACTGGAATTAGTAACATTTACACGTAAACAAGAAGAAAAACTTCAGAAATTAAATCATCAAGTTGGACAGTTAGAATTCCAACTTACAAAAATACCGGTTAAGGACTTGGAAATAGAATACCGGCAACTTGAAGATAGTTGTCAGCAAAAGATAGCCGAGGGCAAAGATCTGATTGCGGCTGCAAAATCCAAAACCGATGGTTTATCAGCAAATGAAGCCGAAGAAAAAATGAATCAACAGCTAGATGATTGGTTTCTTAAGCGGGAACAGGCAGAGTCTAGCTTACAAGAGGCCGAGCAGAAAAAACAAATCGTAGAGGATCGAGTGAAGTCTTGCCAGCAAAAAACGCTAGAAATTGAGGAACAGCACGATAAAGAAAAATTGTTCTATCAGGCTAAATTAAAACAACATGATTTTTCTGACATTGACGCTCACCGAAAATCGATACGAGATGTTAAATGGATTAGCGAACAGACTACACGATGGCGAGACTATAACACTCGCCTAGTGAATTATCAAAAACAGCAGATAGTCGACCAACAAACATTGACAGATTCTCCTTTTGACCCTAATCAACTAGAAGATCTTTCCGAGAAAGAAAATCAGATGATAGCGCAATTATCGTTAATTCAACAACAGATTGGAGCCAACAAACAGAAGTTAGATCAATTGGAAATAGAATTTACTCGGCGAACCCAACAACTACAGAAATCAAAATCGATCAAAGAAGAAAAAAGGCGTTGGGAAAAGCTACAATCTGTTATACCAGACAATACGCTACGTGATTTTGCTTTAGAACAAATGTTTGACATGCTGACTCGATTAGCCAATCAACAGTTAATGAGTCTAACTAACCGATATGAACTACGTGTACATAGCATGAAGGAGATGAAGGTGGTCGATCGATGGAATGCTAACCAAGAAAGACCAGTTGAGACTTTATCTGGTGGTGAAAGTTTCCTAACCAGTTTATCATTAGCATTAGCGTTATCCGAAATGAGTCGGGGGCGCTCACAAATAGAGTCACTTTTTCTGGATGAAGGTTTTGGAACATTGGATTCTGAGACACTCGACGTAGCCATTTCGGCTTTAGAAAATCTCCGTTTTTCTGGCAAGCACGTCTTAGTTATCAGCCATGTACGAGAGTTGACAAGGCGTATCCCACAACAAATCCGAGTCGATAAGATGAATAATGGCAGTTCTCAAGTCCGTATAAAAGGATAGCAGATGCGTGTCAGCTTGATTGTTGCTACCACTGTTGACGGTAAAATTACCACTACGGATGATGCCAGCTCTCAGTTTGCTAGTGAGAAGGATTTAGAACATTTGCTAGCTGTGAGAAGCCAACAAGATGCAATCTTAGCTGGGGCTAAAACAATTCTTAATGATGATCCAACCTTCACCTCCCGTCCTGTTTACCAAAGACAAAGACGGAAGAACGGTTTTTCTCCCAACCCAATCAAGTGCGTGGTCAGCGGAAGAGGTAGCATCCTACCATCTGCGAAGATGTTTCATCATAACAATTCACCAGCTATCATATTCACTACTCAGCAGATAACCTCTGATCGATATAAAGCTTTATCAAAAATTGCAGATGTTTTTGTGGTAGGAACTGAAAAAGTTGACTTTTACAAGATCGTACAAATTTTAGCTGATAATTATCAAGTCGAAAGCTTACTGATCGAAGGTGGTGGTGAAATCAACGCTTCGGTATTTCAAGCTGGCATTGTTAATGAAGTTTATTTAACTGTTTGTCCTAAAGTTGCGGGTGGTCGTAATGTACCAACAGCGGTTGAAGGAGACGGATTTGTATTATCTGACTTAGTCGATCTAGAACTTATAAGTCACCGAATAGTTGATAGCGAAATTTTTCTTCATTATCAGGTTCGGTAGTTGGTCATGTTGAACCGTTTCAAAGAATTCGTTCTTCCATTGGCTGTTCTATCTTTTCTGATAGTAAATTCAAATTTGGACGCAGAGGGCATGAATAAAAAGGTTTTCGTCCATTATATGCCTTGGTACTCGTCAAAATCTGTTAGTGGCGATTGGGGATGGCATTGGACAATGAACAAATTTAACCCAGAACACATAAAGAAAAACGGCCAAAGAGAAATTGCATCCCATCAATACCCACTGATTGGCCCATATGATTCTAATGACCCGGATGCATTAGCCTGTCAAGTTTTATTGATGAAGTTAGCGGGTATTAATGGGGTGATTATCGACTGGTATGGTATCAAACCGTTCAGAGATTATTCTACCATTCACCGAAACACGAGGCATTTGATTAAATATATTAAACGAGCAGGTCTTGAGTTTGCCATTTGCTATGAAGATCAGACAGTGCGACACATGGTAGAAAATCGATTTCTTCCGTTTACAGAGGTCGAAGCACACGGTCGGCAAGTCATGCAATGGATGGACAAAAATTGGTTGAACGATTCCGCTTATCTTGAGTTAGACGGGCGGCCGATTGTTCTCGTCTTCGGGCCACAATATTTTAATCGATCTCATTGGGCTCAGATAACTACTGGGCTGATGAGTGATCCTCAACTGTTTGGTTTACCACACGTTTGGCAAGAGTCAGGTATGAACGGGAAATTTGGTTGGCCACCAGTAACAGGTGGTCAGATTATTCCACCTCCCGTCTGGCGAAAATATATTGATAATCTGCAAAAAAGTGATTCAACCTTGTTCATTTCGGTGGCTTTTCCAGCTTTTCATGATATTTACCAGACAGCTGGCGTACATGATAGTTATGGATTTATTGATGACCGTGGTGGACAGACATTCACTGAGACCTTTGACTTAGCATGGCAGTCTAATTCTAATATTATTCAGGTTGCTACATGGAATGATTATGGTGAGGGGACATCTATTGAACCCACGACTAATTCAGGCTACTTCTATCTGGAAATCATTCAAAGGCACACTGATAAGAAATCAATTTTTGATTCGGTAGACCTGAGATTACCCATTTCGCTTTATCAACTAAGAAAAGAGAGCAAAATATCAAGCAAATATTCTACCGTCTTGGATCAAGCTACTACTCTATTATTTGATGGTCAATGCAAACTAGCGAGTCAAATGATAACACCACTTGTTGCACTTCTTGACAAAGCAACTCCTCATGACTAGAATGCAGTAGTTACCTTGATTGTTTTGAAAGTTTACTGACCATGAAAGCAATTATTCAATATCAGACTGAAAACTTGACTATCTTGCGGATGGCTGAAGTAGCTTCACCCACTCCGTCCCCTACCCAACTACTAGTTGATGTCAAAGCTACAGCTCTCAATCGGGCTGATATACTTCAACGAAAGGGCGCTTATCCGCCTCCGCCTGGGGAGTCAAGTATTCTTGGGCTAGAGTTAGCCGGTGTGGTTCGTCAAATTGGACATAAAGTTGAAGGGTTTTCGGTAGGCGATCGTGTTTTTGGTCTAGTTTCTGGCGGTGCCTATGCAGAGAAAACTGTGATTGACCATCGGCTGGCCATGCATATTCCAGAAAATTGGAGTTTTGAAGATGCAGCCGCAGTTACTGAGGTATTTTTCACAGCCAGCGAAACACTATTTTCACGTGGACAATTGGAAGAAGGTGAAACTGTATTGATCCATGCAGGTGGTAGTGGTGTTGGTTCTGCTGCAGTTCAGTTGGCTAATCAAGCTGGAGCTACCGTCTTAGCAACAGCAGGTACAACGGAAAAAGCCCGAAGAGTTCAAGAATTAGGTGCTACAACTTGCATTTGTTATAAGGAAGAAGATTTTGCCCAAGCAATTGATAAATTAACCAATGGACGCGGAGTAGATGTTATCATTGACTTCATTGGAGCTGACTACTTAACTCAGAATTTATCTCTATTGAAATTTGAAGGTAGGTTAGTAGTAGTTGGTTTACTAAGCGGCTCACAAGCAGAGATTGACCTTGGGCAAATTTTACGCGAACGTTTGAGAATTNTAGGTTTTGTAATGCGCCGTNTGCCNGTTTCAGAGAAAGCTAGTATCCGNAACCGATTTGTCGATCGATGGTTCGATACATTAGTGAAAGGCCAGATCCNACCTGTCATTGATACTGTTTTNCCGTTATCNCAAGCCAACCTAGCTCACAAATACATGGAAGAAAACCGTAATTTTGGCAAAATCATTCTCAAGGTGNCAGATTAGCTCACTATCTAAATTCTTGAATTATGACGCCAAATGGTTAAACAATCATATGCAGTTTTGATGATGAAATTTGAATTTCTATCAATCCTCACTAATGTTAGCAAAATTACCTCCTTTCAAAGTAAATAAAAAGTTAGTTCTTAAAAATCAGATCTATCCACATCCAATGCGCATAAGAGAAAACTGGAATGATAAATAATGATAAATAAAGTTTCAAAAAACAGCCNATTCTTGCTGATTACCTATTGGGTTTCGATCTGCTGGCATCTACCTCAGTCAGGATAAGGCTATTTATTGGAATGGCAGGACGGATAANGGTGAGACAGTGTCTAGTGGGGTTNACTTTTACCAACTGAATGCANGCGATTACTCTTCAACTAGTCGCATGGTCATTTTAAAATGAAANCCTNTGCTTTTTTGACATCCTAAANTACTTAAGTNACGCATAATCTTTCATAAAGAGGAAATTGATGTACATTCACACTCGAACTGTTAATCATAAAATTTTTGAAGCTTGGAGGAGTCCCGGCCGGTTTACTAAAAATCCTGATATTATACGCCTGTCATCTGGTCGCTTGCTATTAGTCTACTCAGACACTGAAGCTCATTGGGGTGAAACAACACAGATTTTGACCATTCTTTATAGCGATGACGATGGTCGGAACTGGGNGAAATTAAACGAAATCATAACCGCCGATCTCAGTAAAGGNGACGAGCGNTTGGTGACACCNCGTATTAGNCTNTTGAGTGATAATCGAGTNGTTGTGATATGNGANCATGATGATTTCAGTCATTTTCACCAAGATCAATCGCCTGGGAACTGGATTTGGTGGAGTGACGATGAAGGTCAAAGTTGGGATGGTCCTTATCTGCCAAATATTAGTGGTTTTGAACCAGATCGAATGATGGAATTACCTGATGGACGTTTAGCTGTTTGTACTCACGTTATGCTATCTGAAAGCCAAGAGTTTGCCGAAATTATGACGACCTCATCTGATGGAGGACTAACATGGGGCGACCAAGTTATTGTAGCACACGATGGCTATCACCGTTTTTGTGAAGGTGCACTAGTAATTCTGGATAATGGAGCCAGCTTAGCCTGTGTGATGAGAGAAAATCATTCGGCTGGAATACCCAGTTTTGTTGTGTTTTCTGAAGATAACGGTCGAACTTGGAGCCAACCACAAATGTGTCCTTTTGCTCTACATCGTCCTTACGTCAAGCAGTTAGACGACGGTCGTTGCTTAGTTACTGGACGACATGTTAATGGCGGTCTAGGTTGTTATGCTTGGGTTGGAGATCTTCGAGCTGAAGCTGGTGATTACGCTGTTGGTGGACCTAGACGAAAATATAAAGCAACTCTAGATGATGGTTATCTGCATATTGAAAATGAGGCCGATCACGAGTGTCGTTATAGTTTACTGCCACCACAGGATCGTTTTAGTACTATTAGTTTCACCGCAAAACTTTCGGTTGAAGGGCCACCGGGGCAGCCTGTTGCTTTTATGTCTTGTGGTAGTATTGGAGCCTTCTTAAATATTGGGGCTGACTTTATAACANTAGGTTCAATAAAAAGAACAGATTTACATAAACCGGTCGACTTTAGCCGACCACGCCAGATTACGTTANATCACCAAGGTGGTCTACTACGTGTTCAAGTAGATGGTGAAGATNTNATCTACCGAAATATATTTCGTGGTGAGANCGATCTTAGCGATTTTCATGGTGCTAGAGCCGAAATAAGAACNATGTTCGGNCAACAAGGNAATACTGGAAAAAGCAGCTGGTCGCAGGTTTCATTTTCCAGCCAAAACCGAACTCTTGANGATTGGGAATGGAATTGGTCNGCGAGATCGGGGGAATACCCCGACCAATACCAGAGAGAACGTTTAGTACAAATTCACGCTAACCATCCAGATCAACAACCACATCCAGATCATGGTTATTCCTCTTGGCTTACTCTTCCTGACGGCCGCATTATTTTAGTTGATTATACAAATTACGATGATGAGCCAGGCAAAAGTCATATTGTAGGTGTGTTCTTGGATCCATCTGATATTTCTTGAAGATTCAAAAAATTATGTGTGATGAAGACAAGCAATATGTGAGGGTAATATCTTTTGTTTTACTTTTAGTTTCAGTCAGTTCGTTTGGTCAGAAGGCACAAAATGAGCCGCCGCTGCCAAATGGTCGCAGGCTAAAGCAGATTGTCTCAGAGAAATTTCTTAGTGGTAATGTTTACATCGGCGGTACGACTGGTTGGAAGAAACGATCTAGAGGTGCAGGCCAAATTTTGGACCGTGAGTTTAGCTATACCACCCCAGAAAATGATTTCAAACAGTGGGCAATCCATCCACGTCCCAATGTTTGGAAATGGAAGGATGCAGATGCTTGGGTCGAACATTGTGAAAAAAACGGTCAAATTTTACGCCTTCACGGTCCAATTGGTCCACAGTGCTCAAATTGGGCCAAACAAGACCATCGTACTGCTAAAGAACTAAGGAAACACCTTGTGGAGTTTATGACTGCCCTTTGTCAAAGATATGATCGGTACGATCATGTTAAGTGGATGGATGTGGTAAATGAAACTGTATTGGCAAATGGCAAATGGCATCAACCCAAAAAAGGTACTGAAAAGTGGGAAAATCCATGGTTTCTGATAGGGTCTGATACTAATCATCCCCTGAATCCTCCACTGTATATTGAATTAGCCTTTGAATTGGCCAACCAATACGCTCCCAATACTGAACTAATTATTAACCAGCACGGTAGCATGCAGAAACCGATGTGGGATAAAATTAAGCGTTTGGTCTTATATCTGAGAAAAAAAGGATTAAGAGTTGATGGTATTGGTTGGCAAGCCCATGTTAATGTCGGTTGGGAAAAGAATGACGATAATATGAATAGACTCTCGCAACTAATTGATTGGACTCACCAAAATAAATTATCTTTTCACATCACGGAGAATAATGTTTGGTTGCCAGAAAAAAAGGACTATCAAGCTCAAGCCAAAACTTTTTCAACTATCCTGCAGCTTTTATTAAAGAAACGGGGAAGTGGTGTGGTTACTTGGAATGTTTGGAATTTAAGTGATGCAGATGCTTGGAAAAAGAAAGAAAAATTGGAAGGCTGTCTATTTGACCGACAGTACCGAGCTAAGCCTGCTTATTATGCTTTACAGAAGTTATTAGAAAATCCACCCACCACCATGATGGATGCCCCTTAGTATTGCTTAGTTAGCTTTGATCCGATTTGAGTTTTGCTAACACGGCTTGTTGATAGGCGACCTTAGCCTCTTCTCTTTTACCTAATTTTTGCAATGAATTTCCTAACCTAGAATAAGACTCTGCTCGTTTTGGATCAAGAGCTACGGCGTAGGTAAACGCAGAGACCGCATCCTGATGTTGATCAAGAAGTTGGCATACAATACCCAAATTTTCGTGTACGGTAGGATCTCCTGGCTCACACTTGATAGCTTGTTGATACGATAGTCGAGCTTGTTCGTAATCGTTCAACATAAAATAGGTTAGGCCTAAATAAAAATGGGCTTCGGCCAACTCACTATTTTTTTGTATAGCAATCTTGAAGTTGGCAATAGCCGACTGATAGGATTTCTGTTTTAGACAATCTATAGCTTGTTTTAGGGCATTCTGTGCCGACCGATAAGATTCCAGATGACGGAGTCCAACTGACGAACGATCAGCTAACCTCCGTTCGCTCCCCTGCTGCAGGTTATGTTCACCTGATTTTACGGTATCAGAATAATCTTGGTTGTCACTCATAAATAAGATAGCCTATCAGAATTGATTACTTCTCAAACAATTTTTCGTAACGGCGTGCGTTGAAAGCCAGCAGGGCAAAGCTAGTAGTCTGAATATTACTCTGAGCTTCTTCCAGTTCAATTGGAGTATTGCTTTTGAAACTCCCATCAGGAAGTTGTACTTGCTTTAGGTATCCACTGGCGATCAAATCAGTGTTAATCGGATCTTTCAAGGCTGCCAGAGTAATAATAACATAAGCTGTCATCTCTGGGTCACTAGGTTGATCTTTTAGATTAGCAAACCCATGATCATTGTTTTGCATTTGTTTTAGCCATGCTAACCGATCATCCACATCGTATACTACTGATAGTCCCTGTAGTACCCAAGCTGTGACCATCACTTCCGAATTCGATCCACGTTTCAGAGACCAAGCTCCATCGTAATTCATTCTATTGGGATCTGCTAACCAATTGGCCGCCTTATTAAGTGATGAGTAACGAGGTGTAACTAACCGTTTTAGCCCTGAAAGTACCGCTGCAGTATAGAGCGTATTGGCGGGCGAGTTAGCATCACGCCCCCAGCTTCCATCTTCATTTTGAGCTTTATCTAGCCAGGTTAGACCTTTAAAAACGATGTTGGGATCACGATCAGCCATTTCCAGAGCTACCAGGGCAAAAATAGTATGAGCCGAATTACCGTTCCAGCTACCATCATCTAGTTGTTGAGATATCAGGTAAGATACGGCACGGTTGATCGTTGGAGCTCCAGTACCATATCCCTTTGCTAGTAAAGCCTGAATTGAGATAGCTGTTACTTCGGCATCGCTATTTTGGCCTACAATTAAAGGCCAGCCACCGTCTTCATTTTGGTGCGCCAACAAAAATCGGGTTGCTTTCTCGATGGCTTCCTTATCCGCTACAGCATAATCGACTACCCCAAAATTGACCAACAAAAAAAATAGAACTGCAGGTATAAGAAGATATCGTTCGATCGAAAATCTCATTTTTGTTTTACCTTTTAAATTTATTCCGACACATGATCGATAATACTATCGACGTTTATCCCTTCGGCTTCAGCATGAAAATTAGTTGACATTCGATATCGTAATCTGAGTGTATTACTTCTCGAACATCTTCACAAGATGCATTAAATCGGCCACGTAAAATGGCACGTGCTTTGGCACCAAGTATCAAGTATTGTCTAGCTTTCAGCCCAGCTCCCCAATGCAACCACTTCTTGATAAAATGATGAACCGCATTTGGCGCTGGCCTGTAGTACGATTTTCTTCTATCACCTCAGTACCGATAATGTCGGCTAGCATTAGGTCTGGTGTGAACTGCACTCGGTTAAACTTCAGTTCTAAGATTTGAGCCAAGGTCTTTATGATCAATGTTTTTCCTAATCCAGAAACACCTTCTCATAGACAATGCCCACCGATCATCAAGGTCATCATAACTTGATTAATGACAGCTTCTTATCCAACAATGACTTGCCGAAGCCGGTTCCAAATTAGGTTTTTACTTTGCTCTAATTTATCGAGAACGTCAATATTTAGGCTCATATTTATGCTACAACGTTCCCTCTAAATCAACTGATAGTATCATCTAACAAGTAGATTCCGCTCACACAAGCTCTTAGGATTTTTTCTAATTCCGATAAAAGTTAATTTCTGAATTCTTGTGAATCTACTGTAATTTTCGGGTCAGTTTGTATTTTTTCTAGTTCTCTGGTCAATTCTGACAATACAAAAATTAGTACAGTAATTATTAGCAATAGAAAAAGATCTTGGTCAATCTCTTTTAGTAGGTATTCGAATGGCGTGTATTCTGAGGGAATACTATCTGATTGTTCCCAAACCTTCATGCTGGGTGGGAAACAAATAAAAAGTAAGGCTGCTATCACCATTATTTTGGTAATAACTAGCCAAACCCTAACTTTACTTAGGGCTGGATGATTATTTTTTTTCATGGGTTTAGTAAAAAAACCTTAAGTTAATTGGACATTTTCACAGAAGAAGTTAGCCACTATATTTAATACAATTGACGGGAAGCTGTTTTCCTAATGTAGGAGACCAATACCTATTTCATCAAAAGGAGTATTGCATGTAGCGCTTTTTTAATTTTATCATCTATTCAGCTAATAAGGTTGGAGAGAGACAAATTTTACCGAAGTTAGATCGATCTTCAAGGATTTTGTGCCCTAGTTGCGCTTTTGATAAAGGAAGGGTTTGATCTACAACTGGATTCAGCATACCATTGTTTGCTAATTGAATAATTGTGCGAAGTTCTGAAGATGACCCCAAAGCTGAACCAAGGAGAGACAATTGTTTCTGGTACATTTTTCGTATATCAATTTGACCTTCATTTCCTGTAGTAACTCCGCAGGTGACCAAGCGGCCGTTTTTAGCTAAACTAGTAATGCTTTGTTGCCAAGTAGCTTGACCAACATGTTCCAAAACTACATCGACCCCTCTACCATTGGTTTGATCTAATACAAATTGACTAAAATCCACTTTTTTGTAGTTAGCAGTAAAGTCAGCACCCATTTGCCGTGCAATCTGTAACTTTTGGTCGGAACCTGCCGTAGCAAAAACACGACAACCGGTCAGTTTCGCAATTTGTAGGCCAGCGCTGCCAACACCGCTACCAACCGATAGGATCAGTATATCTTCACCCGGCTGAATTTTGGCGCGAGTTATTAACATGTGCCAAGCTGTTAGGTAGGCAATTGGAATGGCNGCAGCGGAAGAAAAATCCAAACTTTGGTCTATCAAAATAGCATTATTGGCAGGAACTGCTACATATTCAGCGTACCCGCCATTGGTATGAAAACCAATTAGTTTCTGTCGGCCACATAAATTTTCATTACCATCGGTGCAGTCGTTACATTGGCCACAACTGATGTTCGGTGATAGAACCACGCGATCACCAACCGAAATTTCAGACACGCGTGGACCAGTATCTGCTACAACCCCAGCGATATCAGACCCTAGAATGTGTGGAAAAGGATCNACTTCTGGTCGATCTTGACGAGCTCTCAAATCNAGACGATTTATNGCACAAGCCTCAACTTGAACCAAAATCTCTGTCTCACTGATTTNGGGTGTNGCATAGTCGGTATAGGTTAGCTTNTCGATTCCACCTTGTTGATATAAAACNATAGCTTTCATAGAATTGAATTTTTNAGTTTATGCAATAAAGACTACTAAAAATATGATTAAATTAGATTGNGATGAAACATTTCCTGCTTAGAGAGCAAAATCACTTGGGCACAAANCTCTCTGGAAGGTACCAAATCCAAACATGGTCGGCTTATAATCATTTATGTAATCC
Source organism: Candidatus Poribacteria bacterium (assembly GCA_002729015.1). Next base: position 23,964 of record PBVO01000130.1, read on the forward strand.
ACATTACTNCGTTCGGGAATTTGGTCTTCCATATCTAGACACCAGTAGCAGCCGTTGACTAATAAACGTCGTAGCCCTTCACTACACAAGTCCACTGATGCTCCCATGGTAGTATTAAAAACACGACAGGTATTACCAGTCTCACCAGTATAATTCTTTAGCCAGACCAATGGCATAGTAGATTTGTTGATTTTCGGTCGATCGCTTGATTCCATACCAACTAAAACTTGACCGTTCATTAATATCTGCAGATTATCACCGACTAATTTTTTTACTCCATATACATCACTTGGTGCCCAGACATCTGCCACCCCTTTCAAAACTGGATGATCTTCGTATAGACCATTGATAANACCTAAAGCACTTTCTTTCCCGTGATGACCGTGGTGATTAATCCAAGTTTCACCTAGTACCTGCCGACCATAGCCACCGTCAAAATCAACACTTTGGCAATCATACTTAGCGTAAGGACTGTCCAAGTTNCGTTCATATTTGAAGGCGTGAGTAGCGGTTCGTAAACCCATTACAGGCTTTCCTGAATTTGTATAATCAACGATAAATTTCATCTGGTCGTCGGGCAATTCACGAAATCGGGTAAATAGAATCATCATATCAGCTGATTCTAGGTGCTGTAGACCCGGGATATTAGTTTGAACTTCTGGATCTATTTTTCCAGTATCTGGGTCAATTGCAAACAAAACGGTAGTTCGAAATCCATGGTGAGCAGACAAAATTTGGCCTAGCATTGGTAAGGCCTCTTCGGAACGATATTCCTCGTCTCCACTTACCAAAACAATATGTTTACCATTTCCTGCTCCATCATCATTACCCGGATATTGAACCCATAGATCATTGTTCTGACTCATATTTTTATTATAATCCTAATTTTTGACATTTCAATTCGCTTGAATTACGATCTAGTCAAGCCCCAAGAACTGGCGGTAAATTTCTTCGTACAGCCGCACGTCGGTTAACGTATCTTGTCCCGATGAACGGAATGGTTCATCCATCCTAATGTGTTGGATGAAATGTTCGACTTCCCGATGATAAGCCCAAGTCCAACTTGGCTTTGGAATCGGTTGGGTCACCTCTTGATCATCACCTGCCCGATAGATTTCAACCTCGGCTGGTGTGTTTTTGAGGAGTAAGGGTGGGGCCCAGGTGTGCACCCATCCGTGCTGAAAGTATATTTGCGTATGCTCATCCCAACGATAATGAGAAATNCTACCTGACTCCAGAATAGCACGTATTCCCGCCATTTCAAAAATCACAATACCTGAATAACCGTCATCATCTAGATCGACTACTTTAACTTTAACGTCATCTCCCGCATCCANGAACCAACGTAAAAGATTAATGTTGTGGGTATATTGTTGTAGGTAGCCGAGATAGGAATTAACTCGATTCTTGGGTAACCATTCAGGAACAGGGTTAGGAGCAGAAGGTTGCGCTTCATCTGTGGTAACTCTTGGTGTGTCGAGGTTACAGACCCAGTCACCTCCAAAGCCATGATTGCGCACATAAGTCAAGGCTCCTAGTTCACCTGATTGACGAAATTGATCAATATAAGACCTAGCTAACTCATTTCCCGCATCGTATCGCTTCATGTAGCCAACCATAAGCTTAACACCAGCCGATTCGGCAGCCTTCACCATTTCCTCGGCTTGTTTCACTGAAACGGCCATCGGTTTTTCCATGAATACGTGTTTGCCAGCACTAAGCAAGTCTTTGGCAATTTGCCCTTGCATAGCAAANCCAGCCGATACCGCTACTGCTTCAATCTCGTCATCCTTCGCTAACTCTATGTGGTCTTGGTACAGTTTGGGTATTTGGTGTTTTTGCTGAACTTTTTGTCCTAGTTGATTACGTACTTCAGCAATAGCCAATAATTCACAATTAGGAAGACTAATAAAATTCGGGATGTGAACTTTTTGCGCCATAAACCCACAACCAACATAACCTAGTCTAACAGGATCCATTTTCTATTATCTCCCTTTGTAAATATGAGACAAGCACTTAAAGTGTTTGAAAAACAAGCTTTCGGGTAACTTCTTTTGACCCAACCCCTCAGATTTTAGCTTGTCAAGACTTCGAAACACACCTATCCTAAACGTTAGACTAAGTTACCAAACGGAAACTATTTTCGATAATGTAAGATCGTCTCAGCAGCTGCTAACAGAATAAAAAATGTACCGAAAACTCAGAAATCGGCTAACGCCTCTTGAAAAAAGAATTATAAATCTAACGTTATGTACTAATGATACTATTGTTTAAATTAGTATATAATCTGTANTCTAATCTTGTGATTTATTCCTATATAATACCAAATTAACCATTACAGTTCAGCAAATTTGGAATCGTAATCCCGAAATTGGTCGTGAGCAGATGAATTGATATAGTTATCAACGCCTGACTGATTCATCAAAGGTAATATCATTCTACTATTGAAAGCTGTAAATTGTCGAATGGGATTCGATTCACCGATAAACTCATTATATCAGATATCAATTGTCAATCAAGTAGATAAAAAAACAAATTATATTGAGTTTAGTTATGTTTANAGTTAGNTNTTGGNTATAGTGAATTCGCATATCGAATCTAACAGATCTNGTNCTGTTTNCAATGATATTGTCTTATCTTTTACTGGAGACNGAAAATCTATCAATTGAGTTACTAATCAAGTCAGAAAAAANAATACCAGTANCCNNAGATTTATGATTTNNGGATCCCCAAAAGAGNAGTCNTTACAGTTGTGTNTACTTTGAATGAGANTTTAACTTGACAGCTAGGTTTAATAATTAAATATGATTATTANAAGGANAGAAATATGATGATGNCTGAAGGTAAAAATATGTTNACTATTTCTCCTGAAGGAATAGTTGAACTNCTTGATCAATCAGCCAAAGAAGCGTTATCCGTAGCAGAAAGGTATGCTGACTACTTCACTGATGTGGAAACCGGTCTGATCAATGGAGATGAGTATGGAGGAACTGATACCCGCGGGACTCTTTATTGTGCTATTGGTTTTTTGATGAGTGGAAAAACTGAACGTATTGAGCAAGGGCATAAATGGCTAGATAAATTGGGAGTTCTAGGTGGGCACTTTAATGTAATGGCAGGCCTGATGGCTCTTTATCATCTATCACCAACCCTAAGCACGAGTCAAAAAGAAAATTTTCAGCAAGCAGTAAAAGGATTTTTGAAGGATAATGGTGAAGACATCATTGCTGGGCGAAATAATAATATACCACTTGGCAATTGGACTGGTCGGCTAGCTGCAGGTTTGATGTTTGATGACAAACAACTCGTTGATGATAGTATATGTGCTTTAGAGAAATTCGTTCACTTAGTTGAACCCCACGGAACCCTTCCAGAATTCAATAGCCCTACTTATCACCCAGTGACACTTCTTCTTCTCCGTATTATTTGTCAATTAGGTGAACCGCGCTCAACTCAGATAGCAAGAAAATTAGAAAACCACCTGTGGCTAGAATTAGCTTGGCGTTGGCACCCCAGAATTCGGCAACTCTGTGGACCGTGGGGGCGAGCGTACCACGACAGCCTTTATGGTGGATCAGGTTTAGTATCTATGTTAGCTGATTTGTTATGGGGTGGGTTCTATGACGAATCTGTCGCTTACCAGTTTGTTCACGCGCACGATCACGCGTATGCTAGTTTATTAGTACTTCTGGCGCACCAACACCCTGTTGATGTTAGAAATATAGCATTACATAAACCACTACCTGCTACCGTGACCTCTTCAGCTGAACAATCGTTAGTCAAATTAGGGAACGAAGATTCGAAAATCACCTGGATACCAGGGGGTATTTCAGAATTAACAACCTGGATGGACGAAAACCTGTCGGTGGCAACAGCTACAAAAACTCATGTTCATGGAATGCAGAATGCTAGCTACATCGCTCAATGGACACGTACTGGTGAATCCGTCAAAACATTATCTGATTTAGGTCAGGCCTTTGTTCGTTTTGTACAAAACCAACGCCGCCCTGGACAAACGAATCGCTACCTAAATCATCACCATGGCCAACCAATCGAAACCTCACCTAAACTATGGGCTGATGATGGGCGTCCGTCTGCTGTTCAATCAGGCTCTTCAGCCGTGATCGTCTATCAACCCAAACGACAAGAACGATGGACAGTAGAACGGCTAGAGATGTTTATTGTATTACCCAGACTAGATACGGTTGACCAAATTCTAGTCAACGGAAAAACTATTGTTGGGAATTACATTGGAGAGCCATATCAATCCGTTGTGATTCGTAGTGGTCTCGTTTCACTTGGGGTTAAGTTTACGGCCACAGACACTTCCTATACCAATCCTTTGTTAATGATTGAGAGTTCGAACAATCACCTACTAGTCGGACTGAAATTGGTTGAATTCACTAGACCAACCGAACTGTCAGAATCTGTTTTTCGCCGATATGGAGGTTGTATCGGGACAGACCTACGCTACACTCCTACCCAGAAGTCTGTTGATCAACTAGTGTTAGATATGACTCAAGCCTGCTTAGCAGATAAGTGGGAAATGGCGGTTTTTGGCGGCCACCGAGAGATCCAATTCCAGATTGGGAATAAAAACTTGATGGGCCGATTTGAGCCCATATCTGAATCTTGGCTAGATAGGCGGTTCCCCTTAGCAACCGGCCACCACGAAAAGATTAAAATGGCTAAAAATTGAGCCCAATGTAAGAATTTTGGTAGCCGATTGGATTAAGCTTTGTGAGACCTCAAAAGCTTAATCCAATCCTTAGAAGGGTTTCGGTCCCTTAATCCCAGTCAAAGCACTTTGCTAATTCATCTGTATTGAAAGGTAGTTGGTGGAAATTGGTGTGAGGAAAGTCATCAGTCGGAAACAGACCGAAGAGGTGCCAATCAGCGAAAACTCGAAGGGCCTCAAAATCTTCCTGGCTTTGATAATGACCACCTGACCGAACGTAGATTCCATTTTTGCTGGGACTGTTTAGAAAATTATAGATTGGCTGAGTCGCCAGAAAAGCAACCGCGGTGCCCTTGGGGTTTGCCCATTCATCTTCTATACCTTCAGTTCGCAGAAGTGGGCGAGGTGCAACTAAACCCATTAGGAAATGTTGATCAAACGGTAGATTTTCCTCCTGTCCTGTCCACTTCTCGAATTCGGCGTGAGTCCAGACCCACCAACGATCTCGGCTAGTCAAAGCAGCTAAATCTTCACAACCTTCATCTAATGCTAAATATGAACCGGCACCAGCACACCCAGATCCTGCGGGATTTACCAAAGCAAATCGATCATCGGTACTACCAGCTAAAAGCGCTGTTTTCCCGTTTCGTGAATGTCCAGAAACCATGATTCGTTTGGAATCGACTTCGGGTAAGGTTAAAGCATATTCAAGTAGGCGAATTGCCCCCCAAGCCCAAACAGAAATGGATCCCCAAGTATATTCTGCTGAAAGCCGTTGATAGGCAGCTCTGGCCGGCCCAACAATTGGTTTACCCATTTCCATTGGTTCTAGTTGGTTATTATGATAACTGAGAACACAATAGCCATTATCCAGTAATATGGAAATTCGATCCATATCAGATAAATCACCCACATAAATCAGAACAGGTAAGCCATCTTGCCCAAAGTTATTTAGAGTTTTTTTTCGTTGCTCAATGACCGTGGACGAAGGGCGATAGAACTTCACATCCAGATCAAAACTTATTTCTGGAGACTTATTATCGGGGATAAAAATAAATCTTAGCTGATCAAATTGATTTTGATTTTGGATTTGTTGGCTATCGATAGTTTCAACTCGAACCGTCTCCGGGGCAGGTGGCATTGTTCCATATTGTAAGTCTGACATCATTTGACAAATCTCAGACCGTCTTATTTCCCAGTCGCTGGGGGTTGAAACAATTTTTCCATTCGAAAAAAGAAAAGGATTGGGTAATTTCTTTATCAATCGCACAAGCTCTAATTATCTCCTTTTGTGGAATTAGAGTCAGCTAGTGAAAACCTAGCACGATCTAAGAGGCCAAATGTTACTGACTCCGTTCCAAGTATCTAAGAAATGTGATAAAAATACATATAGTAAAATAAGTACGATCTTATTTATGTTGCAACTGATCTAATCTGCGATAAGCCCAAACAGCATGACTCATTTCAATTGTACATTTTTAATGCATCCGAAAAAATGAAAGCCAAAACACTTTTGCATGATTATAACTCATTACCGACCGTAATTGTGATACTGGATTTGCTTGAAGCATCAGACATGATATGAAATCAGGAAACACACGGTCCGAATGACCGAATGGACGATTTTAGGAAGGATTTACTGAATCCTGAGGAATGTGAAAACAATCCATAAGGGGTTTTAAATCGGTTGGGGTTTGGCTAGTAAAAGTATGTATTTGCTCAGTCAGTGGGTGAATAAAACCAAGCGTTTGGGCATGCAGTGCTTGTCGATTTAGCTGACTCAAAATTTGCCTCATACGATCACTAGTAGCTTCGTTGCATCCTCGTTTCGCTCCCCCTCCATATGTTAAATCACCCACTATTGGATGACCAATGGTAGAAAGATGAACACGAATTTGGTGTGTACGGCCAGTTTCAAGTTGAAGTTGCAGCAGAGTTAATCGATCCAGACGATCTAACACTTGGTAATGAGTAACGGCCCGTCGTCCTCCATCTACAACCATCATTTGGCGAAAATCCTTCTTGCTTCGACCTAACGGAGCTGAAATTGTACCTGACTCATTTTTCAGTTGACCACATACCACAGCCTGATAGGTTCGTTGAGTGCTGTGCGCTTTGAATTGCGCTGACAAGTGTTGGAAAGCAAACTGGCTTTTAGCGACAACGATAACGCCAGTGGTATCCTTATCTAAACGATGAACTAGACCCTGTCTTTCAATTGCTCTCTGTTTATCTCCAAAATAGTACAATAGCCCATTGACTAAGGTTCCTTTTCGTAAACCTTCTGTTGGCTGTACAATTAGTCCTGAAGGTTTATCCAAAACTGCCAGATGTTCATCCTGAAATAAAATTGGTATAGGTATTAACTCTGCATGTAGTTCTTCAGGCGTATAAATTGATTCTAAGCTCGAAAGACATAAGGATACTTGGTCTCCCAATCGTAATTTGTAACTAGGTCTTCGATTCCGCCCATTAACTTTTATTAAAACCTGTTGAATAATTTTCTGGGCTTGAGATCGGGACAATTCCCCTATATGTATTTGCTTTTGCAATAGTTGGGTCAAATAAACGTCTAGTCGATAACCCACTTGATCGGTGTCGATTTCTGCGACATAGTTTGTAGACGCCATAATTAATTATTTATTGGAGATAATTACGTCAGTTTGAGTGCACGAATTTGGCTAACAACTTGAGACACAATTTCAATGGTGGTTTCAATCTCAGAAACGGTGTTGGTATGACCAATAGAAAAACGGACCGTACTCTGAGCTAATTCTGCATTAAGACCTAGCTGGGCTATCACATGCGAAGGTTCCATCGACCCTGACGCACAAGCAGATCCGCTTGAAACACAAATTCCTTCCATATCCAACCTAAGTATCAAATTTTCAGCGGAAACATCAGCGAAAACGAGACTCACAATACCCGGGATTCGCTCATGGCAATTCGGTGGACTATTATCAAAAACTTTATCTATGCGATTTAATAAACCTTGTCGCAAAAGTTCAGCTAACTGTGTAATATGAGCAGATTTCTGTTCAAGTGTTCGGTGTGCAATTTCGGCAGCCTTCCCTAAACCAACGATTCCTGCTACATTCTCGGTTCCTGCTCGACGATTTCGTTCATGTTCACCTCCGTGAAGTAGATTGTTAATCCTTTGACGACGCCGTACATATAAACAACCAACGCCTTTTGGTCCATTAAACTTGTGAGCAGAAATAGATAGAAGATCTAAACCTATTTCTTCAACATTAACGGGAATTTTACCAACCGATTGTACTGCGTCAGAGTGGACCGAAATTCCCGTATTTTTGGCAATTTGACAAATTTTGTCAATGGGGTGAATAGTACCAATCTCGTTATTTGCATACATCAAAGAAACCAAGACGGTTTCATCGGATACAGCTGATTGAATATCCGCTAATGAAATACGGCCGTAACGATCAACTGACAAATAAGTTACCTTCAGACCATGTTTTTCTAAATATTGGCAAGGGTGCAAAACAGCATGGTGTTCGGTAGCACAAGTTATCAGGTGTAAGTCTCGCTGGGGTGATTTTTGTCTGTAATGAGCGATTAGGCCCTTAATAGCCTGATTATTTGACTCGGTTGCTCCACTAGTGAAAACGATTTCACTGGATCGACTTGCTCCAATCAGAATTGCTACCTGTTCCCTGGCAATTTCAATTGCATTTCGAGATCGGCGACCGAGGGTATGCAAACTGGAAGCATTGCCAAATTGATTGGTCATAAATGGCTCCATAGCAGCATAGACTTCAGGGTCAACAGGAGTCGTTGCACTATGATCTAGATAGATATACTTGTTCGAGTCTTTCATTATATTTTTAGACCATTTGCTCCCTTGGTAATAAGCTTTCTATAGCTAATTATAGCAGATGGTTTTAGGTGAATGGGACTTTTGAGTTGGTGATTAGCTGAATTGGTGTGTGATAAAATTATGAAAAATCAGATCTATCTGCTTGTACTAATCTATCGATTTGCTCAAAAAAGAGATTTTCTATCGTACCCTGCACTTTGGAATTACAAAACTATGTGTTTGTTTTTCTTGGAGGTATAGACAAAATCTGATACAATGCGCGTCTAATCTGGTTTAGAATCTGTTTTGTTTCATTGAAAAAATGTTGGTGGAGCCAAGTCGATTTTGTACCACGATATAGTACTTCGATAACGATATAGAATATTATTTCCCTTTTACTATGGATCCTTTCGGCGAGCTATAAGAATCGAGGGGGAGTTCATGGTTTGCTAACCTCGACAAAATGCATAAATCCTTCATCTGTGTCTCATCCGATATTAACCGTACAAATAATCATTGAATGTATATAGCTGTCAGTATAGATATATCTTGTGTTTGTTGGATTTTCTCGTGAATATTATTTTCTTTTTCCAAAAGTATTGGTATAGAACGAATAATGTGATTTTTTCCCGCGTTTCTTTCATGTACTTAGTAATTCTGCTGATTTGCTTACTTTTCTCGCTTATACCTTCAGCTATGGGTAATGATTCCGATCCTAAATGTGTTATCGCCCAATGGACAGAAACGCCACCTAAAATTGATGGTAACCTGAATGACGAAAATTGGAAAAAGTCTACGGTCATCAAAAAATTAGTTCAGCACCAACCAAATCCAGGGGCATCAACTAACCTGAAAACTAACATATACCTGTCATATGACAGTTCACACCTTTATGTTGGGTTCGAGTGCTTCAAGGATGATATGGATCAAATAATGGCCAATGAAACTCGTCGTGATTCTCGTTTTTTCCTTGATGACTATGTGGGAGTTTATATAGATACTTACTTGGATTTGAGGAATTGTTACGGTTTTGAACTCAACTCACTCGGAACCCAAGCTGATAGAAGAGTGCAAAACGAGGGAGCCAACAGTGGCAGAAGGGGGGCCGATATGGCGTGGGATTGCAACTGGAATGGTCAGTCTATCAGAGAAAAAGATAAATGGACAGCTGAATTCTCTATTCCATTTGCTGAACTCCGATTCCCAAAAAAGGAGAAAAAACCTTGGGGGATTAACTTCTGGCGGAAAGATCGTTCAAGCAGAGAAGAACTATCATGGGCTGATCTTGGGGGGAAAGAATACGCAGTTTCTCGGTTTGGCCATTTGATAGATTTAGACGTTGATCGATTGAAGACGCGACGGCCCCTTAAAATTAAACCTTATCTGACAGTTCGCCCCCAGAAGATCTACGACCAAGAACTTGAAACTAAAGCTGACATTGGTCTTGATTTTCGATATCCGCTTTCAAGTTTGTCTTTTGATTTGACGTTGAACCCAGACTTTGCACAAATTGAGGCCGATCCCGATAGGGTGAATTTAACTGATATCCCACTTCGTTTTGCTGAAAAACGCCCTTTCTTTCAAGAAGGTAACGAAATCTTTCAAACACCACTCGAGCTTTTCTACAGCAGGCGAATAGAGGATTTGAAAACAGGGGCAAAGATGGCAGGGAAAATTGGGAATTTTAATACGGCTCTAGTGTTTGCTCAAGCTGGACCAGAAGATACAGAAAAAGATGCAAAAAGCGATATCTTGCCTCCCTTGGATGACTACCGTTATTCCGTTTTCCGTCTTCAAAGAGAATTTGGAAAAAATACTACTGTTGGGTTTTTAGGAACAACTAAAGACCAAGTGAAAGATCGTCAGTACGACCGTAGTTCCGGTATTGATGCAAGGCTAGTGTTACCAAAAAATCTAGAATTAAACTTAGCTTACGCTAGTGAATGGAAAACAACTGAGGAATGGATAGAAAAAAATATAAACAGGGACCAAGCATTCTTCGCAGAGCTATCCCAAGAGGCTAATCTTTTATCTTGGCAGAGTTCGTTTAAGGCGCGCTACTTTGATATCGGGCAGTATTTTCAACCTGAAACTGGTTTTATTCCACGTATTGATCGACGTGGAATAAATTTATCAAGTAAGATCGAGAAACGTCGGAAGTCAAAAATTAATTTCCTGAACCACGAGGCAGAATACGAGCGCCTCCATAATCATCGTGGTGAATTAACTAATCATCGATTTAGGTTTCAGAACATCATTGGTTTTGAGGATTTTTTTCTATTTTTTAGTCCACAATGGTATTATCGTCTAGACGACGAAAATCGGGCTTTTACCGATCGAACTCTTGACCTGTTTTTAGGTTGGATTCCAACCCAACCTAAATGGATTTCACTCCGTGTTCGTAATTCAATTGGGATTCGAAATGATAAAGAGAGTTTTTTTGTAGGACCAGAAATATACCTTCGCCCAACGTCTAAGCTAAATTTTGAATTCCGCCAACAACGTTTAATCGAAGAAAAAAAATTGATCGATAACACTCTTCGATTTGTTGCTAATTACCAATTTGCCCAACGAATGTATATGCGATCTAGTTTAGAGAAAACTGTTGAAGAAGAAAGGCGATTCTTTGCCTTATTTGCCTACGAGTACGCGCCCGAAAGTAACCTATTCGTAGTTTACAATTACAACCAAAAGATAGAGGGTAAAGAGCACCTTCTATTCGTTAAATTAGTCTATCTCTTTAAACTATTTGGTTAAAAAGAATTTTCCGTATTGACATTATTAGGCTATTATGCCTTATCACTTAGATCTGACTTTAACAGATCAGATTCCACTAAAGTATTGAGCTAATTAAGTTAAAGACATAAAATATTCTACATTTTACAGGTGGATATAAATATCGATTCTGCCATAATTGTTCCCTCAATTTGTAATTCCCATGAACCACGATCGAATCGTATCGGTTTACTCCTAGGAGACCCATCCGGGATAGGACCTGAACTAGTTGCCAGTCTGTTATTTGACAATAAAACGATTGAACAAACAGAAATTCTCATTATTGGTAGTAAGTCAGTACTTTTGTCAGGCGCTACTACAGTAAGTACTAATCGCAAATATACAAAACCAATTGATTCTAACTGGATTAACGAACTCTGTAAAACAGAGAAGATCCTATTAGATGAGGAAGGGTTAGCTAGTCATACCGAAAGGAGTTGTGGTTTTCCTATGGGACAAATTAACAAAAAATCAGGTGAATATGTCCTAAACTCAATTCAGGTGGCAGTTATGGCTTTAAGGGCAAACCGAATTGGTGCTCTAGTTTTTGGTCCCTTCAACAAACAATCGATGAATTTAGCAGGACTAACGACTGAGGGTGAACTTGACTACTTTGCTCAGTTGATGGATTACCGAGGACTACGTGGCGAAGTCAATATATTACCATTATCCGATAAATTTCTGTGGACATCGAGAGTTACATCTCACATTCCACTGCAGGTCGTCTCTAGCTCAATTAACCGTGCCAGTATTGTTAATTCTGTCCAATTAATACACCAAACGTTATTAGACTACGGTTACAAACGTCCAAAAATTGCTGTTGCGGGGCTGAACCCACATGCAGGTGAAGGTGGGCTATTTGGTCAGGAAGAAATCGAATTAATCAAACCAGCTATCCAAGTTGCAAATGAAAAATTCGACATTCAGGCTGTTGGCCCACTATCACCAGACACGATTTTTGTCCGAGCTAAAAATGGAGAATTCGACGCCGTCGTAACTATGTACCACGATCAGGGACAAATCGCTATGAAGTTAATGGGTTTTGAACAAGGAATAACTTTACAGGCAGGTTTACCATGGATTGTTACTACACCTGCTCATGGTACCGCTTTTGATATAGCAGGAAAAGGTATTGCCAAAGTAAGTGCTTTTCGGGAAGCATTTACACTTGCGAGAAAAATGATCAGTTAATACATTAGGATTCCGATTTTCAACTGGAAGTCGTTTGTCAAAGTATCCATCTTCGTCTTTTGATAGTAATGTCCAAGCCTACTTTAATAGAGAAAATAATGAACTGGGAATATTACCACCAACTCAGACCAGATCAGTTGGAAACAATGATTAAAGAAAAACCGGTTGCTTTTTGGCCATTGGGCCTGATAGAACACCACGGTTGGCACTTACCCATCGGATTTGATGGATTGAAAGCGGAAAAGCTCTGTATACGTATTGCTGAAAAAACTGGGGGGGTTATTCTNCCCACCATGTGGTGGGGNGCTTTGGGTGGACATGGCGATTTTAAATGGACACATTACCAAAACCCAACAACTTCTGCTGATATACTCACTAGGACCGTTGANCAATTAATCAGTTTTGGATTTCGGGTTATAGTCCTAATGGCCGGTCATTATCCGTGGCAGTCTATTTTGGAACAGCAATTGAGAAGTTTGAAATCGGCTCATCCTCACATTCACTTCTGGGGAGGAACAGAAATCTCTATTTGTGAATCGGAAGTTAAAATTGGTGGCGATCATGCAGGAAAAGAAGAGACATCCTACGGGCTAGCTATGTTTCCAGAATTTGTTGATTTATCNGCCTTACGAGATGGTCGAGACCAAACCGTGTGGCCAAAAAATCTAGCCCCACCACTAGAAAATCAACACGATCACGTAGAGTATGACCCAAACCACCCAATGTTTGCTCAAATGGGAGAACCTGCAAACCTTGCTACAACGGATTACGGCAATCGGTCTTTGCAAAAGGTAGTCAACTACTTGGCTGACCAAATCCGACACCAACTATCTGAAAACACTACAACGCCATAGCCGAAGTCTAAAACTATAGCCGAAGTATGAGGGACACGCGATTGCTGTTTCCTAGCTGGTCATGCCCAATAAAGGCATAGTCGATAGCGAAGGCAGCGCCAGAAACGAAAGCTAAGCGAAAGCCTGCCCCGGCGGTCAGTTGGTGTATGTTACCAAAACTGCCTTGCTTCTGTAATATACCACTTCTTATTGAAAGTAAGTCGTTAATGACATATTCGCCACCAAAGTGAAATTCCGTCTTCTGNCTTCTATTAGCATCTAAGGCTAAGGATAATCGGCTATTTAAGAAGGGGATTTTCTGATGGTAAGCCGTACCAATTCGTAGATTGGGTCGGATNGATTCACTATGAGAAGNTTGTCCTGCGCTTTGAGGGACAGTATTCCAAAAAAGACGAGTGCGAAAGTAATCTTGTAGTACCAGACCAACTGCTAACTGACCTGAGCGTTGATTTGTTGTCTTCCAAAGTAGACCTAAGTCACTACCAATTCCCAGCGCGTTAAAATGTTTTAGTGTGGTCATATAGATCATTTTTAGATTGACACCAATCGCTAGTTGACCTANCTGCTGTCCATAAGATACTAGGAAAGCATTTTGGCCCGCACTGAAGGTGGATTTTTTGCTCGGCCGATTGGACGGCCCAATCGGTTGGGATGGAAACTTGACTGTAGTTTGTTGAATGTTATCAATACCAACTCTTAACCAACTTAAACCAACAGTTCGACTTTGCCCTAGAGAGTGTACGTAATTTGAAAAGCTATAACTATCCAATCCATTGATACTGGCCTGCATAAAGGTCATTTCAGCATGCGTTAGTTGCGCTAGCCCTGCAGGGTTCCAGTAAGTAGCAGTCGAATCATCGGCAATGGCTGTAAAACTTCCTCCCATGGACAATGGTCTAGCACCTACGCCAAGAGTTAAAAAATCACCTACATAGGCAACATGAGAATTTGAAGGAACATTACCAGCTATACCTTCGTCTAAATCCAAAGCCAGTAGTACTTTCGATTCTATCAGCAGTACTAATATAGATAACAAAAATACTATAGTTTTTATCTTTATTCTTGAGTAGAGTTTAAAACCCATTTGTACGATCTATTGCCTGAAATTATACCTAAAAGTTAACCATCNGGATTATAACATAATCGATTATAGTTGGAGACTAGGCATACTCAATAATTTATAAAACTCATCGATAGACTCTTCGTTGTATAAGTAGGGATTTATCAACNTTTACTTGATTAAATGTTGGTATAGTCGATAACTCCTGTGCAGGATACGCGAAGTTCACTGTTTTGGCCAGAGGCATATGGTCAGATAATATTTACTGACTAGTTTAATTGAGGTAAAATTTACTCATTTCAATGAGATTTGACATTTCAGCGTAGTGCTTGTTAAGAGCTACTCAAGGTAGGATAAACAATATGATTTCCGATCTATCTCACCATCATCGGCCGATTAGTAATTTCTTAGATAGAAACAGNAATCAAAATCTAGAGACGTTTCAGCTAACCGAAGGCCAGCTCAGTTTCTATCAGACAAATGGATATTTGGCTGGTATTCCGATACTTTCAAAGTCCCAAGTCGAAATTCTAACAACCGAGCTAGAGCAACTAATGGATCCGGTTTCTTCTGGCAATTCCCTTTTTTACGAATTTAATCTAAACGAAAGTACGGAGCCAAATAAAGTTTTATTCCACGCACTTGGTGCTTGGAGAATTACGACTGGTTTTCACGATGTTTTATGGCATCCAGCATTTGTAGTTGCTGCAAATCAATTGTTGGGTGGAGCAGTTCGATTTTGGCATGATCAGCTTTTTTGCAAACCAGCACAACACGGTGGAGTAGTTGCTTGGCACCAAGATTACTCCTACTGGACTAGAACTCAACCCATGTCTCATCTGACTTGTTGGATTGCTTTGGACGATACAGACCGAGATAATGGTTGTGTTCACTACATCCCGGGTAGCCATAAGTGGGATCTTTTGCCAATTACCGGTTTAGCCGGTGATATGGAAGCAATTCAACAAGTCTTGACCGAAGAGCAATGGACCCAATTTCAATCACCAACACCAATCGAATTGAAAGCTGGACAAGCCACTTTTCACCACCCGTTGATGGTTCATGGTTCTTTTGAAAACGAGACTGATCGCCCGAGAAGGGCTACTGTTATCAACGTGTTTCAGGATGGTGTCATTTCTAAGCAAGCAGAACCAATGTTGAAAGGCACAGATCCAATCCCTGTTGGTAAAAAAATGGAGGGCAGATTCTATCCACTTTTAAACGACCAACCAANAAATTAACAAGATCCGTCNAATCGGCTAAGTCTGAACACCAAGAAAGCTGAAATGCTAACAGCTACTAAGCCCAAAAACAGCGGTAATCGGAGGTTAATATTAACCAGTAAACTAGCAGTAAGATAACCACTTAAAAAACCAGTACTCCAAGCCAAATGTACCAAACCGACCCCACGTCCNGTTTCTTCGCTAGCTAAGAATTGCTTGATAAAACGTGGCATAGTGGTCGACAGAGACCACGCAGCACCGGAGGCTAAAACCCCAGCGACGAAAAACCCAATGGCTGATTGAATTGCCATCATTAAGCCAATGAGGCTAAAAAAGATCAGTAAATGTGAGCCTATGGCTGGTTTTATGACACCGATTCGATCACAAACAATACCGGTGGATAATAAACAAAGGCAAGCAAATACATCACTACTTCCACCGAAAAATCCTGTTATTTGAATGTCAGTTAAACGTGCCATTAATAATGGTAGTAAAAATTGGAGGCTGCCCCAAGAGAATGTGCTGAAAAATCGAATGGCAGCCAAAAGGATTACCCTGGGACGGCTAATGATAGCCGAGTAAGTTTTCCACCAACTTTGTCCCTTAAATGCTAAGGTATCAATTGATTTAGCACCCGATTGGTCTGGTAAAACCAACCCGGCGAAGGCAACTAACAAGATCCCACTACCCAGGGCTAGCCAGCCGAAGTTTGCATAGCCATGTTTTTGTATCAAAATACCAGCTATCGATTTTCCAAAAGCTTGTCCTAAAATACCACTTAAGAAGTAGGCTGCAGATGCACGACCCAAGGCCGCGGTATCAACAGCTCNAATTAGATAAGATTGGCCACCAGACGATTTCAGACCCGATGCAAGACCTTGCAAACACAGAACTGCGAAGATAATAGCCGGGTTANGACTTACAAAAACAAAGCCAACTAAGAATATTCCGATAATACCGGCCACGAGTGTCCGCTTGCGACCAAACTGATCGCAGACAGCACCAGCTACTAAAGCAGAAAAACCGCCTAAACCAATCGGAATCGCACGCAAGATACCGGCTAACCATAAACGGGATCCCAGTGTATCTTCTACATACTTAGGGAACAAATACTGGATAGGTTGAGAAATAACACCTAAACCAAACAAGATGATACATAGTATTATCAGTTGGTGATTAAGCATCCTTATACTTACATTTTCACTGCAGTATCNGTGCTAAGGTTGTCTAATTTTTTTCGTAAACCATCCATAATGATTTCAACACCTACACCGTTGTTTTCTTCAAACGGTAAAATGAGATCAGCGTATTTTTTGCAAGGCTCTGTATAGACGGAATAATTGGGTATTACATCCCGTNGATACCAATCGATTTGCCATTTTAGATCAAAATTAGGTGTGTCTGCACTTCTGAGCAATCGCCTTAGGACACGTTCATGAGGATCAACGTCTAGATAAATCTTAATTTGTAATAAATCACGAATCTGTTGATGCCAGAAGATCAGGTGCCCTTCTAAAATAACCAAATCAGAGGGGGAAATAGTTGTCAATTTTTGCTTGCTGAGGGTCCGCCGACTGCCAGAAACCGGAACTTGGATGGGTTGACGGTTGGACAACAAACTCAGGTGTTCAATCAAAGATGACCACAAAATTGCCGATGGGTGATTAGATGTAATGATCCGTTCTCTTTCATCCGGTTCATATTCTGAAAAATCACGAAAGTAGTGATCTTGATTAAGAATAACGGGTGAAAAGTCTGCCAAACTGTCAGCTAACTGATTTGCTAACGTAGTTTTTCCAGCCGCTGACCCACCCATGATACCAATGATAATAGGTTTTATTTTCTTCATTTAAGTAGGTCCTAAAATTCACCATCTAAAAACATAGTGATTTTGGATAGTGGAGCTGGTCGATTACTCATCCCTTCCGCAGCTGGTATGCCCGTTGGGTCAGCGGCCGTATAGTGCATTTTGCCAGACATTTGTTCGATATTGAAGCGGAATCGAAAGGATCTTCCTAGATCGTAGTAGGTGCCAGCCCCCCAACCAAATACATTCTGATTGACCAAAGTTAACATCTGGTTTCTAATCTTGTCCCATGCTTCGGTCTTCATTCCAACGTCAGTTAGTTCGATAAATGCATTGGCGCCGGCTTCACGGTANTTATAGGGATTGTGATTGAGAATACAAGTGAAATCTAAGCTAATTTTATTTTTAATGGTTTTTGTTTGGTCTCTTGTATCCATTGGAAAAGAACCTCGAAAATCAGAGTACTGGGGGCCACGAAACCACGTATCGCTAATCTTTGACTCCCAAGATAAGCCATTNGTCAACGACAGACGAATATCTTGGTTAATATCGTAAGCAAATAATAAATCATTATTAAGCTTGTTTTTCATCCCGATGGTTTCATACTCACCACCAGCCGCGATATCCGCATCTAAATCATCCTCATTATCAATAATGGTATTATCATAAGAATCAATAAAACGAAACTTGACTTCGGCCTGTAACCCTGAGTGTAAGAAGGGGCGAGCCACTTGATATCNATGAATTTGCAAGGTATCCGAATCAACCAAATAAACGAAACCATTAGGATCAATGGCTTTCAACTGAAGGAAAAGATCAGCGACTTTTTCTCGGTTTAACCGGATTAGAATATTACCTCGGTATTTACCAATAGGGCTAAATTTTTGAATTCTTTTGATACGGGTACGAAAGATTCGATTAACCGTACCTCCATAACGAAAAGGGTCAAATTGACGACGGGGTAATTGAGTAGCAAAATCCTTTTTGTAAACGGCCTTATCAGCTACTAGTAAAGTATCATCTGAGAGAATACTCAGGTAAAAGGGTTGAATTAACTNACCCGGCCGGTCACCATAACAACCAAAGCTAAGTTGAAATTTACCGGAGGTATCGTATTTAACTACTCGGTGAGCTTTCTGATCTAACAGATACAGATTTCCCTTCGAATCAACAGCCATATCTCCAATTTCTATTACTTGTCCTACACCGGCTTGGGCTGTTTTGGCTAACCATACAGGTTTACCATCGGCTGAAAATTTGTGTATTTCTTCATCATCAGAAACATATATNTTCTCATCTTGATCAATACAAATATGAAAGGGGCGTCCAGTACTACCTTGCGGCACAAAGAGGGCGTAGTTACCATCGGTGTCCAGAGAGGGGTAGGCGTTGAGTAATAAGTCGGGGTGTCGAGACAAGTATTGCTGGCGAGCAAACTTTGGAATTTTCAGTATTTGACGCAAATCATGAATACGAATCGTATCTATAAAGTTACCATCAGCTGAAAATTTGTGAATACAAGGGGAATGATTGAATATTTTGGGGTTTTTTGTGCCCGCAATGTGCACGGTTTCCCAGTCGGTTACGTAAATGTATCCTCGGCTACTAACAGCCAAATCAGTTGGCGAAACCAATGCAAGGGTACCCTCTGGTGTCTTTTGTGTAGATATCTTGAATTTGTTGTCCCCCGACACTGTTAATTTTTGTACCGAAACCAACGTGCGATCCAAGACAACAATTTCACCACTTGGACTGAAATCTAAAATCGTTTTTGCAGAAAATTCACCCTTGTCTCGGCCTTTTCGACCGAACTGCCCCACATGGCGAAGCTCATCAGACGATAATGGAAAAATCAATAAGAGGAAAAGCAAAATCGAATAAACAGTTCTCATAATTGAACNAGGTTTAAGTTTTTTGTTCCTCAGTTCGTAAAAATTTCAGATCAGTAGAATCTAANCAAGTCTTTTTAATTTGGTCTAGAATCCCATTTACGAAACGAGACGAATCCTCAGAGCCAAATTTTTTCGCTAACTCAATTGCCTCATTAATCGACACTATGGGTGGAATATCATCTAAATACAGCATTTCGTAGGCACCGGCGCGTAGAATTGATAAGTCGGTTATGTGCAATCGAAGCAAATTCCAATCAGTTAGAGTTGACTGGATATTATTATCAATTTGAACTAAATTTTCTAAAGTTCCAGCTAGAAGCAGATTGGCAAATTTCTGAGTCGATGCGTCCACTGAATCAATTACAACTACGTCGTCATCTGTGGATTCTACTGAAATGTGCACTTCTTCCTCTGTAGATTGATCTGGATTTTCTATAGCAGAATCTATCTCCTCGACCACAGGTGTTTTACCAACACTCCGATCCCAGTACAGGCGTTGAAATAACTCTATCAATTCTTCCTCTGCAAATTTCGGTGTTTGCTTGTTAACCCAGTACTTCTCAATTTCAATGACCTGATCTTGTCGATGGCGTCGAGTTGCCTGAGGACTATACTGGGAGCGGGCCGGAGTCCAAAATAGTCGCCTAAACAAGTGAATCGGAACATACAGATCAGGATCTATAAAAAAAGACTGNTGCCAATATTGTTNCTGAATTTGTTCAGCAGTNAGGTTAGGATANACTGCCGCCTGATACAACATTTGAAGNGCAAATGATCTGGCCTCAGATCGCATTTAGTCGGNNCATCTCTNCTNGGTTAGNAGGCAAGTTTATCAGCCAAAGACTAAGCCTGTCAATACCCTTGTAGTCGNTGATATTGATTACAAGTAAACAANTTGACCAGTCCGNGANGATTCGTAGAGAGAAGTGAAGATNGCAACNGACTTTCTTCCTTCCTCNCCATCANCCATNACNGATCGACCNTCGATAATCGCGCCTACCATGTCTTCAACAATATCGTCTGGGATTTCCTTTTCTGTTAAGACCTGGTTGATACTAGTAGCTTCATCTCCTTTAATCCGTAAATCAACGCGCCCTGACTTATCCATGGTAATTGTTCCGTTAGTTCCGTTAATTTGTAGTGTCGTTCCCAAGTTAGGGTAGCTACAGGTAGTAGTTTGTATGACGCCAAATGCGCCACTTTCGAAGGTCAGAATACCAACCGCACAATCTTCGGTTTCAATCTGATGATTGAAGGTTCCAAATTTACCTTGTACAGTTTTCACTGGTCCAACAAACCACTGTAGTTGGTCAATAGAATGGACACCTTGATTAGCAGCTGACCCTCCTTCTGTTCTAGATCGGCTACGCCAGCCTGGTGGCCAACCTCCTTGATAGTAAGACTCGCTTCTGTACCACTTCATGCGCAAATCCGCCAGAACCACTTTACCAATTAAACCAGTAGCGATTGCTTGATGTACTTGATGGTCAATTTTTCGATATCGGCAAACAAAATCGATAGCCAAAACTAAATTAGCCTTTTTTGCCGATTCAATTAGTTGATTGCATTTCTCCAGACTAATATCCATTGGTTTTGTTAAAAAAACATGTTTCCCATGACTAATTGCTTTACTAGCAAAGTCAACGTGTGTACCACTAGAGGTGTAAATGCCGACGACCTCAATATCGTTTCGAGCAACCATCTCGTCGTAGTTCGTAGTCCAATCACAACCTAGTTCTTGAGCAGTATTCTGGGCTACACTCTCTTGCAAATCACAGACACAAACCAAGTCAGCACCTGCTGCCTGCGCAACAGATAGAGCCGTTTTTTTCCCTCTGCCCAAACCTAGAATGCCAAATTTTACTTTTCTGACCATATTATCAGAACCCCTTAATGTTTTAGACTTTCACCAAATTAGGTTCGTCTAGCAATTAAAAATCATATTTACATAAACCATATTAACTTTTACTACAAAACTGTTACCAAAAATAGTGTAACAGAATCGAGTTTGAAAAAAACAAATAGTGCAAAGTATAATAGTCAGCCTAGTTCGACGTGAGGAGCAATGTAATGGGTGCACTCGGTGGTTGGGAAATTCTTATTATCTTCATGGGTCTGCTTCTACTTTTTGGCCCCAAGAAATTGCCAGAGATGGGCAGTGCGGTGGGAAAAGCAATTCGAGAATTCAAAAATGCGGGCAAAGAAATACAGCAAGACATCACACAGGCCGTAGAAACAGTTGATAGTACAGAATCTGACAGCAAGTCGAGCCGAGTCGATAGATAATGCCAGCGGATGCGGTAAATCCTTCGGCAGAAATGACGTTCCTCGAACATTTAGAGGAGTTTCGCCGGCGGGTTATCGTCTCATTGATTACAGTTGGCTTTTTCATGTTGATTAGTCTGTCTTTCGGTAAGCCTATAGAAAGAATTCTTCGATTACCACTGGATCTTTCCACCAACGCCCTATTAGCGAGCCTGATTGAGAAGATTAACGGTTCTTCTGCTTCTTTCTTTGGCTTTCTGGCTATTACTCTTCGAGCAAGCGCCTCCAGTGTTAATGCGACTCTAATGAAGTTAAGTCCTCTGAGTGGCATTACTACTTACCTAAAAGTCAGTATGACTTTCGGCGCCTTATTGGCTTCCCCACTTGTCTTATATCAAGTTTGGGCGTTTATCATGCCAGCCCTTACCTCACGCGAAAAAAAAGTCTTATTGCCTCTCTTCTTCATTATCCTTTGCTTTTTTTTGGGTGGGGCTTTGTTCGCCTTTTTCATTGTAGTACCAGTAGTGTTTGACTTTTCTGCACAGCTCTACCCTAGCATGATTAATAACTGGGATATCGAGCAATATTTCAACTTCATTTTACAACTATTACTGGGTTTTGGTATAGCCTTCGAACTCCCGATTGTAATGGCTTTTTTAGCTTGGATGGGTGCTATTGATACTAACGGGTTTCGAGAGAAACGAGGTCTTGCTACCATTGGTATTTTTGTTTTGTCCGCCTTCTTAACCCCATCCGATCCTGGTTCCATGCTGCTAATGGCAGTACCTCTGACATTGCTGTATGAATTGGGCATATTTTTCGCATATTTGCTGGAAAGACCAAGTGGTTATTCATAACTCTAGACATATCAAATAAAGCTAACAACAGATTCGACAAAAATAGACAGGAGCTCGTATACTAATGACTGATCTGCACGAACAACTTGCCCGCCTTTATGAGGTACAACAGTTGGATGCCAAAGCTCTCAGTATCCACCGCCACACAAGGAGTGTACCTCAAGAAATCCAAAAACTGGATAGCGCTCTAGATACATTTCAACAAGAGGTTAAAGCAAAAGAAACTGAGATTTATGAAGCAGAAAAAACTCAGCGTTCAATTCAGGGTGAAATTGAAGAACTGGATGAGAAACGAAATAAATTGACGATGCAGATGCGGAGTGTCAAAACCAACAAGGAATATGAGGCCTTAGATAAGGAGATCGAATTTTTAGATCAGAAGGAAGCCGAATTGGAAGATAATACGCTAGGACTACTAGAACGAATTGATCAATTGAAAATCGAGCTTGACGAAACTTCTGATCAATTAAAACTTCAGAAAACCGAACAAAAGTCTCGCAAAAAAGCCTATGAACTAGAGAAAGCGGAACTGACAAAAAATATTAGGGCCATGGGAAAACAGAGGAAGGTACTTTGTCAGGGTTTAGATCAACAGATTTTTGATCAATATCAGCTCTGGATGAAGCGTCGCCAAGACACTTATTTAGCGCCAATTATTGACGGGGCTTGTGGGAGTTGTCAGATGAAACTTCCACCACAGTTAGCTGGTGAAATTCCGAGTCGGCAAGAGATCATGCGCTGTCCAGTTTGTAGGAAAGTTTTGTTTTCTCCCCCTGAAATCAATAACGACGACCAAGAATAACCGAAAAAGGACCAACTCATCTAACCACAGTAGTTATATGTCTGCTGTATTTCTGATTCTAGTACGTAATAGACCTCAGCTTTCCTACCTAATTTTTTGGAAGATAATTTTCTCATTTGCTGTGTGGGCACCACACACTTGTATTTGGGCGGACTCTGTATTTGTTAAGCCTAGCTACAAGCTAAAAACTGTAGTGATTGACCCAGGGCACGGTGGTAGAGATACGGGTTGTATTAGCCCTTGGAAAACCACAGAAAAAACAGTTACTCTAGCAATCTCATTAAAATTGTATCAGGAACTGAAAAAATCTAAATATGCAGTTCATTTGACACGTGATACGGACAGGTATGTCAGTTTGCCTGAGAGGGTACAGATAGCAAACGCTTACCCACCAGACCAAACACTATTTGTTAGTATTCATTGTAATGCTCACAATAATCAGAAAATATTCGGTATGGAAAGTTATATTTTTGATCTGCAGCCTAGCGATGAACGAGCGGCAAATCTGGCCGCTCGAGAAAATGAAGGAGAAGAAATAGATGTGATTCACTTTATCGAAAGTAGTTTACACAAGCGAGGGAGTGAGAGATTCAGTTGGGACGCTGCTAAAATCACACAATCAGTTTTAGTTTCTGAATTAAATGCTAAAGATCGAAATGTGAATGCTCCGGATGGTAGCGTGAAGAGGGCTCCATTCCGGGTACTCGCGGATACCAAAATGCCTGCTATTCTAATCGAGCTAGGTTTTCTGTCTAATCTCACTGAACATAATCAACTTATCTCTGATAAACGGCAAAAAAAAATCGCAAAAGCCATAGTCAATGCCATAAAAAAGTTTGATCAAAAAACACAGCCAGAAAAGAAATAAAAAGAATGACCGTTCATTACCAATCGGCTAGTTGGGCTAGACCAACTAGTAATTTAATTGCTCTGACCACGTATAGAAATTTCGATCATCAGAGGTTGGGTGATATACTATCGAAAATTGTATTTTGTCGGCAGACGCATAGTGATCGAGTGATTCAAGTAAGCAGCGAATTAGTGGGCCGCCCAACGGCAGATGCCATGATCACAGATCAGACTAACTTGGGGTTAGGTGTTCTTACAGCTGATTGTGTTCCCGTCTTCATTCACGACCAGAAACGATCTATCATTGGTATTGCTCATGCTGGTTGGAGAGGAACAATAGCTCATATTGCCAGTAAAACATTGTTGAAGATGAAAAAAACTTTCGGGACAGTGTCATCAGACTGTCAAGCACACTTCGGTCCATCTATTCAAAAGTGTTGCTATCAAGTCAGTAATCATTTAGCAGATCAATTTGTTGAGACCTTTGGAGAAAGTATAAGGGTAAACAAAAATTTTCTAGATTTGCCTACTGCCAATAAGGTACAGCTACAACGTCAAGGAATGCTTAATAAAGCGATCTCGATGGCCACAGATTGTACAGCATGTAGCCCCGAACTATTTTATTCCTATCGATCTGAATCTACTGACGGACGAATGATTTCTTTAATAGCTTTGAGAGCTACTTAAGAACTTGGCTTGCTAAGGTACTAAGTAGCGGTATTCTTGGCTGGAATAGGTGAGATCATGGTTGTCGTTGTATCCCCATAAAGCAATGAAGTAATCGCCTGAAGGTAGTGGGGTTGACGTACCTAAGATTACACCATTGCGTACATCTGCTCCATCGCTAAAGCTGACGTTACCTTCCCTACCCCGGGCCAAGCCTGAATGCCATGTCCATACTGCATCAGTTGGATTTGCAATTGTCCGATCGTCCAAATCAATTTTTTGCCGAAAGATTCCGATTCTCATATATTTCGATCCAGTGGCACGCCAAGCGAAAGAAGGGGTTGGTGTATTGGGTGTGATTTCTAAATCAACTATGATCGTCTGATAAAAAAGACGATTTTGCAAAAAAGTATCGGACTGCCGAGCCAAAGAGACTCCTTCTGACCCAAATGATTCTTCGGACATAGAATCGTTTGTCAACCCACACCCAGCCAATAAAATCGCTGTAACAATGGCTCCTATCCATATAAAATGCCCAATTAGCTTGCTATTTTTTTTACACATTTTTCTAATTCTGTTTTTTTCGCTTTGGCCATAGGCTGTAGGTTCCAGCTAAACCGAAGTAAAGGCGATTAAGAGAAATGGTCTGTTTTTGATAAGTCGAATCGCCCCAATAATTAGCCTGTTTTTGGTAATAAGGAACTGTACCGCTAAATTCCGCCCCTGTAAATAACTGCATCTTTAAGTGATGCCCAAAATAAATACGACTACCAACTTCAACACCGGCCACCGGATTAGATGTTCCCACTTCCGTTAATCTACGGTCGATTATCGGTGTGGTTTGGTAATCAAAGCGACTAGTGGTGATCCCCAATTGTAGACCAAGGTACAAGTCGAATTGGTTAATCCATTCTATCAGGTTATACTGGCTTAGAAAAACAAAGCGATTCATCTGAAAAGTGAAATTTGAATTTCCAGTACTCGGACCCAATACAGTATCAATGTTCTGTTTTCCTTCCCAGTTAGTCGAACTAAGATCAAATCCAAATTGCCAAGTACCAAACTTAGATAAATAACGAAAAGAGGTCGCCGGTAAGACTTTTGAAATAGATCGATTTCGTGAGTGAAGGTGGAGTTGCGAACCAAGGCTGAAATTCATGGAATCTAAGTATCGTTGCTTTTGTAGTAATTGATCGGTAATTTGGTCAATTAAGTCAATATCAACCAGTAGGTGTTGGCCGGACTGAATTTTTATAACTCTTCGGTGAGTTACATAACCCTTTCTCTTGATTTCGAGCTGATGTGGATGATTAGCCGGCACCGTTAAACTCCGACTAGGTGTTTGACCAATCTTTTGATCATTAAGCCAGATTTCCGCTGAGCTTGGTTCAGAAATAATCGACAATTTGGCATCGTAGTAATGGATCAGTACAGGAAGGAACTTAGATACTCGATCCTCAATTTTTGCCAGTAAATTAATTCCAAAACGGTCTTCGAAATTTTGATTGCACACGATTTGGCCTGCCGAGAAATCAACTAAACTGAGAGTCAGTAGCAATAAATCACTGTTAGTTTGGTGGTTCTTGATTTCGACTTTGATTAGCCCATCTAATCCTGTCTGCCTACGTACACTTAGTAACTCAACTTTGTCCATATTTAGGATCTCGTCAGGCAAATGTATATCTCCTTCATAGGTTTTTACATTGGAAACCTGATCAAGCTGATTAAAGACAGACAACCGTACGGCTTGAGCCGCTACTTCTAATTCATTTTCATTGGTTTTTGACTCGAGGTAAATCGAAACTTGCGAACTAGCCAATCTACAAAAAGAACCAATCAGAAAAAAATAAAAAACAAGCCGAAACAAAATCATTGACTAGATGCCTCCTCATATAGGAGCGGAAATGATAGCACTCGCTTGTACATACATCAAGCCTTTGTGTTACCTTGGGGTTGATTCCCTACTATAACAAGCAAAACAGTATTTTCCAAGGGACTTATCATTTTGTACAGATGGTTAGAGCTACAAAAACAGTCCTGTGGTCTTCGACAAATAAATATCGAAAAAGATAGTCGTTTATGATAAGAATCGGCCTAACCCCCCAAACTAAATTCGGTTGTTAATTATCGGGGCTTATGTTAAACTGGACGGTGCAAATTTTAGTAGGGAATCATTAATATAGTGAATATCCATGAATACCAAGCCAAAGATATTTTAGATTCTTTTGGTGTGCCGGTGCCTAAAGGAGGAGTTGCCAAAACTCCTGAAGAAGCCGAAGCCCTTGCAAAGGAACTCAATGTAGGTTTGTACGTAGTCAAAGCCCAGATCCATGCGGGTGGTCGTGGTAAAGGTGGTGGTGTCAAGTTAGCTAAGACTCCAGCCGAAGTTCGTGAACGAGCCGATGAGATCCTGGGTATGCAGTTGATTACTCACCAGACTGGACCAGAAGGGAAAATGGTCCGCCAAGTTTTGGTAGCTGAAGCAAGTGATATCAAGAATGAGCTCTACTTAGGTTTAGTCATTGACCGGGAAACTTCTCGTATTACCTTGATGGCCAGCGAAGAAGGTGGAGTAGATATTGAAAAGGTAGCTGAAGAAACACCGGAAAAAATTGTCAAACAAAGTGTTGATCCTGCAGTTGGACTACAAGCTTTTCAAGCACGTCAATTGGCTTTTGGGTTGAATTTGCCGGACGAAGTGATTCGGCCTGCGACCAGTCTGATTATTGATGTTTACCGAGCCTTTGTTGAGTGTGATTGCTCCCTGATGGAAATCAATCCTTTGGCTATCGTTTCCGGAGAACGTGGTGCCGAAGTTTTAGCTCTAGATGCAAAAATCAATTTTGACGACAATGCCTTGTATCGTCAATCGAAGATTGGAATGTTGCGGGATAAAAACGAAGAAGATGCCAGGGAACTTGAAGCGAAAGAATCCGGACTGAGTTATATCAGTTTGGATGGCAATATTGGTTGTATGGTTAATGGAGCCGGTTTAGCAATGGCTACCATGGATGTCATCAAGCTCTATGGCGCGGAGCCTGCAAATTTTTTGGATGTTGGTGGTAGTGCGACCACGGAGGCTGTGGCCCATGCGTTCAGGTTGATCCTGAGTGACCCTAAAGTAGAAGCAGTAATGGTCAACATTTTTGGTGGTATTATGAAGTGTGACACTATTGCTAATGGTATTGTTGAAGCCATTAAGCAGGTCAACCTAACTGTTCCTTTGGTTGTTCGCCTAGAAGGAACAAATGTTGAAATAGGTCGAAAAATCTTGTCAGAATCAGGGCTTGAACTTATGACCGCTGATAGCTTATCAGACGCAGCCGAGAAAGCCGTCCGTGCCATAGGTGCCTAATTGATCAGTATTTTAGAAGAAACTGTTTACCTTGTGAGTAGATATTAATCGTAGATCGCATCTGGCTCTTTTGTTCTAGAAGATACATGGTTAGTTAGTAGGAAAAAGTAGGTTTAGGAAGTCGGATCAAACTTGAGAACTATTTCTTCTGAGACTCGATTAGCTTAAATTTACCCTAGTCTATCGAAGTAATCTGTGCTGTTCTGGTTTCCTGCTTTTAAGAAATTATAGTCTTTCTGTGTCTTCTTCTATCTGATGTAAATTTTTCCCATCCTTGTTCGTTGATGTTTCATCGTTATATTCTTAAACTAGTCATATTAATGCTTAATCGGCATAGAAAATGGCCGTAGATATAGTTGCTACTGAAACAACTCTTGCTTGCTATGTGTTTTTATACTGAATAAGTTAACAAAAATTAGCTGAGTTGTGGGTCAAAAAATACGTATTTGAGATGGAATTGATTTCCATTTGCTAAACATGTTTTATGTGGTCAAATTTTCAGTTAAAAATGAGGTGAAAAATGCCGAGTAACAAAGCTCGTGTAGCCATTATTGGTCTTGGGCGAATGGGTAGTACCATTGATGATGAAGGACACACAAAGTATCCGTACTCCATAGCCGCTTCAACTAACGCTAGTCCTCATCTAGAGTTGGTTGCAGGTGCTGATATAGTCGAGGAAAAACGTACCGCTTTTACCAAACGTTGGGGGATCGAGGCTGTTTATCAGGATTTTGGCAAAATGATTGAGGCCGAAAACCCAGATCTAGTAGCCGTCTGTACTGCCGCATGTTTACCTAAACCTGCTAATTCATCTCCAGGTCCAGACCATAGAGATGATAGCCATGCTGACTTGACAGTTGCCCTTGCAGAGATGAATACTCCTATGCTTTACGTGGAAAAGGCAATGGCTTCATCTATGAAACGAGCAGACGAAGTTTTGGAAGTTGTCACGCGTGATGATTTGAAATTTAACACGGGTGTTTTACGCCGTTTTGATAATCGATACGCCATGGTACGTAAAGCTGTGGCTGATGGGGCGATTGGCAAAATTCTTTCAGTCGTTCATTATGCACCTTCAACTTTGATGCACGGCCACATTCATTCTATAGATACGATCTCTTTTTTGATCGGGGACCCAGCGATTGAAGCCGTACGTGGCGATCTTTTACCACGGGATACGTCATTTTTTGGCCGACATATTGATCACGACCCAAGGGCTGTATATCAATTACGATTTGCAGGAAATATTGATGCCTATACTGTTCCTGCAGGCAACTGGGAATTTGAGGTGTTAGGCAGCGAAGGCTGCATACGCATACTCAACAATGGTTCCTTAGCCGTACTACGTAGGGAAAATGGTCAAGATGGTTGGGAGGAAAAACCACTGAAAACAGTAAGACTAATGGGCCCTGTTGTCAGATGTTTAGAGGATTTAGTTGAATCTAGGGTTACTGGTCAACCTACGAAAGGAAACGTACAGTTAGCTCATCATATTACTGAAGCATGCATCGGCGTAGCAGAAAGCCATTTGGCAGGTGGTATATGGGTTAATTTACCTCTTTTAGACCGTGATCTATATATTTTTCATGTTTAGAAAACACTTTCCACCACATAATAGTCTTTTCATTTGTATGGTAGCTATACCTTTCGTTATCCGGCAGCGTGATGCCATAGAAATTAGCTTTGGTAGAAAGATCTGTTATGCTGGTATTTGCTACGAGATAGCTGAAGTAAGGTCAATATATATTGAATCAAATAAAGATTTTAGATTCGATGGTTGGGTGTCAGTCCTAATTGACATCCTATGGCTATTAAACTTAAAAATCTGTGCTTATTGATTGGTAATAGTTTTGATTTCAGTAGAGCAGCTTTGCAAAAAAATTGGCTATATGAACCTGCTGGAAAATATCAACCTTTCGCTACCCAGCCGGCAAGTCACGGTTATTTTTGGCCCAAATGGAGTAGGAAAAAGTACATTACTCAAAATTATTTCCACTCTTGAACCATTAACCAATGGCCAAATTCTTTATCATGGCCAATCGGTATATACGCAACTGAGCAAGTTCCGTCAAGCAATCGGCTTGGTAATGCATGAGCCTCTAGCATATCCTAACTTAACAGCTAAAGAGAACTTAAAGTTCTTGGGTAAACTCTACAGAACAAAAGACATTGAACAAAGGGTTGAAAACCTACTATCAGAATTTGGCTTAAGCGACCAGGCTGATCGACCGATCTGTCTCTTCTCGCGTGGTATGATGCAGAAATTCATGATTGCTAAAGCACTCCTGAACGACCCACACACCTTGCTTTTAGACGAACCATTTTCTGGGCTCGATCAAGTATCTATCAGTCTGCTACTTGATCGAATTGAAGAACTCCGGTCATCTGGAAAATCGATTTTGATGACGACGCACAACTTGGGTTTGGGCTACTCAGCTGGATCAAAATTTTACGCATTGGCCCACAAACATTTAGTTCATTTGGGTGACAAACCCACCGACAAACTACCAAAAATCGAAATAGCCTACCGAAGCTTAGTTACGTCAGGTGCAACTATTCCACTTTCCCATTCAGAATGATCCCAGCACCGCCAGCGATCCAAATCTGGTGGCGAGATTCTGTTTGGTGTGTGGCGATGGATCGGAGTGCTGTGGCACGTCCACCTGATTGCGTCTCCCAAGTTTGACCACCATCCATAGTGTACAAGATGACATGAGCAAAAATATCACCACCGACAGCCCAACCACGTTGACCATCGACAAATAAAATATCGTGCAAATCATCATAGGCGTCTGTTTCTTGCTGACTCCAAGTTTTTCCACCATCGATTGTATTCAGAACTAGTCCTTCTTGACCCGAAATCCAACCAATTTCTGGTGTACTGAAGTAAATAGAATAGAGGTTGTGATCAATTTCATCAAGTATCACTTTTTCCCAATTTTGACCAGAATCAGTTGTATGCATAACTGTGCCAAAAGACCCCACAATCCAACCTTCATCTGGAGAAACAAAAAATACGTCTTCTAGGTTAGTACGTTTTTCTCCTACTCTTACTCGTTCTGACTCACCAGCCCATGACTTGCCACCATCTACACTTTTTAGTACTGTACTATTTTCTCCGACCATAAACCCGATTTGGTCAGTCACCATCCAGGTTTTTGTGATTCGCCGGCGGTTTTCAACTTGTGGTGATTGCCAAGAAATGCCACCATCATGAGTCATGAGAATCATGCCGCCGGTACCCGTAATGAAACCTGTTTTGTCGTCGCTAAAATATACGTTCCACAAGTCGCCTATCCGTTCCTGTTTCAAATCTATATTTTCCCAGTTTTTCCCGCCATCCGTGGTGTGTAATGCCAATCCTTGTAGTCCGACGGCCCAGCCATTGTTATGGTCAATAAAATGAACAGCTTTTAGATCTCCTTGTATTCCATCATTTCGGTCAAAGTCGTCTTGTCGGGTAACATTCCACTCTTGAGATGAAGCAATTGATATTACTAAAACACTAAGTAACACCAATAAGTTAGTAAATTTCAATTTTTTCACGTACTATCTGGCTCCTATTAGATTACGAGGTTTCATGATAAGGATAGTCTAACAGAGCTTCAGTTATTCATCAAATAAAAACGAAACCGGCTAACAATCTAAGGTTCATTGTTACATTTTCAGTTTTTTGCTACCATTGCGTTGCTAACTATTTGCTAAGCAAAATCGACATGGAACCTAGGCGCATAATTTCTGAGAAAAATCCTGTTAATTTTCGTGGAGTATTTGTCGGCTTAATTTGCGTCATCTTAATTTGCTCAATCGAAGCATACAACGACTACTATATCAATAACACTTGGCTGGCAGCTCACCACTTTCCAATCGTGGCTGTTTTCTTACTTACAGTATTTGTTCTAGGCGTAAACGTATTTCTCAAAAAAACCTTATTCTGTTCTCCTTTGACTACAAGTGAACTTGTCACCATTTGGTGTATGATGATTGTTTCTGCTAGTTTGCCAACCTTAGGGTTAGCTGCCTACATGATTCCAACATTAGTTGGCTTGACCTACTACGCAACACCGGAAAACGATTGGATTAGTCTATTTCATCATTATTTGCCAGATTGGCTAATACCGCGGGGTGATCGTTTAGTACAAGGCTTCTTTGAAGGACAAAATACGAATGTACCTTGGGTAGAATGGGTTTTGCCTTTATTCTTTTGGTCTACTTTCACTTTTATTTTATGGGCTATGATGATGTGTTTGTCAACAATTTTGCGACGCCAGTGGGTAGAGCAAGAAAAGTTTAGTTTCCCATTGGTACAGCTACCAACCGAAATGTCTACTGAATCAAATAAACTGGTCAACACTTTCTTTCGTCGCCAATCAATGTGGTTAGCTTTTATGGTACCNGTTATTATTCACACGATTAGTACCCTACACTTTTATTATCCCATTTTCCCCCGGATACCTTTACGATTTCGNACCTGGGATATATTATCCGAAAAACCGTGGAATGTTATTCAGCCTTTCGATTTCGATATTCAGCTTTCGACTATTGGTTTATCNTATCTGATGTCTCTAGAAATTTCGTTAAGTTTGTGGGGCTTCTACTTAATTTATAAATTGGAACGACTAATTGGCAGCACCACAGGTATATCCTCCTATCTCTATAATCAGGGATTTGTTCAGTATAGAGAAAAGGGAGCTTACCTGATTTTGTTCATTTTCTTTTGTTTTATTGGTCGTAACCATCTTCACCGTTTCTTTTCCTACGCAATCGGGAGTCGCCCCCAAGCGAACGAAGATAATGAGCCAATCGAACACCGGTGGGCCTTAGTTGGCTTATTTGTCAGCTTGGTTAGCTTGTCTATTTTGCTTATTTTAGCCGGCGCAAATTCTTTTGCNTTGATGTTCTCCATCTTATTCTTTTTTGCCATTGTATGTGTAATTGATGCTTGGCTGGTCACAAGAGGCTTATTTTTTATTCATGGTTCTTTTAAAGCCCCAGATCTATTTGTTTCTGCACTGGGAACTCATCGTTTTGGAGCTGCTAACTTATCAGTAATTGCATTTCCAAAGCGCATTTTCTTTCGAGACCGANGAGAAATCCTTATGCCTCACTTGGTAAATAGTTTAAAAATGTCTGACTTTGGAACACTGAATCGCAGACATCTAATGTTATCAATTTGCCTCGCTTTAGTAGTAGGTTCGCTTATCTCTTTTTATGCCTACTTGAAACTAGCTTACTCTAAGGGGGCAGCTTCATTAGGCCGGTCTTGGATCCATACTATTTCACCCAGAGAGCCATTTCGAGAATTAGAGCGGTTTCTAGTTAATCCACAAGACACTAACTGGCAACAAGTCGGATTTGTAGCTCTAGGCGGTTTAATTATGTTTAGTCTGATAAACATGCAATACAGGTTTCTTTGGTGGCCGTTACATCCAATTGGCTTTATCACACCAGGTCAATTTCCAATGAATAATATCTGGTTTTCTATCTTTTTGGGTTGGTTAGTCAAATTTATGATGATTCAAAATGGTGGACTAAAAATGTACCGAAAAGNNCGTCCTATTTTTCTAGGATTGGTGTTAGGTGAATCTTTCATCGCTGGNATCTGGGTTATTGTTGGCCTATTCACTGGACAAGGGTATAATTTTCTTTACTTTTNATCAAATCTTGATTTTCGAGGATTTATTCAAGGGAAAATCTTTACCTTGCGTGCGGTTGATATTACCAGTGGAGACCTAATGAGGAAGAGTCTAAGGGGAAATAGCCAAATAATATGAACATGACCAATACATTAACAAGCCGATTATTATTCGTCTTATTGATCAGTATTTTTTCATTGAGTCAAGCTCAGATTGATCCAATNACCGCACAAATTACCAGTGCCAGTGTTTCTGCTAACCCACCATCAGGGCGAGCAAGTTTTGTGGGTAACGCTCTACTATATGGAAGCACGTTGTATGGACCAGGATTAATCAGCCTGCTCGAACTTGATAGTAATAAACAAAAAGTTGGTTTAGAGATGCTAATTGCCAGTACTTCTTTTTTAGGTGCCATGCATAGCACCAAAAAATATCAACTTGATTACACTCATACTCGGCTGATGATGTGGGGTGCTTATGCGGGAACAGCCTATGGTTTAGGCTCACTAGTCTTTTTCAATTCAGCTGACACAAAAAAATGGGCTATCCCTTCTATGTTACTAACACCCATCGGGTTGGTCTTTGCTCGACAATTGACTAAGGGCCGATTCTATTCCGAAGGTGAAACAGATTTGCTAATTTCTAGTGGATTGATGGGTATTCTTTACGGAGCCGGTTCAGTTTATCTAATCCCACCTGTTGAGAAACTCTCAGAGGCAACTAAAGGAAGGCTATATGTCTCGTCGGTCATGATGACAGTACCTCTGACCGTTTGGCAAACCAATCAGCTGATCAATCAATTCAATTTACACCAAATCAATCGAGGGGCAGCAGCACTATACACAATGAATGGTATTATAGGTGCACTCTATGGTACTGGTTTGTGCCACATATTGATGAACCAAAAANATCCTCGTTTTCACTCATTATCTGCNATGTTAGGTTTNCCGGTCGGAATCTGTAGTGCCTATCAGTTACATAAAAACAATAGTTACACAATTGGTAGAACGACGCTTCTTGGGCTAGGAGCAATAGCTGGAGCTGTTTTTAGCAATGGNTTAACCTTCCTATTTGAATTCGAAGATAGTCGAATTTTTGCTGCTTTTGGTATAATTGGGTCAACGATAGGATTTTACTTGGTTCACAACGCGACTCAGCCGNACAGTAATAAAGTAGTATCTGGAGAAAAACAGGTTTCTAATGAGTCTGNCCAAATTCAAAATAATACAATACCCATACAATTATCTTTCCGGTTCTAACTTGTTGGTTTCTGCACTCGATTAACATTGGAGCTTTTTATGAAACGCCGTTTTTCTCTGTTATTACCAATTTTAGTTTTGTATGTCACAAATTATGGAGGTTTGATCAACGCTCAGCAAGATCAAGGTGTGGGTGAGATTATCCAACTCACGCCCATCATTGGTTTTATCATATCATCCGATGAAAATCGTCAGTATAACTTTTTCCCTAGCAATGAAGGATTTGTTAGTGCCGAAATTGTCAAAATCGGTAATCAATACCAATTGCACATTACTACAATAGTNGATGGTAAAAGGCTACGACAGATACAAGCCCTAACAGCAGAAACTTTAGATCAACTTAGGCGAAAGGCAACTGAAAACACTGCAAATCAGTCCAAACAGATCAATATTGACCGAACTGCAGGNGAGAAGCGGGAAGGTCGATTAGTACTTAATCTCAATTCGTTGGGCTATGGTTTATGGCTTTATGGTANAGGTTTGTCTAACGCACTCGAATTGGAGNATGGGGTAGATTTTGGTACTGTTCTGTTGGCAGGTGGTGGAGCCTACGTTGGTTCANTATTTGCCACACGCAACTTTGATCTAGGATATGGTCGATCCAAGTCACTTCGTTGGAGTGCTTATGCGGGAACACTTTATGGTTTATTATCCCTTTCTTTTTTTGATTCTGATAGGACACAGTTTGCTTTTATTCCTTCCATGGTACTGACTCCTATTGGGGGCTANACTGGATATAAATTAACTGCTCATCGTTGGTTTAACAAAGGTGAAACAGACTTATTAGCTGCTGGTAGTTTAGCAGGTATCTTTTACGGTTGGGCAATTCCTTATCTTGTTACGAATCAGGATTTTTTTAGTGATGAAGAATACATAGATCAAGATAGTTTGAAAAGTTGCCAAGAAGAAAAAGTAAGTATGGATTATTCCAGTAGTCCAGAAGAATTTCAGCTTCAACAGCAAGAACGTAACTGCATGGAAGAAGCAAAGCGTGATAGAGGAACTGTTAACAAGCTTTACAGCTTTTCTATGATGATGAGTATTCCTGCCAGTGTCTATCTAACTTCTCGTTTGATACCGAGTCGTGATATTAGCCAGGGTAGAGCACAACTGCTTTCAACTGGTGGAATAGTTGGTATACTCTATGGTTTNGGTCTAACAACTATTGTACTAGGGGATGAAATAGATGACATGGGAAGGATCTATACGCTATCAGCAGCGGCGGGTTTGCCAATTGGTTACTATCTTGCTGAACGTTTAACTCGTC
This sequence comes from Candidatus Poribacteria bacterium, assembly GCA_002729015.1. The sequence goes on from PBVO01000130.1 coordinate 60,217, forward strand.
AGGAATCTTATAGCCGTTTACGATCGGTTTTGATTGCCGTCGGTGGGATAGCAGGAGCATTCATTGGAGCCGCACCATTGGCAATGGCCGAGGTCGATAACCCACGTTTTTTCTCAGCTACACTGATTACTACTAGTGCAATAGGTCTCTGGTTAGGCCATAAAACAACTGGACAATCAATATCCGACGGTGGTCGATTGTTCCAATCAGATCGTTTTTCAGTTCAATTAGCGAGTATGGATCAAATTGTAACTTTTGGTTTGGCAGCTTGGCAAAAGGCTATCAAATTAGATAGCAGAAATCAGCAGCTGAACTTAGTTAAAATAAATCTAGTGCGAGGTCAATTTTGATTTTTAAAACGCTGTTGTTGGCCCCAATGGAACAATGGTAGAATTGCATCCATTTATTGAATGGAAAACATTAAAAAGAAGTAATGCCGACGATTTTAGAACTCTATCAAAAAACTTTTAAAGCTGATTTTCAGCTCTACCAGCAAGCACAATCACTATTTCCTGACGGTGTAACTCATGATCTTCGTTACGATAANCCGCATCCAGTTTATATCGAACGGGCTACAAAATCGAGAAAATGGACAGCAAGTGGNTATGAACTGATCGATTTTTGGTCTGGTCATGGATCTCTACTACTAGGACATAACCCGCCAAATATCATCCGAGCAATAGAGGAACAGCTACAGCTTGGTACTCACTATGGAGCTTGTCACCACCTAGAATTAGAATGGGCTAGTCGCATTATTGATTTAGTACCTTCAGCTGAACGTATNCGTTTCACNAGTTCAGGCACAGAAGCAACTCAAATGGCCTTNAGACTAGCGCGACTATTTACCAAAAAAAGTAAAGTAGTCAAATTNGCGGGGCATTATCATGGTTGGCATGACGGACTGATCCAAAGTTATGCTCCACCTTATGATAGACCTATCGCTGGCATACCACCGAATACNGCAGCTACAACAATAGTTTGCCCGCCCAATGACCTTGAAGNCTTAACTCNCTTATTTACCTCTGATGAGCAGATTGCAGCTGTCATTCTCGAACCAACTGGTGGCTCTTTCGGTGCTATTCCCACAAACGGTAATTTTCTACATCAACTCCGGAAACTCACAACAGAGTATGGGGTTCTGATGATTTTTGATGAGGTTATTACAGGGTTCCGAGTCGCGNCTGGTGGTGCTCAAGCTTACTATCAAGTTAAACCTGACTTAACTACTTTAGCCAAAATTATGGCTGGCGGGCTACCTGGTGGTGCTGTTACTGGTCGATCCGAAATCATAGACTTAATTTCAAAAGAGCAATCACGACGGATGCCGCACCAGGGCACATTCAATGCCAATCCTGTATCCGCTAGTGCTGGTATAGAAATGTTGAAGGTNGCAGGAACAGGACAACCACAAGAAAAAGCAAATCAGATAGCAGTAGAGTTGCGANAGGAACTAAACAAAGTAATCGACCTTCACAATTTAGATTGGGCTTTTTACGGCGAATTCTCCGCCATTCGCTTTCTGCTTGGGCATGGCCTCCAACAATCGGCTGCGACTTTTAATCCATACGAGCTCGACTACCGAGAATTGAAAGGCGCAAGTACCCCTGAACTAGTCATCAACTTAAGAGCTGGCATGCGATTNAANGGCGTAGATTTGATGCCCAGCGGAGGGATGACAACAGCTGTTCATAGTCACTCAGACGTGGAGAAAACCGTTGGCGCATTAGATAAAACTATTCGACAAATGAAAGTTGACGGTTTGATCAGTTAACTGNTGTTTGAACCTTACTCTTCTTCTGATTTTCCATCCGAATTAATTGAGCTCGAGGANGTTCCTAAAGAATTAGTTGATTCCATCACCAACTCAAGATCTGCCATACTTGCTGGATGATAATAGCGGATGAACACTAATTCATCCTCCGGNCGGTACAACCAACCTGANTGTGTAGGGCTAAGTTCATCCAGATTCCNGACTGGNTGGATATCTTTTNCATTGACTATCCGTAGACGNTCAGGACATCTTTTCAGGCCCGCAACTACTGTATAGCTGGTCTCAAATTGAACATAGCGCAGACGGAAANNGACACCAATATTNCTGTCTGTAGAAATATCTTCTACCCGAGCACCACTGCTAACGTGCACTCGATTGCTTTGATAATGAGCAACACCAGTCGAAATATCGGGATCTAAATTCCGTAATGCAAACATGTTAACCAGAATATTCTCAGGATTTAAGTGTGGNCCTTTTCTATCTAAACAAAAATTGTCGAGGAAGTCTGGATAGGTACCCTTCAATTCGCCTTCCGTCCACTGCTGTCTCATAGCGCTGACCAAAATACCCTCAGCAACCTGTTGCCAAAATGGGTCAGTATGAGGCGCCAAATGCTGCAAAAAATAAGCATAAACTAGACCACACCACTGTACTGGAACACCAAACCAAGGTCTGGTATGAAAGCTGGTACCAAAAACAGGAATTGATGCAAACTGCATTGCTGGCCTATCTGGTAAGTACCAAAAATATAAGAAAGGCAGGCCACTCTTAGCCCAGTAACTAGCTTGTTCCAAGAATGCTTCCTCTTGTGTGATCAGATAAGCTTCCACCCCAGCACCAACAGCATAAGCTGCTGCTAAAATATCAGGGTGATGGATGGGACACTCCCAACTTTGTGCNCCCCTAGGTATCNTAAACTGTTCCATAAAAGCCAGTGCATTTAAACCAGCCGATAAAGATACTTGGTCGTTAGCAATACGAGCATATTTTAACAATTTGTAAGCATTTACAGCTTCAGTACCTAGTACGCTTTGTCCAGCCCGGCCGAGTGTTTGAATTTTTTCGGAACTTGGTTGAAACCCCCAACTCCCATCATCGGATTGATTTGCCATCAACTCTTGACTTTGCAGACGAAGTTGATCCATAGCTGGTAATAATCCGCCCTGATAAAAGGGTAACTCCCACTTCAATATGTGGCAACCCGACTCAGAAATCAGTCCTTCTGATCCACTAACCTTGACTATATTTTGGACNATCTGTAAAGCCCGTTCTTTAGCGGTTGGATCTTGCGTTACCAAATAATCGTACCACAATAGTGTCGCGAACCCCGGCATATTGCTCGAAGGCCAACCAACACAGTGCTGAGATTGTTCTTTTTCTGAATCCCAAACTGTTTTCATTAAAGCATGTCGAGATAGAACTAACTCCTCCAAATCNTCTCTTGGTGGATTTTGAATTCGGGGGAATCCAAATGCGTCGATCCAATGGTCAACAATATCAAGCAAAGTGGATTGACCGTCAAGAACGATTTCAGCTCTTAGCGAAAGTCGGTCTTTAGCTGCTAAAGGGTAGGGGNCTGTCGCATAAAGAGTATTTTCTGGCACCCACTTTGCCGTTGTTGGAGCGAACAACCCCATCAGATGATTATTCTGTTTTTGATAANTATTAGGTGAAGAAAATACCGCAGATGGTTGTTGGTGACGATGGTCCCATCTTTGGAGCCCATTCCAGATCAAGCCAACTAATGTATTCTTATGTTCAACTGCCATCAAGGGAATAGTAATTTTATATGGGTGTGGAGCCAAACGGTTGTGAATNGGCGCTACACAGTCTNTCATACTGGATGAAAACTCATCTTCTTCCAAAAATTCCAGCCCTGGAAAAAGAGCAGAAGATTTGGAAGAACCAAAATTTTTCTCTCCGGCATGTATTGTTGGTCCTTGAAAATGAATCAGTTGCCTGTTCTGATCACAACTTAACCGGTAAGCGGTTTTGATACGATTTCCCTCAGCCGACAATGTAAACCGGGATTCAAAAGACCACTTACCACCTGCAGTATCATCAATTTCGTCAGACAGAATGACCGTCGAGTCCCCATTACTACTACCGGAAAGATTAAAAATTTTAGGGGTAATAGTCAGCGCTCCAACTTGATCATTATTGTTAGATAAATATCGAATTTCAGAAATGGATCGACTGACTGCGACCTGATAGTAGCTAGAATTTTTAGCAACATAGAAAACTATGTATTCAAAGCCAGACGTTCCACGTACGAATACGGCCCGTAAGTTTTGATTTTCGGTAACTACGTGCTGATCAACCACGTAAGTACGCAGATCATCTGCCACTTGTTGCGGCAGACGAGGCATAGCTTCTTGAACTTGAACTTGTGAACTAACTAGACTTCGATGCGCTTTCTCTTTGGTTCGGTAGCGAAGAGAAAATTCAACATTTGATTGAGTCGGTCGACCAAATCCTCGAATGTTCCAAGTTAGAATGTGCTCCTGGCCAGGCGCCAAATGTTTGAACCCTTGTGTTCCCTTTCCACGCCTTAATTTCATCTTACTTATGGCAACACTAGCTCTATTTTCCGGCCTAAGAGGAACACGTCCCTGATTTTCAACGATGCATTGATAGTAGAAATCGCGCTTGGCGTGAACCAGTGCATCTTGGGTCGAAACCTGTTTGATGACGATTTTTGGCTGNTCTGCATAAATTACCATTTCTTGGATTGTAGTCGTATCGGGCGCTGCTTCTAATGATGTTTGAATCACTGGCAACGCGGTATCAATCGGCTGGAAATCTTCTAACGAGAACATTTGAACAGCTAACTTTTCAGAAGTTGCAGATGCGCCAATGGCCAANCCTGCTATTAATTCTTTTGGGCTATCGGTTGGCTTAAGGTGAAACAGGTTNGGATCNCCCCAAAGAGCCCAGTCATAGTTACTATTAGCCTGATCACCGCAGTGTGTGATCAGNCTAATAGTAACTGTTTGGCCAGCTAAATCGGTAAGATCAATTTGGTTTTCTTGCCATCGACAATTAGTTACAAAGCCTTCAAATCGACGTTCTGGCGTTGGGAGAAGCCCAGAATCTGTTAGTGTGGACACCTCGACTGCAAAACCCACCCCATCTGGTTTCGTTGATTCGGTTTCAAAATCGATTCCATCTCGTAAGCCAATCCAGAAGTGTAACAGTATCAATTCAGGTAAGATTTCGGCATGATCATCATCGGGTTTAACTACAATTTCTGGTAACTCACAGGTATATGTCAGTCGGGACTCACCCTCTGTTGTTGGATGTTGAAAAATAGCTGGCTTTTTCATGCCACCCGATATATCACCACTACTTACTGAAATATGTTCCAAATTATGAATCTCAGCATCATTGAAGTGGGCTATGAAATCATAAAATCGGTCAATAATACCAAACTGAGCGGAAATGCCGTGATTCGATTCAGAATCAGTTTCAGNTAGCTGNTNTTCTTCTGCTGCAGATGGTGCGGATGATGCAATATCAGTATCAGTATCACCAGAATCTATCTCAGAATCAGTTTCAGATAGCTGATCTTCTTCTGCTGCAGATGGTGTCTGATCTGATGTCGGCTGCGAATGATCTTTTTCTTCCAAAGTTGTGTCCATTTAAAAAATTTAATTAATAAGAAACATTAGTCAAATTTAGTTCCTTTCTACCTACCCTACTAATGTTCGTATTCTTTTTACTTGGCTTTCATTTCGTAAGTCACTATCCTGTGTACAAATCTATCCTGTGTACAAATATTGCGTAGTTTAACAAGCAACTATTAAAACAACATTTTTCATCTTCTTTTTCTTTAATTTTTTGTATAAACAAAGTCATTAATGTTGCTC
>PBVO01000004.1 GCA_002729015.1 Candidatus Poribacteria bacterium
GGGCCGGCGACCGCCCCCCCATATTTAACGCCATTCACATCGGAATAGTATCAATTCGGGCGGTCAATACTTAGCCTGTAGTAGTCTTGGCATCCTTGATGGCGGAGCCACTTGCACCTACTTGGCTAGTAACTATGGGGGAGTATCTTCAAGAAGAGAGTGAAAAGCAGTGGTTTTGGTTTTCAGTTTTTATCGTGACTTTACTTGTTGGCGCATTCTGGTTAGAAGCTAGTTTGACTCTTCCTGGGGTCGAAGAAAGTCCAATACTAGGAGAAGGAGAGACAATTGAACAAGTGCAGTGGAATGATGATGGGACTGAGGCGCTGATTCTAGTTGGTCGAGTAGATAATTCACCATTGCGATTCTCAACATCCAGTGGATTGTCAGAGGTGGATTCAGGAAACGCCATTCCGCGTTATATTTCCACTACTGGCTCAGGATGGTTAATTTCTGGTGATGATGGTTATTTGGCAAGTTTTAATGGAAATACACTCAATAATATCACATTGAATTGGGATGGTGAGGTTGCTCCAGATATCATTTCAGTAGCTAGTAATGACGGAGATAGAGGTTTCATAATTACAAAGCATGGTTCATTAACTCAATTACATACTTTTGTGGATGGTGAAGTCTCAGATGGGACACCTGCGCCTGTTGATAGCACTGTAATGACGAGTGTACATCTTTCAAAAAGAGGGCATTTAGCAGTTGTAATTGGATACGATACTGCCCTAGGAAATCCTTCCTTTGGTCCTGCAGGTGAGGTGATTATTCGCGCAGATGCTGTGCTTGGAGATGCCCCCACTATGTATCTGTTACATCATGGAGCCGGTGGGAAAATTCACTCTGCTTACTTCGTTGATGAAGGTAATTGGGGAGATGATGTAGATATGGTAATTGCAGGTGGAACCAGCACCTTGTTATTACTGTCAGATTCATCAATCATTGATCTCCCTGGTGTTGGTGGCTCAACAGCGGCAACTATTGATGAAAATGGCGTATTTTGGTTAGCAAGAGGTGATTCTTTGGAAATATTGAGTATTTCTTCAGATAGGGCAGGGGTGGATATTCACAAGATATCCAGTTCGGTTGCTGTTGATGCTAAAGTTGGGACTTCAGCAAATGGCGAAGTGCAGTTCTATGGGACAGGGGTTGATGGTTACGTAGGAGTTCTCAGTTTTGACCCATCGGATAGTGACGATGTTAGCCAAAGTTTGGCATTATTTGGCGATTTGTTGTTTGTGATAATAGTCATATCTTGTCTTGTAATAATTTGGCATATGTTCTATGTTAATGAACTCAAACCTTGGTGATATTGAATCATAAAATATCATTGTATCTAAGCATGGGTTCATCTATTCGTTACACCTAGCCCCAAAGGATGGGTGAACAGGCCTCCTCTGGCTTCTTTGACGGTGGAATCGTCATTCACCTCAAGTTGCTTATTGTAGCAGCATCATGGGGGTTGGCATGGGCAGCTGGGAGGGAGTTAGCACTAGCACTTCCTGAAGCGATTGTTTCTTGGTATAGATACGCAATGACAATCCCACTTTTCTTCTTATGGATGTACTTCAAAGAACGAGGTTCTAGGGATGGTAAATCCGCAATTTATATTCCTCAAGGGGACATGTTTTGGAAGTTAGCTTGGGTATCCTTTTTCTCAACTTTTTTGTATCAATTATTTTTCATGCATGGAATGGCAAGAACCGCTGCAGGAGATGCATCAATTCTGATTACATTCAACCCTGCATTCACTGCACTGCTAGCCATTCCTCTATTGCATAGGAAATTAAGTCGGAATCTAGTTTTTGGACTAATAATCGGTCTTGTAGGGGTTGGAATTGTTACTGGTTGGAGTCCGAATACAGATATCCCAATGAACCAAAGATTGGTTGGTGATTTCTTGATAATGTGTGCTGCCGCTAGTTGGGCTGTATCAACCAATTTGATCAAGCAAATTTTAGAATCCGATGACATTGATGATAAGCCATCTACCATAGCAATAGTTGCGTGGTCTTCTTTCTTTGGATGGTTACTTTTGACACCTCTAGCAGCATTTGATTTGATCACTTTTGGTAGCGCTGCAATTCCCAATACAGAAGGATGGATTTGGATATTTTATCTAGCCTCAATTTCAACTGTTTTAGCATATGCTTGGTTTGCAGATGGTGTAAATAAAATTGGAGCGACAGCGTCTGCAACTTACGTCTATTTAGTACCATTCTTTGGCATTCTTTCTGGTGTCTTATTACTCAATGAATCAATTGGCTTTTCTTTTGTCATTGGATTCGTTTTAATTTTGATTGGAGTAAAACTTTCTCAGCAATCATCGAATGAAGCTGTGGCTTGATTTGAAGCGGTTTGCTTATGGAGCGTCACGCACCCGCTGAAACTCCGCCCGTAGGGCGGGAGCGCTCAATGAGTTGCAGTGGAAGTAGGGGTAAGTATGGCAACACCGATGATGGAACAGTTTCATGCCATTAAGGCAGAACATCCTGATACTGTACTTTTCTTTAGAATGGGGGATTTTTATGAGATGTTTCACGAGGATGCGATTCTTGCAAGTGAAGTTCTTGGAATTACCTTGACAAGTCGTGAGAAGAATTCAGACAACCCGGTGCCGATGGCTGGCGTGCCTTGGCATTCGGTTGAGTCTTATCTTCAAAAGATGCTACGGGCAGGATACAAAGTAACACTTTGTGAACAGGAAGAGGAATTGCGACCAGGACAAAAATTACTGCAACGTGTGGTAACTAGAGTTTATACACCAGGTTCACTATACGAGGAGAGCCTCATAGGAGAAGAATCATCTGCTCTGCTTGCTGCTGTAATTTTTCAAAGCAATGGGTTAGGTTGGTCAGTAGTTGACCCTAGTACTGGACGTGCTTGGGCTGGAGAATTTGAAGCTGCAGGAAGATTTGAGAGGCTACGCGATGAATTATTGAGATGGCAGCCTCGTGAACTTGTAATGAGTCGTAATGATGCCTCTCATGAAGGAGTAACGTCCCTCCTTTCTTCAGTTGACGGACTTACACTTTCAACTCATGAGGTCCCAAGAAAAGGTAGACTTGAAAGTTTGAAATCTGTTCTTGAGGTTTCAGATTTAGGCCATATTGATCTTGATACAAAGCCAATGGCAATGGAGGCTTGTGGGATGGCAACGTCGTATCTTTCCCGCCTCCATCTTACTGCAACAGTACCTTTACGTGAGATTGAATTTGCTGAAGAACAAAGATACATGGTGTTAGATGAAACCACGCTTAGAAACCTAGAGGTCACTCATACTATGACTGGCGATAAACAAGGAAGTTTACTAGGTTCTATTGATGCCACTAAGACTTGGATGGGTCGTAGAATGTTGCGTGAATGGCTACTAATGCCTCTATTAGATAGAGAAATGATAGCAAAGCGGCATTCTGCAGTTTCTAGTCTAATAAATGCAAATAGACGCCTTCGTGAATTACGAGATTCGTTGAAGGGTAGTCGTGATCTTGAAAGATTATCCACTCGCCTTGCCTATGGTCGTTCTAATGGTAGGGATTTGGTAGCAATTGCTGATAGTCTTGCTAGATTACCGAAACTTCATTCACTTTTGACTGAAGGTAGCGATGAATTACTCCTTGAATGTGCAGATGGTTTACTCAGTTTAGGAGATATACAACTTCTGATTAATGAATCAATTGTGGATGAACCACCTGTAACAATTCGTGATGGTGGTTTATTCAAAGACGGTTGCTCTAAAAAATTAGATGAACATAGAAAGGCAGTATCTGAAGGTAAAGAATGGTTGTCCAATCTGGAACAATCTGAACGTGAAAGATTAGAAATCCCTCGCCTTAAGGTCAAATATAATCGTCAGTTTGGATATTTTATTGAGGTTTCAAATGCGCATCTTGACAAAGTTCCAGAAGAATATACTCGTCGTCAAACTTTGGTTAACGCAGAACGCTTCATTACAGACGAATTAAAGGTTAAAGAGGAATTAATTCTCAATGCTGAAAGCCGTGGTAATGATTTAGAATATCAATTATTTAGGGAATTAAGGAGCAAAATCAAGCAACATTGCCAGACTCTTTCTTTGATTGCNCGTAAAGTAGCAACAGTTGATGTTCTTTGTTCACTATCTCATCATGCTCGTAGATTTGGNTGGACAAGACCAGAGGTTACTGAAGACGATAGGCTTGATGTTAGAAATGGACGCCATCCGGTGTTAGAATCTAGTTCTTCTTTTGTCCCTAATGATTTAACACTTGATAAGAAAAGAAGATTTCTGCTATTAACGGGCCCTAATATGGGCGGTAAATCGACTTATTTGCGACAAACAGCATTAATCTCAATATTGGCTCAATCAGGATCTTTTGTTCCTGCTGAAAAAGCCAAATTGGGATTAATTGACCGAGTATTCACTAGAGTTGGTGCTCATGATGATATTCGTCGTGGCCGTTCAACTTTCATGGTCGAAATGATTGAAGTCGCTCACATTCTAAGAAGAGCAAGTCCTCGTTCTCTAGTATTATTAGATGAAATTGGAAGGGGTACTTCAACCTTTGATGGTCTAGCAATCGCTTGGGCTGTTACTGAAGATGTGGCCAACAGAGTTGGTTGTCGCTGTTTATTTGCTACACATTACCACCAATTAGTAGGTTTAGAGTCAGAAATGGATGGTTTAGTCAATGTTCATGTGCAGGTAGCACAAAGCGGTGAAGAACTAAAATTCCTCTATACTGTTGCTGATGGTCCGTGTGATGATTCCTATGGTGTACAAGTGGCTGCCTTAGCAGGATTACCCGCCCATGTAGTTGAAAGAGCACGTGATTTACTTCTATTCCTTGAAGCTCAATCTGAAGGGGCTCGTGCTGGAGAAGGTGGTGCACCTCAAACTAGAGATTTAGGTCAATCATCATTATTTGGCTGGATGTTACCAAAGAATTCTGATCTAAAGGTTGCTAATGCTGATGCCTCAATATCTGAGCAACCAGTTGATAATCGTCCCCGTTTAGAAACTACTGAAGCAGCAGCATTAACTCGCCTACAGGAAATTGACCCAGATTCTATGTCGCCAAGAGAAGCTATGGATTTTATCTATGAGTTGAGAAATATTCTCCGTGGACAACATGAATGGCTTGAGGAATAAATACTACAGGCGGCTTGAGAATGAATGAGCAAGTTAGTGAATCCGGCCGCATACCCATTATTCAATTAGATGACAAGACCATTGGATTAATTTCAGCAGGAGAAGTTGTTGAAAGACCCGCTCAAGTAGTTAAGGAATTAATAGAAAATTCAATTGATGCAGGTTCTAGCAAAATTCAGGTTGAAATTCAGAGAGGTGGATTTGATCTAATTTCGGTCACAGATGATGGTCATGGTATCCCATCTGATGAATTGCCTTTATCTGTAACTCGTCATGCAACTAGCAAACTTTCTGAAGCCAATGATTTAGCAGCAATTGGTACGCTAGGTTTTCGTGGTGAGGCGTTAGCAAGTATTGGAGCAGTATCACATTTAATGGTCGCTAGTAGGCCAATTGATTCTCAAGGTATGGGCATTGTAGTTGAAGATGGTAATGTGGGTGAAATAGAACCAGAAGGAATCGCAATAGGAACTAGTATTTCAGTAAAAAATTTGTTTGCAAATCAACCAGCTAGACTAGCATTTCAACGTCGTCCCGCGACTGAAACAGCTCAGGTGGTAGATGTAGTAGTATCTCATGCTCTATGTAATCCCCTTATTTCGTTTAGACTAACTGTTGACGGTCGCGCAATTCTTGAAACCCCTGCAACTGAAGAAATGAGGGATAGATTATACGATTTGCTTGGAACATCAAGTGAAAGAATGATTTCACTCACTGCTCCAGAAGCAGATAGCGATGCACCAGGGGATGAAAAATGGACCGGATGGATTTCTCCACCAGATATTTCACGTGGCCGTTCTGATGATGTTCATATTATTATCAACGGTAGACCAGTAGCTGCACAACCATTCTTACAAGCCATAAGAAGGGGTTATCACACCCGATTGATGGTAGGTCGTCATCCTGTTGCGGTGTTAATTCTTGATTTACCAGCAGATGAAGTAGATGTTAATGTGCATCCTACAAAGAGAGAAGTCAGATTGAAGAATTCATGGAGGGTTTTAGAAAGACTTGAGAGGGCGATTAAAGAGACACTTAAGCAAGTGCCTACAGGATCTCCACCCACCGACAACTTCCCACTTGGTGCTGTCGAGTCAACCAAGGTAAAAACGACAAAAACAACACAATTCAAATCAATTACTCCATCATGGGCCCAGCCCCCCCCAAAAGTAGAACCTACAGTTCAGACTTCATTTTATCAAGGTGCAAAAGTTGAAGAAAATATGGAAGACAAATCTCGCCCAATTTCATCTTCACCTAGTTTACAAGAAACATTACCAGGGTTAGATACCTCTCCTACCGCTCCAGCTCTTTCTAGTGCTGAAAGAGATTTACATCGTTATTCAATAGATGGTGAATCAACTTCACCATTAGACGAACCCCCGCTTTCTCCATTAGATGTCGAAGTTACTGATGTGCCCAATATGGAGCCGCTTTCACAGTTTGCTGATTCATACATCCTTGCTCAAGGGGGTGATGCGTTATATGTGGTTGACCAGCATGCTCTGCATGAAAGGATAAGGTATGAGAGATTGAGAAATAAGATGACAAATTGGGATCCTCAACCATTGATTAATGCCATAATGCTAGATTTTTCTCCTGTACAAAAATCTGTGATTGAAAATTCCCGAGAAAGATTGTCTTCTCTTGGCTTCGAATTTTCATCAGAAGGTGATTTGGCAATAAATTCCGTTCCAGCAATGCTTGCTGGAGACCCTCGGCTTGAGGGATTTTTAACTGATATTGTATCAGAATTACAATTTTCAGGGGACGATGGTCCGCTAAATGTTGCTGAAAATTTGGCAGATGAAATCGCTTTTATGAAATCTTGTCGCGGAGCAGTGAAGGCTAATCAGACCCTTACAATCGCTGAAATGCGTCGTTTACTTTCTGATATGTCAACAATAGAGAATCCGTGGGCATGCGTTCATGGTAGGCCTACCGTAATGAAACTCGACGTGGACACTCTAGATCACCACTTTGGTAGACATGGATGATTTTAAGGGAGATAAGAATGTCAAAGCAAAATAATTTGGGACAATTTACTCAAGATGAAATTAATGATTGGTATGAAAATAATCCCATTGATTTATCATGGTTAATTGTTCCTTCTCGCCATCAATTTCGTTGGCGTCAATTAGATGGTCGTTGGATTAGTAATTCAAGAAAAATTTCAAAATTCTCACAATTATCAAAACAATTTCATCGGCGTGCCCCTACTGATTTGTATTATGGTGTTTCAGAATGGCTAGAACCTGTGGGATTACCAAGAATTAGAGAGACTGATAAATTAGCGCCTGTATTATTGGATCATTTTGTAGTTTTTGATATTGATCAAACACCCTTTTCTTATCGCAGTATAGAGAAGGCCAGAAAAATTACTGTTAAATTGTTAGAATGGTTAAAGCAAGAGACAGAACTGAGTCTTTTCTATGTCTGCTATAGCGGTAGTAAAGGATTTCATGTTGTTTTGAAAGATAATCAACGAGATAAATTTGTTATTTCTGACCATCGTAAACGAGAAGCAACGGTACGTGAATCACGCAAGAAATTACTTGATAGGGTGATTTCCGCAGGTTTCCCTGTAGACAAAACAGTCACTGGAGACACACGTCGTATTATTCGTTTACCTGGTTCATTACATGGGAAAACTGGATGGGTTTGTACTAAATTAGATTTTGAAACACTAAAGTTACCATGTAAAAAGTGGATTAATCAAATTAATAGGCACCCCAAGTCAATAAAAATGCCTTATTTTAAGTTTAATTTCAAATTTCCAGTGAAGAAAAAAATAATTAAAACACCTAATAAGAAAGTAATAGAAGAAAAGGACTCAATATTTATGGAAGTTAGTTCACATGTCAATGGTACTTCAAATCGTTCTGCTTTAGTAACGTGGTTACCTAATTCATGGGGGGAGAAAAGAAAAAAGAGATTTTTCAGCCAAATTAACCAAATTGGTTGGTCTCCATGTTATCATTGGACATGTGGGGAAAGAGATCTACTGGTGGTGCCTTTAGCAATTCCTAGGGACAATATGATGCGAAATCTCAAATTATTAGGTTTAATTGAACCATTATCACAATTTGAAAGACTTGGTCATTGTTGGACTCAAATTTCTCCAAAGAGATGGGAAGATGGAGAAATTGAACCTGATTTTCAATATGAAGGAATAATTCCTTTCAATGGTGAACAGGTTAGAATGCCTTATTCTAATCCCCACTTAGATTTGATAAATAAATTAGGGGTAGATATTGAAATGGATAATCCATTTGAAGCAGAATTTTCTGGTAAAAGTAGCAGTAATATTAGAATTTCTAAGTATGGGTGAATTTAATAGACTTAATGCAAAATCAAGTTTTGCCCCCAAGGAGCGAGAGCGATGACCAAGGAAGAGTTCTTCCGTGCTTACCTTGACTTCAGACGGCATTGGGGCAGGGGCGCCCCATGCCACATTTGGTGATTTAATGAATTGGTCAAATAATAATCCAAATCAGGCCCCAATATGTCAGATGCCGGGTTGTGGGGCAGCTCTATTCAATCCTAATCATACCTTATGCTATAGCCACTGGTGCTATGAAAGAGATAAAAATAAAAAACATGAAAAATTAATGAATAGAGGGTTATCTCCTTCACGCAGATTTGGTTATAATCGTTTGATAGGATTTCTATTTCGTCATTTTGGAAAGCCATTAGATGAAATGGATGAGCAAGCAATACTTCATGCACTTGTAGCTACATTGGATATTTCAGTATATGATGCAAAATGTTTTGTTTCATCTCCACACACTAGGGGGATGTTTGGATGGACTCCAAGCCATGAATTGAAGGGCCAAGAATACCAAGGATTTGAATGGGCAATGCACAAGAATGTGAAGTGGTATCGTTCATTAAATGAGCCAGGTCCTTGGATTAGATATGGATGATTTACATCCCTAAAAATTTCTTAAAATCTTCTTCTTCCTGAATTTTTTTAACAGTTCCAGATGATAATAAAGTTTCTTTGTCTACCCAATAACCTTGTTTTCCTTGTTTTGTTAAGTATGGAAACACATCATCTTTCTTACCCCCCCAAACTGCAATTTCTTTGAAATCAACCAAGACGAAAAGAATGTATTCGTAATCATATTCTGGTTCTAGATGCTGCCATTTACAATTTGTTCCGCCGGCCCAATATCTAGCCGACTTAATTTCAATTTTCTTTTCAAAATAAATAGCGTCATGCTGTGAATTTAGGGGTTTTTCCAGTGATAGACGTTCTCTAATAAGTTTTTCACAAAATGAACCAAATTTTCTATTTTCCAGTTTTACTATGTCTAGAATTTGCTTCTTTGCCCCCCTTTTCTGATAATAATCATATGAACTAATCGTTGATCCAAGTTCTTTGTATTCATTTAATTCCAATAAATCTTCATCACTAATTAAATTTTTAGGGGCGAATTTAATTA
>PBVO01000055.1 GCA_002729015.1 Candidatus Poribacteria bacterium
AGATTTTACGAATTTCGGACCGTGTTTTGGTTATGCATAAAGGAAACTTAGCCGGCCAATTGGATCGAACTCAAGTCAGCGAAGAGGCCATAATGAAACTTGCTACTGGAACTGCGTAACTAAAAATTTATCTCATATATAATCAAATTTTGAGTGAGTGATGTTTTATTTTCGAAAAATAAAACTAGCTAAAACCAGAGGTTATTGATCTCTGTCGTGCTAATGACCTTTTTACATTTTTCGACATTGGTAGAAAATCTTCTGAACTAATTACAGTTGCTTAATATCAAGCCAAGAGTGGTCAGATTATTCTCAGGTTCAACAGCAGTAGAGAGTTCAATTAATTGGCAATAAATTCAAATCCGCTAATACCAAGAGAATCGGGTTGAACACCCCATATAGGTTTGATGACCTACCATATATTGGTAATAATACTTTTTCAGTTTTTACCCAATTTTTTAATACTACCTGCAGTTTTCCTATCAGCTTGTACTAAGATAATTAGGTCCTCATCTAAAATATTTAAACGATTTTATTACCAAGGTTAATCAGGTTTGAAAGGCTTCAAAGATAAAATATAGTACTGATGGGTTTCGGTTGATTTCATATATCCTTTTTTAGACCGAAACTGAGCGCTCGAAGAGCAGGAACTTACCAGTCATTAGCTAGAATTCATTTTTTTATTGCAATTTCCGAGGGAGAAATATAGTTTTCGGGGAGCATAAAATAATGTTAGTTTTCTGCTGCTTGGTTGTTGCCGAATTTTATTCGTTTTGTGATATAATAAGAAGGTTAGATTAGATATTCAAAGAACATATCCTAGGGAGAGATTTGATGATTCGAAAGCTATTTGTTTTTAGCCTTCTGGCTAGCTTGATCGTTCCTGTCAGTTATGGGAAATTACTGATGTTCGATGATTTTGATGGAAAACTGAAAAAGAAATTTTGGATTGGGCAAAAGGAAACCTGGAAAACTAAAAATGGTGTACTAGAGATTAATCAACCAGAAAATGATGGCAATTGTCCCTGCGACTTTGGGTATGGTGTGATTGAAGTCGAAAACTTTGGTCTGCAATTTGATTTCAAATTATTTCAGGACGATTTTGATGCTGGAAGTGGAATGGACCTATTATTTCGCGCAAATGGGGACAAAAAATATAAATTCTATCAGCTTATTGTCACCCCCGCAGATGGAGTAGGAAGACCCAACCATGTTCGTTGGTATGTCCGTGATGGAGAAGACCGTGGAACTTGGAAGGAATATCGCGAATTACGAAAGGAATTCCCGATCGAAGTTATCTCTAAGCAGTGGTACACGCTATCATTGCAAGGTAAAGGGAATAAATTTACCCTCTATATCAAGAACAAGGAAGATTTACCGTCAACCAAAGTAATGGAATGGACAGATACCAAAAGCCTTCATCCCAAGGGAGTTATTGGCTTTCATACTAACAACTTACATCACTACCAAATTGATAATATGCGTCTGTTCGATTCACCTAATGAAGTTAATTTGGCTGTATCAGCCAAATCGAAACAGACTACTGCTTGGGCTGAGTTAAAGCAAGCAGATCGATAAAATAATTTTCAAGAATTGTATAATCTGGATAGAAAGGGAAAGAGCAAAAAATCCTAAAATTTTGTTATTAATAACGGATTTAACTTAACAAAAGTCGAATGTTCAGCTCAGCGTAGTCGGATAATGATATACGTGGAGAATATAGTCGTCAGAAGCAAAAAACAGTGTCAGTTTGTTGCTTCTTGATTGTTGCTAAATTTTATCCGTTGTGATACAATCGGGGGCGCTTGGTATTGTGATACAATATTCTTCAAGTGCAGTGCAGTTGAGAACTAGAGTTCTAGAATATTCAAGCATAGGTAGCTACTACCTGTTGCGTATTTTAGTTCTTTTCAGAGTCGAATTAAAAAGGCAGCAGATTGTTTGTAAGAGTAGGGTATAAACTCGAGATAGAGAAAGGAGTGTAAAAAAACAAGATATGAGAAAATTAGTATTATTGTCCCTTTTATGTTTGTTAGCACTGCCGGTTTTGTCATTGGCTAATGATCTAGCTCATTATTCGGGGCCTACCAACCCTGGTTGGATTGCTGGTGGTGCCGTGGCGGCTAACGTGAAAGCCATTGATAGTTTCCAGGGTGTCAAAGCAATGTTTAATAGTATTGAAGACTTTGGTGATGGAGATGAAGAGGGTGATGGATCACCGTTGGCTAAGTGGCTTATAGAACACACTAATAATGGTCAACAAGACGTAGTTATCACTGACAGTGGAACTTGTCCCAGTGCTTTTTATCCCTTTCCAAATAAGAAACCCGATGGTTCAAATATAGAAAACTTCATTGAGGCTGGAAACGTTCACATCAACGTAGCTGACTGGATCTACTATATGAGTTATGAGGGAGGTGTTCGTAGCCCCAACAATGGACCTAGCGGAGCCGCTAACGTATTTGACATTAAAGGTCTCAGCTTTGGGTCCCGCTCAGGTAATATCAAGCCAAATGCTAATGGGAAAAAATACATTCCCTCAATGAAGGCGTTTAAGTCAGACCGACCATGGCATACTGAGCAATTCAAAGGTTCAGATTGGGACTTGGTTCTGTTTGGTGAAGATGGTGATGATGCTGACCCAGCTGTTGCAATTATGAAAAAAGCCGGGAAAGACGGTAATGGAATGATTGCCGCCATGTGGCAAGCCGCCAAGCCAAAATGGCCCGATAAGCCAGATATTCGTGGTATTGGTGTGGGTGAATTCATGGTTAATTGGTTACAAGAAAATGGTACTTTTAACGTAGATGCCAAGCATAAAATGACCACGACTTGGGCGAGAGTCAAATCATCTAACGTCAACTAATATTCTTTTAAATCAGATTTAATAAAAAGGCCGTAACATTTTGTTGCGGCCTTTTTTGTATTCTTTGAATAGAGGCATGAGGTATCAGTATAATTCAGAATGGTCCGACATATGTCAAAGAACCATACATACAATATTTAAATATGTAATGCCTAAACTTCGTAAAGATAAAGGACAAACTAGGTTCGCTGATTTTAATACTAACCTGATTTTTTCATGTCCTTCTTTCCTTTACGTGTATCTACCCCCGCTTTTCCCATTCAGATTTCATAAACTTGAGAGCGTCTTTAGCCAATTGTTCTTCACTTTCGTACATACGTCTCCAGATTTTGGTAGCTGCGACTAGTTCTGGTAATGCTAGACCAAAAGCCTCAACAACCATCCAACCATCATAACCAGTTTCCTTCAAAGTATTAAAGGTTTCATCCCATTGAACTAATCCATTTCCAGGCGTACTTCGGTCATTTTCCGAGATGTGGACGTGTACTGTTTGTTGTTGGCAAGCACGAATAGCTTCGGCGACACTCTTTTCTTCGATATTAGCATGGAAAGTATCATACATCATACGACAATTCGGGTGATTGACTGCGTCGATGAAGTTAGCTGCATCAACGGCTGAAGTCAGGAAATAACATTCAAATCGGTTAAGGTATTCAACGGCCAGAGTTACATCACAAACCTGAGCATGCTCAGCTACCAATTGCATACTCTCAATTCCCCAAGCTTTTTCTTCGTCAGTTGGACCTGTACCACTGAATTCACCGAGTGCTGAATGGTAAGGGCCACAAAGAAAAGTTGCACCCAGAGCTTGGCAACAGTCTAGTGCTTGTTTAGTTAAGGCAACTCCATTAGCTCGAATGGAAGCAGAAGGGCTAATGGGGTTATCTTCCGCATTACGAACGGTCACTGCTGTTCGTTCAAGGCCAACTTCGTCCAGCTGTTTGCCTAATTTTGCACAATGATCAACATCATACTCAAACAAAGGAACTTCCACACCATCGTAACCCATAGTTTTCAAATTCTCGAGAATGGGGTAGTGCTCCTCCCCGATATTGCCACTCCAAAGCAATAAATTCATACCAAATTTCATAGTATTAACTCCTTTAGTTTAGATTAAATTTATACTTTTCTGAGTCGGACGGCAAAGCTACCATCCATATCATGCAGATGTGGAAATGTTTGCCAATATCCTTCACTTGTTTGCATTGTTGGGTTTTTATCTGGTAAATAACTACTAATTGCTTCAACAGAAAAGTTTGGGTACTGTTTTTTAAATCGCTGAATCACTTGCTGGTTTTCTTCGATTTCGGTTGTGCACGTACTGTAAATGATAATGGTATCTGAACGGATTTGATTTGCAACATTAGATAATATTTGGAATTGTAAATCTGCTAAATCGCTGATCTGGCTACGGTTCTTTTTCCATCGGATGTCAGGGTGACGACGTAAAGTACCAAATCCTGAACAAGGAGCATCAACAAGAACAATGTTAGCTTTCGAGAGTGGCCGAATCGCAGGGTCTAAAGCAGATGCTACTATGGTTTCGACATTTGTGATACCTAAACGCTGACAATTTTGTTCAACGAGTTTTATCTTTTGGTCTGTTATATCCATAGCGATAATAGAACCATCGTTTTCCATTAATTGAGCTAAGTGAGTCGTTTTTCCACCAGGTGCAGCACAAACATCAACAACCAATTTAGAGGATCCCTTTGTAATACCCGCCAGATGAGCAATTATCTGGGCGGCTTCATCTTGAACTTGACATAATCCCTCAGTATAAATATTGGATCGTACTAGGTCGCTAATACCTAGTAATTGTATGCCTTCTGGGCTTGTTGATGTTTCACGCGCGTCTATACCACCTTTCAGAAATCTTTCAACCAAATTACATCTATCAATTTTTAAGGTATTAGTCCTTACAGTTAAGGGAGCTAAGCTATTACTAAACTGACAAAAATCAGTTGCCCATTCTAAACCGAATTCCTCGATCCAACGTTCCACCAGCCATTTAGGATAGGACTGAGATAAGCTAAGCCATTCGATCGGCTCATCTACCTGGTCAGGAAATGATAGACTATTTCTATTCCGAGAAAGGTTCCGTAAAACGGCATTAACAAAACGAGACGTTTTAATTTTGGGTTTAGCTAACTCAACTGTTTCGTAAATAATAGCATGAATCGGAATTCGGTTGAGATGTAAGAGTTGGTACGCACCAAGTCGTAAGATGTTTCGTAAACGAGGGGGTAAACGAAAACGATTAGGTATAAATGGATTAAGCACCCAATCTAGTTGCCCTTGCCAACGAATTGTACCGTAAACCAACTGATGTAGAAGATTAAGATCAACAGGTCGAACCCGAGTCTCAGTATTTCGAATAACGTTGGAAATACGACTGTTGGGGTGCTGAAGTTTGTTTAAACAGTTAAGAGCAGCTTTACGAACATTCACAAGATTTGAAATATCGAAAATCAGTAGTTATAATTTAGAACAGAGCAAAGTAAACCTTCAATGAATCACTCATTTTTCAACTTTCGTCCAGGTAGAAACTTGCGTATTTTGCGCTTCCTACTCAACATACCCAACTTTGTTAAGTTGGCTTGGCGACTGTTCAAAGATGCACGAGTCCCTATCCATATTAAGGCCGTTTGGGTGTTAGCTGAAGTCGTGGCTTTTGCTTTTGCTATTGCTTACTTCATTCTTCCCATCGACTTCCTTCCTGATTTCCATTTTTTAACAAGGTTCGATGATTTACTAATTGGTCTTTTCCTGATTTCTGCCCCTGGTACATGGCTGTTCGTGAGACTGTGTCCACGCCCAATTGTTTTGGAGCACGTTAACCAGATTGCCGCCGACAAGCAAAGTTAACAAAACTTCACTTTTATGAGACCGAAATGTCTAGATAGTCTTTATTGAATTGCAATTAGTTGGCAAGAACCTTAGGTAGAGATTTGGAGGTTTACTGAGAAATAGTGGCAGTTATCTTGCCTACGGTGCCGGGGGTAAACCCATCAATCACAGTCTCTATAACCTGATAAGAAGGTTCCCAGAATACAAACAGCAGAACAGTTGGAACGGCAAAGAAGAGTAGAAGTAGTTGGTTACCGAATGTGAAGGTCAACGGTGTCTCTTCATCTGACTTTTCGAAGAACATTGCTCTTACTATACGTATATAGTAATAAAGTGAAACAGCACTATTCAGAGCAGCAACAACAACTAGCCAATAAAGGCCCCCTTCCACAGCGGCTGTGAATAAAACCCATTTTCCACTAAACCCCGCCAAAGGCGGTAGCCCAGTCAATGAGAAGAGAAAAAGAGCCATCGAGACAGCTAGTAGCGGTGCCCGCGAAATTAGGTTACGGTAGTTTTCTATCATTTCACCACCTAATCGATTGGAAACTAGAATAACTACAAAGAAAGCACCTAAATTCATAAAGAGATAAATGATCAAGTAAAACAAAATGGCCTTAATACCGGTATCATTCAATAGTACTGCACCCATCAACAAATATCCACCATGAGCAATACTCGAATAAGCCAATAAGCGCTTGACGTTATTTTGGGGTAAAGCTGCTAAATTACCAAAAGTCATAGTTAAAGCCGATACAACTGCTAATAATATAGTCCAGTTAGTAGCGCTAAGATCCGTAATTTGCCCAAACCCAAGATAAAAAATCCGAATCAGCAAAGCGAAACCCGCTGCTTTAGATGCGACAGAAAGGAAAGCTGTTACCGGAATCGGTGCCCCCTCGTAAACATCAGGTCCCCACATATGGAAAGGTACGGATGCAATTTTATAACCAAGACCGGTCATAACAAACACTGTTGCAACAGTGACTGCCAGATGTGAGTTAGGCTCAGCAATAACTTCAGCCAGTCGAGTACCGATTTCTGGAATATTCGCAGTACCAGTTAAACCGAAAATGAGTGATAAACCAAATAGCATAGTACCAGAAGCGACTGCACCGTAAATAATGTATTTAAAGGCGGCTTCGCTCGATCGGCGATTATGCGTAAGAAAACCTGCTAAAATATATGACGCTATTGATACAGTTTCCAAAGCTAGGTAGGCAATCAATAGGTTAGTCGAAGATGCCATCAAAAACATCCCCAAATTAACAGCTATTAGAATTGAGTAGTATTCCCCTTTTGTATTGGGATCTAATTCGGCAGATTGCATCGAAAAAATGATTGTAGCAGCTGTTGTAACTAAAACAATTACTTTAAAATAAATGGAAAAACCATCTATCCTGATCATACCATCAAATAAAAATTCAGACGGTAAGCCCGCAGAAAAAATAGCAATAAGTGTCAGGACAATTCCACCCAAAGCGATATACGCCGTTCCATTATTGTGTTTGCTATCAGGTGTCAAATCATAAATAATAGCAAGCAAAGCCGTTCCGATAACAATCAGTTCAGGAACAAAGTACTGGAGACTATCAATACTATTCACTATACAGAGTCCTCAATCACTAATGACTTACGGTAGAATGCCAACGGCCTTGCTACTCGCGTTCACAGCCTTGACTATTGCATCGACATTTTGGTCAAACATGTCGATAATGAAATGTGGCCAAACACCCAAAAGAATTGTTAAGATACCAAGAGGAAGGAGCGTTGCAATTTCCCGGGCATTGATTTCTTCAATTTCCTCATATTTAGGATTAAGTTGCCCAAGAAAAATGCGTTGTAATGTCCATAAAAAATAAGCGGCACCAATCACAATCCCAATAGTTGAAAGAATCGTTAAAAATTTAGCATTATCAAACGCTCCATCAAAAGCTCCCAGTAAAGATAATGCTTCACCAACAAATCCGCTCAAACCGGGTAAGCCCAAAGAGGCCATAAAAGCCAATGTAGTAATGCCTGTATAGACGGGCATCTTTGCACCAAGTCCACCAAAACCATTTATATCCCGATGGTGGGCTCGATCATAAATCACACCAACCAACAGAAACAGCATCCCACTTATGACTCCATGGTTAAACATTTGTAGGATAGCACCGGTTATACCAGGTTTGTTTAAAGCAGCAATACCCAGTATCACAAATCCCATGTGTCCAATAGACGAATAGGCAACCATCTTCTTAAAATCAGTCTGGAAAAGAGCACACAGTGAGCCGTAAATGATATTGACAACCGCTAGAATCGCTAACCAACTCGCTGAAGCTGCCATACCTTCTGGCAGCATAGTTACGTTAATTCTTACTAAACCATATGTACCCATCTTCAGCAAAATACCAGCCAGAATAACGCTTATAGCAGTTGGCGCTTGGACGTGAGCATCTGGTAACCAGGTATGGAAAGGAAAAATAGGCACTTTGACAGCAAATCCAACAAAGAAGCCCAAAAAGACAATCTTTTGGAAATCTGGATCGGCCAAAGGGTGGCCTGCAGTTTGAGCTAACTGTGTTAACTTAATAATATCGAAAGTTCTAGCCCCAGCTTCCCCACTCTTCAGATAAACAGCAATCATGGCTACGAGCATCAGAACACTTCCGAATAGTGTGTAGAGAAAGAATTTGATCGCCGCATACTCACGACGTTCTCCACCCCAAATACCTACTAGGAAGTACATCGGTAACAGCGTCAGTTCGAAGAAAACGTAGAATAGAAAGAGGTCTAGGGCACAGAAGAATCCGATCATACCCGTCTCAAGCAGGAGAAACAAAGCCATGTAAGCTTTAACTCCTTTATCAATTTTCCATGAAGCTCCTACGCAGATAGGTCCAAGCAAAGCTGTTAATAACACCAAAGTCACGCTCAACCCATCAAGGCCAATGTGATAGCTAATGCCAAAACTTTCAATCCAGGGAATTGTTAATTCATGTTGAATACCCGCTTCCGAATTATCATAATTTGTAAACAGAGAAACCGCGATCAACAACGGAATCAACGTTACAGCAAATGTCAACCACCTAGCGGTGTTATCTTGACCACGAGGCAAAAGTAAGACCAAGACCATACCAATAAGCGGTATAAAAATCATCCATGTTAGTAGCATAAATCACTCAACTCTTTCATTTAGTAGTAATCCTAATAAACCATACAATTTACGACATTATTAGCGAGGGAGATAGAGAAATAACAGTATCAAAAGAATTACACCACCTAGAACAAAGGCAAGGTAATTCTGGACTGTACCAGTTTGAATACGACGAACTTGGTTTCCAATGGCTCGAATGCCCTTACCAACTACACCTACTACAATTCCATCAATAACGATCATGTCAAACAGACCAACAATACCCGCGATAAGAACACGGGTAATCCATGCTGTAGCATTAACTATACCATCAACAACATTGATGTCGATCTTACCGAAAACATTAGCCATGCCCAATGTAACCCGTTTTACCACCACCCCATTATACAGCTCATCAACGTAGTATTTGTTCCAAAGAATGGTATGAAATGGACCAAGGGCTTTCTCAACGGGGTCTTCATCAATCGATTTACGCCCGTAAATTAACCATGAGATTAAAATACCCAACCCTGCCACAATAATGGAACAGATCATAGCAATTTTATGAGCTTTATGATGAACATCATGATGTGGATCATGATATTTACCATCTGATCCATAATCAGATTTTCCTGCCGCTGCATACAATTCTGTTAAGCTTTCATCGGCTCCGCCATGTCCATTATGCTCGTTAGTGCTACCATTATGATATTGGTGTGGTGTTTGCACTAACTTATCAAAACTCCAACTAAAACTAATGTTAAACGGTAGGTGAGCGTGTACGACAGGGAAAGACAATACCATTAAGATAACTAAAGGAATAGCCATTTGACTCGGAGACTCGTGAGCATGATCATACATTTCCTGATTTTTCGGTTGGCCAAAGAAGGTAAGAAATACAAGCCGGAACATATAGAAAGCAGTGATCATGGCAGCAAAAAGTGCAATGCCGAACAGGACATAATAGTGAATAGTGTACTGGCCAGCTTCCATAGCTTTACCCAGAACTCCACCCAAAACTGCATCTTTACTGTAAAAGCCAGAAGTTATGAAAGGCACACCAGAAATGGACAAAGTAGCAATTAACATCGTCCAAAAAGTGGTCGGCATTTTATGTCTGAGCCCTCCCATATTTCTCATGTCTTGTTCTGGTGGAATACCATCCCTTTCTGCCGGTCCATGGTGGTGATGATCATCATGCGCATGCCCGTCATCATCGCTATGATGAACATGTAAAGCGTGAATTACACTACCAGATCCAAGAAATAGAAGAGCCTTAAAGAAAGCGTGAGTGGTTAGATGGAACAAACCTGCCATATAGTTACCAGCCCCAATGGCAAGCATCATGTAACCTAATTGGCTAATTGTCGAATATGCCAAAACACGCTTTATATCCCAACGGACAATGGCAATAGACGCTGCAAAGATTGCAGTAATTCCACCGATATAAGCAATAAAGAGCGAGGACTCTGGTGTTAGTATCGGAAACATACGAGCCGTTAAATATACGCCGGCAGCCACCATTGTCGCGGCATGAATTAAAGCACTAACAGGAGTTGGACCTTCCATTGCATCAGGTAGCCAAGTGTGAAGCGGGAATTGAGCTGATTTACCAATTGGTCCACAGAAAATTAAGATGCCAGCCACTGATAACCACAACATATCGCCGGAACCAAGGTGTGATACGGCTTCGAATATTCCATGTTCGCCAAACAGCGAAAGTGTTTTAAATTTAGCGAAAAGCATCATCATACCGATAAACATACCAACATCTCCGACTCGTGTAGTCAGAAATGCCTTTTTGCAGGCGTCAGCGGCAGAATCTTTCTCGAACCAGAATCCTATTAGTAGATAAGAGCATAATCCCACAAGTTCCCAACCAATATAGATTCCCAGTAAATTATCGGAAACGATCAGAAGAAGCATCGAGAAAGAAAACAGGGATAGAAAAGCAAAAAAGCGAGGATATCGAGGATCGCCGTGCATATATTGTCTTGAGAAAATATGTACAAGACAACTGACTAAAGTAACTACTATCAGCATGATACCAGTTACACTGTCAAGCATAAAACCCATCTTAAACTTGAGGCTACCGATAGTTATCCAATCGACTACCATAGAATCAATTTGGCCACCAGGCTTTTGCAAGTCAGAATTAGTCAAAATTTGACCAAAAAGTAGAAGCGAACATACAAAGGCTATTAGCATAGCAGCCGTGGAAATTAGGTCTTGTACAGGGGAACGTCTCCCCATAAGGCCAAAAATCCCAAATATCGCAAATGCGGCTAACGGACAAAGGAGTATAGTGAAAATTAGCGAAAGAATCGACATATTTAGGTAAACTCCGTTAGTTATGCGAAGAAGATCAGCCTTTTAAGGTATCCGTATCGGTAGGGTTGATCGACTGGAATTCGTAATAAATAGACAAAATGATCGACAGAAAAACTGCAGCTTCTGCTGCGGCTAGTACGATACCGAACAAAGCTACCATATGTCCTGTAATATCAGCCGTGATAAAGTGAGAGAAAGCTACAAAATTTAGGTTGCAAGAATTCAAAATCAACTCAACACCCATCAAGATGCTGATTGCATTCCGACGGGTCAGAACAGCGAAAACACCAAGAGAAAACAAAACAATAGAGATATATAAGTAGTGCTGAAGTTGCATGTTTATTCTTTAATTTCCTTGCGTGTAATTAGAACGGCCCCAATCAGTGCGATCAGTAGAATAATGGAAGCGGCTTCAAAGGGAAGCAAGAAATCCCCCATTATTGCTTCTCCAATAAGCTTGGTGGTTCCTTCTCCAGCATCGAACGGTATTTGGCTAATTTCCCATTCGGTCTGATTAACAACTAATAGAAGAATCGCAAAAATTCCTGCAGATACAATACCTCCTAGAACGAGCTGTCCTCGTTCCGTTCTCAGATTCATATCTAATTTACCACTAGTCATCATTACACCAAACAAGACTAAAACTAATATACCGCCAACATAGACGACAACTTGGGTTGCAGCTAAAAAATCTGCCTTCAGAAACACATACAGGGCTGCCACACAAAACAGCGTAATCATCAACCAAAAAGCTGCATGAACCAAATTACGAACAGTAACCACACAGACAGCGGATCCGATAGTTATCAGGAAGAAAAACCAAAAAAGCGTCTGGGTCCAATCCATATCTTTGTGATACCTTATTACTTTACGTTGATGTCAGTTATTCCACTTTATTTCATTTATAAAGGGACGGATCTGCGAACTTATAAATCAAATTTTCTCTATCAAATTCAGAATACTCAACACCTTCTAAGTCATCTTTCATCGTCAAACACTCAGTTGGGCAAACTTCCGTACATAAACCGCAGAAGAGGCAGAGCGACATATCAATATCAAATCGATCCATCAAAAGCGCAACTTTTTTACGGTCGACAATCCGATCAACTTTATCTCCGCCGATCTTTACGGTTGCACCAGCTGGAATGTCCGGGTATGTTGTGCCTTCCGGGTTTATATGCTGAACGGTAAATTGCATATCAGCAGTTATTTCTTTTGGTGGCTTTTTGTCTAGGATACCAACAATTTTTGTCTGATCCTTTAAGTGAACAACATTCATTGTTTCCCAAGCTTTACCACCCTTCTCTTTTCTAGAATCAATGTAAATACAATCGACAGGACACGCCTGTGCACATTTTTTGCAAACTATACAATCTTCTACTCGATTGTGAAGTTGACCCCGAAAACCCACTGGGATCTCACGGATATTGTCATTTACTTCAAACTCGTGTTGGTAAGGATATTGATGTGTAACATTGGGTTTGAACAGTTGGCGCAACGTAATTACCATCCCAAGCAATACGGAGTACACCCCATTATAAATGTTGAGCATGTATTTGGACACAATGATATCCTTTCAGTCGGTTAATTTAATCTAGTTATCTTTTGTAAAACGATATTCCAGTTCAGTTAACTGGCCGCTATCTACGCTTACAATTTGATGTCGAGTACCCATTTTCTCGTGCCAAAACTCAAGCTCGAATTGGCCATCAGGCAAGCCTGCAATTTCGAATTGACCATCTTCCTGAGTTACAGTAAAGAACGGATGATCAATAACATGCACCCAACACTTCATCCAAGGATGAATATCACATTTGACAAAAAATAATTCTTCCGCATCGTAAGTGCGATCAATGGGGTTTCCCCCAACATTGACTGCTTTGTTGAAGGCCGGATTAGCTTCAGATAACGTATGTACGTTGTGTGGGACAACATCGGAGTTTTTGTAGCTGATCGTTTGGCCTTTTTGAATAGCCAGAACATGTGGCTTGTAAACACACCCATATTGGTCAACTTCAGCGACGTCCGAGGGCGCAGTATAGCTAGCTGTCGTTGGTAAACCTCTTCGGATACGCACTAAAATGTTCGCGATAGAATTGTCATTACCCAGAACTAAAGTTTCCGACTTCGGGTTACCACCGTGGATATCCAAACAACCGGGAGTAGATCCCATATCTACATCTTTAATCTTTGGTATTGGTCCATCCCACAATACTTTCCCTCGAATAATCCCACTACCATTATTTTGGGTTGCTGTAACCTGAAATACATCATCGTCATGAGCTTCACCGTCATGAGCTTCACCGTCATGAGCTTCACCGTGATAGCTAGATTCTTTTATTTTGGCGATAGCTTCCTCATTTGCTGCTTGTACTGCTAGCGACGGTTGGCCAAGTGTATCTGCTTCGCCAGTCAAGGTTAAAAAAATCATAATAGTAAAAAATAGGACCGTTAGTCCTAAGAAACCATAGATAACTTTACGCTCATCGTTAAGGTGCATAAAAACCAAAGCCACTAATGATGCCTTGACCGAAGCAATCAGCAAACCAAGAAATATAGCCACGGGAAAGGGAACATCCAAGTAGGATGCGGCTACCGTAAAAACGGTCAAGACTCCTAGTGCCAAAAAAACGAGTATATACGATTTAACATGTACATGGTCATGGACTTTTTCGTCAAGGAAAGCATTAATTGCCTCGTCCGTCATTTCCGGATGTTTCGCTTTCAAATAATCAAACTCTTCATTTCGGTTAGTGGTCATGTTTATCCCTCCAAGAAGCCTCCAATTTCCGCAAATTGGTTGCACCAATGTTACCAGCCAAAACAGTCTGATCATGCGGCTTTAGCTTCCCAAAGCTGTTAAATACGATCCCGAGTAAGGAAATTACAAAGAGGCTAATAATCAGGAAACTAATTCCGATACTGAGTGTCGAATCGGTTCGGAAAAATAGCCCCCAGATTCCAGTCCCTAAAATGTTAAAAAACGAAATCGGAATAAGATACTTCCAGCAAAGATTCATTAACTGATCAACCCGAAGACGTGGCAAGGTCCATCGAACCCACATCATTACAAAGACTAACAAGAATGTTTTACCTACAATAATGAATAAGCCTGGAACAAACTGATCTTCATCTATTATTCCCTGCCATCCTCCTAAAAATAAGGTGGCTGCAATAGCACAAACAGCAAACACGTTAGCATATTCAGCGATAAAGAAAACTGCGAAGCGCATACCACTATACTCTGTATGAAACCCCGCAACTAACTCGGACTCGGCTTCCGGCAAGTCGAAAGGCGTTCGATTGACTTCGGCAATCGCAGATAAAAAATAGACAAAAAATGCCAAAAAAGTGAAGGGAGACCGAAAAATCATCCAATCGAGAATGGATCCTTTTATCTCGATTCCGAGGAAAGTAGCAATGGCTTCTCCCCCCGAAAACACGCCATTTTGAGCTGCAACAATGCCTTCCATACTCATAGTCTGTGTCATCATAATTACAGTCAAAATGGATAAACCAATTGGTATTTCATAACTAACCATCTGCGCTGCTGAGCGCATGGCGCCGAATAGAGACCACTTGCTGTTCGAAGCCCAACCGGCCATGATTACACCAATTGCAATGACAGAAGAAATAGAAATAACATAAAAAATGCCAATATTGAGGTCGCTAACGAGGACACTCTGGCTGAATGGGATAGCAGCAAATACAGCAAATGAACAAGCAAAAATCAGATAAGGAGCAAAGCGGAATAGAAGTTTGTCGGCTTGCGGCGGAATTAGGTCTTCCTTGAAAAGAAGCTTTACCCCATCTGCTAGCGTTTGCAATAATCCCCAAGGCCCTACTCTCATTGGGCCTGTTCGATCCTGAATCCATGCAGAAACTTTTCTTTCCATTAACACAAGGACTAAAGGTATGAGTGGCACCACGGCCACAAAAATCGCGGCCACAGCAGACATAACCAAGACAGGACCGAGCCAACTGGGCAAAAAACTGAGGCTATGGCTAGCAAAATCCTCAGCCCAATTACTATTTCCACTCTCAACTACAGCTGACTCTATTGATATGAAATTTTTAGCTAATGCTACCATTTGTATACTTTACTGAACTATAAATTAAATATTAAATTAGGAACTATCGATCTACTTCACCCATGACAATATCAATGCTACCAATAATCGCAATGATATCCGCCAACATTAACCCCCGACTTAATTCTTGCAAGGCACTCAGTGCTGCGAAACAAGGCGATTTAACTTTGACGCGAACAGGTTTCACACTTCCATCGCTGATGATGTAGAAACCTAACTCCCCACGAGGTGCTTCACTACGTGAATAAACCGCACCTGCGGGCGGGCGAATTGCCTTCATATTGGCCATGATCGGACCTTCTGGCCACTCTTTATCCAGCAGTTGACGTAAAATCTTGATTGACTCCTTCATTTCGTCCATTCTTACCATATAACGGTTCCAGCAATCACCAAGAACAATACCTAGGTCAGGGATATCTTCGCCAATGGGAACATCAAAGTCGAACTGATCATATATCGAGTAAGTTTCATCCTTTCTCAAATCCCACTTTCGCCCTGCACCTCTAAGATTTGGGCCACTTGCACCATAACTAATGACCATTTCTTCGTCCATCACAGCTACACCTGCGGTCCGTTCGATGAAAATCTTATTGTTGGTCAAAAGTGCATTGTACTCATCTATCTTTGGCTCAAAATAATCCAAAAACTCGCTCACATCATCCAAAAAGTCAGGAGGCAAATCTCGAGAAACACCTCCTACTCGGATGTAGTTGTAAGTCAGTCTAGCACCACATAATTTTTCAAAAAGAAAAAGGATTTTTTCACGATCACGGAAAGCGTAGAGAAAAGGAGTAAATGCACCGATATCCATTCCATAGGTGCCAAAGGCAAGGAGATGGCTAGCAATACGATTTAGCTCACCAGCCAAAACACGGAGGTATTCAGCACGCTCGGGTACACCGTCGAATTTGCTTGGGTCTACAGACAGCATCTTTTCAACTGCCATACTGAAACCCCAATTCTGGTTCATAGCGGCAATATAATCGAGCCGGTCAGTAAAAGGAACAATTTGGTCGTAAGACAAATTCTCAGCATGTTTTTCAAAACACCGGTGAAGGTAGCCAATATGAGGAATCGCGTCTCGAACGACTTCCCCATCTAACCTCAGCTCTAATTTCAGCACACCATGCGTGCTAGGGTGCTGAGGCCCCATGCTAACGATCATTTCATCGGAAAAAGGCTTGAGTTCTACAAAACGAGTTTCTTCTGGGGCTGTGCTTTGGGCTAACATAGTGCGAACACCTCAAGTAAAGCTATCTAGTAAGGGACTTTCATCCCACGATACATATCTGGTTCCTGGTAATCTTTACGCATAGGATAACCTTCCCAATCATCTGGCAACAAAATTCGCCTCAAATCACTATGGTTATCAAAAACCACACCATACAAGTCATAGATTTCTCTCTCGTGCCAATTGGCTCCCTTCCATAAGTGTTCGACGGTGGAAAGGCGAGGATCTTCCTTTGGAACAATTGCTTTTATGACTACCTGGTGAATATGAACCATCGATTGGAAGTGGTAAACGATTTCCATTGTGTCATCTTCTGAAGAATGATCAACCCCACTTAAGCATGATAGAGAATCAAAAGCGAGATCTGGATCATGTCGTAGAAATTCACACACAGGGACTACTTTAGAAGAAGGTATAATAATAAAAGGTTCTAATGTACCTGTGCCGTCAAGAACAATACCATCAACACCAAATTTGTTCTGCAGGCGCTCTAAAACTTCATTCGTGGTCACCGTATCACCTTCAGGCTGTATGCTTTTTTTGGAGAAGTTTGCGTAAGAATGGAACAGTGGGTGGACCTTCAGTGGTCTGAAGACGAATCTTTTCTTGTAGCTTAAGCAATCCCTCTATTACGGCCTCAGGACGTGGAGGACAACCAGGTACGTATACATCAACTGGTATTACTCTGTCGACACCCTTCAGCACATGATAGCCGTGTTGCCAGTACGGTCCACCGCTAGTAGCACAACTACCCATTGAGATTACATACTTTGGTTCTGCCATTTGCTCGTAGAGCCGAATAACTCTAGTTGCCATCTTTAACGTAACAGTACCAGAAACAATGATCAGATCAGACTGGCGAGGGGTTGCACGTGGCACACCAGCTCCAAACCGATCGAGATCATAGTTAGAAGCAGCAGTTGCCATAAATTCAATGGCGCAGCAGGCAAGCCCAAATGTCATCGGCCATAAAGCTGACGATCTTGCCCAATTGGCTACCGCATCTATAGAGGTAACAATTAAGTTCTTATCAAAATCTTCGTTGGACAAATTAGATATATCTTTCATGATTGTCTCTGAGCCTCCAGAGCCGAAGATGGTACGTTTTGATTTCCAAGATCATTATTATCATTCGGAACAGATTGTATTTTGCGAACCCACTCTAGATCCCCCTTAGCCCAAACATAAGCTAGACCGACCAAAAGAATAAGAATAAAAATTAGCATTTCAACAAAAGCTAACATTCCAATCTGGCGATAAACCACAGCCCAAGGGAAAAGAAAAACGGTTTCGACATCAAAAATCAAAAAAATCAGTGCGATGACGTAAAAACGAGTATTGAACTTGATACGGGTATCCCCGATAGGTTCTTCTCCACACTCGTAGGCGATGGATTTCTCTTGGGTAAAGAGACGTGTCTGAGCAACACTCGAGATGAGAATATTGAGCAAAATAAAAACAGTTCCAGCAACTAAGAAAACAAGTATATTGGCGAAGTCAAACAGCATGGAGCACAAACCTCAATGAGTTATCCTAATCCGATTCATCGCGTAGGCCGCCCTGAATCCGGGAAATTATAGCCCAAATCAGCTATCTTTGCAACCAGAAATATATTAGGAAGCATTATTGATTTAATCAAATTCACCACCACATTTCCTGCACAAAATGTAAAATTGTATATCTTCCTTCAGAGCATACTGGATCATTAGCTCAACAGCTTCATCTGGCAGATCTTCATCGCATTTGGGACAACGATAAAGAGAACGGTTATTATCATAGGGTATCTGTTCAACTTTACCAGTAAAATCCTGCCAAAAAGTAAATTCCCAGGGCAACTCATTTTTTGTTTTAACAGAAATCTCATAGGCATGCCTAATAAAAGTCTGGCAGTCAGCGAAAGAGATAGTGGAAAAAAATTGATTAGTAAGTGCATTCAACATCAAAAAAGCCTGAAGTTCAACGAAGTGTGTCCATCGATTAACCGAATTTCCATCAGCCCAGCAACGAATATAGCGGGTCTCGATAGGATTGAAAACAAACGTTTTTCCGTCTCTGTTTTCTGCATACTCGCCATCATATTGGCTATCAAAAATAGTGATCTCTTCACCACTAAATTTATTTTCTAAAGAAACTGCAATCTTGTTATGATGATAAGTTCGACCATCGGCCCAGTAATGCCAAAGCTTGATAGTATTAATCAACATCGGTTGGCCGAGGTCCACCGTTACTTGGGTAGCGTCAAGTAAATCTTCAGGTTTGGCGCTTTCACCTGTGTCGCCATCTGTCAAATTCCAGCGACCTGCATAGTCGCTATTGGTTTCAACCCGCTTGTTTAAGGCTAAATTTTCTGTTTTTAACCTGTTGTACGTAAGTGGCTGGCCAAAATCATTTGAAGCCATATAGCCACTCAGGTATTGACTGTACAACTCACTAATAGGTAGAGACAATTGGTAGGACTTTGCTACACTTTGGCAGCAACGATCCAATTCTGCAGAACTCAGGTTGGCGACGACAAAACAATCTCTGACACCTCGTTTCCAAAAATCAAGTAAGAGAAACATGGCACGTAAATTCCCATCAGGTCGACGGCGAATGATCACCGCTATTCGAAGACCGGTATCTGTAGAATAACTAATTAAACAACTGTGGAGTGGGTAATCAGGAAATGGGCCAAATTTACTCTGTTTGATCAGAGGTTTGTAGTGTTTGCAGTTGGCATCACAACCAGGGATTTTGGCCCGTTTGGCCTGACAACAACTAGGGCATATAATGACACCGTTTAGTGCAGGACAAATACGCTTGGCATTATCAGATCTACAGGTCCGGCAACGCTGTTTTTTTGGTCGTCTTCGGCGATACCCAAGCCTCAATCTTGCCATAATAATTCCAGTAAAGTTTGATCAATCGCGTCCTTATGACTCTCGACGAGTTAGGCTCGACAAATACTCAGAGATTTTATTAGCAATCTTTTCAGCATCTACATCAGCAAAATCGAATAATTCTTTCAGCATCGGTGATATAGCTCCAGTATCAAGTAGGTTGTTGGCCAACCGACCCATTGTGCTACGATTAACTCCATCCTTCTGCCCTTCACTACCCCCCATATCCAGAATCTTGATCGAGTCAATTTTTTCCACTGGCCGCATCAATTGTTCAACTATGTCAGCACTTCCATCAATTAATTCCATGATTGCTTCTTGGACTAGAACTCGCTGTTCGGCTACGTTCCGAGCCTCCATATGAGCCATTTCACCTTGAGCTTTAGCCGTGGCCTCAGCCAAAACCGCATCTGCTAACCGTTCAATAGGTTGCGCTTGAGCTTCTGCACCAATGACGGCTACTTCTCTTTGCCATTCCGCTTCTTTGGTTTGTTGGACTGCAATGACACCAATTTCGGCTTCGGCCTTACCGGCCTCCGCAACTAACTGATTTTTTTGCGCATTGGCAGTATCAACTTGCTTACCTGCAACAGCAATATTTCGATCTTCATCAATTAGCTGAAGCGATAATTCTTGCCCAATTCGGGATTGCTCTACCTCTAAAACCTTGTCGATTTCAGTTAATTCAACCTGCCGGTTTTGATTGATCTGAGCAGTTTCGATGACTAGGTTTTTCTCGATCTCACGCTCTTGAACTGCTTGCTCTTGAGAGAATTTACTAGTTTCAACAGACAAAGCCTTTTCAATNTCTCTTAAAGCTACACCTTCTTCTTGACCAATTTTGGCTCGTTCAATCTCCAACAACTTACCTTGTTCTCGAATACCTACTTGCTCTTCCTGATCAAAACGCTGTATTTCAACAGTCAAGTCTTTTTCAATTTCAGCTATTTGAACCGCCTTCATTTGTTCAATCTGTTCTGTTTCTACCATCAAGTTCTTTTCAATTTCTCTAATTTGAACAGTTTGCTCTTGTTCGACTTTAGCTAATTCGACTTCTTTAATTTTTTCAATTTCGCGTTCTTCGATGGCTTGTTCTTGTGCTACTCGGGCCTTTTCAACCTCTTGCTTCATCAAAAACTCACGTTCTTGAACCTCCTGCTCCATCTCAAACTGAAATTTCATAGTGTCAGCTTCTCTTTCAGCAGCATATATGGCGATATTTTTCTGCTGATCAGATTCTGCCCAAGCCTGATCTTGCTCTGCTTCTAATTTTTGAATTCGCGCATCAACTATAATTTTTACGATTGCGACTTCTTTTTCTTGCTCAATTTGTTCTGTTTCTTTAGCTTGTTCAGCTGTGATTTCGGTAATAGTTCGAATGCCACGTGCATCGAATTGATTTTCTTCTTTATAAGTTTCAAGAGGGGTTTGATCAACCCGAATAATCGAAACAGCTTCTAATTTGAGACCATTCTCATTNTTTAGGTTTTCACCAACAGCACNNTCAACTTTTTCCGCGAATTCGACTCGTTTCTGTAACAGTTCGGNTATTTCACTTTCAGCGGCAACACTTCTCAACGCACCTTCCAGTTTCGGCTCAATCAGCTCTCGGATTGTTTCAGGAGTCATTGACTTGTCTCCTAGTGCTTGAGCTGCTCGAAGAATATCTTCTTCATTAGGTTCGACCTGTAGATAAAAAACTGCTTCTACATTGGCTCNGTTANAGTCAAGTGTAATAAAAGCATCTTCACCTTCACGTAAAACCTCCAACACNATTGTGTTTAGAGAGATTTCTTTAACTTCGTGGATTATAGTATTCAGCCAAAGACCTGACGTTATGCTAATCTTTTCACCGCCACCACCAGTTCGGACCAGAGACATGTCAGCTTTTGGCTTTTTGTAGCGAACTACAAAAGCCAAAAAGACACCACTNAGNACAAAAACCAACACAAAGGATATTGACACCCAACGGGCAAGTCCCACCAAGTTGTACTGGTCTGTTTGTTGGTAAGCAAGAAAACCGACCAAAACAGCTACAACAAAAAGAGTTATGACAAGAACTATTAGCCGCATAGGTTGCTCCTAAAGAAATAGGGAAATACTTTCAAAAACGCGATTTCCGCCAATCAGCTCCCTTGTTAAGACGATATCTACCTTTCAATGGTTGTCGTGGTGAAGACTGCCAAGCCAAGTTGGCCAAATAACAGAGGGCATTCTCAATCAAGGTTTTTGCCAGAGTGGCTTTGGCTGCATCCCGAGTGTCAATGGCAAAAGCTACATAATGTCCATCACCCCATCCCAACTGGATGCCAACAGCATCTTGATTGTCTCGACGAACAGCTAACTTAGTGTAAGCGGGGTCATCTGTTACCCAGTGATCATCAGTAATTAGGGCATTCACATCAACTTTATTCGGCCAAGTAAACAAGCCTGTTCTTTTTCCATCTTCCGTGATATTAACATTGATATCAGAGGAACTGACAACCTTGATTGGATACTGATCGACTGGTAACCAATTGCCTTTCCACGAGGACTCATGGGTATGAACACCATCGGGGGGGACGATATTGTCATCCATCGCTGAAGCCCAAACGACTCCGCCTTTTTGAACGAAATCTTTGATATCTTCTTCTGCATCTTCGACTAAATACTGGCCATCGTGGGCAGGAGCATTCCAAGTAAACCATACGATATCGTATTCCGAAAGCAAAACACTGGAAAGTTTAACCGCATTATCAGGGTTGCCATAGTTGTCTGGGTTTGAGTTAATATGTACGGTTTGGTAATCGAATTTGTGCCCTTCAATATCAGTTAACGCCTCTAAAATTGCAGGTTCATTTGTTCGACTATCACCAACGACAACTAGTACTTGAAAAGCCCCTACTGGTACAATTTTCATAGATGAAATGGAGTTAGAAAAGGATTGGGGTGCCATGTTCAAGTTTCTTAGCTCTAGTTTATATTCGCGACTGTTAAGGGGCAGAACCATACGTCTACCTTCAAAATTCGGATGCTCATAGCAAACGGCACGACAACCACTGAAGGGAAAGTTAGGGCCCCTTTGAATTCGAATCGAGGAAATNGAATTGTTGATCCCAATATCCTTTAGGTCGCTCACATCTCGTAAAATAACAGCTTTCTGNCCTCGNTAATCAGCCTCGCCGTACACTTCGATAATCATAGGGATAGCNCCGTATTCGGGCGGCGTGGGGTGTGCTGCTGGGCTGAAACTGACCGAAGAAATTACATCTCCAAAATTATACGGGATTTGATGGATATTGGGGTAGTACCCAGGCGCTAAAACTAATCTTCGGCCGACATAATTGATATGTTCGTGAAATATAGCTTTATAGTTGGGAGCAGCCGAAAAGGCTGGTCCTTTATAGATCTTAATTGACGAAATTAAGTCTTGTGCACCGATGTCTTCTGTATTCGGAACTGAGTCAAGAATGGTGACTTTACGGCCATTGTAGTTAACATGTTGAAACACCTCAATGACTAGTCGTGGAGAAAGAGCCATAAGGTCAGTTGATATCTCTTAGGGCTCGGGTAGCCAAATCAGCGCGCCGGGACTGAAATTCTCTATCCGAGACTCGNCCTCCTCGCATCACATTTGTTTGNTGGTACATGAATTCCGTNGCATCCATTTTTCTCTTAAAAAGACGAAAATACTCAAACCGTGTCAGGGTAGGAGGTATGTTACCCGGGCATAATGTGTGCATTCCAATCTGAACAGGATTTCCCATTCCAACGTTGGTTTGACCGCAACTGACCCATTTAGTNCCATCTGAGCTTGCATAACCCAAGAATTGATTGCCGCGCCTCTCGAGCCTAAGATAGAGCTCACGTACATTACGTAAGCCAGGGCCACGGCCTACTAATGAGTATTGCCGATTAACATGTCTTTCAAACCGAACATCTCCCCTAAAACCATGNGGTCCTGATGTTTTTTCTAACCGAACAAAAGCGTTAGGGCTTTTCCATACTACAAGTCCACCATGCTCACGCAAATCTGGAGAGACTCGAAGACGNCACTCGATAGCAAAATCGCCCTCCACCTCCATCAACAAACGAGGTGCATCCATGTCGCCACCCTGACCAGGTGGTGAACCATGCCATAAATCTTGNCCTGGTTCTGCACGCATTTCTAGGTAGCCTTGCCTCTCAGACCAGGATCCACCACCACCGGGATCTACCCATTTCCATTCAGGCCGCATGTCATTACCGATGAACTCATCATCGAATACCAGTTCGGTAAATTCAGAAGAAGATGACCACCCCTCAATCTTAACCGAAGATATCATATCAGCAAAATTTTGGGGTAAAACATGAAGGTTTGGAATTTCTTTTTTATACTCAGAAGGTTCCATTCTTATGCTAAGCTTGGCTCCTTCAAAGTCAATATGTTCAAAGAAGTGGATATCGGTTCCATAAGAAGGGAAGTCAGGNCCTTTAAAGATTTTGATCGAAGAAATGCTATCATGGATTCCAAGATCTCCAGTATGGGCAATATCTCGCAGGATTGTTATCTTACGCCCCCCGTAATCAACATGTTCATAACACTCGACAACAACAGGAACAGTTCCCCATTCTGGGCCAGTTGTTTCTAGCATTGAACCAAAACTAATTGAGGAAATACTGTCTGGGAAATTGTAAATAACATCATGTAAATTAGGATAGAAACCTGGGCCTAAAGCCAACTTCTTACCTTGAAAACCACGATGTTGATGAAAAATAGCTTTATAGTTAGGGCTGGACCGAAACCCAGGCCCTTTATAAACTTTGACAGAAGAGATATTGTCTTGAAACNCAATTAGCGTTGTAAATTCCACGGGCTCAAAAACACAAGCGCGTCGGCCACCGAAATTAACATGTTCAAAAACTTCAGCAATGAGTCGAGGAATTACGGCCGGCATTTGTACCTTTTAGGACAATCAGAATCATGCCAATCCTATCATTTNACCCCTCAAATGTCAAGCTACAACTCGGTTGCGCTGATACCACGCCACCTGACAAAATCATCGTTTGATTCGAGATTTCCCTTTGATCTGTTTCATTCCAAAGCTTGGAGTTTGCGGAAAAAGTCCCGAAATATAGGATCCCTATGAACATGAGTCACCACACGAAGAAAATGTCGTCGGCGATCAACACTAAATGTGACTTGATCAGTCAAGATTGGGCTGTGTACAAGTTCTGTTTCTAACCAAGAGGGATCAATTAAGTAAGCCACTGCAGACATGTCCCAAATCACTTTTGACCAAGCAAAGTGATCATTGGAATANGCTTTGAAAATTTCGGTCAGATAGTCTCCAATTTCTCCCTTTCCTTTCACGTAGTATTCAATTTCAGCCACTGTGGTTTGTAGGTGTGATGCTACACCTTGACAGGGGATTTGAATCAGTGGGACCCCACAATCAAAAATTAATTGCGACGACGATAGGTCTTGCGCCAANTTGAACTCACGACTGTGCCGATGATGGTGTGGTTGCCCACCAAGCCAAACCACTACAATCTTTTCCATGATCTTTGGTTCCAACAAGATTGCCGAAGCTATATTACTAACTGCACCAATTGCTACCACGTACAAAATATCATCTGACTCTAAAGCTAAGCTAATTAAATGTTCTGTTACTGGACTTGCCTCGGGTTTTTCCCAGTCAGATAAGAATTTGGTTGAGCCTTTAAAAACAAGGCCTTCAGGGGCAATATTAAGCCTTGATAAGAGGCGTAATATTTCTTGGTGACTCTTCTCCATTCCGTCCCCAGCATCATGTGAATTGCTNTTATGGAACGGAGCCGCATAGATCCCCGCAACATCAAAACTGTCTGGGGACATAAGCGCTTGCACAACCGCAAACTGATCATCAATTTCGTTGTAAGTGTCGGTGTCGAGTACCATTTGGACTTTGCCCTTGGGAGGAGCTAGCCGCTCAAGNAAAGTGGGAACTGATAGCTGTGGGAAAATCATATTTGATCCTTTTGAAAACTAGAAGGGAGATAAGTTGCCNTTNCTATCGAAGTCTAACGGTTCTGGTTCACTAAGAATCTCCAGAGATGACATTAGCTGTGCCGACTCCAATAGTGATTCTGAAATATGTATTTGGCTTAGTTTTAAAGTGCTTTCAATCCGTACAATCCTTGCATCTTCTGGTGGTCTTAACCCAATAGTATCGAGTGCCACAG
Organism: Candidatus Poribacteria bacterium; assembly: GCA_002729015.1. The sequence goes on from PBVO01000055.1 coordinate 25,550, forward strand.
TGATCGCTTCTCGGTCGGTATCAAAATGGAACGGAATTCGAGACTTTTGTGGTCCCAAAGACGTGATACAATTCATGTAGGTAGCTTCCTTATCAAACTTATCAACCAAACGCTTAGTGGTGAAATCTGCTAGACCGATTCCCGTCGCATTCCCCGCACTTTCTCCTGTTAAGTCGCAGACTAGAATACGTAGATAAGAAGGCTTCTCCGGTTCGGGTTCAAAATTTTGCATATAACGACCGATGACATTAGTATCCATACCAGTTCCACTAATATTTTTACCCATCCAATCAACAATCAGTAAATCAAGAGTGTCAAAAGGTAATTTAGCAGAGATCTCTTTAGAATGAGCCAATAGTTTTTGTTCAGTTGAAAGTATATCTGTGGCTGGAATGGCTTTTGCCAAGGCTGTTTCGCCATATGCATTTTCTACTAAAGCAAACCCAAAAGGTACCTTACCAGAATCAATCAATAAAGCGGCGGAGGTTCGAATCACATGCTCAAAACCGTAACTGAAAAAGGCACGATGATACATGTTAGCCCCTCGCTGTTTGCCAACACCAATAGCAAGCATTTTCATGATCCCACTTTCAATAGAGCCATTGAAATCGGTATGAGACTTAACTCGATTAACTGGTACTACGTGGTCAGCATCCGCCGCATGCTGGTCTAAAAAAACAGGTAACCCATCAGCAGTTTCTCCCATTATTTTTGTATCCATCGTTGATTTGATTGGAACACCCATCGTTTGCTCGGAAATGCCATAATGGTGTAAAACTTCGGTTTGCCCTTCCGGTGTAGCCCCACCATGGCTCCCCATGGCCGGGAAAATAAATGGTCTGGCGCCAAGATCTTTCAGAAATTCAACTATAGCTTTGATTGTGGCTGCGATATTAGCTACCCCGCGACTGCCAGCTCCTACCGCTACGGTATCGCCACTTTTAATTATTGATTCAACCCCAATACTTACGAGCTCTGACTGAACGGCTTCTCGAACATCGTCAAAAAAAGCCCGTGGAAAGAGTTGTTTTACGCGTACCATTTTGGGTAGAGACATTCCTTCTCCTTTTACTCACAGTTCGTTTTTTCTGTCAATTTCGTTATCTTAGCAAATCGACATAATGATTGCAACATCCGTATAACTCTACATCTTGCACCTATTGGGTTGCTGTGCTACAATAGGGGGCCGTTTTTTTTGACACTGTAGTAGAAAGATACTAAGATTTAACCGTCATGACAAACATGCTTGGAGCAGTCGATGAAACTGGGATTAGTTACGTACAACATGGCCAAAGATTGGGATATCCCCACTATTATCAATAACTGTACTGAAACAGGATTTGAGGGAGTCGAACTAAGGACTACTCACGCACACAAAGTCGAGGTCAGCTTATCACAAACCGAACGGTCAGAAGTAGCCAAAATGTTTGCTGACTCGGCAGTGGAATTAGCCGGCTTGGGGTCAGCCTTTGACTACCACTCGTCTGACATTGATGTTGTGCGTCAGAATATCGAGGGTACGAAAGAATATACAAAGTTAGCTGCTGACGTGGGTGCACCTGGTGTCAAGGTCCGTCCCAATGGTTTCCCAGACGGAGTTTCAGAAGACGCGACGATAGAACAAATTGGTCTATCGCTACGGGAATGCGGTGAGTTTGCAAGTGACTATGGCGTCGAAATTCGCCTGGAAGTGCACGGGAAAGGGACATCCGAGCTGCGCCACATTCGTAAAATGATGGAAATTGCTGACCACGACAATGTGCTCGTGTGCTGGAATTCAAACTTTGGAGAAGTAGAAAATAACTCAATTAAAAACCCGTTCAGCTTAGTTCAAAATAAGATTGGATTAGTTCACATTACTGAGTTGCATCGGACAGAATACCCTTGGCGGGAGCTCTTTTCAGAATTGAAGGCAATTGGATATAAAGGCTTCACCTTAGCCGAGATTGCCGGAAGTGATAACGATATCGACGCAGTCCGGATAATGAATTTCTATCGAGCCTTGTGGAACGAGTTAAACCGACCGTAGGCTAGTCCGGTTACCGAAAGAGGCTGGATCAGGAGTTGTTATGTCAAATCTCCCCTTTGAGCAAATCAGCCAGCCAATTACCCAAGACCTTCAAGCCATAGAACAAATTCTGCTTGATGAAACAGCTATCCAGTATGAGTTTGTGGACCAAGCGGTGCGCCACGTTGTGGAGGGTGGAGGGAAACGGCTACGACCAATTTTACTGGTATTATCTTCTCAGTCCTGTGGATACGCTGGTACAGACGGTCACATTTTAGCAGCCTGTGTGGAACTGATTCACGTTGCGTCTCTGGTGCACGACGACGTCTTGGATGAAGCACCAATCCGTCGTGGGCGATCTACTTTACACTCTAAGTGGGGTAACAAAGTCGCCGTTTTAGTTGGAGATTATCTACATGCTCGCGTACTAAATATGTTGGTTAGCCGAAAGTCTGATGATCCTGCCCTTGCTATACTATCGGATGCCGCTCAGGCTATGTGCGAAGGTGAAGTAATCCATGCTTATAAAAACGGAGATTTCGAAATTTCTTCGTCTGACTACTTAGAAATTGTGGCCCTCAAAACGGGTCGTTTAATCTCAGCCTCCTGTCGAATGGGGGTTGCCATTGCGACTGAGGACGCTGACCAAATTAGGGCAATATCTGATTATGGTGAATCGATTGGCGTTGCTTTTCAAATCATAGATGACCTGCTTGATTTTACTGCTGAATCAGGTAAATTCGGAAAGCGGCCCTTCAACGATTTGAGAGAAGGTAAACTAACTTTCCCCATGATTTATGCCCGTCAACAATGTACACCAGAAGAGCGAGAGAAACTGGAAGTGATATTCAATACCGAGTTTGAAGAAGATCGAACGATGAATTGGATCAACCATCTCATCAGTCGCTACCGAGTAGAAGAATATTGTCTAAAAATTGCACAAGACCATGCGAATCGAGCTAAGTTAGCCTTGAAAGTTCTCCCACCAACACCAGCGCGCACTGCTTTGGAGCAGTTGGCCGATTACACTGTGTCCCGAGACTGGTAAACCCAATGTTCTATCCGGCCCATCTAAACCTTGACCAGCAGCCTTGCCTAGTTATAGGTTCTGGCCCTTACGCAGAGAGACGTGTCATTTCTCTTTACCGTTGTGGAGCGACCGTCACTTGGGTCGGACCCGAAAGTACACCTATACTTGATATGCTAACTCAAAGCAATCAGATTAGAGGTCATAATCGGCAAGTTGTTTTGGAAGATTTGGCAGAATCATACCTGTTAGTCTTCATAGAAACTGGGAATAAATTGATGAATTCAGAATTATTCCATAGATCTGGTCATATACCACTCATTAATGTCCATGATGTCGTAGAAGAATCGACTTTTGCATCTACTTCATTAGTTACTACCGATGAACTGACCGTCAGCGTTTCAACCGGGGGATACAGCCCAGCTCTCTGTCGCTACATTCGTCAATATATTGAACTGATAACTGGCAAGGATACAATAAATCACCCCAGAGGAGCTGATATCAACAGCCGCTTCACTTGGATGCAAGTAGGCAATGGTAAGTTTCCACTCTATCCAGTTGGGCTCATATTAGAGGGAAGAACATGTTTAATTAGCCAAAAAATTGACAAAAGACGCGACTACCAGAAACGTTTTGATTTACTGAAAAAATGTGGAGCTATAATCACTGATCAGCCAACAAAAAACACTTTTCTCGCTTTTACACATCAATCATATACGGCGTACTCTAAATTGTCCGAGGTTCTAGATCAATCCGATAGAAGTCGGTTTGTTACACCAAAACTAATCATGAACGGAGATCTAATCATTGGGATCTCACCTGGCAGTCACATCTCAGAAAATCCCGATCGCATACAAAAAATCTATGATCATCTCCGAGAACAATTCACCAAAAATTCTTATGGAAAGCTCTTAGGACTACTCGGCTCTCTGCGTCCCACTGTCAGTAAAAACCTTCCACTAGCTGAGCAACGACAACAGTTCTATAGCTCTTTAATTCTGCGTTCTTCATGGGAAAAAAATCCGACTCAAGACAATCCTAAACTTATAAGAGACCAAATCACTTTAGACCAAGATTGTTGCCTTGCTTTTGGTAACCCAGACTGTCAAATAGACTGTCTGCTTAACGCTATCCGATTGCAACACTATGATTCAGCTCAACTCAAAAAAGAGATTAGTAATCAAGTGAGTATAAGTAACATCAAAAATCTTGACCATCACATGTTAATAAATACCAATCTTACTCACTTGAGTTGTCAACCCGACTGCTTAACTGATAACTTTGCGCTTCAGGAATCTAGTTTGACTGAATCTCAAACAAGATCTGATGCACAGCAAAAATACTGCGCATCAGATCTTGACCATCATATGTTGATCAATTCGAACTCTACAAGACTACTGTATGATGAAGAAACATCTAGTACAATATAATCGTGAATAAACTTAAAATCCATTTAAAAAATTTTCTTTTGTTTGATTGTAAAAAACTATCTTCGGCTCGTTAGGACGTGCCGAAAATCGAATCGAAATAGGCCAGAACAACATCTGAACCGTGCATAACACAATACAAGAAAGATTGACGTAAATCCCTATGAATAAAATTGCTGTTATTGGTAGTAATCACTTGGTAGCACCGCTGTCTTTTCGGGAACAACTAGCATTCCGGGAGCAGCTAACCCAAGCCAATCAAATTACAATTGATAAAAATGTACCTATATCCTCTGGAATTGGTAAGGCTATTGAAGCAGACTTGAAAAGGCTTGGTATCAAGGGAAAAACTTATGATCAACTTCAATCCATGACATCAAAGTACCAAATACACGGTACTGTAACTTTATCTACTTGTAACAGAGTTGAAATTTATGCTTCTTTACCTTCTGACCAGTCGGCTGGTCAACTGTCAGATTTTTTGGAAGATGTATTTCAACTAAATCAATCCGATATTAACAAATATACTTATCTATACGAAGGTCTGCCTGCAATCCTACACTTATTTAGGGTGAGTGCAAGCTTGGATTCGATGATTTTAGGTGAGCCGCAGATACTAGGACAAATCAAATCTGCCTATGAAAAATCCCTGACAAGCAATACTACTGACCTATTACTAAATCGTTTGTTTGCCAAAGCTATCAGCTTTGGCAAACAAGTTCGTACTGAGACAAACGTAGCTTCTGGAGTTTTATCTATCAGTTATGCAGCAGTCGAGTTAGCGAAACAAAAATTAGGTAGTTTGGCCAATAAAACAGTTGTAATCATAGGTGCAGGAAAAATGAGCGAATTAACGGTGAAGCACTTGGTAGAAAATGGTGTATCCCGTGTGATTGTGGTCAATCGAAGTTGTGAGAGAGCTGAACGAGTAGCCGAAATGTTCAATGGAACGGCCATGGTTTATCAGCCTGATCTCAAATTTTTAACGCAGGCCGATATCGTGATTAGTTCAACTACAGCGCCTCACTACGTTGTACAACCTTGTGCGCTAGAACGAGTTATGGAAAGGCGACAAAATCAACCTATGCTTTTGATTGATATCGCAGTCCCTCGTGATATTGACCCAGAAAGTGAGAAAATAGAACAAGTACACCTGTACAATATTGACGCCCTACAAGAAGTGGTTACTACTAATCGAGAAGATCGGCAGAAAGAAGCTAAATTAGCTGAGAATATTGCATCCGAAGAAGCCGTCAAATTCCACAAATATTTAAAGACACTGGGTGTAACACCAACCATTAAGTTGCTTAATCAAAAATTTCAGCAAATTGCTGATCAGGAACTCGAACGAAGCATCAAGAAAGCATTACTGGATACTGAACAGGAAGCGGTTGTAACAACAATGCTCAAATCATTGATTAAAAAGCTGCTAGATTCACCAACTAGACATCTTCGCCAAACAGCTATGTCCAATGATTCTATACAGCAAGTTGATCTTTTACGCGAGCTTTTTCGATTGGATGATAACCCCGATTCAAACTTAAATACGACCATTAGAGAAGAATGAAATAATTTCTCATGATTGTAATTGGGACTCGAGGAAGTCAGTTGGCACTGTGGCAAGCCGAATACGTTCGTACTTGCCTTCAGCACCATCATTTGGATTTAGATTTCCAGATTAAAGTTATTAAAACAACTGGTGACAAACTTCAAAAAAATAGAGTGGATGACGGAGTTAGTAAGGGCGCCTTTACTAAAGAAATCGACCAAGCACAACTTGATGGAACGGTAGATCTAGCTGTTCACAGCCTAAAAGATCTCCCAGTAGACTTGCCGATGGGCATTTCCTTAGGTGCTATTCCTACTCGAAATGATCCTAGAGATATGCTGGTTAGTAAGATTGGTACTCGCCTGTCTCATCTACCACCTAATGCAAAAGTTGGGACACATAGCCTTCGCCGTCAAACCCAACTAAGACACCAGCGGCCAGATTTGGAAATTGTTGGCATTCGCGGTAATATTGACACTCGAGTTCAGAAACTGCGTGATACCGATTTAACTGCTATTATCTTGGCCACAGCAGGGCTCAACCGGTTGTACAGTTCATCTCATAACCAACAACCACCCAGTTTGCCTGATTTGCAGTTAAATCCTATTCCCACGGAACTAATGGTACCCGCAGCCGGGCAAGGTGCACTAGCAGTTACAGTTCGGACAGATGATAGAGATATGGTTGATTTGATAAAAAATATTAATCACACACAAAGCCAAGTAGAAATTACAGCTGAACGGTCTGCACTGCATACACTAATAGAGGTCAGTGGTCTCGAGGCTGGTTGCCAAATTCCGGTTGGAATCTATGCCCAGCACTTTGACGATAGGTTGAAAATAAAAGGAATACTATTTTCTGATCAAGGCATAAAACGGACTGAAATAGAAGGATCAATTAGAAAACCAACAGACCTTGGCCAAAAAATCGGTCTCCAACTTTCAGGCATTAGTTCAGCAGATGATTGATAATTCGGATCAACAAACACCTAGAGGAAAAGTATATCTGGTTGGTGCGGGGCCAGGGGACAGGAAGTTAATCACCATAAGAGGTCAAGAATGTTTGGAGAAAGCAGATGTAGTAGTCTATGATCGTCTAATAAACCCCCAGCTTTTATCCTTTTGTCTTCCCGAAAGTGAGAGGATTTATGTTGGTAAGCAAGTTGGATCTAAACGAAACCAGCAAAATGAAATCAACCAAATCTTAGTCAAAAAAGCTAAAATGGGTAAGAGCGTAGTCAGACTGAAAGGAGGAGACCCACTAGTCTTTGGCCGAGGCGGAGAAGAAGTTTTTGCTTTGTCTCAAGCCAATATAGAATTTGAAATCGTACCTGGAATAACCTCGGGCTTAGCCGTTCCTGCCTACGCGGGAATTCCTATTACTGACCGAAATTTAGCTTCTTCTGTTTTGTTTGTAGCAGGACATAAAGCTGATGAATCAGATATAGACTGGAAAGTATTAGCTAACAGTATTGATACGATAGTTATTTTTATGGGAGCTAAGGAAATACCAAATATTACTAGCAGTTTACTAAAACACGGTCGATCGCCTACTACACCGGTAGCTGTGATACGGCTGGGAACTACAGCTCAACAGGAAACAATAGTTGGCAGCTTGAATGATATTCAACAGAAATCAGATCACCTACAACCACCGGTCATAATCGTTGTTGGAAAAGTTGTAGACCTTCGTCAATATGGCAAATGGTTTGAACAAAAACCTCTCTTTAGTCGAACGATCTTGATTACTCGGCCCGTAGAACAAAGCAAAGAAATTGTCAATTTATTAGAAGAGGGTGGGGCTGAAGTAGTAACCTACCCAATGGTCGAAATTACACCAATTGACCCAAACGACGGGTTAAGACTAGCAATTCAAGATATCTCTCGCTACAATTGGATAGTGTTTACGAGTCCTAACGCGGTACAAGTTTTTTACAGAAAGCTGATGCAACTTGGCCTAGATAGTCGAGCACTAGCGAAAAATAAAATTTGTGCGGTTGGTTCAAAAACTTTACAAGTGTTAGAATCAATTGGCATAAGAGCCGATTTTTTTCCTTCGGAGCCAAGTGGAGAGGGAATCGGAAAAGAGCTCCCGATTCAAACAGAACAGCGAGTACTACTGCCTCGTTCAGATATAGGTCAGAAAAAAATTGTGAAGCTACTACAAGATAGGGGGGGAATAGTTAATGACCTTCCAATTTACTGTACAGCTTCTCCTCATCAATTTGGCAGCGTAGAACAAATCCGATCTGTACAAAAAAGGCTAATCGAGGCAGCATTTGACATGATTGTTTTTACAAGTCCTTCTGCTATACAAAACTTTTTGATCCAACCGCAGCACGTCGAGGGTTTTACTCCTCAAAAGATATTAAATAGGGTCGAGATAGCTGTAATAGGTCAGACGACCAAATCATTTGCCAATGAACATGGAATTCCAGTCAGTGTAGTACCAAAAAAGCCTTCAATGGCCCACTTAGCGAAAGATATAATCAGGTTTTTCCAAAACCAGAAATAGACCGAGTCAGTTTCACCAAAATGAAAACTGACGATTGTCTCCATATAGGAAATGAACCCAGTTTATTTCTTAGACAGATCAAAAACAAAACAACCGAATCCACGGTGGGTAGTTTGACGACCAGTTATTTTTCTTAGTAAAATATTGCTCCTCTAATGCCAAACCTCTGAACTGGTAACTGTGATAAGCTATACTATTCAAGCGGCTAAATTTTTGCAAATCAAATCATATGGAAAACAGAGTACAGAATTATCATAGACCATCCGCACGGGCGAAAATACTCTTGGCTAGTCTGATTCTGACTAGTACTATGATCTACTGGATTGTTACCGGAGTCAAGAATACGAGTGTGCACCACTTTACGCCTGATCAGTTGTTTTTAAATGCTGAAAACGTCGACCGTAAAGGTGTACAGGTTGATGGCCTAATCTCTGAAGGTAGTTCGCACTGGCAGGCAACAGAGCTTAAGTTAACTTTCGCCGTAAGGGACGCTGAAAATAAAGCCAAGATTAATGTTATTTCGACAGGACTTGTGCGTCCCGACAATTTTCATGATGGAGGTAACGTATTTGTTCAGGGCATCTACCATGCCGATCAAAACCTGATTCGAGCGACAAAAGTCCAAACAAAATGCGCCTCCAAATACGATGCAGCAGATGCTAGTAAAGGTAAAGGACCAAACTCAAATGATAAATCTATTGATACTAGAGAAGGAATCTAGGTACCTCTAAGCAAATGATAGCCGAAATTGGACAAGCTACTATTTGGTTGGCATTATTTAGCTGCAGCTGGACAATGATAGCAATTTTCTTAGGGATGCGGCACAAACACCTAGGTGCTGTTCAAAGTGGCCGGAATGCAGTAATCGTCACTTTTTGCTTAATCACTGCGGCAACATTCGCATTGATCTATAGTTTTCTGACTGACGATTTTTCCTTGTTTTATGTATATGAAGGATCAAGTTTGAAGCAGCCAGTATTCTACAAAATCACAGCTCTTTGGGGCAAAATGTCAGGTTCGCTACTATTTTGGTTGTGGCTACTGACGTTGTTTTCAGCCGTTGTTGTTTGGCAGAATCGTCAGAAGCCATCTTCAGAGAAGAACACACCATTAGCTGATTATGCCCTGATCACGTTGGCTTTCGTTTCTTTATTCTTCGTGGTTTTAGTCACTGGTCTGATCGAAGGCGTGCGTAATCCTCTGGCCCGTTTCCCTCAAGATATTGTTCGCCCTGATGGGTTGGGGATGAATCCGCTATTACAAACCCCCAGTATGGCAATTCACCCACCGTTGCTATACATTGGATTTATTAGTCTAACTGTTCCATTCGCCTTTGCTATGGGCGCATTAATTTCGGGTAATGTTAGCAATCTGTGGTTACATCTCTCTCGTAGATGGACCCTTTTTTCTTGGATTACTTTAACGGTTGGCATCGCACTCGGTGGAAATTGGGCATACCAAGAATTAGGATGGGGTGGGTATTGGGCTTGGGACCCAGTCGAGAATGCTTCATTTATGCCTTGGTTACTATGCAGTGCTTATCTGCATTCAGCTATGATCCAAGAAAAACGGAACATGTTAAAAATCTGGAATATACTCTTAGTTTCCTTATCCTTCGGCTTCACTATTCTGGGTACTTTTATCACTCGAAGTGGTATTATCTCATCCGTCCACGCTTTTGCTCAGTCACAAGTAGGCGGATTTTTCGCGTTTTTTTTGGTGGTCTTGTTGGTGAGTACAACGCTTTTGATACTTATTCGCAGGAATAAACTTAAAAGCCCCAACCAAATTGGATCGTTGCTCTCTAGAGAAAGTGCGTTTGTACTTAATAACTGGATTTTGGTTGCTTTAACGGCCATGATACTATTTGGCACGTTATGGCCCATCATCTCCGAAGCCGTTACCCAGCAAAAAATGGCCGTACCAGAAGCTTATTTCAACCAAATTGTCATTATTCCAGGCCTGATTCTATTGTTACTAACTGGTATTGGTCCCATAATTTCCTGGAAAACTTTGACTTTAAGCAACTTTAACAGAGTCTTTGCCAAACCGACAGCCATATCTATTGTTTTTGGTTTCTTAGCTTTAGCATTTTTTTTCGTGAATCGCGAGGTTGAAACTAGTACAAGCACCATTGTTTTATCCGCTCTCTGTGTGTTAGGATCAGCATTCGTAATCACCGCTATTGTAGAGGAGTTTTATCGTGGTGGTAAACTGAGAGCAAAACGAAATCGAGTAAATCTTCTTAGTGGTATGCTTCGGCTGCTTTGGAAAAACAGAAGACGCTATGGTGGTTATATCGTACATATCGGTATAGTAATCCTATATATCGGTATCATGGGGTCCAAAGGATATGATCGGTTAGCCACCGAGAGCCTAACGCAAGGGCAATCCATCAAGGTTCGTAATTATGAATTTCTATCCGGTAATGGTTTTCAGGAAAAACACGAGAACTTTGATTTGAGTGGAATCAATTTTGAAATCAAAAAAAATGGCCAGACCATTACCACAATGCAGCCGGCCCGTGCTTTCTATCACACGGCTGGACAAGGTGATCAAGATACTATTGAATCCGCTATCCATCACATTGGATTAAATAATCTCTACATTGCTCTCGGTCCACTCCCCAGTACTTTTCCTAACTACGACGAGGAACCAATCACAGTTGAGGTATACCATAACCCACTCATTAATTTAGTCTGGGTTGGGATTGCTGTTATGTTCATCGGTGGTTGGATTGCTATTCTAGAAAGTACAGTTCCCAAAACACGAATACCACAAACCTCTAATGCTTAAACAACTATCCATCCGGACGGTTTGGTTTTATTACTTAACCGTCGTACTCACTTCAGGTGTGGTAATTACCCCTAAGATAGTAATTGGACAAAGTTCTAGTGACTTGAAACAATTATTAAGGAGTGTCTACTGCTATTGTGGCTGTTCAAGAGAGACAATTGAAGTATGTGTTTGTGGTGTAGCTCATGATATAAAAAGCGAATTTAAACAACTACTAAGTCAAGGACAAACAGTAGAAGAAATTAAGGCTGGATATCTAGCAAAATACGGAACCCAATTCGATGCAATCATGAAAGCTGAGGGATTTAATTTAGTCGCATATATTGCACCTTTCTTCTTTCTACTAATATTTGGTAGTGTAGCAGTCTTGGTAATTCAGAGGCAAAAATCAGAAATTACGGCGCCTCCTGAATCCGGTGAAAAGATACTTGATGATAACCAGTTAAAAAAAATGGAAGAGCAAGTTGAAGAATACCGACAAAAGCGATAGTCATTACCAGTTGTCGTATTGACAATTTTTTCTGAAAAGTGCTAGACTTCAGGGCGGGCGGACATGTTAATTTAGCTTTGCATAAAGCATAAACTATGATTGCCTGTGTAGTTTACTATATCAATTCTATATTATTCTAAACCTTGTTGATTGGAGATGTGAAATGGGAAAAAGTGCAATGCAGCTTCTTGAAGAAGCAAAATCATCAATAAACGTCATTTCAGTCGAGGAAGCGACCAAGCTGATTGGTGATGAAAGTGTTGTTTTCGTTGATGTTAGAGATACGGACTCTATTGAAACCGTCATCCCAGGAGCGGTTAATGTTCCAAGAGGAATGCTGGAATTTCATGCGGATCCCGAATTTGAAGCTTTTCATAAGCCAGAGCTAGATCCGAATAAGCACATAGTTTTTACATGTGGGGCTGGTGGTCAGGCTGCGCTGTCGGGAAAAACCTTAAAAGAAATGGGTTTTGAGAATATATCTAGCATTGATGGCGGCATGGGAGCGTGGGAAGAAGCAAACGGCCCAACTGAAGAATTCAAAGGTTAGTTACTAATTACTATAGTAAAACGTAGTTTTTTAAGGGCGTTAGGTAAGAACCTAGCGCCCTTTCCTATTCGGAGAAAAACTGAGGAAACAAAGCTTTAACTTCAGCGCGATTTTTCTACCAAATACTCAGTAAAGCTAAATTTTGCCTATAGCTTTCAATACACGTCCCGGAGACATAGGTAAAGTATTCATTCGAACGCCGGTCGCGTTGTAGATGGCATTAGCAATGGCCGCTGGAGGTGGCACAATTGGCACTTCACCGACTCCACGAACACCATAAGGATGACCAGGATTTGGAACCTCAACAATAACTGTGTCAATCATTGGCACGTCGTAAGTAGTGGGCATTCGATAATCAAGGAAGCTGGAATTTGACATTTCTCCGTTATCATTGTAGACGTATTCCTCGTTCAAAGCCCAACCGATTCCTTGTACTGCTCCACCTTGCATTTGACCTTCAACATAACTAGGGTGAATGGCTTTTCCTACATCCTGAATCGCAGTATACCTCAGAATCTCGACTTTCCCCGTGTCAGTGTCAACTTCGACATCAACAATATGAGTAGCAAACGCTCCTCCGGGAGCAGATGGGTCGACTGTTCCGCGGCCAACAATTGAGTCATGTGCCCTACTAGCTATTTCTTTAAAGGATGCTTGTTGGGATTTCCCATTGATACTACTGAATACCCCGTTCTCAAAACCTACACTTCCAGATTCAACTTCCCAAAGGTTAGCAGCGGATTCTTTCATTTGTTCAATGACATCTTTAGCTGCTTCAATTGCAGCATAACCGGTTGCGAAGGTAGTTCGACTTCCACCTGTTACGCCAGTATAGCCGATCGAATCTGTATCAACTACAGCTGGACTAATATCTTCAACCGGGATACCCAAAACTTCTGCCGCCTGCATAGCAATTGACGTACGGGTACCGCCGATGTCAGTTGAACCTTCCATTAGGTTAAGTGTGCCATCGGAGTTAACATGCAACGTGACACTTGATTGAAGGCCGATATTAAACCAGTAACCAGATGCCACGCCTCTTCCCCTATTTGTACCTTCTAGTGGGGCAGAGTAGTGCTCATGTGCTTTGGCCGTTTCTACTGTCTCTAGAAAACCAATACGAGGGTAGACAGGACCACCAACCCTACGGGTTCCTTCCCTTGCTCCATTTTTTAATCGAAATTCGAGTGGGTCTTGACCTAATTTTTCACAAATCTCATCGATTACTGTTTCTGCCATAGCTGCGTTAGTAGCTCCCGGAGCTCTGTAGGGCGCCGTCTTAGGAATATTGACAACAACGTCATAACCGTCGAGCAAATAATTTTCGATGTCATAAGGTGCAAAAATGCATTCCATACCTGCACCGACTAGTGCTCCAGGAAAGGCACCGGCTTCGTAGATAAGTTCAGCTTGAGCAGCTGTTATTTTCCCTTCGTTATTGGCACCAATCTTGACTTTAATATAGGAACCAGCAGTTGGTCCAGTTGCCTCAAAAACATGAGACCGATCCATTGTAATTTTAACGGCTTGACCAGTTTTTTGAGATAATAGTGCAGCTAACGGCTCTAAATAAACTGGGATTTTTCCACCGAATCCACCACCAATCTCCATAGGTACAACTTTGATTTTAGACACAGGAAGTTGTAGGATTTTTTCGATTTGACCTTGAACTTCAAATGCCCCCTGAGTACTACACCATATTGTCAAATGCCCATCAGCTCTATGAAGTGCCGTCGCATTATGCGGTTCGATATAACCTTGATGAACAGTGGCCGTCTTAAATTCTCTCTCTACAATTATATCTGCTTCCACAAATCCTTTTTTAATATTTCCAGCCTGATGTTGGAAGTGTTGAGCAACGTTACTCACAACTTCTGATTTCTGTCCCAGAGAAGTTGTAGTTAAGTCTTCGTGTAGTAGTGGTGCTTCAGCAGACATAGCCTCTTTAACATCCATCACTGGAGTTAAAGCCTCATAATCAACCTGGATGAGGCTTAGTGCTTCTTCAGCTACATGTGGATTATTAGCAGCAATAGCCGCTATTGCATGCCCTTTGTACAGAACTTTATCGTGGGCTAAGATGTTGTTCTGCATAAACCTTAAGTTCGCAGTTCCTCCCTCTGCCAATGTTACCAGTCCATCTTCGACCTCTGGCATGTCAGCTGATGTGATGACGGCTTTTACACCAGGATGGGCTTCAGCTTGGCTTGTATCAATTGAGTGGATGCGAGCATGAGCGTAGGGGCTTCTTAATACCTTACCATGTAATAGCCCTGTCGTAGAAAAGTCGGCCCCGAACAAGGCACGTCCCGTTACTTTATCTTCGCCATCATGTCGAATAGGTCGAGTACCAATTACTTTATAGTTATCTTTCTCTGGCATAATAAATTACTCCCTGATTACCCAGTTTCAGTTTTCGCATACACTCGAATCTAATCATATCATAGAGGTAAAATCGACTCAAATAATTTGTATTATAATCGTTACATTTGAAAATGAATGCTTGAAAAAATAGGCCATGGAGATTGCAAAAATGGTAGAATAAAGCCATTGGTAAGTAATGTCAGCGATGAATCAAGCTATTCGTAGTAAAACAGTATTTTTTTTCACTTTCTTTTTCTTTGTGTTGATACTAAGCTCGATTTTTTCCTATGGTGTCTACTCAACAAAGACTTCTGAAATAAATCAGCAATTTCAGCCAGTCTCTAAGGAATACCAATCAATTAGCTTTGATATCTTAGCCGACTATGATTTCGGAACGTTAGATTGGTCAGGTGGCAGCCAATCCAACCAGTTCATCACCAATCAAATAGAACAAATCATTCCTCAGTCAATTAAAGCCCTAGACAATCAACTGGTTTCCGTTATCGGCTTCGTATTGCCGGTTGAGACTGATGGTGAAAGAATAGATAGTTTCTTACTTCTCCGTGATTTGCAGATGTGCTGCTATGGTACTTTGCCTGAACTCAACGAGTGGGTCTATGTTGAGGTTCCCGATCATTTAGAAGCAAAAAACCTAATCAGTGATACACCGATTAAGGTCTGGGGGACTTTACAGGTTGAACCAAGGTTTAAAGACGATTTTCTACTATCAATTTATTCGTTAACCTTTAGTGATGCGGATGCTCTACTAAATGAAAACGAAAGTGAAGAGTAATTTAGTTATGTTCCAAAGAACAAAAAAGGTGGTAAAAGATTACCACCTTTTTTATTTAGTGTAGAAGATTAGTTAGATTTTATATTAGCCCAAGTCGTACTTAATTTGGATTTGGCATCAACAGAAGCACCAGCGGATTGACCTGTCAAAATAACAAAGTAGTTACTCCCAGCACCAGCAGACCCTTCACCATTACCACCAAGGGTGATAGTACCGGCTTTGAATGAGCTTTTCCAGAGGTTAACAGTAACCATTCCGCCATCAGTTGTCTCAACAGCTACAGGTTCCCCATCTTTTACTTGTTTTTCAAAACCTTCGACCAGCCATGTTGGAGGTGTACCACCTTTTTCTTCATCAGCTCTACTATCCAAAGCGACATAGACATCAACGTCTTTATCAACAGTAAAGCTTAGAAAATCTGTACCTTTTTGCTTTTTGTCATCATTGGCAGACATGATCGTTTGCATGCCCTCAAACCCCTCAGGAATAGCAACGATTAGGTAGTCACGATCTATAAAGAATTTACTATCTTTTTTGAGTTCTCCCTCAATGTATTGGTCTGCAGGATCTTTACTTTTAGATTTAATGTCCGTAATCTTAACCTTAACCGGTGAAGCTATAGCTGCCAAGAAAGTTGTTAGGGTTAGAATAATAATGGAATTTAGTGTTAGTTTTCTCATTTCTAATTCTCCGTATAGTATTAAATTAAGTTTCAGTTTATTGTGACTTAATAGTGGACCAGGTCGTGGTTAATTTAGCGGCCGGATCAACACTTGCAGATTGATCTTCTTCCACTAGTATCAGATAATTACTACTTTGGCCTGTGGCCGGCTTGTCGGCATTTCCACCTATGGCTACTTTTCCAGCCTTGACTTCTGCTTTCCAAAGATTAAAAGTGCCCATACCACCGTCCGTAACCTCAATGGCTAGTGGATCTTTTCCATCAAGTTGTTTTTCGTAGCCTTTTTCCAGCCACTCTGGAGGTTTACCACCTTTTTCCTCATCTCCTCGGCTATCCCGACAGATCCAAATAATAGATGGCTTATTGACTTTGAAAGTTACAAAACCGTCGCCCGTTGACTTTTTGTCATTATTGGCGGTCATGATAAACTGGATCCCCACCAGTTCTTTGGGCATTTCTACCACAGTATAGTCTCGGTCAATGTAGTATTTAGTTCCTTTTTCTAATGAAGGGCCAACTTCATAAGGTAATTTACTTCCAACCTTAAGATCTGTAATTTTTACTGGTTTTGGTTTAGCCTCCGCAACAATGACAATGGCAAAGACAACCAAAAAAGACAAACCTAAATAGATAGCTCTTTTTACAAACAATTCTTTACTCCCAAATGAAATAGGTTAAATATAATATTAGGCTGATACAATATCAACACAATCACAAACCAGCNCNATTNTAGTTGATATAGAAAAAATTGTAAAGCCAACAAATATACAAGAATAGAAGAGAGAATTAAGGGTAGGTTAGATTAGTCAACTTCAATGAGAACAGCCGTTACATTATCAAGTCCACCGTTGAGCAANGCTTGTTTGACCAAATTAGTAACAGCAATTTCCGGCCCATCCGCATCCTGAATAAGATCGGCGATTTCTATATCTGACGTAATCATATCATGTAACCCATCAGAACAAATTAGCAACTTGTCCCCAACCAATAATTGATGTTCACCCTGATCGACTTCAACCGTCAGTTCTAAGCCAACTGCGCGATTGATAACGTTCCGGTAGTTATGAGTACGAGCCTCTTCGGATGAAATTTGTCCTAGTTCNACCATTTCTTGAACCAAGGAGTGGTCGGTTGTCAATTGCTGAATCTCGCCTTGTCGAACTAAATAAATGCGACTATCACCAACATGAACATAAAGTAGATGCTTTCCTGACACAACTCCCGCTGTAAGTGTTGTTCCCATTCGGGCACTNGCATTAGGAATATNAGAACAATGATAAATCTTATGATTAGCTTCGTTTACTAAGTCNTGTAATAAAGACAGTCGACTGCTAGGATTANCTAGTGTAGCGAGTTGATCCAATCCTGATTTTAATACCGATAAAGCTGTTTTGCTCGCAATATCTCCAGCATCTAAGCCTCCCATACCATCAGCGACAATAAAAAACCCAGTATTGGTATCGTAAGCAAAGGCATCTTCGTTTTGTTTTCGTTGTCTGCCGATGTCNGTTCTGGCCGCTATCTTCATTTCATTTGGTCCAACTTAGTTTTTTACATCCCTGGAGAAAAAATGCTCTAGGACAAATTATGGTCAACCATTGATCTCAACGGTAAGACGGATTTACTGGTTTCAGAATCCCAATACCCATTGCCCAAACGGTTGCGTTAAGTTTTACAGATAATGTANAATANNGGTTTGGAGACGGCTGTTTTTGACTTCAAAGTTAGAACAAATCAACTAAATTGAAAATCTTAACCAAATATATACTGAAGGAACTAATACCTCCTTTCCTGATCTCTCTACTTGCCTTGACATCGATACTTATACTAGAAGAGATTTTTCGATTAACCAAGCTTTTCGTTAAAAAGGGTATCAGTCCTATCTACCTAGTCGAATTGTTGGTTTACGTGTTACCTGCTACATTAGTTCTGACGATTCCTATGTCAACTTTGATCAGTATACTAATTGGGTTCGGTCGGTTTGCCACTGACAACGAGATTACTGCTATGAAAGCTCATGGNATTGGATTACACCAATTNTTATGGCCAGTTCTAGTCGTTTCTCTNTGTATTGCTATTCTCGACTTCTTTTTTATGGATTATGCACTTCCNCTTGGTAATCAGGCNTANTGGTCTTTGAAGCGAGACATCAGTCGNCACAATCCTACTTTCGTTTTGGAAGAAGGAACNGTCATGAGAGAATTAGAGCAAGANGGCAAAATTTGGATGTTTGGCTCCACNCANCCAGANACAGGAGACTTAGAAGGTGTTCGGGTTTGGGATGCCATTTGGTCAGGNCGACCTAGATTTGTNTCTGCTGACTCGGCGCGAGTNGCCTATGAAGATGGCCGTGGTTGGTTAAAACTATTTGATGGTCNAAGTTATGAATCNATTTCTANCCTTCGNCAAGCCAATGCCTTCCGAGTAACAGAATTTGAACAAAANAGAATTTCCCTTGATTTGACAGAAGATATCAAACGNACNCAAGCTAAAACNAAACGNCCAAGAAGNATGAGTATAAAAAATCTTCGTNCTTATATTGANCANGAACTTAAGCCGNAAGTTAATNCNGNTGAAGGNCAGTTTCCAAAAGANAAACTACTCTATGCACAAGTNGAATANCACAAGAAATTTTCAATACCTTTTGCNTGCCTAGTTTTTGGATTAGTAGGTGTACCCTTGGGGCTAATGGTCAGAAAAAGTGGAAAGATGGTTGGTTTTGGAATTGGTAATGGTCTTATTCTATTCTACTATTTGCTTCTGCAGTTTGGCCAAAATGCAGGGCGCAGTGGTATTCTAGGTCCCATGATGTCAATGTGGTTACCCAACATCGTTATTGGTATGGGTGGGCTTTGTTTCTTGGTCTATTGGATGTACCAATCTAACTTGCTTCATGTTGACACATCTACTACTTCTGCTTCTTCGGATATTAAAGACTAGCTTGTGAACACTCTTGACCGCTATATTCTCTGGGAATATTTACGTACTTTATTTCTGTCCCTGTTTTTCCTCTCTTTCTTAGTGATTATTGTTCGGTTATTTGATAAAGACCTTAAGCAATTCGGAGATGAAACAACTTCCTGGGTAGCAATACAAATTATTCTATTGCAAGCACCACGCCGCATTTTAGAAATCGTACCTGTTTCTAGTTTCCTGACAGCATTCTTTTTGTTAGGTAAAATGGTACAAAATAATGAATTAATAGCGATGAAATCGGCTGGCTTAAGTGTTCATCGTATATCGATGCCCATCTTTTTATCTACATTTTTAATTTGTGTAGGATTTGCAGTTTTCTATAACCGTGTGGCTTCCCCTGCGTACCATTTAGCAAGCAAGATCCAACAAAAGATGCCTCTCCGTCGTAATCGAAACGTAGTTTTTCAAGGTCTTGATAACCGGTTGTTTTTTATTCTTAACTTGGATTTGGAAGAGGAATCCATCGACCGAATGACAATTTACGACTTTGATGATAAAGATCGACTAGAAAAAGAAACCTATGCTCAACAGGCTCGATGGGAAAAAGATATTTGGAATCTGAAGGATGGATTCGTGCGTCAGTTTGAAGATGGAGTTGAAGTATCATTTGAACCATTTGAGCAAAAAACCGTTTCAAGAAAGGAAGAACCACAACATTTAGTCAAGTATTCTAAAAATTTACGAGGCATGACTATTAAAGAACTTCAACAAAGGATTCACTATAAAAAAAGGGCGAAGCAAACCACACGTCGTGAAGCAGTCCGTCTGCACCATAAAATGGCTTACCCCTTTGCAGCCTTCGTAGTTGTTTTAATTGGAATACCCATTTCGATTCAATTCGGTCGTGCTGGTTTCTTTTCTGGTTTGGTAATTGCTTTCTTTCTCAACTTTATCTATTGGGGGTTTTCGTTTGCAGTATTCGAAGGGTTAGGTGAAAACGGAATTCTCAACCCATTTGTTGCATGCTGGAGTGCGAATGCCATTTATGCGCTAGTTGGTATTATGCTCCTGCTCAAAACACCACAGTAGCTAAGCTAAAAAAACGATGTCAAAAATTCTGGATGAAATGGGCCGAATTCTGTTTCGAATGAGGAGTTATACTCCAGTTCCTTTGATCTTGGCTGCATTGATCTTTCGGAAGTTTCACTGGTTGACAATTGTGTGCGGAATTATAATATTAATGGCTGGTGAGCTGATTCGAATCTGGGCTGTTGGTTATGCTGGTGGGCGTACCAGAACTCGAACTGTTAGCGCAGCTAGAGGTTTAGTTACAGCGGGCCCATATGCTTACACTCGTAACCCTCTCTATTTGGGAAATCTGTTAGTTAGTTCTGGTGTTTGTTTGGTTTCTGGTGTTTTATGGTTGTTACCAATCTTATGGTGTTTGTTTTTTTTGCAGTACGTGCCGATTATTAGTAGCGAAGAACAATTTCTAAGTCAAAGCTACAATCAGCTTTATTATAATTACCGCGCTAGCGTGCCTGGTTTTTGGGTGCGACTATCTCCTTACCCAAGCGCCTCAACCCATGATTTCAGTTTAAAACGTGCTTTTCAAAGCGAAAGAAGAACATTAACCGCAATTATAATCATAATGATTGTAATGATGTTTCTACTAGTACTGCATTAGCGGGTCAATTGCATCTTAAGCTAATCTGTGTTAGACTAAAAAGAGTTGTAGAGGTTGTTTTTTTGATGTATTTCGGGGAACGTCCTTTCCGGTGGCAAGTCGTATTTTTGCTGATTATGTTCGTCTTCTACGGTTGCGCAGCTAAGCCAGTAGTTGAATTTTACTTGGTTCCAACTGATTTGACGGACGTTCAAATCAACCCTGAAGCGGGTTCGGCGTCCTTAGTTCAAAAAGGTGTTCAAGTAATAATTGAGCCATTAGATGAAATAGACTTATTTGATCTTACCAAAAGTGGTGAAGTTAACCCTTATTTATACGTTGGTCGCTGGGGAAAAGTAGAGCCCCTGTATACTGTATTTGAAATATTGGTGTATAACACTGGACATAAAAGGGTTAGCATTAATGAGTCAGCGATTCTAATCGATAGTGACGGCAACCAATATGCATCATTAACCTATGACTATTTTCGGGATCTTTACGCCAACAGTAAAACCTTAGTATCTTACCAGCCCAACTACTACTACCCATATAATTCCTACGACCCATATTATTACACNTCCCAGANCTATCGGGCTGTTANCCGTTCTTACCGNCGGTCTCCNANGGNNAAAANTGCTCGTTTNATTGTCAGAGATACNATCTTTGANGGTGGTCATNTNTTNGAAGGNGGTAANCGGGTAGGATTCCTAATTTTTGATCGCNTACCNNAAACTNCTAAAAANCTACGAGTCNTTGTNCCNCGAATAGNCATCTACGANANTGATGACCAANTTAGCAANATTGATTTTCANTTTNGTTTTCAGCAGAAAACAGCAATTCAGCCATAGATAGTAATATTTTTTAAGATTTTGGAGTAAGTTTTAATGAAAAAGTACACCAGCAGAAATTTGCCCGTTGGTTTCGGGACGTTTGTCATGTTTTTGTTTTCATTATGCAGCTCAATATTCTGTACCTCAGCNGTAGCATCAAAAACNCTGAAAGTTGCCGTGGCAGGTCCATTCACTGGCAGTGTTGCCGCATTTGGTGAAATGATTAAAAAGGGCGCCCAACTACGAGCGCAAGAAATAAATGAAAGTGGTGGTATNAATGGAAAGCAGCTGGAATTGGTGTTTGAAGATGATACAGGGAAAGATAAAGAAGCAAGTCTGGTTGCTACCCGTATTGCTTCTAACCGAAAAATCCTAGCCGTTGTTGGTCACTTCAATAGTTCTTGTTCTTTAGCCGGAAAACCAATATATAAGAGGAATCGGATCGTNGCACTGTCCCCAGGATCAACAAATGTCAATGTTTGCAAAGGAAGCGATTACACATTCCGAAATCTTTATCGAGATGATTTTCAGGGGGCCTTTGCTGCTAAATACATAAAGACCGTTCTCACTAAAGTTGAAACGGTGGGTGTGTTTTTTGACAATGATGACTATGGCCGAGGGTTACGGGATAGTTTCAAAAAATCAGCCAATTCAGTCGGCCTATCAATTGTAGCAGATGAAGCGTACGACCGAGATACTACNGACTATAAAGCCCAATTAACTAAAATCAAATCTGCTAATCCTGATCTGATTTTTATCGCTGGCCTGTATAGTCAAGCTGGTCTGATCTTATCTCAAGCTCGAGAATCAGGCATCACCGCTCAGTTCTTTGGTGCAGATGGGGTTGATTCTCCCAAACTGCTAGAGATAGCTGGGGAATCTGCTAATGGAATTTACATCACCACGCCTTTTATTTTTGGGTTGGAAGGCAATGAAGAAGCTGAACGNGTACACGCTGCTTTTAAACAAAAATTTGGTAAATCACCCGATACTTGGGCTGCGCTGACCTATGACGCTATTGGTATGATAGCTGAGGCTATCACCGAAGGTGGCGAAAAGCGTAAAGCTATCCGAGATTATTTAGGTAATTTGACCTCACCAGAAAAAGGCTACCAGGGTATTACGGGTTTAACTTACTTTGATGAGCATGGAGATTGTCTCAAACCTGCTTACGTCAAACAAGTTGCTCAAGGCCAATTCATTGCGGCCTCAGTGCAGATGCTTGACTAAAATTGAAAAGCAATACCAACGTAATACCAATTTACTTNTGTCAATCAATCAAATCTGATTTTAGCATTCTAACAAGTGACATTATTTCTTGAACAAATCATCAATGGCCTCGTGTTAGGTGGAATTTATGCCTTGATTGCGGTCGGCTATACTATGGTCTATGGCGTGATACAACTTATCAATTTTGCTCACGGTGAGATTTTCATGTTCGGGGCATACTTTGCTTTTCTTGGTGTGACAGCTTTAAATTTACCACTTTGGTTAGCCTTGGTTCTGAGTATCGTGTTGTGCGCAATGCTGGGAGTTATTATTGATTTGATTGCATATCGACCTTTGAGAAACGCGCCACGTCTATCTGCTTTAATCACGGCTATTGGAATATCATTGGTTTTGCAAAACGTGGCTCGTATGATCTGGGGGGCGGAACCGCGCCGCGATTTGGCCAATGCTAAGTCCCAATTTTTGGCACAAACCATTACCATTCCTGGAGGGGCACAATTATCCTATCTCGATTTGTCAATTATTGTTTTAGCTGTTTTCTTGATGGCCGGTCTAAACCGACTAATATACCTAACCCGAATAGGTAAAGCTATGCGAGCCTGTGCCCAAGATAAGATGGCAGCTAGNTTAATGGGTATCAATACTAACAGTGTNATAACGATTACCTTTGCCCTCGGTTCAGGGTTAGGCGCAATTGCTGGCATCATGGTCGGAATGAGGGAAACAATTGAACCAACAATGGGCTATTACAAAGGTGTAGCTGCTTTTGCAGCAGCCGTATTAGGAGGTATTGGTAATATTACTGGTGCGATGTTAGGTGGTATTGTGCTTGGAATTGCTGAGGTGCTGGGCGCTGGCTATATTTCCTCTGGCTATCGAATAGCAATAGCCTACATTTTAATGATTTTGGTCATCATCTTTCGCCCCTCCGGTTTATTAGGCCGAGCTAGCGCTAAGCGAGCTTAACCACCCAAATAATATTCCATATGCCAAATCGGTCAAATGTATCCGATAACGCCGTAGGAGAAACTGAGGGTAGAAACCACTTCTTACCTCTCAGCTTACAATTAGCNGGATTGCTATTGGCTCTCTGCTTAGTTCCCCTAGTAACTAACTTCCTCGATAGGGGCAACTACGTCCTGCATATTTTTTCGACCGTTTATCTGTACATGCTGCTAGCCTTAGGATTGAATGTAGTGACCGGCTTCACTGGTCTACTAGATCTAGGCTACGTTGGTTTTTATCTGGTTGGTGGTTATACTGCGGGATTACTCATGGTTCGTATGGGGCTAAGTTATTGGTTTGCTTTACCTATAGCAGCTATTCATGGAGCGATTTGGGGGCTTTTGCGTGGTGCTCCTACTTTGCGTTTAACTGGCGATTATTTCGCGATTGTAACCTTTGGTTTTTCCGAGTTATTATTCCGNATTGTCAAAAATGAAGAATGGTTGATCGGTGGTCCAAATGGTTTTGTTAATGATATTCCTCCACCAGTTATATTGGGCATTGAACTTTATCAGTATTGGCAACAGTACTACCATATACTAATCTTACTCCTTGTAACACTCGTAGCTGTTTACAGGCTTCAATTTTCAAGGATCGGCCGAGCATGGAGAGCCATCAGTCAAGATGAAGAAGCTGCACAAACGATGGGTATTGACCTGTATGAATATAAGTCATTAGCTTTTGCGATTAGTGGAGCAATTGGCGCAGTGGGCGGAGCGTTCTTTGCCCAATTTCAAGTCAATATTAGTGCAGGTGTCTTTGANTTTTGGGANTCAATCCTAATCCTTTGTATGATTGTATTAGGTGGGATGGGTACGATCAGGGGNTCCTTGGTAGGAGCGGCTATTCTAGGTTCTTTGGGAGAAGTTCTTCGCATTGTATTATCAATTTTGAAACTACCAGCTGACTCACGTTATTTGATTTTTGGGATGATATTGGTTTTAATGATGAGGTTTAGACCATCTGGAATCCTGACAGATCACCAAAAGTAGGTCACAACCTATGGTGAAACCAATCTTGGAAATCTTTAGCTTAACCAAAAATTTTGGTGGGGTAGTCGCACTAAATGAAGTTGACTTGAAGGTTATGCCTGGTCAAATTACTAGCTTGATTGGGCCTAATGGAGCAGGTAAAACAACTTTGTTCAATTGCTTGACTGGGTTGACTTCGTTAACTACTGGTCGAATTCAATTCCAGCAAACTAACATATCTAGTATGGCAGCCCATCAGATTACTAGTAGTGGGATTGCTCGCACCTTCCAAAACATTCGGCTATTCTCAGCAATGACAGTTTTAGATAACGTAAAAATTGGTCTACATACTCAGTCTAAAGGGTACCTGTGGTCATCTATTAGTCGCAATCTAAACTATAAAAAAGAAGAAGAGCAAATTACAACTAGCGCTTACCAATTACTTGAGTTTGTCAATCTAGCTCAATTTTCTCACCAGCAAGCTAAAAATCTATCTTATGGAGATCAACGTCGATTAGAGATCGCTCGCGCTTTAGCTACTGAACCAAAATTANTACTGTTGGATGAACCGGCAGCTGGTATGAATCCACAAGAGACGAATGAACTAATTCACCTCATTCATAATATCAAAAGTAGAAACATTACTATTTTCTTGATAGAACACGATATGAAATTAGTAATGCGAATNTCCGANTGGATCACAGTTCTAGACTACGGGAAAAAGATTAGTCAAGGCCCACCTGATGTTGTCCAATCTGATCCGCTTGTAATTTCAGCTTATTTAGGTCAATCGCTTGACAAACAATAAAATGAATCATCCAATTTTAGAACTAAATCAAATTCATACTTCTTATAGCAATATAAAAGCGGTGAAGGGCATATCTTTGACCATCCACCATGGTGAGATGGTTTGCCTGATTGGAGCAAATGGTGCAGGTAAATCTACCACTCTAATGACAATTTCAGGTGTCTTAAGCCCAGTGTCAGGTTCAATTAAATTTGAGGGGAAAAGTTTAGATAATAAATCTGCAAGCCAAAGGGTGCNAATAGGTATCTCTCAGGTACCTGAAGGGCGGCATATTTTTCCTGAAATGACAGTACAAGAAAATTTAGAACTAGGCGCTTATATGCAAAGAGACTCGAAAAAAATATCNCAGGACATAGAATTCGTCTTTTCTGTATTTCCAAGACTCAAAGAACGAAAGATCCAGCGTGGTGGAACACTTAGTGGAGGAGAACAGCANATGTTAGCAATTGGTCGAGCTGTAATGTCCAAGCCAAAACTCTTGCTACTTGATGAACCTTCTTTGGGACTTGCCCCACTGATTGTAGAACAAATATTTGAGATAATCCAGAAGATTAACGAAAATGGAACTACTGTATTGCTCGTAGAACAGAATGCAAATTTAGCACTGACTGTTACTAATAGAGGTTATGTAATGGAGACAGGTCACATTACCATGGAAGGTAATTCCAAGGACCTAATTGCTAACGAAAAGATACGTGCTGCTTATCTTGGAGAGTGATTCAGATAGATAGTTTTTGGTGAAGACTAAATTCAATTGAATCTAACTAGAATCAAACAAAACAGGAGTAAAAACTCGATGTCTGAGAGAATAAAAGTCTTAGTTACAGATTATGCCTGGTCGACATTAGAACCCGAACGAAATATTTTAAGCTCAATCGGAGCGGATCTAATTGTTGCAGAAGATGAATTGGAAACCACCTTTGTTAAACACGCACCTAATGTAGACGCCATTTTAACCAACTGGGCCAAGGTCTCAACNCGTGTAATTGAATCAGCAATCAAATGCCAAGTCATAGTCAGGTACGGAATTGGACTAGACAATATTGATGTGGAGACAGCCACAGGGTTGGGTATTACAGTTGTAAATGTTCCCACCTATTGCCTAGAAGAAGTGTCTGATCATGCTATGGCTCTGATATTGAGTTTGGCTCGAAAGATACCTAGACTCGATCAAGAAGTCAAAAAAAGGGGATGGGACCGAAATATAGGACCGCAGATGTATCGTCTGCGCGGCCAGCAATTGGGATTGATTGGTTTTGGTAAAATTGCCCAACTGATAGTTCCAAAAGCCCAAGGTTTTGGCTTGAAAGTGATGGCCTACTCACCGACACTAACAGATGAAAGGGTTGAGGAATTTAACGTGCAACGCATGGATTTAGAAAAACTAGTTACGACTTCGGATTTTATTTCTCTTAACTGTCCATTGACTCCGCAAACGCACCATCTCATTAATACCCATCGGCTACAATCTATGAAGTCAACGGCTTACCTCATCAACACTGCAAGGGGAGATATAATTGACAATAACGCCCTATATGAGGCCTTAAATAAAGGTTGGATTGCTGGTGCAGGATTGGATGTCTTACCTGAAGAACCCCCCTCACCTGATCTCAACTTGTTAGATTTAGATAATGCCATCATCACTCCTCATGCAGCCTTTTGGTCAGAAGAATCTATTTACGACTTACAAGTAACAGCAGCCGAAGAAGTTGTACGAGTNCTGACCTCCCAAATGCCGCTTTCACTGATGAACCCCGAAGTTTTACAAAACCCAAATCTTCGGGCTAAAATCGAATAACCACGATCGTGAAATCGTTTAGAGGACGGACCGTTTTGGTAACGGGAGCTTCATCTGGAATTGGCGAAGCTTTTTGCCGAAATTTAGCCAAGCGGGGATCTAATCTGATTTTAGTTGCACGGTCGGCCGACAAATTGGAACATCTTGCGGAAACACTGTCTTATCAGCATAATGTTGACTTTTCCTGTATTCCTATTGACTTAGCGAAGGTAAATAGCTCCCAAGATCTATTTGACCAAGTTCAAGATGCTGGTTTATCTGTTGATGTATTAATTAACAATGCTGGCTTTGGATATTGGGGGAACTTTGAGTTTGCTAACTTGCAGGACTACCAGAATATGGTTAACCTAAATGTTCGATCTATGGTTAGTCTGAGCTATCTATTTTTACCATCTATGTTGGAAAAAAAATGTGGTGGTATTATAAACGTTGGCTCAGTAGTTGGCTACCAACCAGTCCCATATGGTTCAGTTTATGTAGGTACAAAAGCCTTTGTGTTACAGTATTCTGAATCTCTATGGGGAGAATATAGACAAAAAGGGATCACAGTAACAGCTTTATGTCCAGGTACAACGAAGACAAATTTTTTCAATGTCTCGATTCCTGATCAACAATTACGCGAGTCGCGAATGCTGAGCATGCAACAGGGCCAAAGCCCTGATTTTGTAGCTGAAGTTGGCCTTAACCAATTTCTAAAAGGAAAAAGCCAAGCTATCCCTGGTAAAGTTAATTACTTAGTCGCTCAGGGATCTCAGTTATTATTATTGGTAGCTCGTAGAGTAGCGATAAGGATAGCAGCCTCATTGTTTGATCCTAAAAAAGATTAGTACCCAGCTTTGATTCAGTGAGAGCTGTATGCTAAAATACGCGACCATTACCTAACCCACAAAAATGGATTCCTGAAGCAAGTAAAACAATGAATTACCGATACCAGCTATCATTTGATACGGATCAACTTCCTTCCATGGANACTGACTTTCTGGTAATTGGAAGTGGTAGCGCGGGGATGCGTNGCGCTATTGAGGCCAACCAGCATGGCAAGGTATTNCTAGTAACAAANAACATTATCAAAGAAAGTAACACACGCTATGCACAAGGCGGTATCGCAGCAGCAATGGGTGAAGATGATCATCTCGACCTTCATGTTGAAGATACTCTTGATGCTGGTGCTGGTCTTTGTGATCCTGCAGCGGTAGCAGTCATGGTTGAGGAAGGAGTCACACGTGTCAAAGAACTCATTGAGTGGGGTGTCAAATTTGATAAAGACGATGAAGAAAAACTTAGCTTTACACAAGAAGGAGCACACCAAAAGCGTCGTGTTTTACATCGTGGTGACGAAACGGGAAAAGAAACAACCGATGTTTTGGTAGATCACTTAAAACGTCAAGAACAAATCCAAGTTATCGAAAATTGTTTTGTCCTAGACTTGCTGACCAAAGACGGCGTTTGCTATGGTGTCCTAGCTGTAATTGATCAAATCCTTCATGCTATTTTTGCCAAAGCTACTATTCTTTCAACCGGTGGCCTAGGCCACATTTATCAGTGTACGTCAAACCCAAGGATTGCTACAGGAGATGGCTACGCTATTGCTTGGCGGGCGGGTTGTGAAATGGTAGACATGGAGTTTGTACAATTTCACCCAACCACACTTTTTTTGGCTGGTGCNCCACATTTCCTAATTTCTGAGGCAGTACGAGGCGAAGGTGGCATTCTGCTTAACGCGCGAGGGGAAGTTTTTATGGGTAAATATCATCCAATGGAAGAACTTGCACCACGAGATATAGTTAGCCGATCAATCCTAGCAGAAATGGAGTTAACAGACTTTCCTTGTGTTTACTTAGATATAACCCATCACAAAGAAGATTTTATCAGAAAACGTTTTCCCAAAATCTATCAAACTTGTGCTCATTACGGTTTAAACATTTCTACCGACGTCATACCTGTTCGTTCGGGAGCTCATTTCATGATGGGCGGAATTTCTACCAATCTATTTGCGGAGACTAACGTATCAGGTTTTTTTGCTTGTGGGGAAGCCGCCTGCACGAAGGTTCACGGCGCGAATCGGTTAGCTAGTAACTCACTCTTAGAATGCCTAGTATTTGGTGTTAGAGCGGCACAAGCTGCTAACCGTTATATTAATCAGCAAGATATAAAACCTGTTAGACTTCAATTTAAACGAATGAATTCACCCAAAAATGAGAAGAATCTAGATTCCCAAACAGCTAGAGATACTCTGCAAGCTCTAATGTGGAAGCACGTTGGTATCATTCGAGATGGCAAAGATTTGGCTAAAGTCGAGCAATTATTAGACCAAATTGACGCTGACCTATCTCAGGAAAATGAGGCTGACATACTTGATTTCGAGATCCAGAATATGCTAGACGTAGCTAAGTTGATCACTAAGTCAGCAATACAACGAACAGAAAGTCGAGGTGGACATTATCGACGAGACTTTCCTGAACGAGAGGACGAAAATTGGGCCAAGCACGTCTATATATGGGCGGAACATACTTCTGAAGGTCTGATCCAATTAGCCAAAGAAGTTCGGTAAATTTAATTATCAGAATTTGACATTTAAAAAGCGATGAGAACCTTAATTCTGCTTGCTATTTTGTTAGCCGCTTTTGCTCTGGTAAGTCCAGTAGCTCAAACGGCGCTGAGTATCTTTTTAGCAGTTGTCTTTACCGTTGTATTATTTCTGTCTATTTTTTCGGACTTAAATGATCTTTCCTACCAGCAAAAGAAAAAAGATTCTTTGAACGAAGAGACTGGCATCACTGAATTAAGTATTCCAACGGTAACAGAGGAAGCTGATGCCATTGTTGCTGAGGTGAACTCAACGCCTGCGGACAGGACAAACACCCAATAATAGTCAAATTAGAACATACTTTTCGGATCACCTATAAGACCATATCGCATCAAAGAATGGCATAGTTTTTTCTGTGGTTCAGTAAGTGGTAACAAAATGTTTGCCCTGAAAAGGCCTCAGGGTGAAACTGAATCTGGTTTCAGACCATTTTACTCCGCTCTGCATGATCAGAAAAAGCCTTAAGTATGCTAATTATCCCGTCATAGATAGTGAGATGTATGCGTTCCTATCCGTGAATTCTTGATATAAACAGGCAAAAAGCTATACATCTCAAAAACGTGTGACCATTTTCAGTCTCGTAGCTTTACAATATGTTCGTCAGATGATGTCTCTACTTGAGACTTTTTAATAGGTAGATGCTTGTTGAAGATTAGTACTCCTCTACCCCTTCTTATTTTCGTAATAGCAATTCCGATTATCTTCTACCCTAAATGGCTAAATTGGATCAATCCAAATCAGCCTGAAATTTCCTTTTCAGCTAACCGNTGGTTGGCTGTCATNTTGCGATTTGGCTCTGTTTGCTGCTTANTTTTAGCTCTGGCAAACCTACATGGCTTGGTATTTACTGAGGCAAAATCGTTTGTACTAATAATTGATNATTCAGATAGTATTCCCTTATCAGCACGTCAGTTTGCACACCAAAAGGCCGAAGACATNATACATAAATTAAATGATCAGGATAATTCGNAAATCATTTTTTTTGGCCAAGAACCTATTCTGTCAAGCNACTTATCAACAGTTCATAATAGCTCTATCAATGCGACGGAAACAGATATTTCGGCAGCAATAAAAACAGNTATAACGGCNTTTTCACCTANCATGGATAAACGTCTAGTTATATTCACAGATGGNCAACAAACTAAGGGAAATTTAGCTGCCGCTCTGAACAATTTAGCTGGTAATGAAATACAAACTTTCATTGTCAATTTACCCATACATTATCCTTCAGAAGTAATTGTCCATGAGTTGCAAGTACCAGAAAGTGTTCAGCTGTCAGAAGAGTTCAGGATTCGTATNATACTGGAAAGTCAATCTAACACTACCGCCCNGATCGAAATTTGGCAAANCCATCAATCGAAACGCGTACCTATCATAAAAGAAAAAAAGATTAATATAATTGAAGGNAAACAGGTTATNGAGTTTCCACACCGAATTGATTNGACNGGGAATTATCGTTTNCANGTACGCTTACAANTTGACGATCTATTCCAAGAAAACAACCAAGTTTTTGCNACAACATCTGTCATTTCAGAACACCCAAAAATTCTTTATGTTGTNGANAGNTTGTCCGAAAACNAGATCGGAAATTTGTGGCCAACATTAGATGAGATGACTNGCATAGAAGCAAAACAAATTGAAGCGTATCAATTCCCAAAAGACCTTACAGATTTACAATTCTATCAAACTATCATTTTAGACAATTTACCTATTGAAGTTCTGTCTTCATCTCAAATCAAGATCTTGGAACACTACGTAGAGCAGACTGGTGGAGGGCTAATTGTGATTGGTGGCAATCAATCCTATGGCTTAGGCGGATACCANAACACAACACTAGAAAATATTCTGCCAGTTAAAATACAGCCAAAAAAAGGTAAGCAATCCTTAGCTCTCGTGATGTTGATAGACATTTCTGGCTCGATGGCAAACCAAGTTGGAAGACGTAAAAAAATTGATTTGGCGTTGGAAGGCGTTCGGTTAGCAATTACNGGTTTAGATAAACCAGATATGGTTAGTGTGATTGGCTTCGCTGAACGTGTTCTACACGACATGCCGTTAAGCAANGATAAGTCCCTTATACTTGGACAACTTAACCAATTTGAGCCATCTGGTGGAACAAAAATGCTGCCGGCATTAGAAATAGCTATTCAACGTCTTGAGAATACAAAATCTGGGCACAAGCATTTACTCATTCTATCAGATGGAAAATCTGAAGGTGATTTCACTTCTATATTGCGCAAAATTTCTACATCAAAAATCTCGGTCTCAACGATTGCCGTTGGCAATATAGCTGAAGGAGTCTTGCAAAAATTAGCTGCCACGGGTCGTGGCTCCTACGAACATGTGAAAAATGCTAGTCAACTACCGAAAGTTTTAGTTGATCAAGTTCGTCGCAGCCGGAAGTACTTAGTCAATGAAACAGTAGAACCCATAATTAGCAGTAGCAATCCTATTCTCAAGCAGATTACTCGCCTACCTGANCTTGACGGTTACCTAGCGACTACTGAAAAGAAAAATGCGCAAATTTTGATTACGTCGGGCACCACTAATTCCCANGGTTTAGACCAACCAATACTTGCCGTTTGGCACTATGGTTTGGGACAAGTAGCAGCGTTGACAACTGACGCAGGTCAACAATGGTCCACAAAATGGAAAACTTCAAGCCACAAATATTTCTCATGGCACCGATTTTGGTTACAGTTGATCATGGCTACCAGAAAAAATGAGAGTAGCAAGAAATTTGAGATGCAAACTCAATTAATCAGGGGCTTAAATGGGATTGAAGGTCAAGTTCTTCTAGCCGGTCAAGTTGGCATCGGCATGTCGGCAACTTCAGTATCCCCAACCGGTCGCTTATCACCAATAGATTTGCAACTAACAGCCAGAGATCAAGCCCAAGG
The DNA here is from genome assembly GCA_002729015.1 of Candidatus Poribacteria bacterium. The sequence continues at coordinate 58,461 of PBVO01000055.1, forward strand.
CCAATTTCCATTGACAGAAGTAGGCATCTATACAGTCTCCGTTCAGATTGGCAATCAACAAAAAATGGCCAGCCTAGCCGTTTCATATCCACTAGAATACCGTCATCTGGGTCAAAACAGTCAAGTTCTAACCCAGATTTCTCATCACACTAATGGTGTATTAAATCCTTCCATTGACCAAATTACAGCCCCTTCCAGAACAAAATCGACTCAGCGACATTTCTTCACGCAACCNTTATTATTAGCAAGCTTGACTCTTTTTGTATTGGAGCTAATTTTTCGTGTTTGGCCACTTTTCCAACAATCAAAAAGCCTCGAGGCCAAAAGATCGACAAACACACTAATAAATGAACAGATTACACTTCATCCAGAGACCGACGACAGTCCGAATGATCAATCATCATCCTTACACCAGATGTTATTAGCTAAACAGCGAAATAATCAATCATTTACTGGCGAGGATTAGTTAATCTAAACCAGANGAAAAGACCTAATCCTATTCCAGAAAAATTAGCAATTGATACATTTCCAGACCTAAGATGATTCCTACTCCCTTCAGGCAGCAAACTGAATTTGTCGAGTATCAGATTTTTGGTTACAAAATCCTAGTAATTAGTAACTTCTCATCTGATAGATTTTAGGGAAATNGATCCAAAAAACAAAAACNAAGGAAGATACTGACTATTTTCGTTAAATCATCTTTTTTTAGGTCGAGCAGGTTGCCCAGTACGAGCTGATTCGTAGATGGCATCCATCAATTCAGATTGAATAATACCATTGGTCGGAGTTGTACGAGGTTCAGCTCTCCCCAAAATCGCATCAATAAAATTATCATCAGGGTTACCTGCGCTCATGTCGTCCGTAATGGGTGGATTTTCAATTTGTTGAGACCCGTCAAATACTTTAATCCAACTCCCCCCCCAGCCATCAATATCGATCCGTCCATTGTCAAAAATATAGGTCATGTGCGAGCTATCNCTGGGGCAATTACCACTAACTACTATGCTTGCAAACACACCGTTTTCGAAACGAACGTTTATGGAAGAGTTAATATCTACTTCAGTACCNTGATTATCAATAAAGGCAAAAACTTCAGCTACATTATTCTCGATTGACCAGCAAAGACTATTAAGCAGGTGAGCTCCACTGTCGTAAGCTTGGCCTCCACCCGATAACGCAGGGTTTTGCCTCCATGCACCCGCAGTTCCTCTTTTCCAATTTTGGCTCAGGTAACCGATAATTAATTCTAGCTTACCNAAAGTTTGGTTTCGAATTTGGTCTCTCAAGTAATAAAAATTAGAGGTGCAAGGTGTATTGTAACCAACAACCAAGACCTTTCCTGTTTCATTTGCTTTNGCCGACAAAGTGTAGGCATCATCGGCATCAGTAACCATTGGTTTTTCCATTAAGACATGGCAACCAGCTTCTAAAGCTTTCATACCTTGCTCGAAATGGAGCGTATGTGGAGTTGAAATCAAGACCGCATCTGGTTCCGTTTCTAATAGCATTTTGTCCAGATCATCAAAAGCTGACGGGCTAGGTTCCAAATCGGGTAAATTACGATCAATATATCCTTGGGCAATATCAGTATTGACGTCACAAGCCCCGACGATCTGCACATCAGAGTTTTGGTTCATACGGCGGGCATGCCCAGATGAGTTACCCCCACAACCAACAATAGCTAAACGTACTTGACTCATTTTAAAAAAACTCTCCTGATTTAAAAATATAATAAGTTTATTAAATCCGTTGCTCTAACACCGAATTATATTTTGCTTTTTACAACAGCCCAAGTGGTTGTAATACAATCTTGGGGTGAAACGGACAAACTTTTAACTCCCTTACCACCAACAATAAAGTCTTTATACTTTACAATGCTTTTTGAGGCACCTAAACCAATTCGGCCGCCTTGGATTTTACCAAATTTATTACGAACCCGCTCCTTGATTTTACCACCTTCTTCTCCACCACTGAGAATAGCTTCGCCATTTTCGAAATCCAAACGAATATCAAACCATTTCTTGGGCGGGCAATTTGGTACACAATCAGCTTCGGCAACCGCACCATCTCTTTTGTGATTCTTCATACCAATCTTATCAAAAGCCCACTTTTGGCGACCACCAACAAAGACACCACCCAAATGATAATGTGCTGACTTGCCGTCATAACCAAAAACGATGAAAATATTCTGCCATTCCCCGTCCCCTAGGTCATTAGCTTTGACTGAGATGTATTCGATGCCATCCATCTCGGTTTCTTCATCCTTTTTTAATAGAACAATGGCTTCTTCCGCTACCTTGGTATTGTGGTATTCCCCTTTTTTGATTTTCCAGTCCCCACTGATAACTTCCCACGATCTATCATCCTCAAAAGTATAATGGCGTTCCCCAGCCCAAGTGGAGTCGAGGAACAAAAAAAAGGAAATCACTAAAATCAATGCTCGCATCTCTAGTCTCCTTTACAAAACACCTAAATTTATTGGTTTGTTAATTCGATCNATGGTAGTGTGCTAACCTCCTTTGGTTGAAAGTCCTTGGCTTGAACAACATCTAAAAAGGCGATAAACATCTCATCGGTTGTTTTTTCTCCCCAAGTAACAGTTTTTGGAGGGTGATTCGGGTTATTGGGATTACTGGCTGAGTTATCAAAGTGCCCAACAGCTCTAACGATTGTACCGGCTGGCATGAAAATTGGCTGACGAAAATGGTAAATACTTTGCCAACTAAAATCCCAATCTTTTATCCAAATCAAATCTTGTATTTTCTCATTGGGAAAAACAGCAGTAACACGCATATCTCTACCAATCAAGTGCATATGTGGAGAAATAGAAACAGCATAAACGTCCGTTTCCGNTTTCCATTCGGCCACTACTTCATAGTTTGAATTGTCAGCGGGGATTTGGAAACTATTATTGATAGCCATGGCAACGTGGACTTGCTTAGGGTCAACTGAATCACAAAAATAAAGACCAACTCGGGACAAGTCTCTTTCAACTCTACCAGTTTTGTAATAGTGAATTTGTAGAACAATATCTGCACCTTTGGGAAGCAGATACCCAGTGCCATCTGGGTGAGGGCTCGGCCTAATTCCAGGAGCCCACCCACCTAGCCAGCCAGCTGCCTCGAAACCTGTGCCACCAAACCTAGCATAGCCNGGTTGTGGGTCTTCAGCGTCAAGTTCTCGAGCTCGACCGCTAGTATCCAGATAAATAATGACGTGGTGGACTGATCTCGGATTACCTGGATGAACGTCGAAGGCTGAGACATACATNTCCTTATCAAAATCAGTAGGAATGACGAAATGACGGTATTCATCCTCACCTTCAGCAGGAATGTCGTAAGGTGTCGACATTTCGACAACTAGGTCAGGCTGACCATGAGACCATCCGTCACTAAAAACGATCGGGATAGGCAAGTCGGAGTGGTTACCTTCTGTCATACCCAATTCGACCCAATCGGACAAGAGATCAACCTCCCAATCTTCCATCCACTTCTCTCGCTTAAATTCACCATAACCTTTAGCTGCTTTCCAAGGTGGCATTAAACGTTTTTGAGTATATGAAACGATTTCAGTTGACCAGATTTTAGCATCTTGGTAATTGAGTAATGAGAAAGGGGCGACTTGATCAGGTCTGTGGCAACTTTGACAATGGCGTTGTAAAATTGGTGCGATGTGACGTGAGTATGTTATCTGATCAGATGAAGTTTCTACCTGATGAATCGTACAACCAAATGACTTAGTTTGTGAAATCGTAATCCTTTTTCCTTCGAGCATTTCTTCAATTGCGTTAGCCAGATATGTGTTTTTTACACGATTGCCGTATCGATTATCATCGATACTTCCAGCGTAGCAAATTTCACCGTCTGAATTGACCAAAAATGCTTGCGGGGTCATACTTGCACCGACTTGTTGTGCCAACTTGCTGTCAAAATCTCTTACTACAGGAAAGTTAATTTTCATTCTCTGTACATGTTGCGCGATTTTTTCAACATCATCTTCTTGATTAGAATAAATCCCTAAGACTACGGTGTCAGGATAAGTTTGGTGCAATCGGTTTATTCGAGGGATGTATTGATTAGCAATAGGACACTGAGTCGATAAAAACAATAATACAAATGGCTTACTAATCTTTTCTAGTGAGTAGATTTTGGCATCAATAGTTTCTAAGCGAAACCCCAGCAGAGAAGTTGGTCCTGACCACGCTTGTTTTTGTTTCAGTACTTGGTTCTTAGTATCTATTTCGTATGTCTTCGGGTTTGATACCGTATTCAAGTCGGCGACAGCAAGACAAATTCCAAACCAAGCAAACAGAGCAATTTTCACCAATTTTGTTTTTATGTTCTTCGTTATCAAGCCTAGCCCCAATTCTTTAACATTTTTAACATTATCAGCGTAGTGCAATAATGAAGTTGTAAGCATGTGATGTTTCTGACTTAGTCTATGCCTCAATCCATCTCAATCTAATGGGTGAGAACGATCAGCTAAGGGAAAAACGATTCTCTCTTTGGTTAGTTGACCACGGTAGGTAGCGTGGATCATTTCTAAGGCGGCAACACCATCAGCCAAACTTGAGATAGGTTGAGTGTCGTTTTCTATAGCAGATATTAAATTTTCGATAGCTAATCGATTACCGCTCATCAAAGGATTGACCTCGAGGTCAATTGCTTCCCATTCCTGACCAGAGTTACTAGGCATAAAATATCGATGGGGATACAAGGTTAACGCATCTCCAGCACCACCGATTAGTGAGATACGACCTTCTGAACCAACAAAATCTATCCCGTAGGTGCTTTCTCCACTTCCTCGACCTTTGATTGATTGGAAAAAACCAGAAATACCATTTCGGAAAGCAAAATAACTATGAATACGATCCCCAGCTATAGACCCGACAGGTTCACCAGCTTGGCGAGCGTGATTGCTTGTCACTTCTGCTCCATTTTCAGTGACATGAGCAGACATCCAAGCAACATCTCCACAAAAGTAGCGCATCATGTTAAATAAGTGAGTACCTAGTACGATCATATCTTCTCCACCACCACGGTGGTCTTGTTTCCCNGTAGCATAAACCGTTTCAACAGAACCAATGATTCCTTCATTTAACAAACTTTTTAATTGCTGGATACGAGGGAGATAAACAGCTTGATGTGCAACTGCTACCTTGAGCCCTCTTTTTTCAGCNAACTCAACCATCTGGTCACCATCAGACAAAGACAAGGCCACAGGCTTTTCACAATAGACATGACAACCAGCTTCTAAACATGCTAACACCATATCTAACCGCTCGGTGGTCCAACGAGGGCAAACACTGACAATGTCGAGTGATTCTTGGCTTAACATANGTTGATAATCAGCATAACTAGATTGGGCCCCGGTTTCAGATACCGCTTTGTTTCGACCATCTGTATCCGGATCAGCAATACTAACAAAATCAATGTTATCTAAGCCTTGATAGGCAGTATGTAACCCATGGCCAAAGTTACCTGCCCCAGTATGACCAATTGCTCCAACTCGATATTTTTTTTGTTTCAAAGTAAAATTCCCTTGGTTTGACAAAATCCAGCCTATTTCTCGAATTCTATCATAAATTAATTCTGATTTGGTTCCTTTTTGTTGTTGGGATATGATTTATTTGGTTGTTGCAACAATGATATAATCAAAGTAAAATGTCGTGTTAGAGATCAGCCTCAAAACTGTATTTGAAAGACTTCACTTGTTTTTTCCTATTTAATTCCTAGAGATTTTAATGGATGAAAAGTAATATCCATACATCCAATACCAATTTGAAAATTGGAAATTAAAGATTGAACCGTATACTGCTCAACTTTGCAGTGATTGAACGATTTCAAAGACGNAGCCATTCCTGNTTTCTTNTTTCCAGNATACTTGTTAGTGAAAATTGGATAATTCAGATCATTNCTGGAGNCCNAGTNTACTTGATNTCAATCTTAGCTCAATAATCCCGAAANTAAGAGATCATAAAAAATAATATTACGCCATAACAGTAACGNCTGNTGGCTAACCAAAACAAAAATTAATTCGTTATAGGAGCTGATTATTTCCACTATTTATAAAAACCCCTACTCTAGCTCATCTCGTTGGTTAAGAGGNAACCTGCATGCACATACNTGCTGTGGCAAGTTTATGGATGCCAGCGTNAGTGGACACATCTATGCTGAACTAGGCTATGATTTTCTNGCTATTACTGATCACAACAACGCTCATAGTTTCGACCAGTGGGAAAAATGGCAAACAGAAACTGATTTGTTAATTGTTCCAGGAGAAGAAAACGGAAGCCGAGGCCATATTTTAGAACTCGGTGTACAGTCNGTTACCCAAACTGAATCAGATTTGTATAGCGATCGAGCAGAAAGATTATANCAAGCTGGCGGATTTATTGTGGGTTGTCACCCACAGGAATACCCTGAATGTGGAGAAGAAGACATTCGGTCAGCTGTTGACCATTTGCATGGATTCGAAATTTTTAATGGTTTACGTGAAAGCCGAGGTTGTGACGAAACAGCTAATGTCGAACTTTGGGATCAAATCCTAACCGAAGGTGGCCAAATTTGGGGAGTTGCGACAGACGATTTTCATTGTGCCTATATCACTCCTGGTCATGGTTGGGTCATGGTACAAATACCAGAAGATTNCCCNACCCCCGTCAGCTGGCAAACAGTAGTTGCTCAATTGAAAAAAGGGGCGTTCTATTCAAGTACTTACCCTTCTTTTGAAACAATTGATTTGCAAAAAGAAANCTCCTCAGACCAACATTTACGTGTTACTTCTAAAAGAGCAAAATCTCTACGAATAATAGGGGATGGTGGTACTGTTCTACATACTACAAANGGGAACCNACTCGAATGGTCGGTCGCTACTGATCTAACCTATTTCCGAATTGAAGCGGTAAGTGGCATTAAGCGTAGTTGGAGTCAGCCCTTCTACAAACGAAATTAAGCACCTCAGTTTAATCTTGTGGGTAGATAAGCCCAATAGCATCTATCTGGTTTAAACTGCCATCGCTTGAAGGAATTAAATGGATTTCTATAGATGAAATCTTGTAGCTTGTAGCGGGCATATTTAGTCGGAAAATTCGCCTTTTCAAGATGGTAATTTCTGGTATATCATTTTGCCAGACCATATGCCGTACACCATTTTGGTCAATTGCAAACACTTGATTTATTGCCCCAGGATTACAAGTTTCGTAAATTTTTAACCCTTCCATATGAGTCGGATTGGCAAAACCAACTCGAACGAANTCGGTTGGNGTTTTACGACTTATTGATGGGGACCAAGCTGTTGGCCGATCTCCATGGGCCGGGTAAGTATCGGGTTCACCTAGTATTTGTTCCGCAGACCAGTCAANTTCACCATACTGACTACTGAATCTGAGGACTTTGTCTGCCCACAAGATATTTGGTTCTCGATGCATTCTACTTCTTCTTTCTTTCGCGCGATTGAATAATCTGTGCAAGACTCTATCAGATAATTGATCATGATGCTGTTCAGAAAGAAATAGGCCGTCCCCAATAACTGTCAGCGTAGTGGGAAATAACTTGATCTGACTACCAAATCCGAACTCAAAAAGATCCCAATCTGCTTGATTGAGTTGAACCAACGGAAAATCAACTGAAGCGGGGTCAACTGTCAATTTTCCTAAATGATCACTAGTAATAGCAATTACCTGTAGACTCCCTTTTCGATTTTGAGCAAATTTGGATAACGTTTGTAAATTAGCCAGGTCAGAAGTTGGCACAAAAAAGTGAAGAATCAAAATCTTGTCTTGGTAGTCGGACAAGAAAATCTCATTACTACCTATATCAATCATCGGGGTGGAAGGGATACCTCGGGTACTAGATTGCTGACGACCACCTCTTTGTCTTTCGGATCTCCAATCGCCACTGGTATTTTCTTCTATTTCTTTTGATTTACGGATTTGATCAGCCGTCTCAATTTCACCCATTAACTCATAAGTATCCGCAAGTGATGAGAGCAACGACCGATTATTTGCCTCGTAAATCCCACGTTTATAGAGACGAACGGCACTGGGATAATTTCCAGATAATTCGTAAAGTGTCCCCAAAACGGAAAAGATGTCTGCGCCATCAGAATAAAATTGTCGGCGATCTCTTGTATCCGACTTATCCAGATCATTAAGCCTTTCTTGTAGTCGATTAGCAATATTAATCACCTTCAAAGGTTGGTTTAGATCATCATATGTGTATCCCAAATCTCGGTAAAAATCATAGCGATCAGGAGATGAATCAATAATCTGTTCCAGTAGAGTAATTACCTGCTNACTATCCCCGCTCTGNCGATAAGCTCTGGCTAGACTCGCTGTTAATTCAAGTTGTTCTTCCCCTCCAGACCGCTCGATTAATTGTTGATAAATCCGAACAGCTGATTTAGGTTGTTTACTAGCCAAATAGACAGACGCCAGCANTTTTTGGTACGATTTGACGGATTCTTTNCTCATACCGTTGGTAGTTTGCAGAATAGAGCTATAAAAGGAAGCCAATTTGGGTAAAGCCTCATATTCCGAGAAACTCTCTACCATCAAATTGGTTACGTAGTCATTGATGCGACTAAACATCATTGTATTTTTGATACGTTCAGCTAANACAACTAATTTACCTAGTTCCCCACTGCTGCTGTACTGGTTCAATTGACCGAACATACGACCGAAATCACGGCTATGGCTTCTGGCACCAGACGACCAATTACCAACATCATCAACCGCATAAATAGTATAACCTTTTGAGAAATCACCGTTGGTATCAGTATATTGAATGATATCAGCGGGCAAAGTCACAATAACCTCTTCACCTTTTCTTATTCGATAAGAAACAACATCTCCCGAAGGGCTTGGTTCCCATTTGAGATGACGGTGCGAGATATTGATGGCTGATTCATCATCGGTNAATAAGATTTCTTCTGTGATTGATTCTGGGTTTTCTGGAACTGTATTATCTGCTTCCACCAAAATTTTAACGAAATCCGTAGTAACAGAGAGGTTATTAATCAACCGAACCTGATAGGTGATTTCCGTATCAGGTGGGCAGTCGTAGTGTATGTATTCTGTTAGATCTGCGGAATTAAGGTGATCAATGACTTTACCGTTAGCTAACACTTGGTATCCTTGACCATTTGTATCAGGCTGCCAGTTCAAAATCACGTCATTTTCACCTTTGAGTGGTTGAACAGAAAAGTCTGACAAGGGTGGTTTATTTTCGTTTTTAGGTTGACTTTGCTTCAATAGTTTTTCAGTAATCGACCAGAATTTCGCCATTTGGTTTTTGCGTGATCTGGCATTCACCAGAATTTGTTTTAAATCATTAACCAATTTTTCATCGACAGATGGTCGTGTGGAGTCAGATAATAGGTCGANAGGTATAACCTCATCATCCATCAACATTTGTTTAGCTTCTTCGAATTTTTGCAACAGGTNTTGGGTAATTGTGGCCGATTTCTCTGTCAAAACCGTTTGGCTTACCAATTCAGACCTATAGATAACTTCTAGCTGATATTTCTTTTCTTCTTCTAATTCAGAATCACTTTGATCACTAAACCAGAGTTCATCCATTAATAACAATGCTTCGTCAGAACTAGGTTGATTATCAGTCATGTTGGGTAATGTAGCTGATAGTTGTAATTCGATTTCATTCACCAGTACTTGGCCCATTTTGATAGTCATTTGCGACCAATCGGGTCCTCGGATCCAACCGTTCACGGAACCAGTTTGGCTAACTTCCCACTGGCCAATAGAAGGATCATCAAAGTGATGGTGAGCAAACATAAAGTCTAGTGAAGTCTTAAGGGAAGTTGCCGTGGATGAAAATGCCCAAGCAGTTTCAGTCGGCGACAGGTGAGATAAAGTACCATTCTCTAGCTGATTGGCCAGCATAAATTGCCCTTCTAAATCATCAAAATTTGCGTATGTTTCGGGAGCTAATTTGCGACCATTCTGGGTTATATTTTCAATTTTTGTAGTTACAAGATCATACTGCCAATCGAATAATAAATAAGAGTCAACAGTATAGGCCAAAGTTATCACCAAATCGTTCGTCAAAAACCGGCAATGAAGTTGACTATGACTAGTTAGTTTAGTGTGTTCTACTGNATTGAGTGTNTCATCGTTAGAGGCAAAAGTAGCAAAAGCGAACTGTAGAAAAGCAAATAAAAACAGAAACCACTTAGACCGTCTGATTTTNGAATACTCATGTGTCTGAATCATAAGTTNTCCCTCTACTCTGACAATTGTTCCATAACAATGAGATTATGATCATTATCAAAAAACTGNATGCTGGTTGGTTTAGTTTTNTCAGACAAGGCTAAGTGCCAATCAGTTGCTGACAACCACTGAGGATGATAATCCACTACTTTTTGATTCGGAAAGATGATTTTCATCATCTTGGTTTCTACGGGAGCCGTTCCTTTTAGAGTAAATAAACTGGGATCCCATTGGGTTACTTTAGCTTTAGCTTTTGGTATCACACTATCGAGGTAAGTTGTACGATCTTTAACGAAATCCATCAACATATCAGGNGACTTACCACCAACCATTCGATGGTAATGCTGAACCCGTGGGAGTAGATAGTCAACGTTAAAATACTTTTTAATCAGCTCTCGCATGAAACCAAAGTAAAGGTGTTGATGTTTGGGGCTTTGCTGGAAGCGCTTAATGGTTGGTGCCGCAGCCCAAACACTCATGTTAACTCGGTCATAACCCCATTCATTATCCCAAGTCAATAATTCCCATTTTTTACTTTTTCCTGGGCGATAAATATAAGCGTTTTGTCCAGAAGTTGCCCCAACGAAATCCCAATCACTGACAACGACTCTAGTTGCCAGCATTCGTAACCATTGTTCAACGTTGATGTGTTTGGAAATCGAAGTTTCGTAGGATAAGGTTGCAGATTCCTCTGTATTCGATGAATTAGTTTGGTAGTTCATTACTTTTAGCAATTCAAATAATTCATCAAAATCCCCCTTACTTTCACGNGATCTTGGCTGGTAGTTCCATCTATATAAATCCAAATCATCATCGCCATACCATTCGAAATTAGCTGATTGACTTCTGAAATTTTGTGCATCTCCTGCCTCTCCACGAAAATCAAAATAAGACGTAATTTCGAATAATTGGTCATTATCATCTCTAGGATAAAAAATTGACAAGAATTGGCTATTGGGTGGCATAATATCACCCCAGACTAATTGGTCTTGATCACTATTGAAACGAACAGTAACCCACTCTTGTTCCCCTCTGGGCAACCCCATTTTTTGAAGAAGGTAATATGATAACCGCTCATGATACGAACCTCCTGGTGCGTTATCATTTCGGTCAAAACGCGCCATTGAACGTAGGCCATGTAGTTGCTGGTCAGCATTAAACCGGATTTTATAACCACTCGGATAACCACTGCGGCCACGTCGGTAAGGACTACCAGTCCACCGGCAACCAACTTGATAATAAACATCGGTCTCATTAAAAATAAAAGTAGCATTCATCATTTNGTTACTAAGGGATGGACGGTTTTCGATCTCTTCTACGTCCTCAGTTCGCATAATAATGCGGTAACTGGGTAATTCTGGTTTGAATTTTGCGTCGTCGTGTTCAATTCGGTAGAGTCCTGGACGACTGATATCACCAGGCCAAGTACTCGTTAATCCTATCTCATTGGTAGACTGAATGTAAAAAGCAACCGTTTGCGGAGCAGAATGATTCGGAATTTTTGCCCTATAGAGAATATAATCCGACTTAGCTTGGCGAATTGGTAGCATAGTTATCTGACGATAAGATCTAGTTGACAATCCGCCCGAATCAGTTGAACGATTTGGTCGATCTGCTTTGTAATTTAGATGAACTTCTGAGATTCCATTCGGGTCATAAACNTGAATTTCAACTTGCACATGATCTTTAGCCGTTGGTGTAATAGGTGAATGAATAGGTTTTTGAAAAACGGGGCCAANCATAGACTGATAAACCGAATTCTGCCGACCTGGTGTGCCTGGTTGATTAGGTCTCGGAATCCAATGAGTTTCAGACAATTGGTTTCCAGAACATCTAGTTAGTAACAGGTTACTACCGTCCTTCCATTTTGCCCAAAATGAAATCAAATATTCATCACCTGCTACCAGAGGAAATTCGAGTGGGATCTCGACGTGGTTTGGTCCTGTATTACCAGAACTAGAAGCCAATAATCTTAGACTCTTACGCCCATGTTTCGACTGATCGACCACTGTCTGGCTATCGATATGTGTACCGATGATTTCCCAGTCTTCGACGCCGTACTCAAAAGAGCCATTAGTAACCCACTCTCGGTCTCTAGTAGCTTCAACGAAGAAAGGACTATTTTTCTTGGTCAATCGAACATCGTCGATCAAAATTTCTCCGGCTCCCTGTAAATGCAAGTGTAATCGAGGCCAAGCTTCTTCGCCTCTATCTTCTTTACAAATGCTCGAATAACTAATGTAGTGCCAATCCGATTTACTTGATTCCTCACTATTTTGCCAAACTTGGCTATTACTATTGTCTTGGCCTGGATTAATAAGTTCTAAACTTGAACCGTAACCGTCTGCCGATTTCGGCCAGCTTCCTCCATCGTAATATTCAACTTTATCGACCAAATTACCATGTTCGTTTCTTAATTCAACCCTTCCGTTGTTATTGCTTAGTGTTTTTTTGAAATTACCAACGACATCAACTGTCTTATATNGAGACCGAAAATAGTCAAGATCTTTAGCGACTACCAGATAAGATCCAATTGCTAGTTTAGTATTTTTCTTAAACCTAAATTCGATTCCCCCTGTAAGTTTCCATTGAGATAAATCGACTGTCTGCCCCCCACGATTATAAAGCTCAATGTACTCACCTTTTTTAGANCCATCGGGTGGATGATACATAATTTCNTTAATGAGCAGGCTAGCGGTATCGTCAATTTTATTGGNCTTTGATAAGGNAATTGGCATCAAATACCATTCTTCAGCTGATCCATCTGGGTAACGTCCATAACTATGGTAATGACTGGTTGGTGTATGAGGCACACTAGCCACGTCTATTACTTGCTCAAATGATGAATGGGTCAAAAAAAGTCGTTCTGTTTTTCGAGCCAGCTTAAATTTTAATTCTTGATTTGTTATTACAAAAAAATCTTCAGGCTCGATTTTCGTGCCTTGAGGTATTTGGTATCTTTGTAGACGATTTGGATTGTCACTCAACCAATACCCGCTCAGGTCGATTTCTATTTCAGTTGGATTGTAAATTTCGACCGAGAAGAACGACGACTTGCTTTTATTATCTTTAAGNACTATTTCATTGATCAAGACATGGCCAAAATTTGTAGTACTATCTAACGATAAATTGTTAGCTCGGCCAGGTGTCCCACCAAAGGTTTGACTTGGTAGCCAGTTTGTTGATTCATTGTCATTGAGGCGAGGGGAGATTTTTGCCAATGTGTGCCCAGTTCCATCAGCAGCCATTGGCCATGNTTTTTTATCTTCATAGGCGAAATCAATTATCTCTCCCCCAGATGGATCATTCAGAACTAACCTATCTTTCTTATCGCTTAACAACCCTTGGAATGGACCAAAAATTTGGGCAGTAATATTTTTTTGGTAAAATTTAATATAATTTNCCCTCAATTTTTCGGGATTCTTAGCCACTAAAAAATAAGTCTGAGGAGCAATGATCACGCCCTCTGGAAATTGAAATTTTATCCCCTTGGTAAATTCCCATCCCCCCAAATCAAGGTAATCGGCTTTTTCATTGTAGAGTTCAATAAACTCCATAGTTGACTGAGAAGNTTTTTTCTCAGTTTCCCTGTTTGGTGGGTTATACATCAATTCTGTGATTTGTACAGAACTGGCAGGAAGAAAAATGAACCAGCTGACTAAAAAGATAAACAACTGATGGTAAAAACGAAGATTTTCCCGATTACNATGGATCATGCTAGATGAATTTGGAAAATTGAATACCTTTTGATATGCAGTATTGGCCAAATTTACTTTCCTCGCTTTATAAGTAAACGTTTTTGAAATATGCCCTAATTTCAGCAGCAACCGGTCAGATCAAATACATCTTTCTGGCTCAAATCTACCAAGATGCAGAGAGATGTTATAATATCATCGTTGTCCCAAAAATGTTACAAAAACATCTCAGGTCTTTATCAACCATTAGCAATTAATTAGAAGTAGTATTTACCTGATGTTGCGGTACTACTTTCTGGTATCTTAGAACTGAATGCTNACTGAATTACAAAAACTTTCTTCATCCTTCCAATTAACCGAATCAGCGACGTCGCAGTTGCCAAAAGCGTTTTCTGTTATAGTGAGTCTTTTATTAGCTTTTGTCTTGGGCNCNGTTATCTCTATAGTCTATCGTTGGACACATAAACGTATTGCTAGTAAGTCTTTCATGGAATCTTTAATTCTTCTATCGATGTTGATAACGGTTGTAATGGTAGTTATTGGGGATAGCGTGGCTCGTGCTTTCAGCTTGGTTGGAGCATTATCCATTATCCGGTTTCGAACTGTGGTACGAAACCCACGTGATATTGCCTTTGTCTTTTTCGTTTTGGCGATTGGTATGGGAATTGGTGCAGGAAATCCATTAATTTCAGTNGTTGCAACTTTTACAATTTGTTTAATTGTATTGGGGNTAAATTTCACTCCTANNTTATTCAGAAAGNGGGGNNNAACAAAAAATAANCAAACAAGCAAAAGAGAGTTTATCCTTTCTTTCAAAGAGCTATCATCACAAGAAACCCAATCGAATTACTTAAGTGTTTTTTCTCGATATTTATCCAATTATCATCAACTAGAACAAAGGTTAACAAAGTCAGGAAAAANCGAACGAACCTTTTACATTTNTTTAAAACGAGAAGCCGATTGGACCGATTTCANTTCAGAACTCAGATCATTTGAATCTATTTCTTCNATCACCTTGCAAGAAGAGTAAACAGGCAGAAAAACCTGAAGTGCNACTGTTTCTCTTATTGACTCTTCGCAGATAAACTTGACATGANACGACAGATTTTATTGCTAATTCTATTAATCGGGTTAAGTTTAATTTTGTTAGTACTGTACGATCTGGTTCCAACACCCAATTCGGCCGAACAACAAATTACAGTTACGCAATTGCCTCACAAATGGGTCGGTAACATTCTATCCTTTCCAGAAGAAGANCTTTCTGGAATTACCTACCATACAAAACGAAAAACGCTCTTCACTATCAATGACGAAGGTGGACTCAGTGAATACCTAACAGATGGCCGGGTAGTACGTCAAGAAATGATAAATAGCGATGATTTGGAAGGCTTAACCGTTGATNCAACAAGTGGACTTTTATANGCAGTANTCGAAGGACGTGATTCAATTTTGGANATTTCCCCTCAAGATTTTAAAATTCGGTATGAATTTCGCATTGATCGAGATTTTGAGGGAAGAGAATTACTCAAAAAAGGTGGTATGGGACTAGAAGCCATTACGTTTGTCGCTGATAAAAGTCATGCTGAAGGAGGTACATTTTGGGTGGGCAACCAATCCTTCAGCCTTAAACCAAACAAAGAACCATCAATTGTCTGTCAAATCGAAGTGCCTATTAAAACTCGTCAACAACAACAAAAAAGAGGAATTNTAAAAAAATTGAAAGGNAAAATTGTACAATTTTTCCCACTAGATATTATTGATGTGTCAGGCTTAATGTTCGACCAAAATAGAAAGAGACTATTAGTTTTAAGCGATACAACCAACCTACTACTAGAAATGTCTCTCGATGGAAAGATTTGGCGCCGATATCTTCTAACAGGTGAGGATCAAGAAGGTATAACTTTAGACCATATGGGTTTCCTCTATTTCGCTCAAGAAAATGGTCAAATTATTAAGCTTGAAGATCGAAGAGAATAAGTGAATCCTATTGCTGTATCCCACACAAATTGATAAAATTAGTAANGATATCAATCGTNGGGTGGACATCTCCAGTTNCGAGCAAATCAGTTTGATGAAAGANTCAAACAAGAAGCGGTATGAAAAAAGAAGAAATCGAATTTTACGATGATGAGATTGACTTGTTCGAGTACGTTAGTCTATTNTGGCGCAGAAAATGGCTAATCATTTTTATCACGCTCATCTGTTGTAGTGTGGCAATTTTTTATGCTCTTTACGTGGCAGAAGAAATATTTGAATCAAAAACTACGCTAATGCCACTAAAATCATCAGCCGGTGGAGGATTATCTTCGCTACGNTCGATGGTACCTGCAGGNCTAGGGTTTAACTTGCCAGTGGGTCAAGGTGAAGCGGATGTGAATCGATTTATCAATATTTTAAATAGTCGTACGATAACAGAAGTAGTTGCCGAAGAACTCAACTTAATAGATCAGCTTTATCCTAGTTTGTCAGAGGAGGAAAAAAGTTTACCAAAAACATATGAACAAATGATTCGTTCGATGCAAGNTGAATTAGTTAGTATTAGTGATAATAAAAAAGGTCTGCTTGTAATCAGTTGTAATACTACTTCAGCTTCACTATCGGCTGACATTGCCAATACTTATGTCAAGCATCTGAAAAATTATTTGGCTGAAAATACCGCTACTNAGTCTCAGCGTAATCGGATATTTATAGAAAAACAATATAGAAAATCGACAGAGACTCTGGCTAAGATAGATAAGGATCTACAGGNATTTAAAGAACAGAACAGTATATTTGCGATAGAAGCTCAATCTGAGGGACTAGTCAACCAAATTGGTTTACTAGAAGGTACCCTTAGCGCCAAGGAAATCGAGTTAGCGGTTCTAGATAATGTTAACGTGGCTAGAAATAATCCTAAACGCAGGTCTTTGAACTACGAGGTTGAAGCGTTAAAAAACAAGCTGAAGTCGATCAGGTCTGGATCGGACACTTCTGGCCATAGTATGTCAGTAAACCTGAACGAGATTCCCAAAATTGAGCGGGAATTAAAAAACTTGATGCGCGAGCAAGTCAAGCAAGAAACCCTTTATGCTTTACTAGCGCAACAGTACGAGCAGGCAAAAATCCAAGAAGCTAGCGACGAAATCAGTATTACAGTGTTAGATCNTGCGATCCCAGCTGTTACCAGGTCAAAACCGAATCGTAAACTTCTTGTTTTAATGGGTGGAGTAATTGGTCTAATGCTCTCTCTTGGCTTGGTAATCACACTGAATATGATTGAGCAATATAAACATGAATCATCAGATGAAAACACCTAGTAATAGTCTTGATACAGTTTCAAATAGAGTTGATGATTGGCTTGATGGATATCATTCAGCAGTCAGNCTCACTTTCGACGATGGTATGGACTGCCATTTAGATACGGCTATTCCTATCTTGGAAGATTACGGTCTTCGAGGAACCTTTTACCCTATTGCTGAAGATGACTCCACGGATGAAAGTGGAATTTCACCTAGCCTTGAGAAATTTCAGTCTGTAGCTTCAAACAAGCATGAAGTCGGTAACCACTCAATTCATCATTGGTGTAGTTGTTCAGCTAATTTTAATAGTAACCAAACAGGTCTGGAGTACCTTACGTTAGATCAATTAGCTAATGAACTTGATCAATCAATGATCAAGCATAAGGTCGCNTTTCCCCAAACTACACTGTCGAGTTTTTGTTATCCATGCTACAATACATTTGTGGGTAGAGGTTTAGAAAGAAGAAGTTATGTTCCGCTAGTAGCTGAACGATTCTTTGCAGCTCGTGGTGGTGGCGAAATGTCAAATCTGACCAATTCTCCCTACCATGCAGACCTACATTGCTTAACTTCTTGGAAATGTGAAAACCAAACGGCCTCAAATCTAATCGATTTGCTGGNAATGACAAAAGAAACAAAAGGTGGTTGGAATATTTTCACTTTTCATGGTATNGGNGAAGGGCNTCTATCTATCGAAACCAGTGAGTTTGAAGAGCTCTGCCGTTTTTTGCAGAAAGAGCAAGGAGCCATTTTGACCGCGCCACTCATTCAAGTAGCACAAAAACTACANCAATGGCGACAAAAAATAACCTATGATAGTTAAAATTGCCCACCGTGGTTTTTCTGCCATAGCTCCGGAAAACACAATGGTGGCTTTTCAAAAAGCGTTAGAACTCAATGTTGATTGTGTCGAGCTTGATGTACATGGAACTATTGATAAAAAAGTAGTAGCCATNCATGACCAAACATTGAATCGGACTACTAACCAAACAGGTTTTGTTAATCAGCAAACACTGAATAGGGTTCGTCAAGCAGATGCGGGTAGGTGGTTTCACGATAAGTTTACTGGAGAAAAAATACCAACTTTGACCGAAGCACTCGACTTAATTTGCCCTTCGGCTATGGCTGTGGTTGAGGTTAAAGATGCAGCTATTACTGATCAAGTGGTGAAAGATATTCACCGAACTAATACTAGCGAACGTGTAGTGGTGATTGCTTTTGATCCGATGGTCCTAAAGCAGGTTCGTCAACTAGATTCAACACTATCAACTGGTTTTTTACTTGGTNGCGACAAAGGACATGTGAATGATGTTGAATTAGCAGCACAGCTGGTTCAACAGGTTTTAGTAATGGGCGTGCCGTTACTAAATTTAAGCGAAAAACTGATAACAAGTTTGTTGNCCNACGAAATCAAAAAACGTGGTGTCACTTTATGGACTTGGACTATTGACGATTTAGAACGAATGAAAGAGGTNGTTGATAGTGGAGTGCAAGGAATTACCTCTAACCAACCAAAAAGATTGTCCAACTTGGAAGTATGATAGTATGTTTCTTGCTGATGAGGAACTAATGATCCGATGTAAAAAAGGGGACATGGGAGCTTTTGAACTCATCGTTCGGCGTTACCAGAGTCAGATGATCAGCTATATTTCCCGTGTCATTGGTGATCAACACCGAGCTGAAGACCTAGCGCAAGAAACTTTTCTGCGAGTACTTAACAGCGTNAAGCGNTACCAAGCCAAAGGCCACTTTAAAAACTGGTTGTACCTGATTGCTACCAATCTGTGTCGGAACGAGATTCGCAACAGAAAGCGTCAGTCTACCGATGTTTTTTCTGATTTAGATCTAGAANAAGACGAACACTCAACAGATCATATTGTTTCTACTATGGAGAATCTTTTGAGCGATACTCGTTATCTACCTGACCAATTATATGAAAAAAAAGAACGCCAACAGATGATTCNCCAGCAAGTTAACAACCTTCCCGACAATCAAAAGCTTAGCTTGATTTTGATAACCTATCAAGAACTTAGCTATCAAGAAGTTAGCACTATTATTGGTTGTTCTATCAGTGCAGTTAAGTCTTTGGTTCATCGAGCTAGGCAAAGCCTCAAACGTAAACTTATAGAACTAGGAGTTGAGGAAAGTTATAATGCAAAAATTTGAGTCNAAAAAGTTGGAAATCTCAGATTGCTATATTGATCAGCTTTCGTCTTACTTAGATCAAGAATTACCTAAACCAGAAATGAAAATGGTAGAAGCTCATCTGGAGANTTGCTACGATTGTCGTCTTGAACTAATTCAACTTCGACAAGTAGATAATGTTCTACGTGGAGAAGAATCGATCTNGCCTTCATCTGAATTCCTGACCAATGTTCGTACACAGATCAAAAAAAGGCAGCGAAAATCACGCAAATTTTGGTTTGATCGGTTTGTTAGTGCAGTTAATTATTTTCTGCCTTGCTTTAGTAGCAATCGGAAGATAATACGGTTATCAATAGTCAGCCTCAGNATAGTAATAGGAATCATTCTTCATTCNCAGCTTCNCACTTTACCAACCTCCTTATCCGAAAACCAANTAAATAAAAGTCATAAGATTACGGAATACTTNGAATTCACTAACTTAGTTCTCGCTGATTCGAATGATAGACAACTACAACAACTTCCTCATCCCATGTCATCCGAATTTCAATGGAAATACAATTCACTTACTAAGACCAATCAATATAGTCAACCTTAACCACCNCTCAGGTAATTTCAGATACGTTTAGCCATACTTCACTTCTAGGGAGTTTTTATGTCCGCATTCGTTCATCTACATAATCATAGTGAATATAGTTTACTCGACGGAGCTTGTAGAATTAGTGAAATGGTTGATTGGGCATTCAAAAGTTCTGCTCCGGCTATTGCTCTAACCGATCATGGAAACATGTTTGGAGCTTACGAATTTTACAAAACAGCAAAAAAAGAAGGCGTAAATCCGATCCTGGGTTGTGAGGTCTACGTAGCGCCAGGAAGTCGAAACGATAGAGAAAAAGGACAACGCCCCTACCACCTAACACTTCTAGCTGAAGATGTAGTCGGCTATAAAAATCTGATGAAGTTAGTGTCTTTGGGCTATATCGAAGGTTTTTACTCTAAGCCAAGAATTGATATGGAAATTCTACGAGCATACAATCAAGGAATTATTGCCTTGACAGGCTGTATTAATGGGTTTGTACCAGCTTTAATTGGAAATAATAAAGATAAGGCTAGTGCGAACTTAAAAACATTAATCGATATTTTGGGGAAACACAATGTTTTCGTAGAAATCCAGAATCATGGCCTGAGTGAAGAGGTCGAAGCTATGCCGACCTTGATTGAAATTGCAAAGGAATTTAGTTTGCCACTAGTTGGTACAAACGATTCTCACTANTTAACCAAAGGGCATCATGATATGCATGATGTTTTGCTTTGTGTACAAATGGGAAAAAATCTCCATGACCAGAATCGTCTGCGCTTTGACAACCAATTTTACCTGAAAAATATCGANGAAATGCGATCAGTNTTTGCAGATTATCCCCCAGAGGTAATCACAAATACTATAGAAATAGCCAATCGTTGTCAGGTGAAGCTTGATTATGACGATAGCATAATGCCTGAGACTGCNGTACCGAAGGGNCACACGCCAATCTCTTATCTGAAACAAATTTGCCAAGAAGGGTTAGAGGAAAAAGTAGAAAGTGTCACTACNGAACTTCAGAAACGATTAGACTATGAAATTTCTATTATTGAACAAACCGGTTATGCCGGTTATTTTCTAATTGTCTGGGACTATTGTAACTACACACGCCAGCAAGGTTTCCCCCTGAATGCTCGTGGTTCAGCGGGTGGTAGTTTAGCGCTCTATGCTTTGGGAGTAACAACCTTCAATCCGGTCAAATACGGTTGTATATTCGAACGGTTCCTGAATTTAGAAAGAGTCAATTTACCGGATATCGACATCGACTTCGCACCTGAGCATCGAGATTTAGTTATTAAATACTTNGTCGATCAATATGGTGAAGAATCGGTGGGTTATGTAGCGGCATTTAACAGTCTAGGTGCTAAGCAAGCAATACGCGATGTAGGACGAGCACTAGATATGCCACTATCGGATGTTGACCGCGTAGTCAAGTTAATTCCTAATACACCTGGAATTACACTCAACGAAGCACTAGAAGACTCAACAGAATTTAGCCAAGCCGCTAATGAACCACAGAACGAAGAGGTAATGAAATTTNCCCGTGAACTAGAAGGAATGAAGCGTCATGTATCAATTCATGCATCGGGAATAGTTCTAGCTAACGGTCCCCTAACCGACTATGTACCACTCTTCAAAGACAAAAGTGGTCGAGTTGCCACGCAATTTGAATTTAAAACTGTTGAATCAATTGGTATGGTTAAGTTCGATTTCCTTGGCTTACGTACTTTGTCTGAAGTCTATAANTGTCTGGAACGAATTCATCAAGATGAAAACATAGAACTGAAACTAGATGATATTCCTTTTGACGACGAGAAGACCTACGCAATGTTAAGTAAAGGATTAGTAGCAGGACTATTCCAACTTGAAACTTCTCCTGGTATGAAACGAGTTATTATCCAAATTCAACCNGATAAATTCGAGGATTTCATTCCTATTCCAGCTCTTTATCGACCAGGACCTTTGGATAGTGGCATGATGGATAGCTTTATTCGACGAAAGATTGGGTTAGAGCCAGTTACTTACATGCATCCTTTATTAGAAAAATCACTATCAGAAAGTTATGGGGTATGTATTTACCAAGAACAGTTAATGCAAATTGCACAAGATATGGCTGGTTTTACATTGGGAGAAGCTGACCTTTTGCGATATGCCGTAGGTAAAAAAGATGCTGAGATGCTAAATAATATGAAGGAGAAATTCATTACAGGTAGTATCGGGAATGGAGTAGAAAGAGAAAAAGCAATTGAAATTTTCGAGTACCTAGAACCTTTTGCTCGTTATGCTTTCAATAAATCGCATACGGTAGCTTACGCCATCTTATCTTACCAAATGGCCTTTCTAAAAACACACTACCCTCGTCAGTTTATGGCAGCCATGATGACGGGAGAGTCTGCACACAGCGACAAAATTATGAAATATATTGCTGAGTGTGGAAAATTAGCTGATTTCCTAGGTACAGAGATTAAGGTTTTACCACCTGATATTAATCGCAGTGATACAACTTTTACTGTCGATCAAAATAATATTCGCTTCGGCTTAGCTGCTGTCAAAAATGTNAGTGAGGGGGTAATTGAAGAAGTNGTAACTGTAAGAACGGAGGGAGGTCCATTTACTTCTTTACAAGATTTTTGCGAACGTGTTGACGGAAAGCAACTGAACAAGCGAGCAATTGAAAGTTTAATTCAAGCAGGTGCTTTTGATAATGTTGGNAGTTCGCATCGGGCGCAGGATTTGGCTAATTTAGATCGGATAATAAAATTGGCTCAAAGTGTCCAAAAAGATCGAGAGAAAGGTCAAATTTCGTTGTTTGGAGGCGGTGAAAATGGNGAANGAGATCCCTTTTCAGCACAAGTCAGCTCTACTCCTACCGAACCTTGGAGCTATGAGGAAAAACTCAGAAATGAAAAAGAGATTTTGGGTTTTTACCTGTCGGGCCACCCATTAAAACAATACGGAGATATTGTTGAATACTATACAACAACNACTTCTCAAACATTGGTGGAACAGAACCTAGACACTGAAGTTTACACAGTTGCAATGATTGCCGAAACCAAAAGTCTAACNACCAAGAAGGGAGACCAAATGGCAATCGTCACCTTAGAGGACTTGGAAGGTACAATTCCAGCTGTTATTTTTCCTGATACATACAAAGATTATCATGANCTGGTCGAAGACGGCAGTATCGTTTGGATACGTGGTAACGTAGGGCAGGATCGACGACGTGATGAGGATGAAAACCAAGAAGCNGTTCGGCAAATCCAGATAAACGAAGTTGTTGAGATAAATGAAGTANTTAATACAATGACTTCCTCTNTTGAAATCTCCATTCAAAAACAAGATCTGGAAAATCAAGAAAAATTGGAAAAATTNCTTGAGCTTTGCAATAGTAANCANGGGGGAAATGACTTAATCTTGCGTTTGGCTGACCCAAAATTTGGAGAAATTATTGCTCAATGTAATCAACGATATAATCTACCTCATAGTGAAACGGTTATTAACAAAGTTGAAACGCTTTTTGGAGAAGGATCAATTAAACCGAGCAATCGAACTAAACGCTCTGGTGAACAGCCTAAATTTGCCTTAAATCCTTGGTGATCGAAAATCATAATCGAAAGTTATTCACGTTTCCGATGATATCTATTTTGCCCCCTAAACCATTATTAGTTTTGGCTTTGTTCTGCACTACCTTCTTTTTTTTACTAGAAATTTCAGCTCAAATTAACGTTTTCACCCGCGAAACTATGCGTCAGCTTAACCAAGAAACGGGTTTTTACAATAAGGCACGTATAGATTTTACTTATCATNCAGGCAACACGGTCACACAAACCTTTAAGCTTAGATACCGTACTGATTACGTGAGGAGTAATNATCATTTATTCGCAGTAAATGATTTTCAGATTCGCAGTAAGGACTCCAAAGTATTTATCAATCGGGGAATGATTCATGGACGATCAATTTGGTCAATTAAGCCCAAGCAAATGCTAGAGGCTTTTGTTCAAAAACAATTCAACCAATCAATTTTACTCAAAGATCGTTCTCTACTTGGTGGAGGGTTACGNTTCAANNTGNTTAACCAATCTCCAAATAAAACCNGCTCTAATTTGGATNTGTATTTCGGNGTTGGTGCTATGTGGGAGTATGAAAAAATNCAGNNTNTAGGTTGGGANCCTTTGGTGACAAACCTAATTCGATCAACTAACTATATCAGCCTAAACTNNGCTATCTCTGNNCAATCAATGTTAGGAATCACGACTTATTATCAGGTTAATTTCANTAACCAAAAAGATTTTCGCGTTTTAACAGAAGCAAATTTGAATTACCAGTTNACNAANANAGTTCAGGCNTTTACCAGTCTNAATTCTCGTTACGATAACGANCCNCCACAAAATTTGGTTTTCCATGATCTACAAATCAACAATGGAATTATCCTTTCCTTCTAGTATTGTTCAAGTAATGATATAATCGTGATCAACTTCGTTGAATGAGGTTTGTCCTTTTTATGCCTGTCCACTTTGCGCATGGTGANCGAACNCAAGTAATTAATAATGATCAAAAAGAATTANTGATTCAAGAATTACTTGATTGTTATCATCAACCAGAAAAAATATTAGTGTTACCACCCGATATAACTCGCCTACCTTCCAATGCGGGAAAATTGACACAAATTCTATACCAAAATTGGTACCAGCGTAGCAGAAGTAGTGAACGAAGATTTGATATTCTACCAGCTATCGGAACACATTCTCCAATGANACCGGGGCAAATTGAAAAAATGTTTGGCTCAATGGAGGAAGCAACTTTTTATGATCATGATTGGCGGAATGGGTTACAAAGAATGGGGCAAGTTCCAGCTAAAGTTGTACATGAACTCTCCAAAGGAAAGTTGCAATATGACATATTAGTTGAANTTAATCAGCGAATTGTCCAAGGAGATTACGACTTAGTTCTATCGATTGGTCAGGTAGTCCCACACGANGTTGTGGGAATGGCAAACGGCTTTAAAAATGTATTGGTTGGGACTGGTGGTTCAGAGATGATCAACAAATCTCACTTTATGGGTGCAGTAAACGGAATTGAACAGATGTTAGGCCGCACAGATACCTCTGTTCGGAACATGTTCAACTATGCACACCAGAATTATTTAAAACAGATAGGNATAGTTTACCTGATGACCGTAATGGGACCAAACAGTTCAGGTGAAACGGTAATGAGGGGACTATATGCAGGTAATGACCAAGAAGCTTTTGAGGAAGCCGCAAATCTCAGCCGACAAATTAATTTTAACCTCTTAGACAAACCACTTGAGCGTGCCGTGGTGTATTTAGACCCAATTGAATTTAAAAGCACGTGGTTGGGAAATAAAGCTATTTATAGGACAAGGATGGCCATGGCTGACAAAGGAGAATTGATTATCATCGCCCCTGGATTAAAAGAATTTGGGGAGGACATTGAAATCGATCGTCTGATCCGAAAGTATGGTTATCTTGGCACCGAGACAACTTTGGACCAAGTAAAAAGAAACGAGGAGTTACAAAACAACTTGTCAGCAGCCGCACACCTCATCCATGGAACTTCAGAGAGTAGGTTTACCATCACCTATGCAACTCAACACCTGAGTCGATCAGAGATTGAAAGCGTCGGTTACCAATGGGCTGACTTGACAAAATCCATTGCCAAGTATGATCCCAGAAATCTAACTGATGGATATCAAACTAACTTTTTTTACATTGGTAACCCAGCACAGGGGCTTTGGGCTCTAAAAAGCCAATTCGAAAATTTTGGCTATTGTGAAAACCAATAGTCAAAATCTTCGAAACGGAGTTCAACTAAGCTAGAAACGTCTCTTAGGTGAGGGTCTTTCAGGCCTACTAGTTCAGATCCAAGGATGTAACGATAGTTTAAACCAAGACCAAGAACTATATTCGGCCATGGATTCAATTCTATCTTGAAACCAGGCTCAACCAAGTAAAAATCATCTTGTCTGTAGTCAGGAGACTCAGTGTTATCGCCAAATTCAGCTGAACCTTTTCCCATCATAGCTGTTGCAAACAGACGGTATGATTTGAATTGACCGAGGCCATACTCAAGCAAAAAACCTTGATAATTAAAATTTAAGAGCAAGGGAGTAATTGCTCCTGCTTCGTCCGTAGTTTCACCAAGCTCAACCGAAGTAATCAAGCGATAAATCCCTGCACCAAGTGTTAAACGATTGGTGACATGCCACCCGCCCTGAAGGCCAGCCATGAAACCACGCTGATACTTGAATGCTGTGTAGCGTGTAGCTGGACTAATGAAACCATAGCTAGAAAAATCGTCTGAAAGTTCTTTCTTTCCATTTGGTACCGACTGTATTTGATCCAATTGTGCTATTGAAATCAATGTAAACAGATTCAAAAATAAAAACAAGCAGACAATCAACGGTAGTTTTCTTTGTCTTCCGACTGTATGCAGCCCGAAGCTAGTCATGACACACTCCTTCTGATGATAAATTAAACGAATANATGCTAAGTCATTACCCTAGCTATCGAGCGATTTCAAACTACTCGCCCATTATTCATTGAAAAATTAGAATCTAACTACTAGTANCAACCACTAAACTAGNCAAAGNTNGGNACCTTAAGTTCAACTTCACGCCCACCANTTTCTGANGANTCATTAACACCCTGAAATACTACATTAGTTAATAACATACCATAAGGNTCAATAGGTGAAGGTTTACCATGTCGGACTGCATCGATGAAGTCCGTGTCTTCAGCAACGAAAACATCAACTGGCTCAAATTCAGTAAATGACTGGTCTGCAATTTCACCATCATTGTCGCNGTAAACGAAAACTCCTTCTTGTGGACCACGAACTTCACTAACTCCAATTCTCAGTCCTGCTTTCTCACCTAAGAAAATAGTACCTCCTAATGAATCCATATGCATACACCAGCTGGTCTTGAATACCAAACGAGCTCCATCTTCGAATAGTACCCAACCAACTCCGAAGTCTTCTACTTCAGTTTCTTTTAATGCTGGATTCCATGTACTATTCAAACTAAGCCGATTGTCCATAATACCCATGATGGCTACCGGCTTAGGATGTCCCATTAGATATAGCGCTGTATCCAAGGCNTAAACACCAATATCAGCAGTGGCACCCAAACCCGCTGTGGCTCTTCGAATAAAACTTCCGCCTGGATTGCCTCTTCTGCGATCAGCAATAGTTTCTGCATAGTAAATGGGACCTAAGGTGCCGTTATCAACAATTTGTTTGGCTTTAATCACCTGTGGCGAGTAACGAAGTTTCAGAGCAACCATCAAAATATTGCCNGTATCATGTGCTGCTTGTACCATTGATGTAGCAGCTTCCAATGTTGCCTCCATTGGTTTTTCACACAGTACATGTTTCCCAGCATGCAGGGCGGCAACGGTCGGTGGAGCATGAACCCCTGTCGGAGTACAAACCAAAACAGCTTCAATCTCGTCTATTTTTAGCATTTCGTTATAGTCACTAAAAGTATTTTTTTCGGAAACACCCCAAGTGTGAACCATCCGTTCTAANTTAGATGGTACCAGATCGCTAGCGGCGATAATCTCTGCACCTTCAATTTGTGATATTGCTCGGCAGTGAGCCTGAGAAATTCCACCTGCACCGATTAGCCCAAGTTTTACTGTTCGCATATGTGTAAATNATCCTTTTAGATAATATTNAGAAANATAAATGTATTTTTTCAGACTGAAGCACGCNGTGGTATTTTAGCGACTTTGCCAAATTTGGTCAACCCCAAACATAAAATAGAATANTACACTTTACTCAGGTANCTTGACAGGATAGAATCTGATTGGTAATATTTGGTTGATTTGGCGAATATGTACAACACAAAAAATGCAACAGCAAAACTCAACTAACCTTATACAGCTAACACCTCCTGAAAACCCTAGTACAAACGAAACAATAACCACACGAAGGAAAACTCGACAAATCAANGTTGGTGGTGTAATNATCGGGAATGGTAATGCAATTCCGATTCAGACAATGACNACTACACTGACACGTGATGTGGACAANACTATGCGCCAAATCGATCGTTGCGTNGAGGCTGGTGTNCACATCATACGTGTGGCTGTCCCTGATCAATCAGATGCTAGTGCCCTCAGTCAGTTAGTTAAACGTTCACCTGTACCAATTGTGTCAGATATTCACTTCAACTATAAGTTTGCTTTAAAAGCAATAGAAGCTGGTGTAGCTAAGGTCCGAATTAATCCAGGTAACATAGGAAAAAAGAACCGAATCATACGAGTTTTGTCTGAAGCTAGATCAGCCAAAATTCCGATAAGGATTGGCGTAAACGAAGGATCGCTTGAAAAGGATTTACTTGACAAGTACCCGTCGCCTACAGCAGAGGCCTTGGTTGAAAGTGCTAACCGNCACGTTGGAATTTGTGAAGAAAATGGTTTCGAAGATGTGGCAGTCTCCATAAAATCCAGTCACCCTTTNCGNATGATCGNNGCTAANCGNCTCTTTAGCAGAATGAANGACTATCCTCTTCATTTNGGTGTAACCGAAGCTGGCCCNCCAAGGCGGTCACACGTCAAATCGTCGATCGGTATTGGCACACTATTAATGGAAGGAATTGGCGATACTCTNCGTATTTCGATTACCGGTGACCCAGTGGAAGAAGTACTAACAGCTAAAGAACTTCTCCGCACACTTGGGCTAGCTGAACAAATGCTAGATATTATATCGTGCCCTTTTTGTGGTCGAGGAGACGATACAGCTGGATACGAGGAAATTGTATCAGCGGTTGAATCCTTGCTAGAGAAAAGCCAAATACGAATACCAGTGGCAGTAATGGGTTGTGAGGTTAACGGACCAGGAGAAACTAGAAATGCTAAGGTGGGTTTGCATTTAGGTGGTAAAGAACTAGCAATTCTCAAAGTTAACGGTGAAAAAGTTCGAACATTTCGAGGAAGATCTGAGGTTAACCCACAATTCTTATCTGAAGCCTTGCTCGAAGCGGCTCAAATGGTAGACTCTTCTTCAAGTCAATAACTTCGAGTTGAAATAGATATTGAATCCAAATTCAGATGGATTACAAGTTATACAAGGAATATAGCAACTTTGCTATTTATGACAAGAATTTCAGCGTTACTTGAAATTATTCGTTATCCCCTTTTCGCAATTCCAATTGTGGCAACTCTCCCTGGTGCCTTAATCGCTTCGGGTGGGAAATTTACCTGG
>PBVO01000131.1 GCA_002729015.1 Candidatus Poribacteria bacterium
CAATTTAAAAGGGAATGAACGGAATTTGACCACTAACTATCGTTGTCAAGCCCACAATTAGCGAGATGAATCGTTGGTTGTGGGCTTGTTGTTTACTTCAAGATAACTCTGGCCCTATTTGGGGGACAGATAACTTCCTACATCAATTCTAATCCTTCTCTTACTTATCTAAACCTGCACAAAAATTGGAAGCTCTCGCAAAAAACAATTCCTAGGTAATATTCGCTATTCGGTATATTTATTTTTATTCTTGTTGATCCTATCTTCGGACATAATAGGTTTTTTGTGGTACGATTTTTCCACTACCAAAAGTCTATCAGCCTACCCATAAGATCAAATCTCATAAATAATTAGATTACACCCCCAAAGTGAGTCTTGAGTTAACTCTCGATCTCGAAAATACGTCGAATCTATTGACCTCGACTAGACAGAGAAGAGATTTGTTATCTAAATACTTCCGAGATTAACCATGCAAATTAGAGGTCGCTTACAATTGGCTTTACCGTAGTATACCGCACGTTTTTCCTGGTTTAGCCAACAAGTGTCTTTCTCATTTATACTGCCGGGCTGGCACTTACCGTTCTTTTTATTCTCGATCTTTTGATTAGAAGTTGTCTGCTAAAGGTAGTATTAACACAAATCTAACTACTGATGCCTTGATACGCCACATACCTGTTTCGATTCGTATCACTGACTTGGCTTGTTCGACATAAATTAGTAGTGTGATTATCAATAAGACAGTCAGAAAGACAATAATAAATTTAAGTGGTTTCGTAAAATCTCCTGATTTAATTACAGGTTCTAGGTCTCACTGCTAGTCAAATGGAAATTTTGATTAAAATGTTGTTAACAAACTTTCGCAAATCCATCCAAGCGTATTAAATCACTGGCTTTTAGCTAACTTTTCTGTAATTTTTTCTATTCCTATTTGATAACTTTGATTCTCAGGTTCTATAGCTAAGGCGGCCTGAAGAGCTTCTTGAGCCAGATTATAACTTTCAAGTTGGTAATATAGAAGTGCTAACGTGTTATGGTATTCGGCTTTCTCAGGTTCTATTTTGATAGCTTGTTTTACGAGGTAAATAGCTCTTTCTGGCTGTTCTTTTTTCTGCCCATATAACCTGGCTAGAGCGTGGAGGCCTTTTGCTAAACTATCATCCATTTCAATTGCTTGAATGTAAGCTTTTTCGGCAGCAATTTTGTTAGACGAATGATTATATGCCTCAGCTAACAAGAAGTAGGTTTCTGCCAAAGACCTATTTTCTGAACTAGATCTTAGCTTAATCGACTCAAGATAGGAGTCGATGGCGGATTTCATTTTGTCCTGGTAAGCCAGTGATAGACCGAGGTTATGGTAATTATCAGC
This sequence comes from Candidatus Poribacteria bacterium, assembly GCA_002729015.1. The sequence continues at coordinate 1,367 of PBVO01000131.1, forward strand.
CGAAGATGGATCAATATCTAAAGCTTTTTTAAAGGCTACTTCAGCTTGTGCGTATGATTGCTGACTAATGTAGATTAATCCAATTTGTCGTTGAACATCAGCCACCCCTGGTTTAAGTTTTATCGACTGTTGGTATGCTGAAAGAGCTAAGTCAATTTTATTTTGTTTGAGGTAAATCAGCCCTAGCGAAGAAAGAGCTTCAGTTAAGTCAGGTTGTAAATTCAAAGCCTTTTTTTGATTAAAGATAGCTAATTCATAGCGATTGAGCATCGCATATGCTAAACCTATTCCGCTATATGCAATCGGTAGTTGAGGATCAAGACCAATCGACTTTTGGTAGTATTGAATGGCGGTTTTGTATTGATTATTCTTTAAATAGGCCCGACCAATATTGGCCGAAATTTGGGCTTTCTGTTTTTGGTCGTTACTTCGTTGAAATGCGCCTTTTAAGCGAGCTATCTGGTCAGATTGTTTTTTCTTGTTTTGAAAACTGCGTAGATGTATTTCAGCCTTGTCTGGGGCGCCTTGCCGGAAGTAGGCTTGAGCCAAATTGTATTCGGCTTCGACTAGTCCACTATCCAGTTCGATAGCTTGTTTATATGCGGTGATTGCCGAAGGCCAATTCTGGGTTTTTGCATAGGCTAACCCCAGTTGAAGATGTGCAGACGCAAGCCTTGGTTCAAGTAGTATTGCACGCTGTTGATGTTCGATTACAAGTTGAGGCCTATTACCCTGTTTTGAAATTATATTGCCTAATTGATGATGAATCATAGCATCGTCAGGAAAAAGGTTGAGCGCTTGCTCATAAGCTGTCTTTGATTTTTCGTATTGATAAAGCGACGCATAGGCACTGCCTAGTGCAGCGTAAATATGTGCTTTACTTTTGATGTCACTTTTAGTATTTGATTGCCTTGTATTTAATTCTCGATGAAGAGATTCAATTGCTAGATCGAATTTGGATTGGCCTGAATAGGCTAAACCCAAGCCATAATCCACATTCGGATGGTACGGGTCAATTGACCGCACCTTTTGGTATTGATCGATAGCAAGATTGAAAGCTTCTATTTGTAGGTATATCTTGGCCAGAGCCAATCTAGGCGAAATTAGACTCGGGTCATTATCTATTTGGGTTTGGTGAAGTTGAATTCGATCCGGGAAACTAAGCTCTAAATCTGGTTCTAGTTGACTGTGTAATCCAACTTGTAACCATAATAAATACCAAACGAACCAACAAAAAAAAAAGCTTTCTTCCGAAGCACGATAATTTCTCGTACATCACCTGATTCCTAAACCGCCTATCAAGGTTTTATTTTCCCGCGATAACTATAAACAGATCGACCAGTGTTCCCAGCAGTTGTCTGGGACGTCGTACCATATTTCCTTTGGTCTAGTACCACCAACGGCCAAAAATTCCAATCCGAGGGAATTTTGAATCCTGACTGAACCATCATGGGATAAAAACCACGCCAAATTGATAGTAATATTGTTCTCACTAATGCTGACAAACAGTTCAACTCCGGTTGCAGACTGATCGGTTGGCCTGATTACCTAAGTATCATACCGAAACGTGTCAGTTAAGATCACGATGATATTTTCATCTATTCTTCCTCTACTACAGTTAAAAATTGATTGGCTTTGACCTGTTCCATAATTTGTTGATTGCCACTAGCCCATTCAATTTCGAGACGGTCAACTATTTTTGCTTTCCCCAAACCGAAATGCAAACGCAAGTCATTTTGACTAGCATAACCCGATCCACTTTTGACCTCACGGCTTTGCTTCGACCAACTGATTGATGAGTCATTCAAAAAGATTGTAAGATTAGAGCCAATAGCGCTCCGGTTGCACTGAGATCCGATTAATTTAACGGTCAGCCAATTATATCCATTTTGGTTGCTAGCAGAATTTCGAAATATAGTTGGTTGGTCATTTAGATTGACTACAACTACGTCTACGTCGCCATCATTATCTAGATCCCCGAAGGCACTTCCACGACTAACTTTATGATCATCGACTAAAAGTCGTTCAATGAAAAAATCTCCTTTCTGATTCCAAAAAATTTGATTAGGTTGTTGATAAGTACCAACTGGATCAATCTCTTCGATATTGTCGTCCAAATGGCCATTGGCAATGAATATATCTAACCAACCATCATTATTCAAATCAGCAAAGTCCACCCCCCATGATAGATAAGGTAAACTGCGTTGTCCAATACCCGATTGGAAACTAGTTTCTGTAAATAGAAAGCTTCCATCGTTTCGGAATAAGTGATTGGTTTGATCTTGAAAATTAGTGACTATAATGTCGAGATCCCCGTCGTTATCGTAATCTCCAGTATTACAACCCATTCCACTCAATGCTTGGCCAGATTCACTGAGACCAACTCCTGTCATTAGGCCGATTTCTCGAAAAAATTGGCCGCCGGAATTTTGGAGTAAAAAGTCGGGCGTCGTATCATTAGCCACAAAAATATCTGGCCAATTATCGTGGTTAAAGTCCCCACAAACTACACCTAACCCCTTGCCTTTTTTTGAGCTAACATTAGTTAATTCACTGACATCAGAAAAGGTGCCATCAGTGTTATTACGGTACAATTTATCAGCCTCAGCGTCGAAGATCTCGGGAGTGCAATAGGTCTGTTGGTTTAAGTGCTTACAGGAAGGATTATTGCTTACATCAAATTGGACATAGTTGACAACGTACAAATCCAGCCAACCATCTTGGTCGTAATCTATAAATGAACACCCACTACTAAAACCTTTAACATCCACACCAACTGTCTGACTCACATCAGAAAAAGTGCCGTCAGCGTTGTTTTTATATAAAACATTAGAACCATAATTAGTCAAGTACAAGTCGGTCCAACCATCATTGTTGTAATCACCCGTACAACAACCAATACCGTAACCAGTATGCCCAGTTTGAGTTTCATTGGTCACATCAGTAAATATGCCTCCATCGTTTCGGTAAAATCGGTTGGATACTTCTTTTGTTTGGTGACGTAGATCACAACCATTGACAAAATATAAATCTAAGTCTCCATCATTATCGTAGTCAATCATAGCCAAGCCACAACCAATAGGTTCAATAAAATATTTTAAGCCAAATTGCCCGTCGGTGTGTTGAAAATTCAGGCCATATTTTGTTGGGTTTTCGATATTAAACTGACTCCTAGCACTTGAGAGAATTGGTATAACTAGAGCGACGAAAACTATTAAAAAAGTCTTATTCACTTGGGAAAAAATCGGATTTGGATATTTAAACAGTTGATCAAATATTAGAATGAGGAGATTGTTCCCCTATAATAAACAAAACGGATACGATTACTGTCAGTAGAAGGTATTTCATTTGTCAGATGGATTGGCGTTCATCCTTTATTCGTTCAGTCGTTCTAATTATGTTGTCTTCTATGATAACACTCCCTGCTTCTCTTCCAATGCGAATACCAGTTCGTTGCCGTCCATCCCCGCTGTCCTCAATGGTATTTCGGCGAATTACTGTTCCTTTAGTAAATCCATCAACAAACAAGCCCCAGCTCTGGTTATCACGAATGATGTTTTCTTCGAAGGTCGTACGATGTCCTGCCATGGGCTCACTTTCTGAGCGCCAGTAGACGCCGCCCATTTGATTTCTGATAATGGTGTTCCTCCGAACAAAATTGTCGGTATCCTTGTGCCCAATTGACATCCCGTAACCACCATTTCTTTCGAGCCAATTCTCTTCTGCCACACCGTTACGAACTCGCCAACAGAAGAAAAAACCATCTTCATCATTACTTATAGCGTGACAATTGGTCACAGAAGGCCTCTGAGACCCACTGCCTGGATGTAATCCGAAGCCCGCACATTGTTTGACAATACATCGACTGACTCTGACATCATTGGATTGTTGGAAACTAATGCCATCCCCTTGATAGTTAGTCACTGTGCAGTCAGTAATCGTACAATGGTCACCTTGATAAAGATAGATGCCAGCAGTACGACAACCATCCACTTTAGTTGGGTTATTTTGACGGTTACCGTCAATAGATAAGTGTTCTACTTGGGCGTCCTGAATCTTGTAACCACTGATGACCGGGAACACCGTAGCTGCGAATCCACCTTCGGCTACCATGATGTCAGCATTCATAGAACGACTAAGTGTAAAATAGTTATCCTTGGCATTCAGAACCGTAGCACAGACCCCATGGAAATTCCGTTGTTTTTTGGAAGCAACATAAACTCCTCGTCCTCTGGCAAACCCTTCAGGATTTTTAAGCGAAATGGCTGCTTCACCAAAATCTCCGTCTGCTGCTAGTTCAGACCTATACTCGAGGTCTTTTTTCAGGATTGTTTTACCCGGTGTACCTCGAATTTTCACACGATTACGTAGGTGTAGTGAATCCCTCATTAGGAATTCACCTGGACCGACTTTTACTAAGCCACCCCCTAAGCTACCAACATAGTCCACCGCAGCCTGTAGCGCACGATTGTCGCTCCCAATAATGTCTGCATTCTCAAGCCCGATCGATATCTCAATCGCAGGTCGTGCATGAAGATCGTTTTCAGCATATTGTCGTTCTGCTTGGCCTACTGAAGTATACTGACTATATATAAGACCGAGGCTAGCTACAAGCATCGCAGTATATCCCATACATGGCTTATTTTTGTCAACTTTTTTCCTTTCTCGTGAGATTAAAAGTTAGCAGCTTACTTTTCTAAATATTGAATTCATAAAAGCTAAAATTAGTTTCAAGACGTTCGTATATTTGATCAACCAATCACCAAAATAATTTAGACTTATTATCCCATTACTACTTTTGCAACATTATGCCTTACTTCTGCTTATGCGAATAACAAATTAGCAGAGAAAAACTTTTACTGGATATAAAAAGACTGGTAATCTTTTTTTCAGCATATACTGAAAAAAGACAAAAAAGAAAAATAACTTATCTTTTAAACTATTTAAACTACCTTTTTCTTGGGCTAACTCTGTTTTAGAGTCCTACAATTATAAACAATAAAAATTAAGGTAATACTTAGACAAATCTCAACCTCAAAAAGAAAAACTCTGCCCCGAAAGCTACAACAGGTAAAGTAAGTTTCAAAAATTATGGCAGACAAAAGTTGCCATTCGAATACAATTTTGGTATTTGTGTGTATTAGCTCTTATTGATAATTGATAAAAACAGTAGTTCCCATCTCAACATACAGGTCTTTATCTTCTGGCGGAACACCCCGCATACAAACTGCAACACCGGTATCATTCAACTGTTCAGCTACATGTTGAACACAATCTTCGACCGTTTTTAGAAAATGGTTAGGATAACACTCTAAGCTAAAACTTAAGTCAGCAGGGCCGAACGAAACGCAATCAACACCTGACTTAGCTAATTTCCGGGCGTTGGTTACCGAATTAATGGACTCAACTTGTATCCATAAAATCCCATTTTCTTTCCACCACTGGCTATAATCTAAACGACCCCGATGGTGCTCAGAAACTGGCCGAGATGCCCCTCCCCAACTACGTTTCCCAAATTGTGGATAGTAAAATGCATTGATTGCAGTATCAACAGTAGTTTCAAGTTCTACTTGTGGAACCTCGATACCTGTTGGTCCTAAGTCGAGCATATTGCCAATTAGGTATGCTTGCTCGGTATGCTTGATACGAAATATTACATCTGCTTCGTACTCATCGGTTAAACGACAAAAATGAAATAGCCGTTCTTCGTTGAAAGGATCATGTTGGCTATCGGTAGCGATAAAGTCAAAACTACCTTCGTCTAAAATAGATCGTATCTTCTCTGGTTCAGTCATAATTGGAATATGACGACCGTCAAGTACTTCACCATCTTTCATCCGCTGCTTCAAACTACTGGTCAGCATCGATTATTCACTCCTTTTTGCTTCAATAGTATTTTAATTATCAGGGCCCGACCTCAGTTTTTTCCGGTTAATAGGCTTGCTGTTTTTATTCCGTTTTAACAAAAGCTTGGTTTTCTTTTTCTTGTTCAATAACTCTACCACTCTAGTTATTACTCCTCGATTTAACATACGTTGTATTTCCTAAATAAATTTAAAGCCAAATTATATAGACAAGTACTCTTACAGAAGAACGAATACCAAATAGACTTATTTGATTATTCTTGGTTGAAAAATTATTCAGGTTCTAGAGATTTACAAGCATCAAAAAAAGCTGAGGAGGACTCAGCTAGGTTGGGATATCGCCTTATTTTTGGTAAAGCTGGTAGGTATTCTCTCACAGTTAGCCTATTCTGTAAAGGCATCAACAAACTTTTTACTTCCTATTGATTTTTATTACTCTCTGCAAGCTTTTCCTTAAAGAAGAGTGCCCAATAAGGTTTTATCTTTCGTAATAGGAGGATTAATAATGCAAATTAGTAGACATAAAATAAGTAGAATCAGAATAGGAGAAGCTAATTTCTTGACTAACAGTACAAACTTAACGATTCATTAATGGGAAAAATCGTAGATTGAGATGGTACGAATGATAAACTTGCAATCAAACCTAAAAATGAGAAGGCTGAAAATCATGAAGGATATTAACGAATTGACGTATTTATTAAAGAAGAATAGGTTAAAACTGGGCTTTGGTTTGATAGTGCTTGCTATTGCAAGCTACAACGCCAATGCTCAAGGAGGTCTGCAAACATATAGTGCAATACCAGATTATAATGGCTATTCATCGTCTATGTATTCTGTACAGGTTAGAGAGGTTGATAGCGAAGGTGCTTCATTGACAGAGTATGAAAGTAATCACACTTACTATTTAGAGAGGATTGCAAAAAATGGTGCTGATAGAATGAGTCATAGTCACTGGACGACATTTAGCTTCGGACCAACCGGAAGTTCCAAAATGGTAGAGGTAGAAGTAAGTATGCAGTCAGGTTCAATTTCAAACTATGAGTTTAGACCAACACATGTTCACAATATCTCACAAAGTGGAGGAAAGCTTACGTTTCAAATTGAGTCTAACAAATATACAGCAATAATTATCAATGGAGATATTAGAAATCCACTGTTTATTTTTGCTGATCCAGTAGAGACAAATGTTCCGGATTCTAACGGAGAATCTGTTTACGTGGTAGAAAAAGGCTCTACAACTAAAGAAGCCCCTTTAACCATAAGAGATATAGGAGATAAAAAGATTATTTATTTCGAGAAGGGAGAACATTTTATTAATGAGACCGATGCATTTGGTTATACACCACAAAGTTATAACTCAGCATTTTTTGTGTGCTCTAATAGTGGTTCAAGATGCGAAGGAAACCAAATCGAACAAATTTATATCCCTGGAGGAGCAATTGTACATGGTAATATTAGAGCAACACGAGCTCATAACTTAATGGTTAACGGGCGAGGTATTATTGAAGGGCAAGATACTTATGGTGCAGCTGAGGAAGGAAAGGGAGGAGGAGCAGATTACTTCTCTGGTCAAATTTTGAATTCTGCAGTTACAATGGCAGCATACAGAGATAAAATGACAGATGCAAGACCAACAACAATGAATCAAGTTGTGGAAGGTGTAACCAGTATATTGGCAAGAAAATATAACTTTCAATTAGGTATTGGTGCCATTGTAAGAAATACAAAATCATTTGCTCACCGTCAAACCACTGATGGAATTGGTGTAGAAGAGAATTCTCGAGTGTCTACTAATTTTATGAAAGTAAACGATGATGCGTTGAAACTATATCAAGATAACACTGTTTTTGAAAACTCCTACATATGGCATCAAATGAATGGTGCAGCTATGCAACTAGGTTGGGATAAAGAAGAAGGTGATAGTATTACAGTAACAAATACTTACATACTTCATGATGATATGTATCAGGCAAAATATTTTAATGAGGGTTTTTGGGCAAATCAATCAATTATATGTTGGTTGAAACATTTTGAGAATTTTGATCATACTAGAGAAGGGATTGTAATTGATGGTATTAACTCTAATAACATGCCAGAGGTAGGTGTTATTAGATTGATTGCTATTGCAATGGATGGAGAAATGGGAGGTAGTGGTTTAGGAAATCTAGACATGATTCTTAAAAATATTAATGTAGGGGCAGAAGATGAAGACACACCAAGCTATGTAGGTTGTGCTGATGCTAGAACGTGCAAGGTAGAATTTATAAACTGTAAGCGTGCAGGGGTGTACATGGATGCATCCAATGTTCCTGCCAGAGGAAATACTGCAGGCGTAACAATTACCTCTGATTTAGCAGAGAAACCGTAGTGGCCGGTACAAATCATACAGTGCTGGTGTCAATTTTCACGAGCACTTTTCTAAATGGTTGTATCTATCGAGGTTTACACAGAAGCCGTAGTGGAGGTAGAAGCAAAACCTTCGCCAGAATAATCCTACAAATGAGCCCTAAATTGCCAATTTTAGATAACACTGCTAGACTAAAGAATCTATACCTGAAATGACCAGCTATAATTTTCATCTCATGTTTTTTACTTATACTTTTCAATTTACAGCTTGTTTGAGATCAGTCCTTTTATTTTTGTTACTGTTAGCACTGAGCGGTTGCCAATCCCCCCTCAAAAACAAGCCAGTTAATTCAGGCCAGTCTGTTTTTTTCTCTCCAGATCGAATTAGAACAATTGCTGTTATACCACTAAATGGAGCCAACGCCAAGCGTGCAAGAGAAATGACCCGAGAATTAACAGTACAAATTTTGCAATTGAATCGCTTCGAAGTTGTAGATCATTACAAGGTAGCTACATTAGTAGAAGATGAAGGGTTAGAAGGTATCGATCTGAGCGACACGTTGGTGAAAAATATCAGTAATAAACTGAAAGCAGATGCCATTCTACTTGGTGAAATTACATCTTTCCAAGAACCTGAATCTCCTTACCCAATTTTACGAAAGTCCCCCCTCATTGCATTGAGCTTACGCATCGTAACCAGTGACCCTACAGAACCGAAAACAATTTGGAGTTTAAACGATACTTTTGATAGTAAAGATCGTCAAGTAAAGCAATACGTCAGTCGATCAGAACGTGGGAAGCTAGCCAAAGATCCCAGCTTCTTGATCCATATAGTCGCTAAAGAAATTGCAAAAACCTTCTCATTTTGACTAGCTCGGCTGATTTCGTTGAGCTAGCATCGCGGCACCAACTAACCCAGCTTGATTACCCAGTTTGGCTGAAACAATTTGTAAGCTTTCTGCATTAGTGTCCATGGCTCTTTTTCGTACTTCAGATCGGATTGGTTCAAATAATAGTTTCTCGCCGGCAGAGGAAACTCCTCCTCCAATAATTGCCATTTGTGGATTCAGAATGTGTGCGAAGGAAGTCAAGGCAATGCCAATATATCGAGCAGTTTCCATGAAAATCTCGATTGCGACTTGGTCTCCTCTGTCTGCTGCTTCGGCGATAATTTTAGGGGTCAGTGAATCCATTTGTGCTTCTAATATAGGAGAGCCAGATGCTGATTTGATAATTTTCGCTCTTGTTCGTTCCACAATTTGGTCTCTGCCCACATAGGCTTCTAAGCAGCCATAGTTTCCACAACCGCAGAGCCTTCCATCTCCAAATATAGTCGTATGGCCAAGTTCGGCTCCCACATATCTACTACCGTGAAAAATTTGTCCATCTAGGATAATGCCACCACCAACGCCAGTTCCCAACGTCAGGCAAATTATGTCTTTCATACCGATACCAGCGCCTTGGCGTAATTCGCCATAAGCCATAGCATTACCATCATTTTCAATATGGATAGGTAAATGAGTTAATTGTGCCTCTAGATTTTTCTGGACCAAATCAACTAACGGAATGTCATACCAACCATCAAAGTTAGGTGAGAAATGGACGATCCCACGATCCGGAATAATCAAACCAGGTGTTCCAATACCAATACCAACGAGATCCTCAGGAGATAGTTGGGGATTCGTTCGAATTAATTGGTGGATTGCCGAGGCTATGTTACCTGATACTATCGATGCGCCATCATTAGCTTGACTAGGCTTAGATAAGTTATCAATCACTTTCCCAGTACTAAGTACCAAACCTGCTTTAATTTCTGTTCCACCAAGATCAACTCCAATGCTGTATGATTTACTTGATTGACTCAATTAACTTACCTCCACTGCAATTTAAAACCAGTAAAAAAGCTCTCAATTACTGGACCAGTTCACCAAGTGCCTTAAAATTTGAGATAATTCCTGACGACTAGAGACTCTATCGATTAAGCCATTATCAGGTAGCGAAATCATTTCTGTTTCCGTAGCTTTTTCAACAATTAAGATATCACCCATCGGAAAATTGGGAGAGAATTCTTGTGAAATCAACCTATCTTGAAAACGCGGATCGGGTGATGTCAGGACAGTTAAACAGAGTAACCCTTTTAACTGTTTCTGTTTAAGAACCAGAAGATTTAAATCAATTGCTGATAGGTTTTGTAGATCAGGCTCTTGGATATCTGGTAAAAACACGATAAAAGGGCATCGTTTTTCTGTTACAATTTCGAATGCTTGAAGGGCAGGGGCTACTGATTGAGGCAAACCAGACAGAACAACAACTTCTTCTGATCCTAACAGGCCAGTTGCGAGATAACATGGATCATCATTTTGTTTGGTTGGTAAGTATTTATATTCTACTGAATTTAGTATTTGTTCAATTCGGTACTGGTTTGGCAAAGCATTATTACATTGGCAATAAGGACAAGTATAAAAATTTCTGATCAATGTCTTAGAAAATACTAATTCATTGCACTGATGACACTTTTCCCAAAGGCTAGACTCACTAGGGGATAATACTGAAACCGGCTCCGTTGTTTCGCTTGCCTTCATTGAATCAGATATACCACTGGATGGAATTGTCAGTATTTCTTCTTGGTCTGATTGCATTTTTAAATTACCTCTCATTTGTTTCTTAACTGATACGCTTAACCATAGTAATACCAGTCCTCTCGTAGTTCACCTCATCCATATAGGCATTGATTAGTTGTAAACCACGCCCACTAGACCGCCAAAGATCATTATTTTCTACATGTATCGGATACACGTCTGGACCACTATCTCGTATAACAATAGTTATTTTATCTACTGCGGCTCGAAATTCAAAACGAATATGAGAATTAGAACTGGCTGTATTGCCGTGTTTTACAGCATTTGTACCGGCTTCAATAACAGCTAAGTTAATTTGATGACGTATATGCTTATCTATTTTTAGCAAGTCTAACATTTCAGAGATCACGACATCGAGCAAATGAATACTCTCTAGACTCCTTGGCAGATCAAGTCGTACAGGGCATCCATTTATAAAAGAGCCTGACATACTAGTTAGTTTCCAAGTCAAACGTTTGGTTCTCTCTTACTTTAACTACAATCATAGCTAAATCATCTTTCAGTNGGGGAAACGATTCGGGAGGGGAATCAGCATTCAGTCTATCTATTTTACCCGTTTTAATAAACTGATCTAAACTACTGGAAATTCGTTGACAAATTCCATCTGCTGATAAATATCGACTTTGCAGTAAGACTTGCTGNAAACGTTNTTCACCATAAGGCTGACCATCCGGGCCTTCTGCCTCTACGATACCGTCAGTGTAAAACAACAAGATATGCCCAGCCTTGAGTTCAATCAGCTCTTCATCAAAATTAGCAAATTCAAAACTGCCTAACAATAGGCCACCTACAGTCAATGTATGAACCTGTTCATCTACTACGTGAAGTGGATAACAGTGACCAGCATTAGCATACCTAAAAGTACGAGGTTGCTGGATATTTTCATCTGTAGTCGGATGAACATCTAGGATACCATAAACAATAGTTGCAAAAAGATCAGGGGCAGTATCCGTAGCAATCAGATCGTTTACTCGTTTTAATACATTTGCAGCAGGAGAAGTGTGCCGNGTGGCCTCCTCTCGGCCAACCAGACGCAACGCAGTACGAATCATTGCCATCAATAAAGCGGCTGGAATACCTTTGCCTCGAACATCAGCAATAACAAGCCCAAAACAATGATCATTCAACTGGATAAAATCGTAGAAATCACCTGATATTGACATAGANCTGTGAAGACACCCAGCGATATCAAAACCTGGTATCTGGGGCGGTTTTTTGGGTTCCAATCCTCTTTGGATAGCAGCCGCAGCCTGTAGATGGGATGCTAATTGCTCTACGGCATCCTCACTATACCAGTTCCCCATAGCAGAAATTAAGGGGTTCATGTACTTGACAGGTAATGTTCGATTTAATACTGATTCAATCCGTAGAATCAACTCTTTGGTATCAAACGGTTTAGTAATATAATCTTCAGCTCCAGCAGTTAGACCTTTGATTTTTTCTTTGGCTTGAGCCATGGCTGTCAACATAATAACCGGGATATTTGCTACACTAGGTTTNTCTTTCAGAGAAGAGATGACAGCATATCCATCCATACCCGGCATCATCAAATCCAACAAAATCAAGTCAGGTTGATGAATATCAGCGTAGAGGAGNCCATCCATCCCATTGCTAGCTTGAAACACTTCGTATCCTTCGGTTGTCAACAACATTTCCAACAAATCTAAAATGTCAATTTCGTCATCTATAACTAAAATTTTTGCTTTGTATGTCATTACGTTTTACAAAGGTAAGGTAAACTGAAAATTACTACCTTGACCTCCTTCTCCATCATCCATCCACAATCTACCGTGGTGAGCAGAAATAATACTTTTTGCGATGGCTAGGCCCAGTCCAGTACCGCCCTGTTGTCGCGTATGAATACTGCTCTGTTGATAAAATTTATCGAATACTTTTTCTCTTTCATCCAGTGGAACACCAACCCCATTATCAATAACTTCAATATGCAGTGAGGGAAGATCATCACTTTTGACAGCCTTAATATTGGCGNGTACCTGAATTACGCCGCCATCTGGTGTAAATTTGATAGCATTTCCAATTAAATTAGTTAGTACTTGGCCTAGCCTTGCTTCGTCTCCATAGATCGTAGGGAGCTGAATTTCATCATTTAATATCAGCTGAATTGATTTTTCTTCNGCTTGTGGACGGAGATCAGCTACTCGATCTTTAATGATTTTCGTCATATTAACTGGCTGACGTTCAAATTCTGTTCGACCAGCCTCAATTCTGGAAACATCAAGTAAATCATTAATTAAATCTGCTAACCATTTTGATTGACGATGTACTCGTAATAAACTGTCTTTTTGTTTTGAGTTCAGATCTCCGGCTTTCCCGTCTAACACAAAAGATACAAAACCAATAATAGAAGTCAGAGGAGTTCTTAATTCGTGAGAAACTAAGGAGATGAAATCTGATTTCATCTGATCAATTTCCCTTTCTCGTGTCACATTCTCAAAAACGTATACCGAGCCTAGAATTTTTCCTTCCTCATCTAGATATGGAACTGTCACTACCCTCAGTATAATCTGCCTTTCTTTTTCGTTAGCTTCTATCCGAATAACCTCATCCTCATTCTCTTTCTTATTTTTGTCTCTACCTAGCGTAATCTCAGTTGTCACAACATCGGTTATCNGGCTGTCAGAAGTTTGCCTCTTTTGTAAATGATGAGTTTGGTTCAAATTTTCCGTTGTAGTGCGTTTGGCTCCTTGCAATAGTACTTCAATAAGGTTTTTGTCTTTTATAATAGTCGCGAGGTCTTGTTTTAGAGCACTACTATGGATATTTAACAATCGCTCAGCCGTCGGGTTTATATGCAAAACTCGATATTGACTATCAACTACAATCAGTCCTTCGGATAAACTGTTGACGATAGCTGTCATCTTTTGTTCTTCTTGCCTTAGGTTTTCNACTGCAGACTTGAGGTTACGCTCCATAGCATTAAATTCTTCAGCTAATAGACCCAATTCATTACCAGTTGTAACTGGAATTTCTTGGTCAAACTCACCTTGTCCAACTGCACGCACACCACTAACCACCTGCATAATAGGAGTCACAATCCGTTGTGATAATAGCCAGGCAATAGGAATGATTATGGCACAAGAAATCATCGTAAAATTAAGTATTCGCTGGGTTAAATCTGTAATGCCTTCGAAAGCTACCACCGCTGGTTGGGAAACCAAGACTGTCCATCTGCTGAAATTGGGTCTTGTTTTTCGGTTATGCCATCGCTGGTNCCAAATTCTGNTCCTNGCCCAACCATATACTTGGGCGAGTCCTCTGGTATTCGTCAGCTCTTGTGAATCTCTAGTTGAAGTGTTTGTCTTTTCGGCCCGCATGTGGTAGTCGTACCACTTCTCTTTTTTGTGTTCGCCTTGACTTGCTATGATGGCTGCCATGGCGGCATCACTTTGATCGATTCGCTCACCGAACTCGTACTCACTTGAATTTGAAGCTACAATAACTCGACCATATTGGTCAATAATGACTGTTTGAAGAGCTGAAAGCTCGTCTCCCTGCCGGTAATTAGAATTTTTCACCAAGTCAGCTAGCTCCGGTAATACCAGCGTGGCCTTCAAAATTCCTATAACATTTTGCTGATTCCTATCGCGAATAGGCAAAGCAATTGTCAATTGATATTGTTCCCTCTCAAGAACAATATCACCGATAACATCGTATCCTAAATTATTGTTGTAGGCTTTATCCCACCAGTCATCCGAGACAGATGAATAGAGAATATCTTGGTTTGAGGATTGAATAATTTGCTTCGTTGCATTAGTGATAATAATCTGGCTATTGGGGCCAGCGTAACCCTCTAGCTGTTTTACGTCATCTCGTANTAGATTATTCGATTCTAGTAGTTGAAGCTCAGTCGGTAGATTAGGCGAAAAGCTATCATTGCGATTACCATTTGAGAGTGCGACCTTGGTTTGAATTGTTTTAATGTATTTCTCGATAGTATCCAATCGCAGGGTGATACTTTGGTCAGCTTGATCTAATTTTCCTTGTGCAACCTGAACTAATCCTTTCCCGATGGTCTTTTCCAATGCTTGTTTACCATACGTGTATGCAATTACCGAGGCTACCAAAAGTGGAATTAGTGAAATTAGTAAAAACTGTANAACGAACTCACCTCGTAGACCTAGATTAGGCCAACGNACAGCAGCTAACTGACCAATATTTTTATTTTCCACATTAGTCATTGGTCTTCATGGATCAGATTTGGAGTTTCGTAAACAGCAATTGTTTGATTAAAGGTTAACTCATATAGGCATTTCATTCTTAATTTCTAAGACTGTATCCAGGCGAGTAACCTGAAAGACATGGCGAACATTAGGCTGAGGATTCAATAGAACCAATTTCCCACCACTTGGTCTCAGCCTCTGAGCAATCAGCATAATTACACCCAGAGCACTACTATCAAGCAGCGAAACTTCAGACAAATCAAGGGCAAAACCTTTGGGATTCAATTGGCTTAATNTTTCCATCTCTTTTTTGAGGTCTTCCGATTTTAAACCGATTATTTTTCCCGTGAAATGAAGTGTTGGAGGTTCGCTATCCGAAATTCGGATTTCACTACGATTGTCAATTAGTGGCATGATAGTTACTATTGTCCCCGCTTAATTGCTATTAGATTTTCTTCGTAGATGTCAACAACCTCAGCTCCNAGCTGAGATAAAACTGACTGGGCAGAATCAATCTCTTTCTCAACTAATTTTTTCGGACCAGATTTGTAGGCATACCAAGTACCGTTAGGCTGTAACAATGGTAAGCAGTAAGTGGCAGAATCTGATATGTCAGCCACATAGCGAGTCACTACGACATCCGCTGGAACATATGCTAGATATTTTTCCTGAGCAGCCAGTGTTTCAGCACGGTTGGCTAGNACTTCAAATTGGCCAAAACCATGTGGGGCAGTTTGTCGAAATTGAGCCAGAACAAACTGTAAAAAACTAGCTTTTTTACTAACCGATTCGACTAATAACAAATTGGTCGACGGCTGATATATTTTAAGCGGTAAACNAGGAAAACCTGCACCACTGCCAATATCGATTAACCTACAAGCAAGTGGTAATTCAATAAATTTTAGCAGTTTTAATGAATCCAAAAAATGCTTATGGATGATACCTAAGTCATCATCGATACTAGTCAAGTTAATATAGTTATTCCAAGTCTTAAGCTGCTCCAGATAAAAACTAAATTGATCGATTTGCAGATCAGACAAGGGAAAACCGTTTTTTCGAAACTCAACTTCAATTGAGGTGGACTGCACAGTNTTGGCACTTAAGAACCAATGNGNAAGGCCTAGGCCAATAGGTTCTTATCCTCTTGCTTTTCATTATTAATTTCTTTCATCTCTCGGCTTTTTAGCCAAACCATCAAGATTGATATGTCAGCTGGCGTGACTCCGGGCACGCGTGATGCATGCCCGATGGAAACGGGTCGAACTTGAGACAACTTCTTTCGTGCTTCAGTTTTCAGACCATGGACTGCATCAAAATTAAAATTGCTGGGAATAGGAAGTGTCTCCAGTCGTCTAAATTTTTCAATTTGTAGATCTTGTCTGGCTATATAGCCTGCATATTTAATCTGAATTTCGACTTGCTCTCTAATCGCACAACTCAAATCCTGACCTAAGTTTATGGTGGAAGAGACCCCAATTTCGGTGGCTAAATTGCTAATTTCCTGGTAAGTGATATGCGGACGTTTCAGTAGATCTGCTAATGTCGTAGCCGTCTTAATGTTAGGTAGCCCAACCTTTTCAAGTTTTTTTAACGTTTCTTCAGTAGGTTTAATTTGTGTTTGAGAAAGTAATCTGAGTTCTGTCAATACAGCCTTCTTTTTTTTCACGAACCTNTTGTAATCACTTTCGCATACAGTTCCAATTTGGTAGCCTGTTTCGGTTAGTCTCCAGTCAGCATTATCTTCTCGTAATTGCAATCGATGTTCAGCCCGAGAAGTAAACATCCGGTAGGGCTCTCGGATATCTTTTGTNACTAAATCATCAATTAACACACCAATATAAGCCGAAGCACGATCCAATACTAGCTGACTTTGGTTCTTCACTTTCAAAGAGGCGTTGATACCAGCCATCAGTCCTTGGGCCGCAGCCTCTTCGTACCCAGTTGTACCATTTAACTGCCCAGCAAAAAACAGGTTTCTAACTCTCTTGGTTTCTAAAGTTGGATAAAGTTGGGTAGCTGGCGCGAAATCGTATTCTACNGCNTANGCAAACCGCATAATTTCTGCTTTTTCCAGTCCTTGGATACTTCTCACCATTTCTACTTGAACATCTTCTGGTAGACTTGCTGAAATACCGTTGAGATAAATTTCTTGTGTATCTCTTCCTTCGGGTTCAACGAAAATCCTATGCTCATTCTTTTCCTCGAACCGAACTACTTTATCTTCTATAGAGGGACAATAACGAGGTCCAATACCTTGAATACGTCCACTATACATCGCTGATCGCTCTAGATTATTTCGGATAATATTATGTGTTTTAGGGTTGGTGTATGTAACGTAGCAAGGTAATTGAGATTGGCTAATCAAGTGATTAGAGAAAGAAAATGGCTTCGGGACTTCATCACCAGGCTGTACTTCCATTTTGCAAAAATCAACTGTTTGTGCATTAACACGGGGTGGTGTCCCTGTTTTCAATCGTCCTACTTCAAAACCAAGATCTAGAAAACTTTCTGATAGCTTTTCAGCGGCAGATTCTCCGGCTCGACCTGCGCTATAGGATACATCACCAATATGAATGGTACCTTTTAGAAAGGTACCAGTGGTCAAAATAACCGTTTGTGCCAAGTAAGCTGTTTGAGTATGTGATACAACACCTAAGCATTGGCCATTTTCGGTCAATAACTCTTCAACTAAACCTTCTTTCACATCTAGACAATCTTGATTCTCAAGTACTTGCTTCATATAAAGCTGGTATGCCTTCTTATCAGCTTGAGCTCGACTAGAACGAACAGCTGGCCCTTTCTTCGTGTTTAATTGTCGAAATTGAATGCCTGTCTCATCAATGGCTTTAGCCATTTCACCACCTAACGCATCAATTTCTTTGACCAAATGTCCCTTTGCTAAACCACCAATAGCTGGGTTACACGACATTTTCCCAATCGTATCTAAGCTAATNGTCAACATAAGTGTCTGACACCCCATCCGAGCAGAAGCTAAAGCCGCTTCACAACCGGCATGCCCTGCCCCGACAACCAACACGTCATAATTTTTGTAATAGTAATTCATTTCTTTTTGACTCACTGGATAGAGATCATCACCTCAGTTCTACTTTTGGGTCATAACCTTTATTGTAACTAGTTGAACGCTTAGGAATATAATGACAAATGAAGGATTTGCGAAATCTGTTCATAGAACGATTAGGTAGAGAGCCGTGAATCAACCTACCATGAAAAAATAGGGTGTCGCCTTTTTCCATTTCAACCATTTTAGTCGAGTATTGAGGATTTGGTCTCACTGCTGTATGAGTAAATGAAAGTGCGGGGTCAGTTTCTTTCATTTCTAATACTGGCTCTAGATGCGAACCAGGGCAGACCATCAACGCACCATTACCAGCATCAGTTTTTTCAAGGGCAACCCAAGCAGCAACACAAGAATAAGGTTGTGTTTGCAAATAAAAATCGTCTTGGTGTAAGGCTTGACCAAGTGCCTGCGGTGGTTTCCAATAAATCATAGTTTGCAAGCCAACTGCTGGTTCACCCAGTAGAATTTCCAATTGATCGACAATTCTCGGATGCCTCAAAACGTGCAGAGATAGCGGGTCTACCCGGTGCGGGTGCATCATACGAGGGTAAACTTCTAGAGGGTCTTCGGCATCTGGTTTACTGTTGAAACATCCAACAATGCTTTCTTGTTGGTGGAGTTCATGAGCGCGTTCAACTATCCGATCACATTCATTTACTGATAACAAAGACTCGCAGACTACGAAACCATGAGCAAGGTATTGATTTTGTAAATTCATATTATTTCTTCTCGCTACCCCCCCAAGTATACCACATCTCTACAAGATTAATATGTTGCTACTTGTTGGTGGAACTTGAAAACAACAGGATTGTCTGTTATCTTCTGGGGAGTAATTTCAATCCCTTCTGACATATATCTTAAAAAATTAATAACTTATCTCAAACCAAGATAAAAAGAGCAGTCATGGGAAACAAACCTGTCCTGTTTCCTAATTTATAATATAAAGGAACAGGATTTGAGAAATACAGAAAGAGGAAGTCAAATAAAAAGATTACTCATAAAACTTAAACGCCAATTGATTGTTCAGTAATCATAGCTTTTACTACTTTTGTGGCATAGGAGTTTTGATAATGAAAGAAATATTAGGCCAAACGAACGTATTATCACTGCGTTGTGGCTCTGGGAGTACTAAAGGAATTGGTCAAGAAATTGGCAAATTTGCGGTAGTTACAATGGAGATTCCGTGGAACCTCACCAAGACAGTGATTGGAGGAACTCCTGAGCAAGTATTATTTGTGGACTCTGTAGATCAGTTGGTTTTGGACCAAAAACTACTAAGTCTACCAGAATGCGATACTATAATCGGGATTGGAGGTGGTCTAGCCGTGGATGCGGCCAAATATTTTTGCTGGAAGCGGAATCTGAGATTAGTGACCATCCCTACAGTACTTAGTGTGAATGCATTTGTAACTCCAGCAACTGGAATTAGAATTAACCGTGAAGTTAAGTATGTTGGTATAACAAGCCCTGATCCTCTAATTATAGATTACGATATTCTTCGTACTGCACCACAGAGTTTGAATATTGCTGGAATTGGAGATTTACTTTCGATTCATACTGCTAGCTTTGATTGGGAATATGCTGAAAGTAAGGGGAAATCCGAATATGTATTTTCTGAATTGGCAATCAAAGAAGCTAAATCAATACTAATGGATATTTGTTCAATGGCTTCTGAAATAAGAGATGTTACAAACAAAAGCTTATTGGCAATCGTTGAAGGCTATATGAAATTGAACGCAATTTGTATACCTTTAGATCACTTTCGTGTAGAGGAGGGATCGGAACATTTTCTATTTTATGAATTGGAAGAACGATTAAGAAGGTCCTTCATTCACGGTCATATAATTGGCCTTGGCATATACCTAATGAGCCGGTTACAAGATAATCAGGCCGAGCATATTACCGAAATTCTAAATAGGACTAAGTTGGATTATCATCCTAGGGATCTAGGGATTAAGCGACAAGATTTGGTTGATTCCTTAAAAAACCTGAAATCCTTTGTCCGAAATAAACCACAACTTTGGTTCACAATTATAGATGGTTCAGAAATATCGGATGAGTGGATAGATCATGTCTTATCAGACCTACGTTTCTAATCATGGCTCAACTCATTGCTATTGTCTCTTAGATACAAGATACTGAAGTTGTGACAATCACGAGGCAAGGAATCCAGTCAAATTTGAACTGATTCTAAGATAACCTTCTCTTAGACACAAAGCTTTCTGGTTCCCTGATAAATGCATCATCTTTACTTAATATAAATCCGCTATATTTGTAATTCAGTTTGATTTTTATAGAGATTGATTTAATGGAGAAACTCCGTTCGAGAGCAAAATATCAGATACGGCCGTTTTTCTCAACTCAGATACAAGATTACAAATGAAATCTATATGTTCCGTTCAATTTTGATTGTCTAAAGATGAATTTGCATAACACATCCGTTTTGTATGTTCATAGAAAAACGCATTTAGCACAATACCTTTCACGAGGGGGGTAATGAAATGAAGATTGCATTTAGGTTCTCGATTATTTATCTTTGCCTATTTATCTCATTTATTTCTTATAGTCATGATCTACCTTGGCTAACAGCTCCCTACCTACAGAACGTGAAACCAAATGGAATCACTATCATGTGGGAAATTAGAGAAAAAAAAGACATTTACATTAATTACAGTACCGATCAGGCTTTAAAGAAATCAAAGCAGGCTAGATCAACTAATTCCAAGCACGATTCACACATATACAAGGTTGAGCTCATAAATTTGAAGCCGGGGACGACATACTATTACAGGTTGAGCCATGAGGATATGCATTCATATATAAGAACATTTCGAACAGCGCCTCTATCGCCTCAACCCTTTAGCTTTGGTGTTTGGTCTGATAGTCAAGGTCATAATCGAGGTGTATATAATATAGACATTCACGAACCAACAAAAAGTATGATGAAGCACATGGCTGATAGCGGTGTGGATATTGCGTTGACTGCAGGAGACCTTGCGGAAAATGGAGGGAACTATCAGGATGTCCGAAATTACTTTCTCGATCGTATAGCAAAATACCTTGGACAATCTGTTCCATTCTTCCCTGCCTGGGGAAATCATGAACCTAATCGGCAAGACATAATCAGAAAGTTTGCCGATACACCGGCAAAAAACCGTACTGGTATGGACCCGGGATGGGGCAGTTATTCCTTCGATTATGCTGGAGTTCATTTTATCTGTATAGATTTCAGTACAATGAAAGAGGATATAAAAACGTGGCTGGAGGATGATTTAAAATCCTCTTTATCAAACAATCCACGTTACACTTTTTTATTCATCCATATACCACCATACTGTGAGCTCTGGATCGATGGAGATAAGTGGCTACGCTCACGTTTAGTGCCTTTATTAGAACAGTATGGAGTTGATGCTGTGTTCAGTGGACATACACATGAGTACGAACGTGGTTACAAGGAGCACGTCCACTACATCATAACTGGTGGTGGTAGTTGGTTAGATTGGGAAGAGCCGATTGTAAAAGACTGGGAACACATGTTTGTTGGTGGAGCAAAAAACTTGGCGGAATTTCGCCACGGTCTCATTAACGAATATGTACGAGTAGATGTTGAAATGGATGAGTGGATCGGTTCTATGCATGCATTTCAACCAAATGGAGACTACATAGGTGTACGTGATCGCTTTGGGTCTATGCTGAAAGATGCTAATGGTGATGGATTATTAACGGGACAAGAACGTATTATGCCATCAAACTACTTGACGGGTATGCCTTCAGATGCTAGGAAAATTGGTGTTAACGATCCAACGAAAAAAAAGAAAAATGCAGAATAATAGAAGTATAGTTGCCCAAGAATTTTACGTCATATTCTTTTACTATGCATTCCAGAAAGTATCCAGATTTTGTTTGAAGAAAGTAGAGAGCCTTTAGGAGTAAGATGAGTACGTATATAGAAAAAACTTCTGTCAAACAGAGAAAGCTTCTCCATTTAAGTGAATAAGGTCTGAATTGATAGTACACGACTCAACTAATTTTGTACTTGACATACTACTCACGAACTTAACATCGAACTCAAAACTCATCTTGTTGATGGACAGTCCTACTTTGTTTAATTTAAGTTGGGTTACGATGTAGACTATGATGTTCAATTGAGTGGTAGAGGTTTTGTTACTTATTTCAAGATCGTCTAATCTTAACCTTTCAAATTCTGGGAAGTGGAGTCTTTGAGATGATAGATACTCAGCATTCTTCTCTGATACAAGATAAAGTAAGTGAAAAATTGCATGTAGATGAAGATAAAATCATGCATATGGAACTGAGTTGTCACCAATTAGCTTTGATAAATCAAAGCTAATCTTTCAAAGATTATTTACGTATAGAAGCTCAAAACAGATCATTAATCAATCGAAATAGGACCGTAGAAAAGCGCTAACTGGATACTATGAGCCAGGCTTGAAGGGTGAACGGAGGTATGATATAATTCTCTCGCTTGAACTCGGTGTAAAAACAGCTATGAAATCTTCCAGAGACCTAATCGCTTCTGCAAAACAAGAGATACCCGAAGCTTCCGTTTCAGAAGTGAAACAGAAAATTGACGGTGGTGATGATTTTGTTTTGCTTGACATTCGTGACAATGATGAATATCGAGCAGGCTATATTCCTTCAGCTGTCTACATAAGCCGTGGCATGTTAGAGCTAGAAATAGAGGATTACGTTCCTGATCGAAACCAAGAAATTGTCTTGTATTGTGCCGGTGGAGTTCGTTCATTATTAGCGGCTCAAACGCTCAAATCATTGGGGTATAAACGGTTAATCTCTATGTCTGGTGGCTTCAGAGACTGGCTTAGTAGTGGTAATGCAGTTGACAAGCCTGTCGCTATGACGACGGAGCAAATGGAACGTTATAGTAGACACTTCATGCTTCGTGAGATTGGTGAAGCTGGACAGGCCAAATTATTGGACTCGCGTGTGTTACTGATTGGGGCTGGTGGATTAGGTTCGCCAGCGGGGGTATATCTGGCCGCAGCTGGTGTGGGAACTTTGGGTATTGTTGATTCTGATACGGTAGACCTTAGTAATCTGCAACGCCAGATCCTGCACTATACCGCTGATGTCAGTAAACTGAAAGTTGATTCGGCTATTGAAACCATTCAGGCGATGAATCCGGATGTGAACGTAATTCGACATGCGTTTCGTTTGGATGAGTCTAATGTGATGGATATTTTCAATGATTATGAAGTAATAGTTGATGGAACAGATAACTTTGCGACCCGATATTTAGTTAATGATGCAGCGGTTTTGGCCAAAAAACCAGTGGTTCACGGTAGTATTTTCCAATTCGAAGGGCAGCTAACGGTTTTTGACACTAACCAAGGACCTTGTTACCGTTGCTTATTTCCTTCACCTCCACCACCAGGCTTAGTACCTGGCTGAAACGAAGCTGGTGTACTGGGCGTGCTCCCAGGAACGATTGGTGTTCTGATGGCAACAGAAGCAATGAAGCTACTACTAGACGGTGGAAATCCCTTAGTTGGCCGCCTCATGACTTACGACTCAATGTCGATGAAGTTTCAAGAATTCAAGGTAAGTCGTGACCAAGATTGTGTAATTTGCGGTACTACTCCACAGCTAACGCAACTTCTACCGGACTATGAGACTTACGCGGACACTGGCCAACTATCCATTCCTTGATCAAAAAACTGGGACTTAGAACCTAAGATGACATGGGCCGAAGTCGATCTGACATTGGTTCGACAGAATGCCTTAGCTATTAAGTCATATGTCGATGATCGAAAGCTGATAGCTGTCATCAAGTCAGATGCTTACGGTCACGGATTAGTTCCGGTAGCTCGAGCATTAAGGCCGGTTGCAGACATCTTAGCAGTCGCGACTGTTAACGAAGCAGTCGAGTTACGTAATAACCAGATTGAAGCCCCGATTATGATTTTGTACAGTAGCTTGCCACAGGATGTGTCAGCTATTATCGAACATGATCTGCAGCCGACTGTATCTGACCCTGAATTTTGCAAAAATTTATTTCAATTGGCCGTTGAAAAGCGTCAGATCGTTCGTACCCATGTTAATATTGACACCGGTATGAACCGAGATGGTGTCTGGCATCAGAAAGCAACTTCTTTTATTGATTGGTTATCGTCTTTACCGCAGATTGAAGTAGCGAGTATCTTCACTCATTTTGCCACTACTGACGTTAACAAATCGTCCCGGATGCACAAACAGCTGGACCGCTTTAAGATTGTGGTGTCTGAATTACGCCAACAGAATATTCTTCCTCCGACAGTACATGTGGCTAGTACCGCAGCACTATTATCGCCTTTTTCGACTGTTGAAACCGATTTCAATGCAGTTCGAGTTGGTCTTGGGCTTTATGGAGTTTTACCCGTAATGACGAAACAGATGCCATTTCCATTGTCCCCAGCTCTGACTTGGAAGGCCTCTGTTATTTCAGTTCGGAATGTTAAGGCTGGTGAATCAGTGAGCTACGGAAGTGATTACAAAGCTAATATCGACCAAAAGCTTGCTACATTAAGGGTCGGTTATGGAGATGGCTACCCAAGGCAATTATCAAACAATGGACAGATTATGATCAAAAATAAACTTTATCCGATTGTTGGTCAGGTTTGTATGGACGTCACTATCTGTTCTTTGGATTCGTATAACACGGTTTCAGTAGGAGATACTGCTATTTTAATTGGTCAGGGGATGGAGACTAACTTGCCAGTTAATCAGCTTGCTAATCATGCAGGCACTATTTCCTATGAGATTTTGTCTCAGATTAACAAGCGAGTACCACGACTATATAACACCAGTTGAAACAATCAAGTCTATGAAAAACAATCTTGATTCATCTAGTTTACTGGCTGTTAGGCGACTTTTTACTTTAGTTGGTTGGTCTATGTAGGCATGACTAGTTTTATCCCTTCGTTTCGTGTAACTAAAGCCAATATTTGTGTCTAATGATGAGAAAACTAGTTGAGCTGATATTTGTCTGGGTGTGGCCCGTTTTTTGTTTTTGGACCCCATTATTTGCCACCGAGCTGGATAACCTGATTAATTGTCTGGAGTCAGTACCATCAGCAGAGACCAGTGTTTATCAGTTGCGGGACAATCAGGGCCGATCGATGGACTGCCTGAAAGTTTGGCCAATGAATCATGGTGAATATCTGGCTATTTATCACTCTTTCAAAGAAGGGGTCTTTAGTGTTCGGTTGGCCAAGTCTAAAAACCTACTCGATTGGCAATTTCTGGTCTTCCTGGATGAGCACGCATCGCAACCCAACATTTGGCAATCAGCAAATGGATCCTTCATTGCCGCTTATGAAAAAGATGCTCCTAATTCTTGCTGGATCAGACTGCGATTTTATCCAGATTTTGCGCATCTGATCCAGGCTGAGTTTTCAGCGGAATATGATATTGAACGTACTTTGGCCCCGACAGCAGAGGGAACACCTAGTTTTGAATCAGTTACGTTGATTGATAACCAAATTGACCAATCGGAAATTCACCTGAGATTTCACTATTATAAACGAGCTGAAGTTGATCGACTTGCAGAAGGCCGACTAACTAATTTTCGCCAATGGGAATCGAAACCACTCGATCAAATTAATCGCCAGATTAGAAAACAGGGGTCGAGTGGAAATTTCGGCGATCGAGATAAATTTAATTGGAAAGGGAAACTTTACTATCTACAGGAAGTACAAAAAACAGCAGGTGATTGGACTTCTTGGCAGATTTTTTTGTGTGATTCAGGTGGAATGCCCAGTAGAAAATTATCTATACAAAGTCATCATGGGTCGGTTTCTTATTCTAACCCAAATATAAGTTGGGTTAGCAACGTAGAAGGTGAAAACAAATTAGTTGTTACACTTTTTTTGCCTTCTGAAGGGAATTCACCGAAGGAATCCGGTCAACTGTTATATGTGCTAGACCCATCCAAGTGCTCTAAAGCAACCCCTTAACCATCCCCCCATCAACTTGGATTGTGGCACCAGTTATATAGCTAGCTCGAACAGAAGCTAAAAAGACAACTAAGTTAGCAAACTCCTCTGGGTCGCCGATTCGGCCAAGTGGTATTTCTTCAGTCATATTTTGAATAGCTTCATCAAAACTAATATTACCTTCTTTAGCTCTGATCGTAGCCAGTTGCTGAATTCGATCAGTGAAGATAATGCCTGGGCAAACATTGTTGACCAGTATATTGTCACCTGCCAACTCTGTAGCTAGCGTTTTAGCAAAACCGATCACGCCTGCTCGGGCTGTATTGGACAGCATTAACCCACCAATAGGTTGTTTGACTGAGACTGAGGTAAGGTTGATAATGCGCCCTCCACCTCTACTTCGCATACTTGGGACAACTGCTCGAGTCATGTTGATCGTACTCATTAAGTTGAGATCAATGGCGGATTGGTAATCAGCTGAATCAAGATCGTCAAATCCACCGGCTTTAGGTCCGCCAGAGTTGTTAATCAAAATATCTATTCCACCAAAACGTTCTACTGCAATTTCAACTAGATTATCGACTTCCTTTGGATTGCTAACGTCAGCTACCACTGACATTACTTCGCCACCAGTCTCATTTTGTATAACTTGTCTGGTTTGAATTAGATCTTCTTCATGCCTGGCGCAAATAACAACAAAAGATCCTTCTCTGGATAAACCGAGTGAGATCGATTTTCCAAGCCCCTTACTAGAAGCACAAACGATCGCAACTTTTTCTGACAAACCTAAATCCATCCTATGACTCCTTCCGATTATTAATTGTTAAACTGACGAGTAAATTATTTAAGGCCTTTCCAAATCGAAACAGTAGAAAAATAAACTCTTATTTTCTGACTATTGAATTTTAGCTTAAAACCATTGAGCTTTGTTGACTAAGTTTCGTAATGGCTCACCGGCAGCAAAACGACGCGCATTATCAAGTAATAATTCAAATTGACGGCTTGGTACATCTACAGCATCCTTAACTGCGATATGTGGTGTTAGAATGACATTTGGTAAATTCCAAAGCCGGTGGTCAGCGGGGAATGGTTCTACCTCGTAAACATCCAAAGCCGCACCAGCTATGTGACTATTCTCAATAGCTTGAGTCAAATCTTCTATTTGAGTGGTTGCTCCTCGCCCAATATTAACAAAGTAGGCCGTAGGTTTCATTTTTTTAAACCTGCTCAGATTCCACATACCTTCTGTTTGAGGTGTATGCGGGACAGTGACAATCACAAAATCGGCTAACGGAATGAGTTGATCAAGAGATTCAGGTTGGTGTTTTTCAATTTTTTCTACTTGGTACTCCCAGCGGATGTCAACACCTAGAGTTCGCATGCCAAAAGCCTCACAAAGTCTCGCAGTTTCTTGGCCAATTCCACCAACCCCAACAATCAAGGCTGTGGCATTTTTTAGATCGATGTATGGAGTTTTACGAGCATTCTGGTCCCAATACTTGTTTCTTTGAGCCTCTATATAAGAAGGTAAACCGCGCGCGAGTGCCAAAATATACATCAG
>PBVO01000132.1 GCA_002729015.1 Candidatus Poribacteria bacterium
AGATGTTCCTGATTTCTCAAAGAGTACCTGAAGTGATAATTTTTTGATTTTTTTAAACCTAATTCCTAATTGATGAGCATCATTCCTGACAGGTGGATCCGCGACATCGTTAATCTCAATTTTATATGGCTTGGTATTCTCTCTTTGCCGTTTTCTGCCATTACAATATTACTTCCAGTCTCAGTTGGATAAAAACTCTTAAATATTTTTAAAGTCAGAAAACGGCCGATAATTTCTATTAGCAGACGCTATTTCAACCCCCTGCAGTCCGTTTGAGACCATTTCAGCTTCAAATTAAAATCCAACATAGTTGTATTTTGATGAGCAAACAGCATCTATTGACCGGATTAGCTTTGAGGTCGTAAGCTGCTACTTGTCGAAACCAAGGCCTAATAAGGCTAAAAGACATCACAATTCTAGGTCTAATATGGATTGGCCTAAAAAAGAATTGGAATTTAAAGTTGGGTGATTAGGTAAACACTATGAATAGTCATCAATATGGAGGGATCTAAATCACATTTGATCTGGTAGTTTTTAATCTTCAGAAATTCCATTCGTACGGTAAGATCTTTTCCGATAACTTATCACAGAAAATAGCAGAACTCTTGGAGGTAAATATTACTCCCATACAATTGAAAAAGATCGAGTAGTAAGTGCCGGAGGATCGCAATCGGCAATCAAAGTACTAATAAGATCATTTTCAGGCAGCGAATTTTACTATCAAATTTTTTACTATCAAATTGACCAATATTTCCATAGGTCTACGGGGATTTCATATCGCATTTTCTCTTTTTCTTTGTACGACCAACGCGCAAAGACTCCAAATCGTGGTAGTTGGCGGACATTAGCTGATCCTGTGTGGCATAGGAAACAGTGCCAGAATATAACATCACCAGCTTGAGCTGTAAATTGACAAGGACCTTCTGGTGACCGGTCAGAGAAAATTTCCCATCCCCAACCCTCTTTATCTCGAAAACTACCGTCTATATGAGTCGGATGATCCAAGAAATATTCATGTGTACTTAGGTGGCTTTTTGGCCAGTAGACAAAAGCTCCCCCCTTAGATTCGACGTTATACATGTAAGTGGTAGCACCCAACATGAATCCACCACTCCATCCGTTTGGTCCATATCCATCTATATGCCCATTAGTTGGTAGTTTCCACTGGTGCCCGTTTTCTTCTTGTGGCCAATGCGCTAAAACTCCACCACCTCCACCGTTGAATAGACCACCTCCTAATTGATCTACGACTTGACGTACTTGTGGTAATTGCCCAAAAATTTGGTTTTCAGGTTCAATCTTAAATCCATCAATTACGTAGGAATTTGGCCAACCATTGGGGTCAGACAGGTCAGCTTGTAGATGCCGCCAAATTTGGTCGCGCCAATTTTCAATAGTCTCAACTTCAATGAAATCCTTAAGAATTACGTACCCATTAAGTTTAAAGAAATCTACTTGTTCAGGGGTTAATATTTTTTCACTCATATCTATACTCCTATTTCATTTTGTACACACTGTTGTTTAGAAACGAATAGTCTTTTCGAGAGCCATGGATTCGACCGAGGGATAATGACTGAATCCGAGCGTGAATATCAATTTTGTCTACTTAGTTTTCTGCCAACGATGTGGTTGTACCCCCCGACTCTTTTCCAAGGCCTGAATCCACATCTGTTGCCAAGTATCATAATCATTTAGGACTGAGTGTGGAGAGGATTCACTGTATACTACAAAATCAGGATGAAAAGGACGACCAGTTGGTGTTCCTGTTTTTTGGTATCGAAGATCTATACTCCAACGGACAGTATCACTTCGGTTGGGTGTTGATCGGTGTGGTATATCTTTATTCAATAGTAGAATACTACCCTTTTGCATCGGTAATGTTAATATTTTTTGGTCGGGCAATTCTTCATCAACAATGGTTGTACCGACACCGGCCTGAGAGTGATGTCGTAACAGTCCTTTTTTCTGTAAACTGGGAATAATCTGTAAGCACCCATTTTCTTCAGTTGCCTGAACCAATGGTAACCAAACTGTAAGGATAAAGTAGGGATCAGCCTCTGGCCAAGTTACACCAGCATCTTGATGCCAAGGTGCTACATGTGCATCACTTCCATCTGGTGATAAGCCTGTGGGTAACTTAGCACGGATATGTTGAATCGGGCTACAAGTTATCTCTGGCCCAATAATACGAGAGACGACCTTCATTAAATTTGGATTTTTCAAAAATTGGAAAGATGCTTTTCCCCTTAGGTACATGATGTCTAACTCAGGGTAAATTTCGTTGTTTTCCCTACAAATAGAAACTAGCCTCTGTTCGAAAGATTGATGGCTATAAAGTTGCGATATTTTATCTTCCGACAGAAGTTGATGTGCACGCCAATCAATGTATGCTTCGTATTCATCGATGACAGGATCTAGATCTCCGTCAGTTAGGGCATCTTCTAATAGTAAAAAACCACTCTCCTGAAATTGTAGTAATTGAGCCTGATTAAAAGACATAATAAACCAGAACTAAATTGTTCCGACCTCCAAAAATGTTATAGATTTAATAAGGAAAACCTGACTTATAGTTCACTCATTATAGGATTATTGAGCTAAAAGTCCAATCTACTTCCAACAGAGCAGTATTTACAATCTCACTTTTATTTGGACTTTGACAGTCATATACGAATACAAAAAACAGCTTTCTTCAAATTGGCCGAAAAACACCGATGTCAGTATAATTGAGTGTCTTTCCATACATCATTGGGTGTCGACAGTAAATCTAATAATAAAACTCTAAAGGTGGAGATTAGGAAGCGATCAACATTTCGGTCTTACAACTCAACTTAGTATTGAACGATGACAACATAGGAGTAAGTTGAAACTGATCTGCCCCAAAGCTACAGATCGGTTTCAATTTCAGGTTTTTAGTATTACTAAATTACATTTACTGAGACCAATACTAATAAAAACTTAAGATGACGTACAGTTAATGGCCGAAAGTTTGTTAGTGTGATATAGCGAACTATCTTTTTCTTAAATATTCAAAACTGAACCAAACCACCAATATTTCCTTAATAAATCTATTATAGTCAGTATAGTTTTTTTAGGCCTATATTAAGAAAAAACAAATAGATTCTAGAGGTGAATGAACTACCAGCAAATATATCAATTGAATTGAGAATTAAAATAGTTTTTATAACGAGCAATATTAAAAAAATCCCATTCATGATCTTCCTGAAGCTAGCGGATTTGGAAATAGAAGGCGGGCAGCTGGAGGAAGCTATCATATGGATAATGCTACATTAATAAGGATACCATCATGAATAGCGAAAATACTTCCGTCCACGAGTTTATCTCTGCATATCAACAAACACCGAAAGAAAGTTTGTTATGCCAGTTACTGCAAGATCTAGTTCGAATTCCCACTGTCAATCCTCCAGGTGCTAACTACTCAGAAATGGTTGATTTTTTGGCCAACTTATCCGGTAGTCTGGGTTTGGAGGTTGAAAAACATAAAGTAAATGCAGCAGATGCTATTCAGATCGTTCCACATGCAAATGATTATCCACGGTTTAATCTAATTTCCAGATGGAATGTAGGAGCAAAAAAAACAATTCATTTTAATTCTCACTACGACGTAGTACCAGCTGGAGAAGGTTGGAGCCAATCTCCGTTCGAACCTTGGATCGATGGAGATTGGCTGTATGGTCGAGGGGCAGATGATATGAAGGATTCGATTGCAGCCACTTTGTTTGCAATCCAAGCTTTAAGGGAAAATAATCTTAGACCGGCGCACAATATTGAATGTTCATTCACCTGTGACGAAGAAATCGGAGGAGATCTTGGTACCGGCCAAATTATCAAAAAAGGCTTGGTAAACGGAGATTACATGGTCAATTGTGAAGGGGGAAGCAAACAAGAAATTGGTTGTGGCCATAACGGAATCATTTGGGGAAAAGTATTCGTTCATGGTAAACCTGCACATGGTTCTCGTCCTCAAGATGGGATTAACGCCTTTGAAAAAATGGTAGAATTAATTTGCCTAATGAAAGAGAAATTAAGTATCCAATTACTCGAGGCCAATCGAACTTTTGTTACACCGTCCCAAGTGAAACGGTTACCAACTATCAATTTAGGTGGTGTATTTCATGGTCCTACTAGTGGTAAGGTTAATACCGTACCTGATTATGCGTGTTTTTCTTTTGATCGTCGTGTTACACCCAATGAGACCATCAAAGCAGTATCTGCGGACATTCACTCATTAATTGAAGAAGCTAACAATAACATTCCAGATCTGAAAGCTGAGCTACAGATAGATTTAGCTATCTCACCTTGCTATATACCAATCGATAATCCTTTTATAAAATCTTTCGAAGAAATTGTTAAAAAAAATACAGGAGAAGCAGCGAATTTTCAAACGACATCAGGTTTCACTGATCTACATTTTCTTGTCAGAAATGGGAATCCAGGTTTAGGTTATGGTCCTTGGGGACAAAATGCTCATGGTATTGACGAACGAGTTAGTATTTCCAGTTTAATTCAAACAACTAAAATTTACGCCGAATTAATGTTGACTCCTGAATTCGAATAAGCCTAGGTTGAACAAAATGAAGGTTCATATAGATAATCTGATTAGTGAAGAAGTTTTTCGAGTGTCAATTTTGAGAGTCTCAAAAGGAAACATTTCCTAGAATGGGTGAAATGATGTACGATGTTTTAGAAAAAGTAGAGTTGGAAGATGGAACTTTGGTCGAGGTCTTGCAATTTTCTGAGTTAAATGGATCAGCTGATGTAAGCGTAGCAAACACTCTTTACTTTGCATCCAATAGTGGTATGCGCTTAAAAATGATCCGAATAACTTTATATAATTCTTTTGCGCGAATAGAACCAGGTTCTTTATATTTCATGAAAGGTAATCTAGAAAACAAAACCTCTACTGGTGGAGGTATTCTCAAGGGCTTGGGAAGAAAAGTTTTATCTGGGGAATCGTTATTTGTAAATGAAATTCACGGAACAGGACAAATTTATTTAGAACCTTCTTTTGGTCATTTTTTTATCCGTGAATTAGGACTTGGAGATCAAGCTCTAATAATGGATCAAGGGATGTTTTATGCTGGTACGCGAGGGCTAGATATTTCGAGTACCTTACAGAAAAACATATCTGCTGGGGTATTTGGCGGAGAGGGATTATTCCAAACCCAAGTCAAAGGAAGTGGAGTTGTTGTTTTATATTCACCAGTTCCAGCAAATGAGGTTCAAAAAATAGAGCTAGATAACGAAAAGTTGAGTGTTGACGGAAACTTCGCTTTACTCCGAACAGAAGAAATCGAATTTAAAGCAGAAAAAAGTAGTAAGACCTGGATTGGAACTGCTGTTTCTGGGGAAGGTCTGTTGCAAACTTTTTCAGGGACAGGAACGGTTTGGTTAGCCCCAACTCAGGGAATTTATCAGTTGCTATCGACTCCACGAGGGCTACACAAACTTTCTCTTCCACCAGGATCCGTGGGATTGGGCGAAGATACATAAGGTATTTAATCTAGCCGTAAATACCACAACCCGAAGTGGTTGTCGTGTAGGAAAAATCGGAACCGTAAACCTAAAATGTTCGATGATTTAAAAAATATAAATATATACTTACCGAAAAAAGATCTTTCTAGATAACCAAAAGTATGATTATTTGCTCCTAAAACTAGGAATATATTATACATTTCATTAGACAGAATAGTTAGTTACCAAAACAAATGAAGACTCCGTGAGTAGTAGAACTCAGTTTTTGTAAATACGATCTTCCTTATTTCACAAAGAATAATATTGATATATTGTATTAATCAAAGCAAAAGTCAGGTGATTTAAAATCACCTGACTTTTGTTAGTATATATCTCCCCCTAACATATCTGATTTTCATCCTACCGGACCATATTTCTTTTTTAGTCGGTCCATATCTATTTGTTTTTCGGTAGCGTATCTTTGCAAAGTATATCTGATAAAAAACTTGTTCATTAACACTAAGCCCATAGCCATCAAAACACCTAAGAAGAAGAATTTGGGAGGATCGCCCAAGAAACCGTCATTTAAATCTAGTATCAGTCCAATTATTAAAAGCCAAAAACTAGTTAATATCCAAACTAAACTGGCCCAAGCTTTCAGAATCACCACTTAAATGTCTCCCAACATCATTTTTCCAGTCTTAAAACATTATATTTATCCATATTGATGTGACAAAGAATACAGTTTACGACTAAGTTTTTATGACAATTTGTATCTGCTCAGAAGATCCATATTCAACTCAAATCCAATTCCCGGCCTATTAGGTACAGTAACATATCCATCTGCATCAGGAACCATCCGCGGAATAAACATTTCAGCCCTTAGAGGATCAACTGCCACCGGGTAGTACTCCAAAAATTCTCCATGAGGGATTCCTGCTGCGAGTGGGAGTTGAAGTTCCTGACAACCATGTGGAGCTATCGATATTCCTCTTTCTTTGGCCAAGTTCGATATGTCCTTAGCAATATCATATCCTGCGCAAATAGCAACATCAACGTTTAGAATGTCAGCGCCCTGATTATCAAGTAAAGTCTCAAAATGAGCAAAATGATAACCGTTTTCTCCAGTAGCAATTTTCACGTTTGAATGCTTCTTTAAAACACCGTGTTGCTTGTAGTAATGTATTGGCATAGGCTCTTCGAACCAATAGACACCGAATTGCTCTAGCTCGTTAGCAAAATCCAATGATTGGTTTAGATCTAGAGCACAATTGGCATCAACCATCAGAACTACGTTATCTCCGATAGCCTTTCTAACTGCTTCAACCCTCAGCAAGTCTCCCCTTAACCCTTCCCTTGGTGCACCGATTTTAATTTTCACAGCCCCCGCGTTCATCTCATTAACATTAAATAAGACCTCATCTTGAAGTTCTTTTAGTCCTTTACCCTCCGCATAATATCCACCAGCAATGTATGTTTTGATACGGTTTTGAGAACCGCCTAATAGTTGGTGAATTGATTTCCCCAACGCCTTACCTTTGATATCCCAACAAGCAATATTTATTGCTGCTAGAACTTGAGTATTTATCCCACCTGGTCCCAGTATTTTTATATGTTTTTCTCCTAGATCTTCAGTTATTTTCCTCGTTTCAGTTGGATCTCTACCAATTAAAAAGCTACGAAAATAGTCCACGAAAGGAGGAAAAATATTTAGGGGCCTTTCGGCAGCAGTTCCGCCATTCCATCCAAACCCATCTATACCTTCATCCGTCTTAACTGTAATTTTATGCAGTCGACCGGGACCATAGAAGTGTCCCCCATTCCAAATACCTGGCCTATCCCATTCAAAAACTTCACTTATTATGTCAATAATTTTCATTAAAATATAATTTCTCACTACCTAAATTTAATGAGTACTTTTGAGGTGTGGATAATAAGCTATCACAATCGTTTTCTATTTGAAACTTTCTTTCATGGGAAAGTGAAAAAAATGTCTAAACTTTGATCTTTGCTTAAACATGTCAGATACGCTGAGTGATTTTCTCTAGATAATAAGCGTATCTAAAAAGGATGAAATGTTATCAGTTCATCTGATTTTTATTAGGATTTTGCGCCTCAGCCGATTTCTTTAGCTATTTATATTGAAAATTATTAAAACACTATTTGTATCGAATTCTCTCCTCCCTAATTTGCTCCTCAGTGCATCGATAAAAGATCTGCCTAAAAACATTGATCATTCACCCTAAAAGTTTTTTTCACTGAATTGAAGAGCGAAATTACTAGCGACTACCCTATTTTTGAAAGACCTTGATTATAAAAACGAAAATAAAATGGCTAAAAATTAGAGTCGGAATTTGTAGAGAAACTTCATTAGTTCTTCTGAAAATGTATCAGATTACACTACACTGATCGGAACACATTATTTGGAAATTCATTTGCTAATTACGAAAATTTGATTAAATTAGAGGGACTGTAGAAGAACTCAAGAAAAGAGAAAAACTCATTGGCTTTGGTACATAGCGAGATTGACAACCCATAATAACTAGCTTAATATAAAGGTGAGAACCGTTATAATCCAGTTAGAACTAAGTAAATAAGGTATTGTTTTTTGGGGAGTAGAAAAAACGGGGCACTAGAAGATGAACGAATTCGATCTATGTAATCTACAACACATTAAAGAAGCCTACAACCAAGATGGTTACGTTATTGTGAGAAATGTGTTGGATACTGAACTAGTCAAAGAAATTGATCAACATATTGACTGGCTAATAAAACGTCACCCAGATTTGAGACCCGAAAGATTGGGACACTGGCTTGTAGCTAAAGATCCATTTTGGTTTCGTTTTGTTAGCGATCCTAATTTGCTCAAAGTAGCAACATCACTCATAGGATCTAATATCGCCTTTTTCGCCGCTGACTATATTGCCAAGCCACCTAAGCATGGTCAAGCTGTTGCTTGGCACCAAGACGGAAATTATTGGGGCCTTGAGCCTATGGATGTAATTACTATCTGGTTTGCCGTTACCTCTTCAACCATAAAAAACGGATGTGTTAATGTAATCCCGGGCACACAAAAACTAGGACTTTTACCTCATCGATCAAAAACAGATACGATTAATTTACTAAATTCTGAGGTGGATCCATCGATGGTAGATGAAGAAAAATCCATAAGCATAGAACTCAGCGCAGGGGACATCTCGGTACACCACCCGTTTGTTTTGCACGGCTCATTGACCAATACTAGTAATCAATGGCGACGCGGTGGGTCAATCCAGTACATGCCGGTGACTACGCGAATTATCTCAAAGAACTGGCCATGTGCTTTTTTACTTCAGGGGGAAGATGTGGATGGTACGAATGAATACCAACCAATCCCAAAATATATTGCCAATCAACATATGTCATTTGTAGGTTGTGAAGATTTTTGATACAAATAAAAATGGAATATTAAGATGGAAGTAAGAGAAGGACGCAGTAGCAACATTCTGTATAACACTACTGACAAGCTAAACAAAATACAATTGGCCGCGGTCTTATTCGTTCTAAGCTTGATCTAAATACTAATCGTTTTTTATTATCTGATTAGACACAAAGGTAAAATTATGAAAATTGGCATCATTGATTTTGACACTTCACATGTGATTGCTTTTACCCAAAGATTAAATCATATTGATGTTGACCAAGAGCAGTGGGTCCACGGCGGAACAATTACGGTAGGTTGTCCTGGCGAATCTCAACTTTCTCCTGAACGAATTCCCGGCTTCACAAAACAAATGACTCAATACGGTATTTCATTAACCGATAAACCAGAAGATATGATTGGTCAAGTTGATGCCATCATGGTCGAATCAGTAGATGGAAGCGTTCACCTGAGTAGAGCACAGCCTTTCATCGAAGCTGGTTTGCCAACTTACATTGATAAGCCTTTCGCCTGTTCTTTGTCAGACGGACGACAGTTGGCCGATCTCTCCACAGTAAATCAGGTGCCTATTTTTAGTAGCTCATCCCTACGCTATGCGCCAGAAGTAGTATCAGCCTTGCAGCAAGCAGACCAAATCGGTGATTTCATTGGCGTTTCAGTTTCTACTCCTGCATCTCGACACCCCCGTAATCCTGGTTTATTTCACTACGGTATTCACGGCGTAGAGATGCTATATACACTGATGGGTACCGGTTGCCGTACTGTTTGGTCAGTGTCTAATGAGGATGTAGATTTAGTTACGGGGCTTTGGCAAGATGGNCGGGTTGGNACNNTCCGTGGNATNCGACGGGGTAAANCTGACTTTGGTTTTACCATTTATGGACAAAAACAAGTCTTACGGTCAACTGTTAGCACTACATTCATTTACAGGGANCTACTAAAACAGATCGTAGAAATGTTCACAACTGGTCAGCCTCCACTACCGATCACAGAAACATTAGAAATTATAGCCTTCATAGANGCNGCTAACACCTCTGCTCGCAGCGGCGGTACCAGCATCTCTTTGGCCAAAATTAACTAAATCTCTAATTTCACGATTGACTTACTGCAACCTCTAATTCAACCAAATTCTGGTTTTCATTAAACTTGGCCTCGATTTGTTACCAATAAGGATGGTGGGGTACGCAACCATATCTTTTATTCAAATAGTATTCACCAGTCTTGTTTTTCCTTAAACTGACGTGGCGAGTTCCGGCTAGCCAATTCGGTTTTGATAGATTAAATCAACTAGCTCCATAGTCCGAGTTGCATCGGTGAAGTTGGTTTCTGGTAGTATCTGTTTCTGAATACAGTCAATGAAATGCCGATTCTCAGCATAAAAGCCGTAGGCAACATGGTTTTTGTTACTTCCTGCAGCCTCTGTGGTAGAAATTGTAGTTATCCCTGATTGNTTGTGAATAGTAGCTTGACCATCCAAATCAGGATTGATATAGGCTGACATCCCAGAAGCGTGAATCTCAAAAATATGAATGCGTCCTCCTACAGCCCAATTGGTACACAAAAATCCTGAGGTACCACTCTTAAACTTAACTAGGGCGTTGAAGCTATTTTCCCGTTCTGACCCAAACGAATTGATATCGCTGGCAACAGCTTGTACATCGCTNCCTCCCATCCAGCGCAGGGTATCGACTGCGTGTATAGCGTCACAGGTCAGAATATCAATTTGTCCTTGGTAGTAGAGTGCATTAGGACTATTTTTGTGAAAAACTGACATGCATTGAATAATTGGTTTTTCATTTTCAATTTCCGACTTTACTTGCCGCAAGAGGGGAATAAAACGGCGATTGAATCCTACCATTGTCAGACAACTATTTTTTTCGGCCAACTGTGCCATTTCTCTAGCCTGATATGTTGTTAATCCTAGAGGTTTTTCGACAAACACGTGAATCCCACGCTGCAGGCAATTTATCACTGGAACAAACAGATCTTGTGGTGGCATTAGGACATAGACCGCCGTAGGAGACGTGTCATTTATCATTTTCTGATAGTCTGTATACCGATTTTCAATGCCAAATCTATTCGCCGTCTCGTGACATCTAGATTCAACTAGGTCACAAAGACCAACCAAGTTGACATCCTCAAAATCAACGAGGGANGGATAGTGAACGCTNTTAGCCATTCCTCCTGCTCCGATCANNGCCACATCAATTTTCGCCATTGGTTAATCCCTTATTTAAACTTCTAAACAAAAAGTGTATCTGCACAACAAAAAACAAACATCTGGAATTTCGATTAGTATGAATTAACAAAAACAGATAACACCAAATACCTGGAAATCCCTTCTATATTCTTCCATGGCTTGCATCCAGCATAAGCTATGCGTCAGTACAAAGTCAAGTACGCACATACCGTTCTTTCCAGAAATTACTCCATTATCAAATCCAAATAAAATTAGTTCTTACTAAAGAAGAAAGGTAAAATCAAATGGTTATTCGATAANACCGACAGNTAGAAACCTAGTATCAGCATATTATCGATGGATCTTTTCGTAGCCTTATTTCCTAATGGGTGATTTGGCCGAATAAGGACTCAAGACGCCAATAAACCCTTGATCGATAACAAACCGATGGTTCTAATAGAGTAGACTAAGAATAATCATTTCATGGAAAGTTTGTTTCGCTTATTATGCTGAACTTTGTATGAAATATAGCACCTAAAGAATTTTACATACTGTTGATAATAGTCAGTCAACCATTCGGTGAGTAATACAGNTTAACTGCGAATAAAGCATGAAATAAGTCTAAAAATTAAGATTTTCCTTCCAACCTAACTCGATAAACTCCCCATTTCCCTTCTTGCCAATCTCTGATTAATTCTAGCTGAATCTCGTTTGTTAGTTGATGTTGATGCTCAGCTAATTTCTTTTTGGGAATTAGGAAAACAACAGTTTGTCCTTCTTGATGAAAATTAAGAATCAACTCTCTTTTCATATATTGGCGTTGTTCTGGAGAAGTAGACTGATAAAATTGTTCAATTTCCTTGGTTCGATCTGGGTGGCGACGTTCTCCACCACTCCAAGGATTTGAAAATCGAGCTAGGTTATAATGCCGAAAGTCTTTAACAGTATCCAAATAAGCTTCATAGGGAGATTGAGAAAACACTACGACGTCATCACCAAATGTTNTTGCTAGCATACGCCCGACGGCTAAGCGTGTTTGCGCTTTATTATTGCTTACCATACTTTGCATTCGANCTTGTGCGGCTTTGTACTGCGAGNCCAGTACTATTAGCACTAAAATCAACACGGCAAATCGGTGAGACACAGTATAAACATCAAATCTCCTCCAGAAGAAAGATTCGATTTTTATTTGTTCAAGTAACATGAATGATGTTCCTATAATCAAAGGAAAGGTGCAAATAAAAAACCTTAAAAAGGGTGGACCGCCTGCTTGCCAGTAATAGGAACTATAAAGAAGAAATAAAGGAACAAACCAAGATAGTCGCATAAGACGTTCCGTTAAGTTTCCCACGATCAACATACCAACTATACCCAATGGNAAAAAAAGGAAAAACGAGTTCGTATTTAAACCTTGTAGAACCCGGTCGAAATTTTTCCATAATGTCGTCCACTGAAAAGCTGTCTGCTCATTACTTAATCCATAACCTGTGGTAAATAAGCCACCAAAATGAATCCAGTTATAGGCCATAATAGATAAGATGAATAGTCCATAACCCGCAATCATGAAANATGTAGAGTACANGAAGGAATCATTTTGCCTAANCCATTGAATTATCTGACAACTCCATCCTTTGGTTTGAATATCGCGGGTTGAACCATAATCTGAGATCTCNAAAGGTTGACAAATACGAATTACTATTTGCATCACAATGGCTATGATAAAACTGGAGCTAACTAATAGACTGGTATAACGGATGGTTACGGAAAAGCCGAGTAATAACCCAGTCATTAAGCCTGAAAAATTTGACGGTTGACGCCACCATTTCCAGAGAAAAAACATTCCCCAAGTAATAACACAGGTATTAAGAGCATGGGCGAGTAANTATGCNGGNTAGCTTAGCCACATTGGGTTAACTGCCAAGACCCATATGGCTAAACTTGCATAAAATTCTGACATCCAGAGTCGGAACAATAAAAATGAGCCCAATAGTGCTAAAATACCGGCCAGAGGGCTCACTAAAAACATTCCTTCATCTCCACCAAATATATAAGCTATTGCCATTATTGCAGGGTAACCAGGGCTAAACTTCGGTATGAGGCCACCATCTCTTGTTTTTACCCAGAAGTGAAGTTGATGTCTAAANGGATCTGAATCTTGAATNGACAAAGACTTGAGACTGGCTATTCGTTTAGCTAGTATTAAGTANCCATCACAATCGAATTCTGGATGAGCAGGNGTAAAGTGCTGAATTTGGATAACGGTATAAGTGAAAATAGCNAAAACAACCGAGATACGAGTNAGAATCATGGNTNGCAACCGACTNAAATCTTCGTTTGAGNGACTCGTANCANTATANACATACTGTAGATTAGATNCACCTTNNTNGTGTTTTGNATNTGAAAGGAGACTGAAATNATTTAGAANTTAATTGANTTAGTGTATTTTTGAANACCTGAACAGANAAAAAANTAATTGTCAACTGTACATTCAATCAAATNANTNAGTGAAGNNAGAAAAACTTCCGAAAATATGNCGATCCNGATAAATAGCNAGACAANNCATAGAANTCNAANCNACCTAATACCGAGATAGNCTTANTNATATACGANTTATACANATAAACCCATCAGNAGATCTAGAAATTGGAAGGTGAGCAAATGNACTTTAATTTAGCTAGTAGTGTATCTTACAAAGGCAGTCGTTTTATTAATTTTTTACATTCGATTTCTAAATGCGGGAAAGCTGACAATAGTTGCCAAAATTTGATAAATTAAATTCGCGGAAATTTCATGGAGATATCTGCGAATTTACCCAGTCTAATAATCTTTTGTGATTAAACTTCGTGCTTTATCTTTTGTAGAATTATCCAATAAATTGTGTAGTGAAGGAAATCAACAACATTAAAATCACTAAAATATTTATCTTCAGATCAGGCTTCGCAACGCACGTTTTCTTGCTTCTTGTTCTCTTCTGACAAAATCTCGATCGTTGATTTGCCCATAATCTGTCGTATTCGAGGTTAAATTCATTATATCTCCATTTCGCTTAAATATCCGAAAGTATTCAAAACGGGTTAAAGTCGGTGGGATATTACCTGGACAGAGTGCATGCAGGCCAACTTCTATGGGGTCCCCCATTCCTACATTAGTATGTCCACAGCTTAGCCAATTTATTCCATCCGGGCTGGCATATCCGGAAAACTGATTTCCTCGACGTTCAAGCCTGAGATAAAGTTCGGTGAATCTAACCGAAATAGGGCCCATTTGCGACATACGTTTATCAACCCCAGTACCACGACCAACTAAAGAAAAGACCCCATCCACGTGTCGTTCGAATCGAATATCTCCTCTAAAAGCATGGGGCCCAGAAGTTTTTTCTAAACGTATGAATGCTTGAGGACTTTTCCAGATAATTAGGCCACCATGTTCTCTCATATCTGGTGAAAGTCGAATTCNACATTCTGCAGAGAAGTCTCCTTCAACTTTTAATAGTAAGCGAGGGGCATCCAGATTACCACCTGGCCCATGCCATAAATCTTGGCCAGGTTCGGCTTGCATTTCTAAATATCCTTGTTTTTCAGACCATGANCCNCCGCCCTGTGGATCTTCCCATCTCCAGATTGGGTGCATCTGGTTGCCGATAAACTCATCTTGGAAGACCATTTCGGTAAACTGAGANGAGGTTGACCACCCCTCAATNTTGATTGAAGAAACAACATCGTTGAAATGCTGGGGGAGATGGCCAAAGTTGGAAATCTCCTTCTTATAGTCNGTGGATCTCATTGGTATAGATAGTTTGGCTCCCTCAAAGTCGACGTGTTCGAAGAAAGTGACTTCAGCACCTTCTGATGGAAAATCTGGTCCTTTTAAGATACGAACTGAAGAAATACTATCATGCAAACCGAGTGCCCCCGTATGTGGAACGTCCCTAAGAACAGTAATATTTCGACCACGAAACTCAGAATGCTCATAGCATTCCAAAATTAGTGGAACTGTGCCCCAGTCAGGACCGGAAGCTTGCGATATTGATGCGAAGTTAATCGAAGAAATATTATCCTTAAANTCATAGATCATATCATGAAGATTAGGGTAAAAACCGGGCCCCAAAACCAGTTTTTTNCCTTGGAATTGCCAATGCTCATACAATACAGCTTTCTGGT
Source organism: Candidatus Poribacteria bacterium (assembly GCA_002729015.1). Next base: position 15,233 of record PBVO01000132.1, read on the forward strand.
TAGGGCTGGTGTTAAATCCAGGTCCTTTATACACTTTGACAGAAGATATATTATCCTGAAAACCAATTTCCTTAGTGAAGGAAACGGGTTTGATAACGTANCCACGCCTTCCACCAAAATTTAAGTGTTCAAAAACTTCAATTATCAGTCTCGGTTTCGAGATAGGCATAATACTGCTCCGTAATTTTCACCCAATAACGATTCATTATCGCTAGGTTGTAAAAAGGTTTTCTACTTCAAGTCACCTAGTAAGATTAACCACGAAGAGAATCAACTCGTTTCCCAAAATAAAAATTGATCTAATGTGAATTATTACTTTTTAAACAGTGCTGTGAAACATTTGCCTGANCAGAGACAACATAATTCAGTTGATCGATTTTCAACTAGTTAATTGATACAAAAACTTGTGCTAAATTTTTTGCTTTTATTCTTGGCTGGATTGATGTGATTTAACCTGGAAAGTTTTATGCAATGACGTCTCTGGTTATTTATTAATTCAGCCGGAAGAGTTGANACNCCGGTCAATNCTACGAATTTCAATCGAGATAATCTTCACGAGACGNCTACTCCTTAGTTTTAATTGAAAGAATTGACAACTTGATAATATCAAGAACTGACGAAACTGTAAAGAAACGAAAGCTTGGTATGAAGTCAATCGACATTGTTTCATATGTTATAAGTGAAAGAAAAGATAGAAACATTCTATTAGGATATTTGTAGTAGCCTCTTACTTAGAATTGTTCTGATCGTTTGTATGGTTGACTTTTACCCAATAGACGTGAAAAATAACAAATACTGGATCGTTTATCATGAAGTTCATGTAGGTAATNCCTATTTCATGTAGAACTTTTTTCTGCTACGATAGGAATACTGTNAGTTTTATGGAAGTCTGTTGTCTGGCTATGGGGNTGATCAAATACTGATATCTAGACAATAATATCTCGTGAGTTTATCAAACTCCATGATTTAGTTACCTCGAAAATTGACTTTCAAATTGAGTCAGCATGCCAAATCACCCAGCATCAATTTGCCTCAAACAGTGAAAATAACTATTGGTCTTTATCATTGATCCTTACACATCCAATGAACGATTTTGTTTTTAAATTAATCACCTTCAACCAGAGAGGTATGTATGTCGTTAACATCATTACAGGTNGATCAATTTCATCGAGACGGATTTATTNCTATGGAAGATGTGTTGACGCCACTTGAAATTTCGGCTCTGTATCTACGCCTACAAGATATTGGAAANGGAGTAGTTGATTTCCCGAAGCAGTATATCCAGGTTGAACCAGAAGTAGATAAAAGTGAAATCACCACGAACCCAATACGATTCAACCAAATAAGAAAAATCTGGAACTTGACTCAGTTCGATTCCTTATTCCAGACTTATGCCCGACACCCTAAAATCATCAAAATCGNAAGAGATCTAATTGGTCCTGACATAAAAATTTTTGTCGACCAAACGCTCTGCAAGCCACCAAAAATTGGTTCCGCAAAACCACCTCATCAAGATTCGGCGTATTGGACCAATATCGATCCCCCCAATCTTATCATTTGTTGGATGGCATTAACACCTGCAACAATCAACAACGGATGTATGCGTTTTATCCCGGGCTCACATAAGTTAGGTGTAATTAAGCACAANCACTTGGAAGATTTTCGTGTAGAAGATCAATACNTAGANTACGAGAAAGAAATCGCTGTTCCACTGAAACCTGGTGATTGCACATTTCATCACAGCCTAGTCCTTCATCGTACTGAACCAAACGAAACATCCCAAGCTCGAGTCGGCGTAACGGTAGCCTATATGAGCGCACACTCCAAATTTGTGGGGACAAGCAAAATGCCATCATATAGCCTAGTTTCTGGCCGCTCAATAGAAGGTTGTGTTTAAGGCAGGTAGAAGTAGCAGGCGAGTAAAAACCTAATACAGCTAAAATGAGAAAATTAACAGATTAAATTTACTAAACTTTGTAATCAATTTTACAATGTCTGTAATAGGAAGAAAGTCAATTTCTACTGCCGATACCGTTCGTTTAATCTACACTAGATTCACTTAAAAAAAGTCAGAATCTTTGAACTGAGTTGTGAGNTTCTATCGAATCGTTCTAATTTCTTTGTATTATNGTTAGAAAATTCTTGNTTTCTTNGATGAATCAATAGAAAATTATACTAATCATTGTAAGTTACAAACTAATACTTATCGAACGATAAACAAGAGACTTGTTCTAGCAAAAATAGGTAATTATNGCCACGATATCATCATTAAGATCGTGCCCCGGAATAAGAACACAAAACCATCAATAAGTTATAGTGNGCAAGCATATGAAGACACCCAGATATAGATAGGAAATGTTGAGTTAAGATGAAATATATCTTAGGCTGAAAAAACTGTGTCATCTTGGTTACGG
>PBVO01000133.1 GCA_002729015.1 Candidatus Poribacteria bacterium
TGGGGGCAAATCAAAGAAGTTCACGGTTCTAACTAAAACCTTCAATCAGCTAGAGTGTATTTGAGCCCCGTTATTGGTTAAACGGGGCTTTTTCAGCTCACTGGTCTTCTACAATTACAATTAGCTGATTAAACCATAGTTAATATAGTCTCTAATAGAAATTAATGATTGGGCTACTTAAGGTCTGGTCTTTACATTTAAAGGTCAGTAGATCCTGGCTTTTGTCCGTTTCTTTTACGTTATTAATCAATTGAGGAAGGTGTGTTTGTTTTTTATTTTTACTTGGTGATTTTTCGTATTCGATCAATGAAAATATCGGATTTAACAAATCCACACTCTTGGTCAGTTAGTATCTCACATTTATATTGGAGTAACCAAAGTTAACATGAAATTAACACGCCGGGTGTTTATTCAAAATAGTACTCTGGCTATAGCATCAACTGGATTTTCAACAATCAGTCGTAGTGAAAATAGTACTAACCAGACAAATATCATTGTCATTTTGTTAGATGATTCTGGTTGGGCAGATTTTAGGCCATTTGGATCTCCTGCATATCCCACCCCAAATGTGGACCGCTTAGCTAGAGAAGGATGTGCATATCGAAATTTTTACGTTCCACAAGCAATTTGTTCAGCATCTAGAGCCGCGATGATGACAGGTTGCTACCCAGGCCGGACTAAAGTATTTGGTGCACACGGACCAAATGCCAAAGGTCTAGATCCAAAATTTTCTACCATGGGTGAAGTTTTGAAAAATAATGGGTACACGACAGCAGTATTTGGGAAATGGCACATGGGAGATCAGCCTGAAACAAGACCTGCGGCTAGGGGGTTTGACTACTCTTGTGGCCTCATGTATTCGAACGATATGTGGAAATACCATCCAGAAAGACCTGATTTTTGGGGGCAATATCCTCTTCAATTTTGGGAAAACAATGAAGTCACAATCGAAGAGGTATCGAAGAATGATCAAAAAAAACTAACAACCTGGTATACAGAGCATTCAGTCTCTTTTATTCGACAACAAAAGAAGCCATTTTTTCTTTTTTTATCTCATTCTATGCCTCATGTACCACTATTCTCTAGCCGTCAATTTGATGGGAAATCAGGGGCTGGATTATATGGCGATGTAATGATGGAGATAGACTGGTCAGTTGGCCAAGTGATGAATGCTTTGCAAAAAACAGGTCAGTCGGAGAACACTCTTATCATTTTAACTTCTGATAATGGTCCTTGGGTTTCTTACGGAAATCATTCAGGAAAAACTCCGTTCCGAGAGGCTAAAGGAACAAGTTTTGAGGGAGGAATAAGAAGTGGCTGTCTTGCTAAGTTGCCTGATGTTATTGAAGCGGGTAGTATTTCAGACCAAGCTTTTTGTTCTATTGATTTGCTACCAACTATTTGTCACCTAACCAACACCCCGCTACCCAATAACCCAATAGATGGAAAAAACGTATGGGATATAATGGCAAGACAAACTAACACAGAAAACCCTCATGAATATTATCCATTTTCAACTGGTTCCCGTTTTGAAGGTGTCATTAGTGGCGACGGGCGTTGGAAATTACACTTGCCTCACAATTACAGAACACTAGCTCTAGCTGGTAATGATGGACAAGCTGGTAAGTATCAGCAAAAAGAAATTGAACTTTCTTTATTCGATTTAATAAATGATCCGTATGAAACCCTGAACGTCGTAGACAAATACCCAGAAGTAGCCACGCGATTAAAAAATTTTGCGAATGCACACCAAAATAAATTTTACAATTAAAACTGAAACCTATTAGGAGTATTTACAAGTACTAACTAATAAAACAGGGGCAAAGTTTTAGCTAACTATCAGAAACTGATCTTTGTCTTCCATTTGACCAATAAAACCAGCAGAGAGAGTCAATTACTCACCTAAGTAATCCGCATCATTGAAAATCTTTGTGACTGAACCTTTTTCAGCCTTTTTCTCAACAAGGCTACCTCCTACATTTTTGGTAGAATGGAAGACAAAAATAGAAAGTCGCTTATAGCTCAGTAATTAGATCTTTCAGTGATGGTATTGCCAATGATGGTGCATAGGGGTATTGATCTAATTCATGAGGCTGGGTAGAACCACTATAAACNAACACGGTTCGGTAGCCCATTTGCAGCCCACCGAGAATATCAGTATCCATTGTATCACCTATCATGGTCACTTCTTCTGTTCGCAAATCTATTTCTTTGCGAGCCATTCTCATCATGATTGGACTAGGCTTACCTAAGCTTAAAGCTTTTCGGTTGGAGGCTGTTTCCAGAAAGGCTACGATGGAACCACAACCTGGACGTATACCGCCATCAATCGGACAATTTGGATCTAGGTTAGTGGCTATTAACTTAGCTCCTTCCATGATCAACTGTAATGCTTTTTCCAATACTTCGAAATTAATCAGTCTTCCTTCACCGACAACCACGTAATCTGGGTTGGTGTCGTTGATGGCATAACCATGATCATGAAGAGCTGTNAACAAACCAGCATCACCAATCACGTAAGCTGAACCAGATGGTTTCTGGCTAGCTAGAAAACGGGCTGTAGAAATAGAACAGGTAAAAATATGCTCAATCTCAACATTAATCCCTAGGTTAGCTAATTTGAGGACTACATCACATCTACTACGCTGNCTATTATTGGTCAAAAATAGAAAAGGTATTTCCTTCTCCAGTAGAGACTGAACAAAGTAGTCAGAACCGGGAATTAGTTTATTACCACGGTAGATAACACCATCCATATCAATTAAATAACCACGTTTCTTATCAGGTGTAGGGGGAAATTTGGTATCGGTATTGACAAAGACTTCACTCGGGGTTGCTGATACACTCATTTTTATTGATCCTTAAATGTGAGAAGTTCTGTTCTAGATTGGAAGTTTTGTCGACGNAAAACCCAAGAGAGGGCTAAATTCCGCTGGGAGAAGACGGTGATAAGTTTGTTGTTCTGGGTAATAACCCAAACAGTATATCTACCTCGTTTTTCTTGGTGAATTTTGTAACTGGGGGGTTCAGGGTCAGGGTCNATAGCTAACTGTGATTCCATTATNCTACTCCTAATAGATGAAAATTCTGAATATTTATTCTTGAACCAAACATCAGTANGGTTCAAAAAATGGGTCGCAATTATACCTGACTGTTTGTGAAGAAATTGTTACAGATCAATGTGAAATTAATTAAATACGAGCGAGAGGAATACTTTAAAACAAATTTTTCATATCAATGAAAACAAAGTAGACCCCCAATAGGAATAACATTCGAAATCAACCAAATTATCAAGAGAAAAGATCAATAATTAAACAACTATGAAACATAGTGATGGTAATATTACGCAAGNGATAGTATACATTTNAACTGAACTAGATAAATAAATTGACATTCAGTTGANNTCCCCCTGACATTATGACAGATAATTTTCAAAACAGAAATTGTATTTAGTAATTTGAAATTTATTATTGTTAGTTCTCCTTGAGAAAGAATCAACTTCTAAAGTTTGGCCAGATGTTGCTTAATCAATTCGATATTATTATGAGATCGATTAATACCTTGTCCGTATTCTTCAGCGTATAACCCAACCTCTGGTTCTAGTTTAATCATGAACCATGAAGGACAGAAAAACAGATTTATTGTGATTTACAATAAGCAGACCNGAAATCATTTNCTAAATTAGAGAGTGGTTGTCTTAACCTAGAAAAATAATCTGGTGTATTCCAACTGCTGAGTTGAGAGGAATCTTTCTGTTCATTGGCACCTCCAAGTTTATTGGCACTGCAATCAACTAACTGATAACAATCCTGGTAGAACGGATATAACAGTCGGGTTTTTGCTGATTTTTTGAGTATTTAGCTTGGATGTGGTAAATGCACATTTCACCCGATCTTCGTAATCATNTGTTGGTTAAAAATCATGGAAAGTACAGCCTTATCACTATTCTTTTAATACTGTAATCTAAGTAGGCAAAAAGTTTGGACCGTAAATGGATAAGAAAATTAAGAATGCTTCAAGAATAACAATCAACTTTTTGTTATTTGACACGTCAAATGATCGGCGAACGTTTGAATTTGTCCTTAGATTAGTTCTTCCAGATAAGATAGTGGGAAGATTTAAAAACTGCAAAAGAGGGCGTGCCTAACTAATTCAAGCACAGCCACTTATATAAATAACGATAATGACCGTCTTGATCCTATGGAAGAAATTTCATTCCGCGAAAGAACAATGGTCACCTGAAACTAGATTTAATGAAATTAGAAAATAAAACGAAATACAAAACAGACTTATATAAACTAGCACTGTTGCTAGCCCAAGCACAATCGAGAAAAAACGAAGATAGAGGAGAAAACTTCATTGACAATTTGGCCCGAATCTGTGATCAGTTTTCAAAAAGTAAGCAATAAAATATCTTTCAACAANAACAACGAAGTTAGTTGGTTATATTCTATCTACTTAATCGGAACTAGATTTGTTTGGGGCAGTTTTTTATCATTTTCAGGGTTGGATTAACACTTGCAAAATCAACCCTAAACAGCTAGAGACTGAATGACTAGTAGTAGGCAACCACATTTTTAGACTCACAACAAGTTAGGTTTACATAATCTTGCGAGTGATCATACATCAAACGTATAGTTAATATTTGCAATTTAACCAATATAGATCTAAGCCTAGGAGGAATCGACTCATGGGCAATCTAATTTATTGTAAAGCAATTGAAATATCTGGCATAATGGTATCTGTAGTACNAAGCTAGCATTCTTTGTTTTTAAACTTATAGATGTGGTTGTTCCAAAAAATCCGTGTATGGTTTCCAGTTTGGCATTTTTTATATAACTCAGGCTCTCCTTATCTTCTATCTCACATTTTCCCTTCGATCTTCCTGTTGAGTCCTCCGAATTGCACTTGTAACATTTGTACGATGTGAAAAAGAAGAAATAAGGACTTGGTATAGAACAAAAACTGTTCGTCCAGTTGGCAGTAAATCTTGATTTTTTAGTGAATTTTATCCCTCTGATTTAGCTAATATCCTTAAGAATAGATTACTGGTTTTTAAGTAAAAGTAAATTGGTTGATATCGATATTAGAATCAATTCTGTTCAAAATCCAAAATTTCGCAAAATGTGACCGGTTTAGAATCTATATTCATGTANCTACTTACTGTTTGTTACATTTTTACCTATCGAATTACTTGCGATTTGATCAATCCACTTTTGTGAGATTAAAACTAATTTTCACCAAAACAGTAACAAAGACGATCAGGTGCAACAATAAAAAACATACCGTCCTCATTAATCGATGTGGACAGAGACGAATTATCAAGATTTTTAATTCCGTTTGAAGAAAAAAAATCAAATGCTTGCTTCACCGAATTAACCGTGAAATAGGCACCTTCTTGTTCAGGATCTCCACCATTCTCAGCCAAACCAATTTTGACATCGTCTCTAGATAAAATGGCGACCTGATAAGGTTTCGTCTCTCGACGTATTACTCGGAACTTCATAAATTTTTCATAAAAGGGAATTGATACAGATAAATCATGAACCGGAAGATTAAGGACATCATCCTGATAGGGAGATGCNGAGATAAAGCGTAGATTGGGCATATTTCATATCCTCGACCGATTAACGGTAAAAATCAAAATCGCCTACGATCCTATCAAAAAAGGATAAGATTTATCAANCAGTAAATCTCACAAAATGGTTGTGGTTTATATTTCAATAGTTAATTGGTAAATTTTATAAAGCCTCTAATTTAGACTTCCTATCTTAGCTCTTTACGGAATATATTCAATCAAAGTTTGAATACTTGATTTGAGACTGTAATGTTTTTCAATAGTGACTGAGATCAAATTGGATTACGCACTGTGAAAAGAATATAAAAGCTGGTGNANCTCTGCCGGAGTCAATAATTTAAAGCAACCAGTCATACAGATCGTAAGTTAAAAGATGTGGGAAACAAAATTCGGCTCTTAGAAGTTGAAATTTCATTTTTGTCTACTGGTAACTTATTGACAAAAATGCAAATGATTTAAAGAATTGAAAAGAGATTAGATCTTTTTGTTTCCACGATAGTGGATGGCACTGGACGATCAATTACTATAAAAAAATACAACTGTCAAGACATTGATCCTGTAGACGTGATTTCTCGGAATTTAACATGGACGTGGTAAGCTGATGACACGTCAAATCGTTGAAGAATAGTAAATGAAAAAGATTGGTAAAGATTTAGCTGATAAATCTAGATTATTAGCTAAGTTTTTAATGGTATTATTTTTCATATTATTGTTTAGTTGTAGTAATCAAGATATCGGCCTAACTAAAGGAGTCATCTCTAATCAAAACTCGGATACACCACCTCTGGGTTTATTAAAAAAACACCTACAGGAATCAACGTTTTTTGTTGAAATTTCAAATTTACCAACGGACGGCTGGTCAACCTTCATCATAGAAACAGANCATGGGAANAAGTTCATAGATGATTTTCATGGAGAGAAAGATGTAGATGAGCACGATGTCTAGTAAATTAGCTGANACACATGTTTTTAANGTTNGCTATATAGTCATATCGAAATAACTATGGACATTTATTATAAAATAGTCCAATATTTCGGACCAAAAAGTGAAAACTGGCCAGCTTATATTAGTTGGCGCAAAACGAATTTGGATAGTTTTGATTCGGTAGATGGGATGTTCCGACCNGACCTATTTCTCCCTAAATCTGAAAGAGATTGGGTCAATTGTGTCAATGAAGATTTTAAGTTTCATCTGATTACCAAACTTGATTACGCTAAAGAGATCATACATCATTATCCAAGTGGAAATATTGTCGGAGTTCAGCCTGAAATAAATAGTGATCATATTTGTGAGGATGGAATCACGGGGTACGATATTATCGACAGTCATTGGTATATTTCATTGATCACCAACTGGAAAGCAAAAGATAACAATTCTTTTTTTTCCCTGATGGATAATGGGTTAATTGGTGATTTAAATCAGGCATTGCAAATCCGCGATTTTCTACACAAAAAATTTCCTGATGATCCACATGCTAAAAAGTGTTCAGTTTGGGCAATTTATCGAATAGATATTTAGCCCTATATCTATTTTAACAAAGTTGGATTACTAGAGATTCTTCATCGATATTTGCGCCATAAATACTTTTACCTTCTGATTATCACATATCATTCAGTAATGAGCTGAAAATCCCAATTGGGTCAGNAGTGTATATTGAAATATATAAGACCATAATTCTAACGTGATAGTACAATCAAAAACGGGTAGAAGTTAGAAATTATTATAGATCTCATGTTAGCCAACTGTATGTCTAGTTGTAATTTTATGATGTACTTCAGGTTTAACCTGTTTATTTGGTTTTGCGTTCTAATTAGTTGCTTATTCACAATGATTTTCTAGGCCTCTTCGCAATCGGAGAAAACTGTATGCGTCTTTAGACACAATAAAATTCTATAATCTAAAGCCGTACACAAGAATCCTGAATTGTTAATTTCGATATGGTGTANAATTACATTGCTTATATCATTTCTTAAAGGCTCACAATTGTATATAATTGTCGCGGAAAATATCGTATGTTAGCCTGCAATTAAGAGCTGATGTACAGTGAGATTTGTCTCTCATAGACGATAAAACCGGTAATGTAGTAATATTCCGAATCTATGCAGAAGGCGTCTCTAGTATGAGGATTTTTATAATTCGCGTACTGTGTACAGTAAACTAATGGGATTGCATTACCCGCTGTTTTTTTTTCGTTTTTTAATTGAGGAAATTTATATGAGAATTGGCACCTACAATGTTCTTGGATTAAGAGGATATCCGCATGAAGAATCTTCACCTGATATAGGAAAACCTGGTGATGAATCCAACACGACTCATTTTGTCCGCGTTTTTTCAGAACTCAACTGCGATATACTTGCTCTACAGGAGGGAGTGTCTATCCGAACGGCGCAGCATATTGCATTTCAGATGGGCTACTATTTGGCATCGATTCCATCTCCTATCAACTGGCCAGGTCATATCTTATCGAAGTATTCTATTTTAGAATCACGCGTCTTCAGCCATCTAGATCCCAAACAGGAGACCCCACCGTTTAGTCGCACTTCAGGCGCAGCTTTGTTATCGGTTGAGGACAGCACTCTTTGGGTTGTTAACGTTCATCTGCACCCCAGCAATGTAGATTTGCGCCGGCAAGAAGCAAATCTATTGCAGCATTGTATCAACCAACTTAAACATACTAGCAACGATATAGTTGTACTAGGAGACTTCAACAGTGAGGTTGACGAGTGTGTGCATAAATATTTGGTAGATATGCAGTTTGTAAATGCAATGGAAAGTGTGGGCGGTGGTATTCAAGCCACAATGGATACAGTGGGAATTCAAACACATTATATTGATCATATTTATGTTAGCCAATCACTTGCNCCACAACTGCACACTGCAGAAGTCATCCGGCGCTCTGGATTTCGCCACAACGGGCCACAAGAAAAAGGGGTTTGGGTACACTCCGATCATTTACCAGTGATTGCTGAATTGCATTGACCACGAAACAAATCAAAAAATCTCTATTGAGAAAACTAGTTACTGAGTAAATCTATGGTCAAGATAACACAGCATTATTTTTGAGTTTACCCAAATAACTCCTCTCACACTCACGATATATTTTAAAGTAAGGGAGATAATAGGTTTTTCTTATCTCACGGCTTATCAAAAGATATATTTTTTCAACAATTTATCATGTCTGAGTTGATGATCTAGAACAGGAATATTTGTTACTCTTAGGTAAATCATTTTCTAGAATCCAATACCAGATCAAAAAGCCTCATTCTATAATTGACAAATGAATCAGGATTCATGCCAAATGAGACNAAGATTGAGGTAACATTCATAACAATTTCTACCTCACGATTTTTGAAAGTGTGTAGACAAACTTATTTGAAAAACTAAGGAAAACCAATTGCTGACACTAGATATTCAACCTCCATCCCCCTTGTATCCTGTTCCATCTCCCCGACAACTACGCTGGCATACCCACGAGTTTTACGGATTCCTACATTTTGGATTAAACACTTTTACGGACAAAGAATGGGGGTATGGAGACGAATCTCCAGAACTTTTCGCCCCAACAAATTTCGACGCTGATCAGATAGCATCCACCGCAAATGACGTGGGAATGTCGGGGCTGATTCTAACTTGTAAACATCACGATGGATTTTGCCTTTGGCCATCCCGGTATACAGATCACTCGATTAAGTCTAGTCCTTGGAAAAAAGGTCAAGGTGACGTGGTAGGTGAAATGGCCGATGCTTGTCAGCGTCATGATATTTTGTTTGGTGTGTATCTTTCCCCTTGGGATCGAAATCATGCAGAATATGGGCGACCTGCATATTTAGAATACTACCGCAAACAACTAATCGAATTAACAACTGAGTATGGAGACTTGTTTGAAGTCTGGTTCGATGGAGCTAACGGTGGTGATGGATACTACGGTGGTGTACATGAACAACGCCGAATAGATCGTCGTACCTACTACGACTGGGAAAACACGTGGCAGATCGTACGTCAAAATCAACCCAATGCAGTTATGTTCAGCGATGTTGGTCCCGACGTACGTTGGGTAGGTAATGAAAATGGAATAGCTGGAGACCCCTGTTGGTCGACTCTTTCAACTGCAGGTCTTTATCCTGGTTTTGGTGGAGATGACTGGACAACAGAACTTGAAATGGATATGGCCCAAGCTTGGGCATCCGATCAACAAATGTTAAATCAGGGATATCGTCAAGGTGATAGTTGGTTACCGGCTGAGTGTGATGTTTCTATTCGACCAGGTTGGTTTTACCATTCATCAGAAGATGATAAAGTAAAAAGTGCAGAAACATTACTAGACTTGTACTTTAAGTCAGTGGGTCGTGGAGCATCACTTCTGTTGAATATNCCCCCCGACAAAACAGGGCAATTTCACCCGAACGATGTACAAAACTTACAAGAATTTCGCCGTCGACGTGAACAAATATTCAGTCAGGATCTAACTTCTACTGCATACATTGAAGCAAATAACATTCGTGGCAACTCTCATCGATTTTCAGCTCAGAACCTTGTTGATAATAATACTGATACGTATTGGTCAACCGATGATAATATAAGTGAGGCGGAAGTCATTTTTGAATTTCCACATACGATAAGTTTCAATATAGTAGGTATTAGGGAATATCTACCGCTTGGCCAAAGGGTGGATAGTTTTACTCTTGAAATTGAGCAAGATGGTGTATGGCAATCATACTATCGAGGGACTGCCATTGGTAATTTGTGCTTGGTTCGCGAACAAAAATGTACCACTCAAAAGATCCGATTCAGATGTAGGGATAATTCTGTCTGTCCTGCTATTTCCGAATTTAAAGTTTACTTAGACCCATAGNTAGTAAGATAAGTAACAACAACAAAAATCGANCATAGAACAAAATTGCCCATTGTTTNCATTTTCAATCAAAAGAGCATANAAANACATTAAAAGGTTTATCTAAGTGTAATTAGAGAAGCTTCGGGTANCTTTCTATTTCAAGTAGAACTAAATAAATCAGCATATTGACTAAATTGAAATTNGCGTAAGGTTCATTCTTTCTTGAGTATATTATCAGTACTTAGTATCTTGTCTATTNCAACCTAAAATTCTAACTATAGTTAACATGATTTAGCTTGCGCTGATGTCGCAATACGGATCAATTCCAGTTCTAGTCCATTAGGTATCTTCCTTTCTNTCTATGGCTCGCTTTGTACATGATGGTTTGATTCTNTTATCAATATGTGCTAATTTCGACTAGGTCCAAGATAAATAATAGGGCGATTAATGCGTTGTAAAGTTGCCAGTGTAGAGAAAGTGTGTATTGAAAATTCAAAAAATTCGGATAGCGAACAGGAGAAGACAGTGAAATATAGAGATCTTACTTTTATATGCCTAGGGGGCTGTCTAGTATTATTTGGGATGCTCGTAAGTCATTTGGTAGTTATACCTGCTGNAGCTGACTCCGATATTCAGCAACTNCAGATTATAGATCAAGTAGTCAATTATGAATATAAGTGTAAGTATTATACGATGAGACTACGGGAGGTAAATGCCGCTACCAATTCCATTCAAAACAGCCTAAATCAATTATCAGAGGAGGGGTGGATCTTAGATGAAACAGTTCTTCATCGGGATAATGAAGAATGGCAGACGATATTTCAAATTTTCAAACGCCCAAAAAAATAGATTATAAGGGGAAATACCGATCTGTTGGACGAGAGATTGATCTAATATTATTATTAATAAGCTGATAGGATAAGACTGTGTCACGTTACTTACTTATTTTACTGATTCCATTTTTTACGATTAGCGATGTTTTCCCTAGAGAAACTATCAATTGGCCACAATTTCGGGGAGAGGGATCTCGTGGAATTGCTGAAGGCGAAAAGCTCCCGGTAGTTTGGAGTATCACTAAAAATGTAAGGTGGTGTGTTTCTATTCCCGGTCGAGGTTGGTCATCACCAATTGTTTGGAAAGATAAAGTGTTTTTAAGCTCCGCGGTCAGTTCAGGCCAAGAAAAAGAAATCAAAAAGGGGCTCTATTTTGGAGGAGAGGAAAAGAAACCTTCGCCCAATCAGCATCAATGGATGATCTACTGCCTTAGCTTTGAAACAGGGGAAATTATTTGGCAGGTAGAAGCTGAAGTAGATCAACCAGAGATGCCAAGACATATTAAAAATAACTACGCTCCGGAGACCCAAGTAACAGATGGCGAATTTGTCTATACTTANTTTACTGATCAAGGACTTTTTGCTCACGACTATGATGGCAACTTGAAATGGAAGAAAAAAACGAAGGCATACAAAACTCGTTATAATTGGGGTAGTGCTTCTTCGCCTGCCTTGCACGGAAATGCCATTTACATCATTAATGATAATGAAGAAAATTCTTTTATTGAATCAATTGATAAAAAAAATGGCAAAACCCTATGGCGTAGAAGTAGGAATGAGAAAAGTAACTGGTCAACACCTTTTGTCTGGCAAAATCANCTTAGAACCGAAATTATTACTCCNGGNAGTAGNANGACCCGCTCNTATGGGTTAAANGGNGATNTTCTTTGGGAATTAGAAGCTNATATGTCTTCAATTACNATTGCNACNCCTTATTCNGCNCATGGGTTNGTNTATATTACTTCNGGTTATGTTGGNGACANACACAAACCNATTTATGCAATTANNCCNGGAGGACAAGGTGTAATTAAAATCGAAAAAAATATGCCAATTAATAAATCAATAGCTTGGGTGCAGCCAAAATCTGCACCATATAATCCTTCTACCTTAGTCTATAAAAATCTTCTCTATGTACTATATGACTTTGGTTTCCTAGCCTGCTTTGATGCTAAAACGGGTCGTGAAATTTATGGAAAAGTTCGAGTAAGGAGCCGTCAGCGGACTCCGTTTACGGCATCGCCATGGGCATACAACGATAAGATATTTTGTTTAAGCGAGGATGGAGATTGTTTTGTTTTCAAGGCTGGTGAAAAAAACGAATTACTTCATGTCAACAAGTTAGATGAATTATGTATGGCTACACCAGCCATCGCATCAGGAAGTCTTTTAATTAGAACGGCATCTAAACTATATAGAATTTGTGACCAGTAAAGAGGCTTCATTTATACATAACAGGCTAAATTCCCTCCCAGGCTGAAAAACTAAACAATCTTTAAAATCTGTAGTAGACCGACTAGGTGATTTCGGATTCTTTTTAACTTTTGTCTCTCAGATTATATAGGATTGATAAAAGTTTATTTTTATCTGATCTAAATCAGACAAAAAATAAACTGATAATCGAGATTGCTACATCGGTCAATATAATGAATACCAATTCAAGAAATTTAGGAGTCAAGTAAATGGTAAAGCTAATTCAGGTCGGTGTCGGTGGATATGGTGGCAGTTGGCTATCCACCGTTATGAATAGTCAACGTGCACAACATGTTGCACTAGTGGATCTTAACTTAGAACATCTGAAGCAGGCACGGGAAATAACAGGTTTACCAGATACATCTTGTTTCACCAATCTAGAACAGGCACTGATGAATGGTATTGAAGCCGATGCTCTACTTTGTATTGTTCCACCCGCTTATCACGAATCAGTTATTAGGATTGGTGTTTCAGCAGGGATGCACATCCTGTCAGAGAAACCAATTGCACATACGATTCAATCGGCTCATCAAATTTTGCAAAGCGTCAACCAAACTGATCGTATTTTTATGATTTCACAAAAAGCACGTTTTCACCCTTGGGTGAGAAAGTTTAGGAAAATTGTGAACAGTGGGCAATTGGGTCAAATTAGCCATGTAACTCACTATTTTCGGGCTCCATATTATTCATGGGGAGAGTTTCGTCACCAGATGCAAGACCCACTATATATAGAGATGAGCATTCATCATTTTGATTTGCTCCGTGCCCTTTTGGGTTGTGATCCAGTACAAGTTTGGTCAACCAGTTGGAATACACCTTATAGTACATTTTCTGGAGATATTACCGGGCTAGCCCACTTTGTAATGGATAATGGATTGCCAATTACTTACCATGCTGATGCAATTGCCTCTGGAGATATGACCGACTGGTACGGTGAAATTCGAGCCGTTGGAGAAGACGGTACATTAACTATGATATATCCTGAACTTTACATTGCTAGGAAAGGGGCTAATCATACCGATCGACAAGCCCCCCAAGAATTTATTATGAAAGTCTCAAACCCACAAGAAGGTCAGTTAGTGGCTTTCCATGAGTTTTTGGACGCAATTAAAGAAAATCGTACACCAGAAAGTTCAGGCCAAGATAATTTGAAGAGTTTGGCTATGGTGTTTGGTGCTATCGATGCCAGCCGTGATCAGGAATTCAAGCAGATCGATGATTATTTACTCTAATATTGAATTCCTGCCCAATTTGTTCATATGTCGCATCTAGACATCTAATCAAGTTAGACTTGATTTTTAAGAAAACCAAATACGATGACAACTCCAAGGTAAACGATCATAACTTATTTCCGAACGTCTATTACCATTGAAATCAATTCGGTAATATTTAAGGGATCAGAACGTTGAGGTCGATTTTTGAAATGTTGTTCAAATATTATTGAATTCCATTTGTGACAAATAAATTTTGGCTGGAAGTTTTTCACTCGGTATTGGTGATTTGAATAATTAAAAGTTGATTATAATATTCATTACCTTACAAATTTGTTCACGTATCAGCGAGGCTTAACTAGTGAATGATACCAACAAACAGGGGATTTACCAAGGTTTAACTAATTATGGCGACCCTGATTTCAGCCGTTATATTCGACGAGCTTTTGCTAAGTCTATGGGTTATGATGATAGTGAACTAGATCGACCAATTATTGGGATTGCTAATAGTAGCAGTGGATATAATAGCTGCCATCAAAACTTTGAAGACTTGATCTATTCTTTAAGACGAGGAATTCTGTCAGGTGGCGGTATTCCGATAGATTTTCCGACAATCTCCTTGGGTGAAATTTTTACTTCCCCCACAACCATGATGTTCCGTAACCTAATGGCAATGGACACAGAAGAAATGATCCGTGCACAACCGATGGATGGAGTTGTGTTACTTGGTGGTTGTGACAAAACTGTTCCAGCTCAATTAATGGGCGCCATTAGTGCGGATATACCAACTATCAGCCTCGTCGCTGGCCCTATGTTAGCAGGCTCCTATCAAGGGGAACGGCTAGGCGCTTGTACTGACTGTCGCCAATACTGGGTAAAATATAGAGCTGGAGAAATTAATTCGTATCAAATCCAAGATGTCAACAATCAACTATGCGCTACGACTGGTACCTGCATGGTTATGGGGACAGCCAGCACTATGGCGGCGTTAACAGAAGCCTTAGGGTTAATGTTCCCTGGAGGAACATCTATTCCTGCCGTTATGGCTGAGCGGAAACGACAAGCCGAGGCAACTGGTCGGGCTATTCTCGATTTGGTGGCTGACGGTCTAACTCCTTCCAAAATTTTACACCGCCAATCTTTCCTGAATGCCATAACAGTTCTGATGGCGATTGGCGGATCGACTAATGCCGTAATCCATCTAACAGCCATAGCAAAAAGAGCTGGAATTCAGTTACGTCTAGAGGAATTTGATTACATTTCTAAAATAACACCGGTACTAGTAGACGTTAAACCGAATGGTTCAAATTACATGGAAGATTTGTGGAGAGCCGGTGGTATTCCATCAGTTATGAAGGAGGTTGAAGATTTACTGCAAACTGACGTTATGACGGTTACGGGTTTGACAGTTAAACAGAATTTAGCCAAGATTGAAGGAGCATCAGGCTGGCAGAACATTATCCGTTCACGACGGTCTCCTCTAATTAAAGATGGAGGACTCGTTCCGGTATTTGGCAATTTAGCACCAGATGGCGCAATTATCAAAAAATCAGCAGCATCTCCGCATTTACTCCATCATCGAGGACCAGCTATCGTTTTTGAATCAGCTGAAGATTTATACCATCGACTAGACGATCACAAATTACCAGTTACACCGGATCACATTCTAGTTTTACGAAACGAAGGACCTGTTGGTGGGCCTGGTATGCCAGAGGTTGGCAATCTGGCAATCCCAAAGAAATTGCTTCGGCAAGGGGTACGAGATATGGTACGTATTTCTGATGCACGAATGAGTGGTACCGCATTTGGTACAATTGTTCTGCACATAGCGCCAGAGTCAGCAATTGGAGGACCTTTGTCCCTAGTAGAAGATGGAGACCTAATCGAACTCGACGTTAATAATCGTAAACTACACCTACATATACCTGAATCTGTATTATCTCAGCGACGAGAGAAATTAATCTTTCCTCCCCTTCATTTCAAGAGAGGGTATGGTAAGCTGTTTCAAGATCACGTTGAACAGGCAAATCTAGGTTGCGATTTTGATTTTTTGTCTGGTTGATTTTGATTTTTTGTATTCTGATTTGAATGAAAAATAATGCTAACCTAACTGCGAAAATATGGTAATGAAGAAACTTTATAATTTTTGCATGTAGTTTTCCCGAACAATAAGCTATCAGTTGCTGTCTAAAGAGTAATGAAAATGAAGGTGTCTACACCTGAAAAGAGAAATCCTGAAATGGTAATAACAAGATTTAATACGTTAATTTTTACAATACTTTTGCTATTTATAGTGATAAAACTACATGCACAAAAAACTTCTTCACTGGAAAATCATGACCTAAAGCAACAAAATCTAGATCGTTTTGACATAGACGGGGACACTCAGCTTAGCCAAGAAGAAATTGATTTAATGTTTGAGGTCATCACCATGGAAGTCTTCACTGGGCAAACACTAAGTCAAGAGGAATTGAGAGATATTGGTCATACTCATGTTCGCAGAGGAAGAATTGGCCCCAACCGACCGGAGCAAAAACTCACCCGAAAGTTTGATACTGACAAAAATGGTTTTCTGGATTCAATTGAACGTCAAGCAGCTCTCAAAGAAGTTCAACAAGATAATCGTTTCAGAGGTCCCGGGGGTAGAAAGCCAAGAAGAAGGCCATTTCAGCCTAGTACCCCTGGCTTGAAAATTTCTCCCGAAGACGTTCAGAGTTATCCTACATCTAGTTTGTATGATCCTGCTGTCCTACGTACGATTTTTATCGAATTTGGTACAGAAAATTGGGAAAACGAGATGGCTAAATTCAAAAATACTGATGTCGAAATGCCTGCGACTATCATTGTTGATGGCAAAAAATATCCAACGGTTGGAATTAAGTTTCGTGGCCAGTCATCCTTTGGCCATGTCCCAGCGCAATCGAAACGTTCACTGAATATCTCAATGGATTTTATTCATCATAATCAACGACTCTACGGTTATAAAACAGTCAACTTGTTGAATTGTAACGGAGATGCTTCCTTCTTAAGTAGTATTTTGTATTCACGCTTAGCGGCCGACTACCTACCGGTTCCCAAAGCAAACATGGTGAAAGTCGTTATAAACAACGAAAGTTGGGGCCTTTACTGCAATGTTCAGCAATATAATAAGGATTTTCTGAAGGACTTTTACGGTACTACATCTGGTGCACGCTGGAAAGTTCCTGGCAGCCCTGAAGCTGATGGTGGTCTGCGTTATCTAGGAGAAGATATAGGCATATATCGACAACGTTTTGAAATCAAGTCGAGGGAAAGTGAAGACGCGTGGAAAGCATTGATTAATCTTTGTAAGGTACTTGATCAAACGCCTACCGAGGATCTACCTGATTCGATTGAACCGATTTTGAATGTGGATGGTGTCCTAAGATTTCTAGCCATTGATATTGCAGTCGCTAATAGTGACGGTTACTGGACACGTGCCAGTGACTACAGCATCTATTTAGATGATTTTGGGGTCTTTCATATTCTTCCACATGACATGAATGAATCCTTTCGCCATAGTCGTCATCCACGAGGAAGATCGCCTGATGACATAGAACAAACTGTTGACGAAAATAGCAATAAACAGAGAATTGTAGAAGGCAAAAGAGCCATAGAGACTGAACCGTTATCTGGTAATATCTTTGAAAGAAGTCGTCCTTCACGTGGTCGTCCTAGGCACGGTGGTCCGACGCTCGACCCCTTACTAGGATTAGATAATCCAAGAATGCCCTTGCGCAGTAAGTTACTATCTGTTCCAGCATATCGGACGGACTATCTACGGTATCTCAGAACTATCGCTGAAGTAAGTATGGCCAGAGAAAACCTTTCTCCAGTAATTGACCATTACCGAAATTTAATGATTGATGAAGTCAAAATCGATACCAAGAAACTATTATCATACGATGATTTTGTCCAAGCAACATCTGAACCAGAAGATGATAGGACTTCACCAACTGGAAGTCTCAATAACTTCATCGACAGGCGACGAGAATTTTTGCTAAACCACGAAGAAATCAAAAATTTTGATGTGGTTGATATAGACCAGCGAATTATCGCCGAAAAATTCACAGGTCTAAAAAACCCACGGATCACCGTATCAATTAGTGAGTTTCTCGCTTCTAACAAGTTGATTAACCGAAATTCGAGTGGTCAATTTGGAGACTGGATTGAGCTCTTTAACTACGGAAGTAAAGACATAGACTTGTCTGGAATGTGCCTAACAAATGATCCTGATGAGATGTCCAAATGGAAAATTCCGATCGGGACATCTATTAGATCTGGTGGTTATCTACTGATTTGGGCTGACAAAAACAAAAATAGTGAAGGATTACATACTAACTTTAAACTCTCCAAAAATGGTGGATCGATTATTCTTACCTCCGATAATTATGTGGTAGATGAGATCAGTTTTGGTCCCCAACTATCTGATGTCTCTAGCGGTCGAATTTCTAGTCCCGAAGGGAAAGTCAAAAAGTTACGTCCTACACCCAACGCACCTAATCAATTAAGATACTAAACCTAACGATAGATGACTTTTTTAGATTCTCTTTAATCAGTTGCTAATTTATTCTTAACACAGAAATCGGATAGCCTTAAAAGATAATTTGACATTAATCATCTGGAGGTATTAGTCATTTACTTGATAGAACAGCTAACGCTTTTATCTAGGCTCTTGAGTATCTTGTCTACTATAAAAAATCTATTAATAAACTACCGAGGAAAAGTATACATACAGAATATAGTAGTATTTATTGCAAGGAAAATTTATCATGCGATCTGAACTTAAAAGTCAAAATTCATCTTCAATGGAAAAGATTCCGAAAACCCCGACATACCAGCAACGATTAAAAGTAGCNCAGGAAACTTGGGTTCACCTGAAACCACCTTGGCACCCTCACTTGCCTGGTCAGGAAGTAGCGGTACCTGAAGCAAAAAACATAGCTGGTGACAATATGAGCCCAGAAGAAAACTACGGGTTCGCAGTAAAGGGGTTTTTAATTNTACGGAACGTATTAAATAAATCGGAATTGATGGAATGTAATAATTTGATCGATCAGGGAAAAATGCCCTTGGGTTTATGTGCAAATCCTATTTTGTTGCGTTACATTGAGCAACTCTGTGGTCTTGCTTATAGGTTAGATAAGCCTTTGANGATGCTTGAACAACTAGAAACACACGAATTTCGACCCTTAAAAGGTGGGGATGAGCCTCGTAACCCAAGTCGTGGCTACTTCCATCAGGGAACTAGTCGGTTTTGTCAAGGGGTACGAGCAATTTGGGCTTTGGCAGATGTTCCTAACCAAGCGGGAGGCCTGATCTTATTACCATGCAGCCATACCGTTAATGTTCCAGTGCCTGATTGTATTCGAAATGGAGAAGATGCTTATCTAAAATCCATTGGGATGTCTCTTCAACCGGTATTACAAGCAGGAGATCTCTTACTCCATGCTAGCACCATAGCTCACGGACTTCAGCCTTGGATCCACAAGGGCAACCAACAACGATTGGCCAGTTGTGAGTTTATTAGTGTTTATGCTCGACCATCNGACTTCTCATCTGATNCGGTCACCGAAGGTGGGCGCGTAAAAGAATTGCCATGGATGAAACAACTAAATCTGGAGGAACGTGTGATTCTTGGGCTGAGTGATACTAATAAAGATTTAGCTCCGCCGCTGTTGTCAAATGGCCATAGAAACCGGATCGGTACTGAATTTCAGAAACAAGATAATCCTTATCACCCTGGATTATANGAAGAAAAAATCGCTGATCTCGACGAAGTCGATCCACTAGAATTCTTTTACTGGGAATTGACAGGTTTTTTAGTCGTTAGGAAGGTAATGGACCCAGATTGGATAGCAGAAGCTAATGCTGTCATCAATGCTAATCAAAACCGAATTGATTATGAAGGAGCGTCTCAGCATTGGATAGATGGAAGTTCAAAAATGAGAGGAACCGGCCGACCAAGCTTATCTATCATTGACTTACCAGATGAAGAAAGGAAACCGTTTCAACGCATGCTTGCTCACCCCGCACTCGTTCACCGACTCAATTGGATGCTTGGTGGCCATTTTCGGGCTGAGGGGTTAGGTAGCATAATTGCTACTCGAAAAGGTGGTGGTGGGCAAATTCTACACGGAAATGGGGCACCAATTTATCCTAACATCAACTGGTGGCCCTATCTTTATCGAAATGGTAGATGTCATACNGGTCAAGTAAACGTCGCTTGGCAACTTCATGATGTTACTCAAGAGGAAGGAGGGTTTGTTGTTGTCCCCGGATCTCATCACGCCAGATTTCCTTTGCCTTCGAACGACTCCGGTGACCCATCGGGACACAAAGGATTAGTACACCCACTGATGCAAGCTGGAGACTTATTATTTTTCATGGGGGGAGCTACAACTCATGGTGCTTGGTCGTGGAATAGTGACGTAGACCGCCGTTGTGTACTGAATGCTTATTGGAGTAAGGACATAGCTCGACTAAGTTGGGTTAATAAAACAAATGCAACAAATAATGTTGAATTAATCGAAGGTCTATTAGACGCGGAAGAGTAAAGTAGACATGCAATCAAAACTTCTACTATCAGCAAAAAATTATGAAAATCACTGGATAATAATAAACACCACCGATTACCTTCTAAAAGGATGTTAGCGACGAATATTCATCCAATCCCAAATTACTACGAACTAAGATTGAATGGGCCTTCATTAGTAAGTTTNCTTTCAGATTTTGATTTTCTATTCATTCCTATTGTCTTTTTTTGAAAAAAACACTCCATATTCATAGAGATAATCTCTTATGTTTAACTTATACGTTAATGCTCGATAATTCTCAGTTTCATCTAAGTTCGCCTNGATGATATGTAATTTTATTTCAAGAGAAATGTGGTAAATAAGAAGATCTTTTATCTCTGTGATAGATTTTCTTATTATATTGAAGAGGACATTAGTATTATATCTGGCGGATCGGCTGCCGATTGAGTTNGTTCGAATGGATCTTTAGCCTCATACATTCTTCAGTTTTATTAGTCAGGCTGAAGGTACAGACATTGCCTCTTTGTTATACCGAAAAGTAATTAAAAGTGATCATGAGGGGTTAAAAACTATACATTAACCTCTTTTCCTCTGTGTATTTTCTTAAAAATGAATCAGAAAAAGAAATACATAATTCACTAATTATTTAGAAGGAAATTAGCGAGAATGGCGGGAAAGATTAAAAAAAATCAGAAAGTGAGGATAGTGGGTAGTGTTCTTTGTGAAGGCTCTTACCTTTGGATATTTGGTACTTAGTAATNATTTTGACTTNACAGACTAGTTTCTACCTTNATCTTAGGCTCATAGACTTGATCTATTCTTGCNAATTNANNTNAATTGGCAAGAATAGATCAAGTCTATTTCCTGTAGAATGAAAGTCTTTGACCAGTGATCGGAAATAGTTAATTAGAGATAATTTGAGCAGCAATCGCTGCTGACTGAGAATTGATCCTATGAAGATAATCGATCAAATCTAAGTGCAGTTGGCTCGTGGTTTCAGACTCAGGAATATTTCGACGAAGTCGATCATAGTGAGTGTTACGGTAGACGTTCTCTAAGTCTACCAGATTTGGCTTTTCATCAATCACTGCTTGCGCAGCTACCTGATCCTGAGCTGAAAATGCTTTAATAGTGAAATTGTAAAACTCGACTATATGTTGGTGATAATCGTTCAACTCAGTTTGTCCTTGTTCTGAAAAAGACAAACCCATTTTAGATTTTTTCTCTGCCAAAGTAACAAGATTACTATTAATGATTTGACTTATATGTTCTAATCGATCGAGAATGTTGAGCTGTCGAACGACTAGTTCAGATTGTTCCGAAGTCAGGTTAGTCCGCAAAATTTGCAGTAAAAGCTGGTCAATCTGACTTTTATATCGTTCAATTTTCAAATGGTACTGACGTATTGCACTAAGATTTGAATCAACTGAATTAATCGTATCTGCATCTGCATTGACTATAGTTGGCCCAATTATATTTAGCATGTCTTTGATAGTCTCAGCCATTTTTTTCATTTCATACCGTATCTGCTCCAAAGCAACAGACGGCATAGCAATGAGCTCTGAATCAGGATAACCTGAGAATAAAATATCTTCCTCCGATTCGGTCAGAGAATTCGACTTATCTGGGATTAACCAAATGATGAGACGTACCATGAGTTCAGAAAATGGTAAAAAGATAATCGTGTTAACCAGATTGAAAATAGTGTGAGCATTGGCAATCTGGCGTGGAATATCAGTCGCTATTCTTTCTACACCTTTGGCTAAAAACGGGATCAAACCCAACCAGAGTAAAACGCCAATCATATTAAATAAGATGTGAGCGAGACCAGCACGGATCGCTTCAATTGGTTTGCCTAAAGATGCAAGTAGAGCAGTAACACAAGTGCCAACATTAGAACCAAAAATCAGAGCGATTCCCGCTGGAAGGCTGATTAAATTTTCGCTGGCCATTACAATTACGATGCCCGTAGTAGCTGATGATGATTGCACCAAAGCCGTAAAAATAGCAGAGATGAGAATTCCCAGAATCGGGTTACCACCCATATTTTTCATTAAGTTCAAAAAGGGTTCGTAACTGCGAAGTGGTTTCATTGCTCCACTCATAACACTCATGCCGAAAAAGACTAGACCCAGTCCCATCAAAATTTCACCATAATGTTGAACCTTCTCGTCCTTAGAAATAAACAATGCTGCAAAGCCAATAGCAATCATCAATAAAGCATACTTGGTAACTTTGAAAGCCACAATTTGAGCGGTGATGGTTGTGCCCACGTTAGATCCAAAAATAACGCCTACCGCTTGAGAGAGAGTCATTACTTCTGCAGTAATAAAACCTACCACCAGCACAGTTGTAACCGATGACGATTGAATAACGGCTGTAACCCCAGCACCTGTTGCAGCTCCTGCTAAGCGGTTGGTTGTTAGTTTTGCTAGTAGGTTCTTCATTTGATCACCTGCCACAGCTTTGATTGCCGACGACATTTGCTCCATTCCAAATAGAAATAGTGCCAACCCACCCAACAGTCCGATTATCATGTTAAACCAGTCAATCACGCCACCAGCTTTAGCGGCACCATCGGCGGATACAACTAAAAAAGGACCAATGACAATCAGTGAAACAAATGAAAATAGCCATGCCACACTGGTTTTCCGCCACCTATCTTCTATTCTCACATCTGCACCTCTACCGCTCTAATACTCAAGAGTTGAATAATCAGTAAATGTTCTAAGCTTATATTAGACAATGTCATCAATACTGATATTTTCGATGTCGACCGACGGCTCTGGGTATTTCATGTTTAATCCTCTCAAAGCTTTTGCAATGGTTTCTGCCACTACTAGATCTCGATACCTTTTGTCATTGGCTGGAACAATATGCCATCGCCCCCATTTGGTGTTACATCGGTTGAAGACATCTTCAAAAGCTTCCATGTAGTCATCCCAATGAGCCCTTTCTCTCAAGTCAGCTGGTGAAAATTTCCAATGCTTGTCTGGATTTTCTATACGTTCTCGGAACCGAGCTTTCTGTTCATCCTTGGAAATATAGAGAAAAAATTTAAGGACGGTAATCTGGTTTTGGGCTAATATTTTCTCAAAATTGTTAATTTGATCGTACCGTTTTTTCCATGTTGACTCTGACACAAAATTGTGAACGCGTGTGACCAGTACATCCTCGTAATGAGAACGATTAAAAATAACGATTTTACCTCGGCTAGGAGCTGCTTTATGGGCTCTCCACAAAAAATCGTGAGATGCTTCTTCGTCAGACGGAACTTTAAAGCTAACCACATCGCATCCTTGTGGGTTTATGGCTCCCATTACGTGTTTAATGGTTCCATCTTTACCACCAGCGTCCATTGCCTGTAAAACGATGAGTAATGCATGTTTGCTTTCGGCATAAAGTAGTTCTTGGAGCTCGATAATCTCAGCTTGAGTCTTAAGTAATCGCTTTCTCATTTCTTTCTTACTTTTATATTTGCCGGTATAGTTTGGGTCGAAATTGGCTAGATTAACTTTCTTATTGAGCGGTAGTTTGATTGATTGAGTCATTAAATGGAATCCCCTTTTATCATTGCAAAAATTACGAAAAATTTGTTGTTCGTAGTATTCTAAAGTGATTATTTATTATTGTTCAGCGTAACATTCTACATCTATATCATGATTCGGTTTGTCTTACACTTTGTAAAATTCCATTATTAAATGAATAGAGCTCTTACCTTCATTTGTAGTTTTGTTTTGATTTTGTAGAATTGAATGTTGACAAAATACAGTAGAGGCTAGGGCCATTAATAAGCGTCTTTTTACTTTTTTACCCCACCAACAAATCAATCGGTTAAATCCTGTACAAAAACTCTCTTCATTTGTACAAAGTGAGAGACTTAGTAATACACCTGATAATAAACCTTATCGTATACTATTTTTCCGTGATAACCACGGTTCTAGTGAGGGTATCATGATCCGTTTATTTAGTCTATCTGTATTTTTTGTCAAGTAAGTTTTTTTGAAGATCAGTCTGTCAAGAAAGTAAAAAGAAATCGATTAGAAAATCAACGTCCAATCACATTTAGTGTTATTTTAGAATCCTGACCATTATAGTTTTTACTTTCTTGCGCGAAAAAATCTAGTAACTGGAAACCTAAAAATCTTGTCTGCAGTTGCTAATTATAAATTGTAAAGATACAATCTTGTCCTTGCCTAATAGCAGGGGAATAATATGCCGAAAATAATTCGTTGGGGAATTTTAGGTACAGGTTCTATCGCCAAAAAGTTTGCTCAAGGGCTATCCGACACCACAGAAGCCGATTTGGTGGCAGTGGGATCAAGAACCAAAGAAAAAGCAGACGTATTCGCCGATCAGTTTCAGATACCAAGACGTTACGCCAGTTACCAAGGTCTGGCTACAGACCCAAAGGTTGATCTGGTTTATGTTGCTACACCACATCCTTTTCATTGTGAAAATACAATCTTATGCCTAGAAAATCGGAAAGGAGTTTTATGTGAAAAACCGTTCGCTCTCAACCATCGAGAAGCAAAATTGATGATCAAAACAGCAAGAAAACAAAATACATTTTTGATGGAAGCTATGTGGACTCGTTTCATGCCGGCTATGGTTCAGTTACGACAGTTACTGGCCAAAGGGGTGATCGGCGAAGTCAGAATGCTAACAGCTGACTTTGGTTTC
Organism: Candidatus Poribacteria bacterium; assembly: GCA_002729015.1. Next base: position 25,165 of record PBVO01000133.1, read on the forward strand.
CGATCTGGGATGAATCCGGAAAGTAGATTATTCAATTTAGAACTAGGTGGTGGTGCACTACTGGACGTGTGAGTATATACTGTTTCCTTATCTTCAATGGTATTTGGACAACCCAGTCAAATTGCTACACTAGCAGATATGGGGCAAACGGGTGTAGATGAACAGGCTGGAATACTTCTTCTTCACAATCAAGGTCAAATATCCATTTTGAATACGGCTATTCGAACTAATACTCCACAGGAGGCAATACTAATGGGAACCGAAGGCCAAATCAAAATTGAGTCTCCATGGTGGATTCCCACTCGTCTAACGGTCAAAGGTGAAGTACATGACATACCTTTTGAGGGAAATGGATATAATTATGAGGCGATCGAAGCAATGAACTGCTTTCGATCGGGACAAATTGAGAGCCAAATCATGCCCCAACAAGAGACATTAAGTATTATGGAAAGCCTTGATCAAATTCGACAACAGTGGAATTTGACCTACCCTTCGGAGCAGAAAGACTAAGATTCAATGTTTTCAATTAATAGGAAAGCCAAGAAGCACGCAGGCTATGCCTAGTATAAGTGCTTGGTTACTGCTGAATCTTACCCAGATTACAGAATAACTTTAGCCCAGTAGATGGATTTTCCCTCGACTAATCACTTGGCCAAGCAACATCAAGAAACAATTATATAGGCCCAGGTTAATCGTTTCATAATTTAATTCAAAAACGTCTAGTAATATTCATTATTAGACATTTTTCACTACAATTGGTAGCATAAAAGTGATTTTAGTATTTTATTTTACTTCAATTACCTTTTCTTTAATTACCTCTAGTGTTTCACCTCTCAACCGAAAAAAAGTCCTATTAGGAAAGTGGGTCTCCCATTCTGATAACTTTTGTGCCGATAACTGTTGGTCTTGAGCATAGATTACATGTCCATCTAGGAGTGGTTCATTAGCAGAGAAAACACTGCGGTAGAAATAAGGTTCCACGAAAACTATGGCATCCTGAAGCCTATACCTTTTGATTGTTTTTAGTAAAGTCGGTTGTATGTGTGGGTAAAAATGATCAGAGGCATAATAAGTTATTATTGTTGAAATTCGGCAAGTAACCATAAAGACTACACATAACAATAAGGTTATAGATGTACTTAGTTTGAGCTGCCGTTTAACTGACTCCATTTTTAGTGATTTTGGTAATAAGTATGGCAAGCATATTACTCCTCGGGCCACCAAAATTAACAAGGCGGAACAAGATTCATATAAAAATCTAGGACTCAAACTATCTCCAACATCATACCAGTAGAAAAAATGTGCCAGAACTAAGGAGAAAAATAGTGAGATTAATAGATAATCCCAGTAATTCTGATAACCAGAACAAAAAAGCAAACAGACAAAAAGTAGAGGTGGGATTGGCCAACCAGCTAAACGTAAGTTTAAAAAATTCAGATCTTTCAACGTAGTCCGTAATCCTTTTTTGGGTGTGTGAGCGGTCTTTCCATCGGTTTTCGGGTTAAAACCTGGATTGTGAGATTTACCAAATTGGGCAACGTAACCAAACAAAGTAGGTGAGCCATTGGTTAGATTGTTGTAAGTAAAAAGTAACCCAATAAAAAATAACGTTGTCGTTGCTAGTAATAACAACTGTAAAAAATAACGTCGAAAATTACCAACTAGAAGTATCACAGAATAGACAATGAACGGTAACGCTATTGCCAAAGCAGTATATGGTCGAACATTAATCAGTAAACCTAAACTAACCCCTGAAAAAACTGCAGCCCACAGTCTTTGGTATTTTACTGTTCTTGCAAAAAACAACAAAAATATCGTTGTATAGAATAGACCACTACCATGATTCATAAACCCCGATGACATAACAAATAGAAATGGGGAAAAAGCTCCAAACAATGAAGCTAAACGACCTGTACGTTGATCATAGATCTCGACACCCAGAAAATAGATCAAGATTACAGAGAATGTACCTAAGGAAGGATTGATTATCCATGGAGAATTAATCAAAACTCCCAACATCATTAATAAAGAGTGTCCTGGAGGAAACACCGAATACCATCTATCGGTACGCCAAATCATTAGTGGATTAAAGTCAAAGAAATCTCGTAAAGGTGGAACTGGTGCCACCAAACGCCCAAGGGCAAAAATTTTGCCATGAAAAATTTGAACAATACTATCCGTGACGTGGGGCAGATGGTCGAATAGGAAATAGGCTCCCAAATTGTAACTCAAAAATACGAAAATACCGATCATGCATAGAAAAAACCAAGTTTGAGTATTGAATAATATTCGTTCTAACCAATTTATCATCGGCTCAAAGAAGTGTAAGACAGGTTGAATAGCAAATAAAATCGAAAAAATTGCGAAGAAACCAAAGACAAAAGACAAAACGATCTGCCAGCTTCTTGGTGTGGGTATCAATGTAATCAGAAAAATTGAGCAAGCAAATAACCGAAATACGAAACGATGGATTCTTGCAAATTTATAGACACCTCGCCAAGCTTGCAAGACTACCCAAGATAAAAGACCAAATAAGAAAGCTAAGATAGAAAACCATTTATTTATCATTAAAAAAATTGAAAATGCACATATTAAAAGCGAAAGTATCCACCGATTACTCACATTATATGTCATCAAAAAGATTAGTAGAAAACTGGCAAGCCAAATTAGACTCATGAATGAAAAATTGATTTGTTCACCCAATAGAAAAATTTCGATTGTTGTAAATTTCACCGGACTTGATAGCTCAGAACTGATATCTTTTAAAGTCCAGGGGTTTTCCTGCCTAACAATCGTCATTATCAGTAATAGACCCATTAAAAGACAGATAACTCTCCACACATTCAAACTCTTGATAATCAATGCTAAAAAATTAGGTAAGAATATTAGGACCGGAAAATCGTTGGACGAACATTAAAATCGTCATTTCGCCTAGACAATAAAAGTGATTAGCCGTTGTTTTGATTTTGAGAATGTTTTTGGTCAAATGAATTATGATCAGCCTACCCCAAAATACAAATAAGACGTGGAATCAGAAATAAGACTCGAACTTATTACTCGCTATTTGGTTAACATTATAATCGTTAATTGTCCATAATTTGGTTGTCTAGATTCCATTACTAGATTGATATGTTAATGAATCTAGTCGAATTCCGTAATAAATTAGCTCATCATGATCGGTAATGTTAAGCTATATCGTAAGAAATATAGAATCGTTGGTCAGAATTAGTGAGATAAAAAACAAACTAATCTCGATTACCTTCCTTCTTTTGGCGAAAACTTCGGAAGATCGTATCTATACCTATGCCAAATAGCAAGTAGATGGGACTTATTGCCCAGAACCTATATTAGCACAAAAACCCAATCTTCATATTGTTAATGCTTGTAATCAAACCGGCGTAAAAGATAACTCGTGTACAGGGTAATCAGGCGGGTATCAGCACTAGTTGGTACCCCTTTTTTCCCCTTCTCTTCCTGAATTTATTACTTTAATCTATTCCTTATTGACCAAATTGTTTCATTCTTGTAAACTATTTTGAAGACGGGATTGGATTGTATTAATCCTATTTATTAGCAAGATGAGTATCCCTAAACCAATTTGGATTAATCTCCAGCAGTTGTATTTATTACTACGTAGGTATATTGGATGGGTTGCTAGTTCTTTAATCTTGGGCCGACTGGTAGGATCTTTCGTATATCACCGATTGACTAGTCGAGATCTATCTTAGTGTTGTACAGTCGGTACTTTTCTATTTGTCTTCTGTTTTATTCTTGTGCACTCAAAAGTTAGTTTATTATTGAGTTAGGAGTTTTCAGTTGTGAATAATTTGCCAGCAGTTTTCTTTTTTTGCTTTTGCATACTTAATGTTGTCTATTCTAACTCATCGGATTGGCCTCAGTTCATGGGACCCAATCGAGATGGTATTTCTTCTGAAATTAATATTTTCAACAAAATGAATAAACCTGTGCTTCAAGCTAAATGGGTTGAAACGTTGGGATCTGGTTACTCAGGCATTTCATTT